>CP018628.1:3600000-4200000 GCA_002271215.1 Lelliottia jeotgali | reverse complement strand
CTATCTGGCGGCCAGCTGGACCTCCGGTCACACGGACAGCGGGCTGCACTATCAACGTTTTCCTTTTTTAGCTACCGTGCGCGAGCGTGCCGGACCCTTCACGCTGTTGCTCATGGCGGCCTGCATTCTGGTGTTTATCATCATGAACGTGGTCGGCGATCAGCCGGTGATGATTGCTCTCGCCTGGCCGTACGATCCTTCGGTGCAGTTTGACGTCTGGCGATACTTCAGCCACGCCCTGATGCACTTTTCGGTAATGCACATTCTCTTTAACCTGCTGTGGTGGTGGTATCTCGGTGGCGCGGTCGAAAAACGTCTCGGCACCGGCAAACTCATTGTCATCACCGTGATCAGCGCCCTGTTAAGCGGTTACGTACAGCATAAGTTTAGCGGTCCGTGGTTTGGTGGTTTGTCGGGCGTGGTTTACGCCTTGATGGGCTACGTCTGGCTTCGCGGTGAGCGCGACCCCCAAAGCGGCATCTATCTGCAACGCGGTTTAATAACCTTTGCATTAATATGGCTAATTGCCGGATGGTTTGATCTGTTTGGTATGTCTATCGCCAACGGCGCGCACGTTGCCGGGCTGGCTGTAGGGCTGGCGATGGCCTTTGCTGATACGCTGAATGCGCGAAAACGAACATAATTCCCAGGGATATTTCATGAAACAAACGCAACGTCATGACGCCATTATCGAACTGGTTAAAAAACAGGGATACGTCAGCACCGAAGAGCTGGTCGAGCAATTCGCCGTCAGCCCGCAGACCATTCGTCGTGATTTAAACGATCTGGCCGATCAGAACCGCATTCTTCGCCATCACGGCGGCGCGGCGCTGCCGTCGAGTTCCGTAAACACCTCATGGCACGATCGCAAGGCGACGCAAACCGCCGAGAAAGAGCGGATTGCCGCCAAAGTCGCGAGCCAAATCCCCAACGGCGCGACGCTGTTTATTGATATCGGCACCACGCCCGAAGCGGTGGCCCACGCGCTGCTTAACCATGAAAACCTGCGCGTGGTGACGAATAACCTGAACGTGGCGAACACCCTGATGCAGAAAGACGATTTCCGCATCATCCTCGCGGGCGGTGAACTGCGCAGCCGCGACGGGGGAATTATTGGCGAAGCGACCCTCGACTTTATCTCCCAGTTCCGCCTCGATTTCGGCATTCTGGGGATCAGCGGCATTGATAGCGATGGCTCGTTGCTGGAGTTTGACTACCACGAAGTGCGCACCAAGCGGGCGATTATCGAGAACTCTCGCCACGTGATGCTGGTGGTGGACCACTCGAAGTTTGGCCGTAACGCTATGGTAAACATGGGCAGCATCAGCATGGTGAACGCGGTGTACACCGACGTCATGCCACCGGCGGGGGTGTTGCAGGTGATTAGAGATAACAACTTGCAGCTGGAATTGTGCTAATCCTCATGTCGGGTGGCGGCTGCGCCTGACCCGACCTACTAAACCGTATGCCCGGTAAGCGTAGCGCCACCGGGCAATGAATTACACGCCATACCCCATCATCTTTAACAGCTGCTGCGCATGTTGCACCGCATCCTGACGATGCGCCACGCCGAGTTTCTGATACAAATTACGAATGTGCGTTTTGATGGTGGTCGCTGCGACCGCCAGCTCGCCCGCAATCTGTTCGTTGCTGTAGCCCGAGTAAATCAACCCCAGAACCTGCCACTCACGTTGGGTGAGCGGGCTGGTGCGAATAAGTTCCGGCACTTCCGGGTGGTTCAGTAGACGTTCGACAAAGTTCTCGTCGAAGTGAGCAAACTTGTGGCGGTGATGCTGGTTGATCTCGCGCAGAATGCGCTGGGCGCGGTGTTGATCCAGTTCCGGTAACGTATTGAGCTGAATCAGCTGGCGCAGCTGCTGCGCCATCGTCTCGCCTTCAATCACAAAATGACTGATAAATCCGGTACGGTTCGCCAGCTGGAGTGCTTCCAGCAACACGCGCTGCGCGTCATTTTTGCGGCCTGCTTGCCAGTAAAGCTGATTGAGCAGCAGCAGGTTGCGGTTCAGATCGCTCATCAGGCGCAGGCTGCGGGCGTTCTCGTTTAACTCTTCCAGCACAATTTCCGCAGGCTCAAACTCACCGAGCAGGATCTGCGCGCGGGCGATGTTGCGCCACTGGCTTTGCAGGAAGTGGTTATTGGCGAATTCCGGTTTTGGCGTCTGGCGCAGCCAGTTGGCGGCGGATTTTTTATCGCCGATCATTTGCCAGTAAATCACCCGCACTTTATCGGCGTTGGAAACCCAGTCGCTGTGATATTGGCCGTTGCCGAGCAGATTTTCGAGGCGGTTCAGGTGATTCCGGGCATTATCCAGATCGCCGCGCGCCAGGGAGCACTGCACCAGCAGGGCCAGGCATTGCAGCTGCTGCTGCGGCTGGAAGGTGGAAAGCACCTCAACGCCGTGACGAGCAGACGCTTCGGCCTCATCCAGACGCGCCCAGGCCCACAGTAATTGCGCGCGAATGCGCAGCAAGAATTCGTGCATCGGCAGCTGTTCCAGGTGCTGATCGTGAATCAACTGGAACGCTTTTTCCTGAGTCTCCCAGGCGGCTTGCAGGAACCCCTGAGCAAATAAGATTTCGCTCTGCTGGATCATGCTCCACAGGGCGTAATGCCAGACATCGTGACGGCGGGCCATCTGTTCCGTTTGCTGCATCAGCGACAGGGAACGCGTGAGATCGCCTTTGCAGTGCAGCACTTCACCGTGGACCGAGGTGGCAACAATGCGGCTGTAATAGTTCGCCAGCGGCAGTTCGTCGAGGGCGATCATCGCCAGACGCTCAGCCTCTTCCTGGTCGCCGTCGTTGATGGCAACCTGCGCACGCAGGGCGTTAAACTCACCGTGCAGCGTGCCGTCCATCTCGCCTTTCATCTCTTGTTCGGCGCGGGCAAGTAATGTGTTTACTTCGCTATAACGGTGCTGGCTCTGCATCAGCCACGCCTGCAACAGCACCAGACGCGGGTTTTCCAGCAGGCTTTCCCACGGCAGGGCGCGAAGCGACTCTTCGAGTAGCGTCAGTTCGCTGTGGTTGAACAGGCCCCAGGCGTGGTTAAGCAGAATGTCGCGCAGCATATTGGCGTCACCGGCGGCCAGCGCGTGGTGGATAGCTTCGCTCGGGAAGCCTTGCGCCATCCAGCTTTCGGCGGCTGAGCGGTGAACGTCGGGTAATTCGGTAGCCATTTCCCATTGGCAGCGCTGGCGCAGGAAGTTGCCAAACAGCGGATGGAAGCTGAACCATTCCCCGGAGTCGTCCATGCGTTGCAGGAACAGTCCCTGGCGTTCGATCTCTTCAAGGCGCATCTGGCCGTTGTCTTCGCCGGTTACGCGCACAATTAGCGCGTCGTTCATCGAGCGCAGCAGCGAGCTTTTCAGCAGGAACTGGCGGGTGGCCGGATCAACGCTGTCCAGTACTTCATCGACCAGATAATCGGATAAATGGCTGGCATTAATGCCCGCCAGGCGGCGTGCAGACTGGTGCGTCGGGCTGTTATTTTGTCGGGCTGAGAGCGCGATGAGCTGCAAAGCGGTTGCCCAACCAGCCACATCGTCGCACAGACGACTGCTTTCGGAGGCTTCAATCGGCGAGCTGAGCCGACAGTCAAAGAACTGTTTCGCTTCCTGATGGTTGAAGGCCAACTGCTGGCTGCCCACTTCGAGAAGCTGATCGCGCACGCGCAGGTTGGCAATGCCCAGCTGCGGCAGGTTACGCGACAGCACCACCAGGGTGAGATTTTCCGGCTGATGGCGCAGGAAGAAGCGCATCGATTCGTGGATCACCGGATTGGTAATCAGATGATAATCATCAATCACCAGGAACAGCGGGCGATGCCATTCGGCCAGTTCGATGAACAGCTGGGCGAACAGGGAGGAGAGGCTGGCGTACTGGCGCTTTTGCACCATCACTTCACTGGTGACGCAATGCCCGTTGGTCGCCTGCTGAATGGCCGCGATCAGATAGCTGGCAAAGCGCTCCTGCTGGTTATCGCCCTCATCAAGGGAATACCAGCCTAAATCGCTTTTACCTGCGGCCCACTGTGAGATGAGCGTTGTTTTTCCATAACCTGCAGGACTCGTAACCAGCGCCAGTCGGAAATTATTCGCGCCGGAAAGTTTCGCCAACAGGCGTTCGCGGACCACAGTATGGTCAAGACGAACCGGGCGACTTAATTTGGACGGAATCAACATAAGTTTTTCACTTCACTGTGGGGAAACGAGGAAATCGATTTTTTTTGCGCTTCGTAATTAATAGATATAAGGTCGGCCAGAAAAGGAACTATTGCAAGTTATGTCCGTTTTTTCTATCCCTGAATTTGCACTCTGTCACAAAATTATTCCCCATTGACCGGGAACTTTTTTAAATGCCCTGTATCCAGCATGGATGCTGGCTTGTATGCATTTAGTGCCTTTATCCTGAAACTGGTTTCATAAGGCGATTCTCATCACGAAGTTAATAAATAACCGGTATAGTTGTTACTGGAAAATAACCCTCTGAGAAACGCCTAAAACACATAAATATTATTCCTGGTAAGTAATCATTTCTGCTGATATTAATTTCATCCGAAACTGCATTTCATTTATTTGACACTCTTCCCGTTTATCTTTCCCCCTTCCCGGCACACTCGTTCTATGCTCAAGAGTGGCCTTGATCACACTTTTGCGCTCATCCCCGTTACTCCTCCCTGCCTAATCCCCGGCAGGAGGAGGAAGAGGGGGAATGAGCCAGGCACACTAGCGCCATTATGTTTTCTTTCTCTACAGGATGCCGATTCCCTATGTCACAGCCTACCTTCAACAAAGCTCAATTTCAGGCTGCCCTGACGCGTCAGTGGCAGCGTTTTGGTTTGTTTGCAGCAGAGGACATGACGCCTCATCAGTGGTGGCAAGCCGTGAGCGGTGCGCTGGCCGAACTGCTCAGCGCTCAGCCAGCGGCGAAGCCGGTCAAAAACCAGCGTCATGTGAACTACATCTCGATGGAGTTTCTGATTGGACGCTTGACCGGCAACAATCTGCTGAATCTTGGCTGGTATCAGGAAGTGAGCGAGGTGCTGAATGAGCACAACGTGAACCTGACCGATTTGCTGGAGGAAGAAACCGATCCGGGCTTAGGCAACGGCGGGTTGGGGCGTCTGGCGGCCTGTTTCCTCGATTCAATGGCGACGGTAGGGCAATCCGCTATCGGTTATGGTCTGAACTATCAGTACGGCCTGTTCCGTCAGTCCTTTAATGACGGGCATCAGATTGAAGCCCCGGACGACTGGCATCGCGGCAGCTATCCGTGGTTCCGCCATAACGCGCAGCTCGACGTGCACGTCGGCATTGGCGGCAAAGTCACGAAGCAGGGCCATTGGGAACCGGGTTTTGTCATCACCGGCGAAGCCTGGGATCTGCCGGTGCTGGGCTATCGTAACGGCGTCGCGCAGCCGCTGCGTCTGTGGCAGGCGAAACACGCGCATCCGTTCAATCTGACCAAATTTAACGACGGCGATTTCCTGCGTGCCGAGCAGCAGGGTATCGACGCCGAGAAGCTGACCAAAGTTCTGTACCCGAACGACAACCATCTGGCGGGTAAAAAACTGCGCCTGATGCAGCAGTATTTCCAGTGCGCCTGCTCGGTGGCGGATATCCTGCGTCGCCATCATCTGGCGGGGCGTAAGCTGTCTGAGCTGGCGGATTACGAAGTTATCCAGTTGAACGACACTCACCCAACGATCGCGATCCCTGAACTGCTGCGCGTACTGCTTGATGAGCACCAGCTGAGCTGGGATGCGGCCTGGGCGATCACCAGCAAGACCTTCGCTTACACCAACCACACCCTGATGCCAGAAGCGCTGGAGTGCTGGGACGAGAAGCTGGTGAAAGCGCTTCTGCCGCGCCATATGCAGATCATTAATCAGATCAACGACCAGTTCAAAGTGTTGGTGAGCAAAACCTGGCCGGGCGACAAAGCGGTGTGGGCGAAACTGGCGGTGGTGCACGATAAACAGGTCCGCATGGCGAATATGTGTGTGGTCAGCGGCTTTGCGGTGAACGGCGTGGCGGCGCTGCACTCGGATCTGGTGGTCAAAGATCTGTTCCCGGAATATCACCAGCTTTGGCCGAACAAGTTCCATAACGTCACCAACGGCATCACGCCGCGTCGCTGGATCAAACAGTGCAACCCGGCGCTTGCCGCGCTGCTGGATAAAACCCTGAAGAAAGAGTGGGCCAACGATCTCGACCAACTGATCAACCTGGAAAAGCAGGCTGACGATGCGAAGTTCCGTCAGAAATATCAGGCTATTAAGCAAGAGAACAAAGTGCGCCTGGCGGCGTTCGTGAAAGTGCGTACCGGGATTGAAATCAATCCAAACGCGATTTTTGATATCCAGATTAAACGCCTGCATGAGTACAAACGTCAGCACCTGAACCTGCTGCACATTCTGGCGCTGTATAAGGAGATCCGCGAGAACCCGAACGCCGACCGCGTGCCGCGCGTGTTCCTGTTTGGTGCCAAAGCCGCGCCTGGCTACTACCTGGCGAAGAACATCATTCTGGCCATCAACAAAGTGGCCGACGCGGTGAACAACGATCCGAACGTCGGCGATAAGCTGAAAGTGGTGTTCCTGCCGGATTACTGCGTGTCGGCGGCGGAAATGCTGATCCCGGCGGCGGATATTTCTGAGCAGATCTCTACTGCAGGCAAAGAGGCGTCCGGCACTGGCAACATGAAGCTGGCGCTCAACGGGGCGCTCACCGTCGGCACCCTGGACGGTGCAAACGTCGAAATCGCCGAGCAGGTGGGCGAAGAGAACATCTTTATCTTCGGGCATACGGTCGAGGAGGTGAAAGCCCTGAAAGCCAAAGGCTATGACCCGGTGAAATGGCGCAAGAAAGACAAAGTGCTGGATGCAGTGCTGAAAGAGCTGGAAAGCGGCAAATACAGCGATGGCGACAAACATGCGTTTGACCAGATGCTGCACAGCATCGGCAAACAGGGTGGCGATCCGTATCTGGTGATGGCGGACTTCACCGCCTACGTGGATGCACAGAAGCAGGTCGATGTGCTGTATCGCGATCAGGACGCCTGGACCCGGGCGTGTATTCTGAACACCGCGCGCTGCGGGATGTTCAGCTCTGACCGTTCAATCCGTGATTATCAGGCCCGTATCTGGCAGGCAAAACGCTAAGGAAGCGCGATGGATAGCAAACGTCTGGATAATGCCGCGCTGGCGGCGGGGATCAGCCCCAGTTACATCAATGCTCACGGTAAACCACAGTCAATTGGTGCTGAAACCAAAAGACGTTTGCTGGACGCCATGCACAAGGCTAAACCCGTCGCGAAAGCGGCGGTGACGCCGGTTCCGCTGGTGAAAGTGTTCACTGCGGGCAAGAAAATGCCGCTGATGATTGACGGCAGCGGCGAGTTCAGTTGGCTGTTAATCACCGAAGAGGGTCAGGAACATAAGGGCCATGCCACGGGCGGTAAACAGCTCAACCTTCCGACGAAGTTGCCGCAAGGCTACCACACTCTGACGCTCACTCAGGGCGAGCATCGTTTTCATTGTCGGGTGATTATTGCCCCGAAACGCTGCTACGAACCGCAGGCACTGCGTGAAGGCAAAAAGCTGTGGGGCGCCTGCGTGCAGCTCTATACGCTACGTTCGGACGACAACTGGGGGATCGGCGATTTTGGCGATCTGAAGAAAATGCTGACGGACGTGGGCAAACGCGGTGGGGCGTTTATCGGCCTTAACCCAATCCACGCGCTGTATCCGGCGAATCCGGAAAGCGCCAGCCCGTACAGCCCGTCGTCCCGGCGCTGGTTGAACGTGATTTATATCGACGTCAACGCGCTGGATGATTTCAAAAACAGCAAAGAGGCGCAGGAGTGGTGGAAGATGAGCACCACTCAGCAGACGCTGAAACAGGTGCGGGACGCCGACTGGGTCGACTACGCAACGGTCACGGCGCTGAAAATGGCCGCTCTGCGCATGGCGTGGAAGGGCTTTGCAAAACGCACCGACGAACAGATGAAAGCGTTCCGTCAATTTGTCACCCAGGAAGGTGACAGCCTTTACTGGCAGGCGGCGTTCGATGCGCTGCATGCCTATCAGGTGAAAGAGGACGAAATGCGCTGGGGCTGGCCGGTGTGGCCAGAGGCGTATCAGTCGGTGGATTCCCCGGAAGTGAAAGCCTTCTGCAAAACACACGCCAACGAAGTGGATTTCTTCCTGTGGCTGCAATGGCTGGCGTACAGCCAGTTTGCCGCCTGCTGGCAGGAGAGCCAGGGCTACGACATGCCGATCGGCCTGTACCGCGATCTGGCGGTGGGCGTGGCGGAAGGCGGAGCCGAAACCTGGTGCGATCGCGAGCTTTACTGCCTGAAAGCCTCCGTCGGCGCGCCGCCGGATATTCTCGGTCCGCTGGGTCAGAACTGGGGCCTGCCGCCGATGGACCCGCACGTGATGGCGGCGCGCGGGTACGAGCCGTTTATCGATCTGCTGCGCGCCAACATGCAAAACTGCGGCGCATTGCGTATCGACCACGTAATGTCTGTGCTGCGTCTGTGGTGGATTCCGTACGGTGAAACGGCGGATCACGGCGCGTATGTGCATTATCCGGTGGACGATTTACTGTCGATTCTGGCGCTGGAAAGCCAGCGTCACTCCTGCATGGTGATTGGCGAAGATCTCGGTACTGTACCGGTTGAAATCGTCAGCAAATTACGCGAGAGTGGCGTTTATTCATACAAAGTACTCTATTTCGAAAGTGACCATGAGAAGACGTTCCGTTCGCCGAAAGCGTATCCTGAACAATCAATGGCTGTCGCGACAACGCATGATCTTCCTACGCTGCGAGGCTATTGGGAAAGTGGCGATCTCACGCTTGGCAAAACGCTAGGTTTGTATCCGGATGAAGGGGTGCTGCGCGGGCTGTATCAGGATCGCGAGCTGGCAAAACAAGGGCTGCTGGATGCGCTGCATAAGCACGGCTGTCTGCCAAAACGTGCCGGGCATAAGGCCTCGCTAATGGCGATGACGCCGACGCTCAATCGCGCGATGCAGCGCTATATTGCCGACAGCAACAGCGCTCTGCTGGGTTTGCAGCCGGAAGACTGGCTGGGAATGGCGGAGCCGGTAAACATTCCGGGCACCAGCTATCAGTACAAAAACTGGCGGCGTAAGCTGTCCACCACCCTTGAGAAGATGTTTGCCGACGACGGCGTGAACAAGCTGATTAAGGATTTGGATAAGCGCAGAAGAGCGAAGAAGTGATAAAAAAGCCCGGCGGCGCAAATGCGCTTGCCGGGCCTACGGAGGGTGCGGTTTGATGCCCTCACCCCGACCCTCTCCCAGGGGAGAAGGAGAAAACATTAAAAACGGCAACCTTTGGTTGCCGTTTTGCTTTTACCTTGTAGGCCGGGTAAGGCGCAGCCGCCACCCGGCAAATGACCGCACAGATCAACCAGGCCGGGTAAGGCTTAAACCACCATTCCCAACAGCAGACAGCCAATCAGGCCGCACACGGAAATAATCGTTTCCAGCATCGACCAGGACTTGATGGTCTCACCGATAGTCAGGTTGAAGTACTCCTTGAACAGCCAGAAGCCCGGATCGTTCACGTGGGAGAAAATCACGCTACCGGAACCTACTGCGATAACCATCAGCTCAGGGCTCACGCCGGTGGTCGCAATCAGCGGCGCCACGATACCGCCAGCGGTAATCGCTGCAACGGTCGCAGAACCCAGCGCGATACGCAGAACGGCGGCGATAGACCATGCCATCAGAATCGGAGAAATGTTGGTTTCATGCATCATAGAGGCGATGTATTTATCCACGCCGCTGTCCACCAGAACCTGCTTGAACGCACCGCCACCGCCGATGATCAACAGCATCATGGCGATAATTTTGATGGCAGAGCCCAGCGTGTCGTTAATCTGGTCCATGTTACGACCGCGATTCAGACCGAAGGTAAACAGCGCAATCAGGACGGCAATTAGCGTCGCCATGACCGGATCACCGAGGAACTCAGCGACGGACAGGAATGCGTGACCT
Organism: Lelliottia jeotgali; assembly: GCA_002271215.1. Lineage (NCBI taxonomy): Bacteria > Pseudomonadati > Pseudomonadota > Gammaproteobacteria > Enterobacterales > Enterobacteriaceae > Lelliottia > Lelliottia jeotgali. The sequence goes on along the minus strand of CP018628.1, from coordinate 4,189,946 downwards.
TTCGGCAGCACCATTTCTGCCACGGCGCGCATCGCCATCAGCACGACCGGCACCAGAGAAGTCCAGACGCTGACGCCAAAGCTTGGCATCTCTTCTTCAGTGAAGGTTTTTGCGCTATACAGACCTTCCGGGATGGGCTTGTCGATGCCTTTCAGGCAGCGAGCAAATACCGGACCCGCAAGGATAACGGTTGGGATCGCCAGGATGGTACCGAACAGCAGGGTTTTACCCATATCCGCGTGGAAGATGGTCGCGATAGCGGTTGGACCCGGATGCGGTGGCAGGAAGCCGTGGGTCACAGACAGCGCAGCGGCCATTGGCACACCGACATACAGCAGCGGGATATTCGCTGCAGCCGCGATGGTGAAGACCAGCGGCAGCATCAGCACGAAGCCGACTTCATAGAACAGCGCAAAACCGACGGTAAAGCCGGTTAATACCACCGCCCATTGAATGTGCTGTTTACCAAATTTGGCGATCAGCGTGGTTGCGATACGCTGTGCGCCGCCGCAGTCTGCCAGCATTTTACCGAGCATGGCGCCGAAGCCCATGATCAGTGCCAGGCTGCCAAGCGTTCCGCCGACACCGGCTTTGATAGAGCTAATGACTTTGACCAGCGGCATTCCTTGCATCAGACCGACTGCAAGTGCCACCAGAACCAGAGCGATGAAGCCGTTCAGCTTGAAACGGATCATCAAGAGCAGTAATAAGACAACACCGATAGCGACGATAACTAATGGCATGATTAACCTGGCCTTTCAATTGTTATGGGTAACGTCATTGTTTCGACGACAATTTCCGATTGTCCCAACTGGGAACAGAGAATTAACGGCACTAATACTGGTTGCCTGCGAAACTATTGAGTTTAGTCGGCTGTTATGAGGATGCTTAGTGCCCATGTGAATGATACGGGTAACATGTGCGGATTGAGAATCACCCTGGCAGGCAAAATTTGAATTATGAGACGCAGGTCAACATATGGGGAGGGAGTGATGGGCAAACAAAAGCCGGGTTGGCGGTTACGCCGTACCCGGCCTGGATGTGGTGTGCGGTCATTTGCCCGATGGCGCTACGCTTAGCGGGCCTACAAAAGCCTCGAACGGTAGGCCGGGTAAGGTGAAGCCGCCACCCGGCAAAGACAGACGGGAACTCAGTAGTATGAGTGCTCGCCGCGCTGGTGTTCGGTCAGATCGCGCACGCCTTTCAGTTCAGGGAATTCGTTCAGCATTTGCTTCTCGATCCCTTCCTTGAGGGTCACGTCGACCATAGAACACCCGTTGCACCCGCCGCCGAACTGCAGGATAGCCAGACCGTCGTCAGTGATTTCCATCAGGGTGACTTTACCGCCGTGACCGGCCAGCTGCGGGTTGATCTGCGATTGCAGCAGATATTCCACGCGCTCCATCAGCGGGGCATCGTCGGACACTTTACGCATTTTCGCGTTCGGTGCTTTCAGCGTCAGCTGAGAACCCAGCTGATCGGTCACAAAATCGATTTCCGCATCGTCAAGATACGGCGCGCTTAACTCATCGACATAGGCGGTGAGCTGCTCAAATTTAAGGGCAGTGTCAGATGCTTCCACAGCGTCCGGAGGACAATAAGAGACACCGCATTCTGCATTCGGAGTGCCTGGATTAATCACAAACACGCGGATCTGCGTCCCTTCTTCCTGATTTGCCAGCAGTTTGGCAAAGTGTGATTGTGCAGAATCGGAAATACGGATCATAGCTTTGGCCTAATAGTTGACTAAATTACCTGGGTATAATAATACGCCCATCGGAAAAGGGCTACAAGGTGCGACACAAACACCATACCTGAACCGTCGCCGCGCCGCTTTGCAAAAGCAGTCGGGAAAGTTCTGCTACCGTGCTGCCGGTTGTGACGACATCATCCACAATCGCGATATGGCGGCCCTTGACCGACAATTCAAGCCGAAAGGCGTTTTTAAGGTTTCTTTTGCGCAACCTCGCGCTGAGCTGATGCTGGATTGCCGTGGCATGTGTGCGTTTCAGCGCGACAGGGTGATAACTGCAGCGTAGCCAGTGGGCAAGTGGGTGACATAACACCTCGCTCTGATTATACCCGCGACGCCAGTGGCGCCGGTGGTGGAGGGGCACGCTGATGAGTAAATCCACCGCAGGCAAATTTCGTGTGCGTCTGGCGTGCAAAACCGCCAGTACCAGCAGGCGAGCGAGAGGGGCGGCCAGCTGGGTTTGCCGGGAAAATTTCAGTTTATGGATCAGGCCACTCAGCGGCTGAACGTAATCATCGACCGCGACCAGAGCATCCCAGGGCGGCGGCTTTTGCAGGCACCTTCCGCAGGGGATGTGGACGCTCGTTGCCGGTAATCCGCATTGCGGGCAACAGGGCGTACGGGTCTGGAATGAGCGTGTGCAGACCGAACACACTCCCCAGTGGCTTATCGTGAGCGGCATTCGGCATAGCCAGCACAAGCCAGGCACTGTTAGCATGAGCAACTTCCTTGTTAAAAAAGAGAATCCTAACCGATGAATAATCTTTGGTGGCAGACCACAGGCACAGGAAATGTTGATCTTGTGCTGCTGCACGGATGGGGGCTGAACGCCGAGGTGTGGCATTGCATTCAGGAGGAACTGGCCTCGCAATTTACGTTGCACCTTGTTGATCTGCCCGGTTTCGGGCGCAGCCACGGCTTTGGCGCTCTGGCGCTGGAGGCGATGGCGCAACAGGTTCTGGAACGTGCGCCGCAAAAGGCTATCTGGCTCGGATGGAGTTTAGGTGGGCTGGTGGCCAGTCAGATTGCCCTGACGCACCCGGAGCGCGTTCAGGCGCTGGTGACGGTAGCTTCCTCACCGTGTTTTAGCGCCCGCGACGAGTGGCCAGGTATCAAGCCGGAGGTCTTAGCGGGCTTTCAGCAGCAGCTGAGCGAAGATTTCAAGCGCACGGTTGAGCGTTTTCTGGCATTGCAAACAATGGGCACCGAAACGGCACGACAGGATGCGCGAATGCTCAAAAACGCGGTGCTGGCTCTGCCAATGCCGGACGTTGATGTTCTGAATGGCGGCCTGGAGATCCTGAAAACCGTCGACCTGCGCGAACAACTGGCTGCGCTTACCGTGCCGCATCTGCGAATCTACGGTTATCTTGATGGGCTGGTTCCGCGCAAAGTGGTGCCGATGCTGGATGCGCAGTGGCCGCAGAGTGAGTCGTTGGTTATTGCCAAAGCGGCGCACGCGCCTTTTGTTTCACATCCCGCTGAGTTTTGCGCGGCGCTGACTGCGTTAAGTCAACGTTTAGACTGATTGTTTTCTATCCATCCTGGAAAAACTGGTGTGCCACGACAATACTCAGTGTGTCGTTGTGGCAATTGTCCCTGCGATATACGCAATTATAAACCTATGGAGAGTATGGATATGAAAATAGTCACAGGACTTGTTGCTTCACTGGTTATTGGGTCATTGTCTTTTGGGGCTTTTGCGGCGAAAGAGTTGCAAAGGGATGAAGCGAAAAAGATGAACTTGACCAAAGTAGGGGATGTTTCAACGTCAGATAAAACCTCACCGATGGATGCGAAAAAAGAGCTGTCGGAAAAGGCGGATAAATTAGGCGGCACATATTATGTGATCACCAGCGGTACGAAGAATGAGAAAGACGTTCGCGCCACGGCAGAAGTGTTTAAGTAAGTAGCCATTATTGCCGGGAGGCGTTTCGTTTTCCCGGCAAATCACATTAGCGCAGTACCCACCATTCCCGCAGGCACGCTTTCCCTTCCGGGCAGCTTTTGCAGCTACCGGACAAGCAGTCGTCCTTATCTTCCTGAACCCGAGTAGCTTTTCCCATTGCCTCCAGTCTTTCGAGCATGGCATCGATCATCGGCTGTGGCGTGTGCAGGGAAAGGCTCAACTGTCTGGCCTCCATTCGCCCCTGAAGCGCCAGTAGATCACGAACCTGAATCATCGATGCCATAAACTCTTACCTCTTAGTGGCAGTCGCCAGCAGGACTGTTACAGCAGTTGGCCGCCGTTTTGTTGGTCGCCAGCAGGTTGACGTCGACACGGCTACGTGCGCGGCGAAGCAGGCCAATAAGGATGACGTTGAACAACACAACCGCCAGGATGCACACCAGGCTGTAGCGTGGATGCTGGTTAAAGTTGGTGGCCTGATAGAAGACGGTCGCCAGCGAGTACGCAATGTTCAGCCCCCACAGAACCGAGAAGCCCATCCAGCCACGGCTGGATTCGCGGGCAATCGCCCCCATCACGGAAATGCACGGAATGTAGAGCAGGACGAAGATCAGATAGCTATAGGCCGCTGACGCGCTGCCGAACTTCTGACTCATTACGCCCATCGCGCCAGTTGCCATTTCACCGTCGCCTTTGCTGGCCTCGATGGGATTGGCGAGCACGCTCAGGCTGAAGGTGTTTTTCAGACTCTCCCAGGTTTCATCCACCGCGCCCAGTAGCTCGTCTCCGAGGTGGAATTCCGCCGGGTTAAACTCCTCTTCCTGAATATTTTCCGCCGTATACAGCGTGTTCAGAGTGCCCACAACCACTTCTTTTGCCATCGCGCCGGTGAACAGCCCAACGGTGGCCTGCCAGTTATCTTCATGAACGCCAATCGGCTTGAACAGCGGGGTGATCACGCGGCTGACGGAGGCCAGCGCCGAGTCGTTGATGTTATCCGCCGCCTGACCGCTGAGGGTAAAGCTGTTCAGCGCGCTAAGGAAAATACTGACAATGACAATGACTTTACCGGCGCGCAGAACAAAACCTTTCAGGCGCTGCCAGGTCTGGATCAGCAGGCTTTTGATGTGCGGGACGTGGTAGACCGGCAGTTCCATCACAAACGGTGAGGCTTCGCCGCGCATGATGGTGTGTTTGAGCATCAGGCCGGTGAGAATCGCCATCACGATACCCAGCAGGTACAGGGAAAATACTGCCAGCGCACCTTCCTGGCCAAAGAACGCCGCCGCAAAGACTGCGAAGATCGCCAGTCGTGCGCCGCAGGACATAAACGGCGCCATCATGATGGTCATCAGGCGCTCACGCGGCGCATCCAGCGTACGTGCGCCCATCACCGACGGAACGTTACAGCCAAAACCGACAATCAGTGGAACGAAGGATTTACCTGGCAAACCGAGCGCCTGCATCAGGCGATCCATCACGAAGGCAGCACGGGCCATGTAACCGGAATCCTCAAGGAAGGAGAGGAACAGATACATCATGCCGATTTGCGGCACCAGCGGCAGAACGGTGTTGATACCGCCACCCAGCCCCTGCGCGAGGAAAATGGTCAGCCATTCAGGCAGATGCAGCGTGTAGCCCAGCCATTGCAGGCCGTGGATAAAAATGGCCACAGAGCCGACATCGAACAGCGGTTGGAGCGCGCCGCCAATGTTGATGGCGAGCAGGAACATCACGTACATCACCAGCAGGAAGATCGGCAAGCCGAGGAAGCGGTTGAGAATAATTTTATCAACGGCAGAGGTGAAGCGGCTCGGCTCGGCGGTCAGGGTATTACTGACCACTTCGCAAATCGCTGCGATGCTTTGATAGCGTGCGTCGGCGATATGCAGCGCCGGGTCGTCGATTTCGTCACTCAGTCGCGCCAGCGAAATATCCAGATGCTGTGCGGCGTTGCCCGCATAACCACGGCTGTAGATATCGCCTTCCAGCATTTGCAGCCCCAGCCAGTTGCGCTGTTTCTGCGGTATCGCGTGGGTCATTTCTTGCGCCAGTATGCTGGCTTCGCGCACCAGCGGTTGCGGGTAATGAACCAGCTCAAGATCGGTATTGCCGGTGTGGCGATCGACCGCTAGCTTCAGGGCGTCGATCCCACGCGCGCGGGTGGAGACCAGCGGAATCACCGGACAACCAAGGCGTGCTGAAAGGGCATCGATGTCGATACGAATTTTTTGCTTCTCGGCAATATCGAGCATGTTCAGCGCGACGATGCACGGAATGCCCAGCTCCAGCAGTTGCAGGGTCAGGTACAAGTTACGCTCAAGATTGGAGGCATCGACGACGTTAATCAGTAAATCCGCGTCGCCGCTCAGAATATAGTGGCAGGCAATTTGCTCATCGAGCGAGGTCTGCGATGAAATGGTGGTGAGCGAATAAGTGCCAGGTAAGTCAACGAGAGTGACCTGATGGTCCGTCGTCGAAAACTGGCCTTCTTTACGTTCCACCGTGACGCCCGCCCAGTTACCGACGCGCTGACGTGCGCCCGTTAGCTGATTAAATAAGGTGGTCTTGCCGGAATTAGGATTGCCAATTAAGCCAATGGTTAATTTTTTCATTGTTTTAGACTCGGTATAACGGCTGGCGATTTATCGGATTAAAGCTTCGACTTCTAATAACGCGAGGTCTTTCTTACGCAATACCAGATTGACGCGACGGGTTTCGATATGCACGGGATCGCCTAATGGCGCAATGCGCACAACCTGAAACGAAGACCCAGGCAGCATGCCTAATGACAAGAGTTTTTGACGATACGCCGGGCTAATTTCGCGGGCAAAACCGGTAATTTTCCAGGCACTGTCTGGTGTGTATTGCATAGAAACCACTTTGACCGAAGGTTAAATAATCAACAGGTTCATGATAATGAGAATGGTTTCTATCAGCAATATTTAAAATGTGACCGGATGTTCATATGGACATTAATTCGAGGACTGTTTGACCTTGCTCAATTTTTAATGAGATGGGGAGTGAGGTATGAATTATTAATTTGTTAACTAAGTGATAATCGTTGGTATAAATATGGATATGCAATCGGTTCCATATTTACTAATAAATGAGTGAGTACGTTCTTATTTATTCCAGCTTATTGCGGTGTGATTGTCGGGCGATACTGCGTTTGCCCGGCCAACATTCAGCCGGGCAAATGGGGGACATTAACGTTTTTTGCCCATCGCGGCGGCCAGCGCATCCATCATCGCGCTGTTACCGGCAGGCTGAGCCTGAGGGCGTGGTTTCGCGGCTTTGGCTGCTGGACGGGATTGCTCGCGCGCGCCGCCGCCGTTATTACGACGAGCGTTGGTTTCGCCTGGCTGCTCGTCAAGACGCATCGTCAGCGCGATACGCTTGCGCTGCATATCCACTTCCAGCACTTTCACCTTCACGATATCGCCCGCTTTGACCACGGTATGCGGGTCTTCCACGAACTTATCGGCCAGGGAAGAGATATGCACTAAACCGTCCTGATGCACGCCGATATCGACAAAGGCACCAAAATTGGTGACGTTTGTTACCGCGCCTTCCAGCACCATTCCCGGCTGCAGATCTTTCATCGTTTCAACGCCTTCGGCAAACTTCGCCGTTTTAAACTCAGGGCGCGGGTCGCGACCTGGTTTTTCCAGCTCTTTGATGATGTCGGAGACGGTTGGCACGCCGAATTTGTCGTCGGTGAAATCGACGGCTTTCAGGTCACGCAGATTGGTGCTGTTGCCCATCAGGTCTTTCAGCGCCTGCTGAGTGGCAGCCAGAATACGCTCCACCACCGGATAAGCTTCCGGGTGAACGGTTGAGGCATCCAGCGGGTTATCGCCGTGGTTGATACGCAGGAAGCCCGCGCACTGCTCAAAGGCTTTCGGCCCGAGACGGCTCACCTTCAACAACTGCTGGCGGTTCTGGAACTGACCGTTCTCATCGCGCCAGGAGACGATATTCTGCGCCATCATGCGGGTCAGGCCTGCCACGCGGGTCAGCAGAGCAACGGAGGCGGTGTTCAGGTCTACACCGACGGCGTTTACGCAGTCTTCCACCACCGCATCCAGACGGCGCGCCAGTTGAGTCTGACTCACGTCGTGCTGATACTGGCCGACACCGATCGATTTCGGATCGATTTTCACCAGCTCTGCCAGCGGATCTTGCAGGCGGCGGGCGATAGAGACCGCGCCGCGCAGGGAAACGTCGAGGTCCGGGAACTCGAGCGCCGCCAGTTCGGACGCGGAATAAACTGACGCTCCGGCTTCGCTGACGATCACTTTCTGCGCGGTGACTTTCGGGAACTGCTCCTGCACGTCGAGGAAGAAGCGTTCGGTTTCGCGCGATGCGGTACCGTTTCCGATCGCCACCAGTTCAACGTTGTATTTTTCACACAGGGCGGCAACCACCACGGCGGCTTTCGCGGCCTGGCCGGTGTGCGGATAGATGGTGTCGGTCGCGACCAGTTTGCCGGTCCCGTCGACAACGGCCACTTTCACGCCAGTACGCAGGCCCGGATCGAGACCCATAGTGGCTCGCAGGCCAGCTGGTGCGGCCATCAGCAGGTCATGCAGGTTTCGGGCAAAGACGTTAATCGCTTCGTCTTCTGCGCGTTCGCGCACGGTGCCCATCAGTTCGGTTTCGAGGTGCATCAGCACTTTGATGCGCCAGGTCCAGCTCACCACGCCTTTGCGCCAGCTGTCTGCCGGAGCATTATTCAGACGCAGGCCGAGATGGCTGGTAATAATTTGTTCGCAATAACTCTCTTTTGGCGGTTCGTCGAACTGCGGATCGGCATTGAGCGAGAGTTGCAGTATACCTTCGTTACGGCCACGGAACATCGCCAGCGCACGATGCGACGGAGCGGTGGAGATCGGTTCATGATGATCGAAGTAGTCGCGGAATTTCGCACCTTCCTCTTCTTTACCGCTCACCACGGTCGAGACGATATGGGCATTTTTCCACAGATAATCACGCACTTTGGAGAGCAGCGCGGCGTCTTCGGCAAAACGCTCCATCAGGATATAGCGCGCACCGTCGAGGGCGGCTTTGGTATCGGCCACGCCTTTTTCCGCGTCGATAAATTTCGCGGCTTCCGTTTCCGGATCGTGTGACGGGGTGTTCCACAGCAGATCCGCCAGCGGCTCAAGGCCTGCTTCAATCGCAATCTGCCCGCGGGTGCGGCGCTTAGGTTTGTACGGCAGATAGAGGTCTTCGAGCTCGGTTTTGCTCATCGTGCCGTTGATAGCACCTGCCAGCGCATCGGTCAGTTTGCCCTGCTCGCCGATGGATTTGAGAATGGCCTGACGACGGTCTTCCAGCTCGCGCAGGTAGCCCAGACGGGTCTCCAGGTTGCGCAGCTGCGTGTCATCCAGACCGCCGGTGACTTCCTTACGATAACGTGCAATAAACGGCACGGTGTTCCCTTCATCAAGCAGGCGAACGGCAGCTTCTACCTGCTCGGCTCTGGCCTGAAGTTCACCCGCAATAATGCGGCAGAGCGAATCTTTCATCATGGCTTTGTCATCTGGTTTATCGAAAAACAGGGGGATAGTTATACGGGCTGACACGCGAAAATGCCAGCCGTGGAGGGTGCTCTCGGACTATTTAACGTACTCAATTTCGTTGACGTACCAGCTGGCTTCGCCGCCGGGCGTCTGGACGATGGTTAAATCACCGACTTCCTTTTTGAGCAGCGCGCGAGCCATCGGCGAGTCGATCGAGATGTAATCCTTACGACCAAAAATTTCATCGTAGCCGACAATGCGAAAGCGGCGGATATCGCCATCATCATTCTCAATTTCTACCCACGCGCCGAAGAACACTTTGTCCTCTTGCTGCGGGGAATAATCAACAATTCTTAGGTTCTCAAGGCATTTGGTGAGATAACGGACGCGTCTGTCAATCTCGCGCAGGCGTTTCTTATTATACTGATAGTCAGCGTTCTCACTGCGGTCGCCGAGACTGGCCGCCCAGGTCACTTTTTTGGTCACTTCCGGGCGCTCTTCCCGCCAGAGGTAATCCATCTCTTTTTTGAGTTTTTCGTACCCTTCGCGGGTGATTAGCGGCGTTTTCATGGTGTGACCTTAAGACTCGACTCAGTTGCAGACATTACGCACATTACGTACCACATAGCTTACCAGACAGGATTAATAATGATTAATGTGATGAAATGTGCAGATAAGCTGCTGTTAAATATGCTTTGTAACAATTTCGACTAGAATTTATACCAGAATTAGCTGGTCGTAGACGCGCACTTTTTTAGAATACGTACTGAAATACTATCCGGACCTTTGGGAGTACATACAATGCAAGAGAACTATAAAATTCTGGTCGTGGATGACGACATGCGCCTGCGTGCGCTGCTTGAGCGTTATCTGACCGAGCAGGGCTTCCAGGTTCGAAGCGTGGCGAACGCCGAGCAAATGGATCGCCTGCTTACCCGTGAATCGTTCCACCTGATGGTGCTCGATTTAATGCTCCCTGGTGAAGACGGGCTTTCTATCTGCCGCCGTCTGCGCAGTCAGAGCAACCCAATGCCGATCATTATGGTGACGGCGAAAGGGGAAGAAGTTGACCGTATCGTGGGCCTCGAAATTGGTGCCGACGACTACATTCCAAAACCCTTCAACCCGCGTGAACTGCTGGCGCGTATTCGCGCAGTCCTTCGCCGTCAGGCCAACGAACTGCCGGGCGCACCGTCTCAGGAAGAGGCCGTGATTGCCTTCGGTAAGTTCAAGCTGAACCTCGGTACGCGCGAAATGTTCCGTGAAGATGAACCTATGCCGCTGACCAGCGGTGAATTTGCGGTTCTGAAAGCGCTGGTCAGCCATCCGCGTGAGCCGCTGTCGCGCGACAAGCTGATGAACCTGGCTCGCGGTCGTGAATACTCCGCGATGGAGCGTTCCATCGACGTCCAGATCTCTCGTCTGCGCCGCATGGTCGAAGAAGATCCTGCGCATCCTCGCTACATTCAGACCGTTTGGGGTCTGGGCTACGTCTTTGTGCCGGACGGTTCTAAAGCATGAGGCGAATGCGCTTTTCACCGCGCAGCTCGTTTGCCCGCACTCTGCTACTGATCGTCACCTTGCTGTTCGTCAGCCTGGTGACGACGTATCTGGTGGTGCTGAACTTCGCGATCCTGCCCAGCCTCCAGCAGTTCAATAAGGTCTTAGCCTACGAAGTTCGTATGCTAATGACCGATAAACTGCAGCTGGAGGACGGCACGCAGCTGGTGGTTCCTCCGGCGTTTCGGCGTGAAATTTACCGCGAGCTGGGAATTTCGCTCTATTCCAACGAAGCGGCGGAAGACGCTGGCCTGCGCTGGGCGCAACACTACGAATTCTTAAGTCAGCAGATGGCGCAGCAACTGGGTGGCCCGACGGAAGTGCGCGTTGAGGTCAACAAAAGCTCGCCGGTTGTGTGGCTGAAAACCTGGCTGTCACCCAACATTTGGGTGCGCGTCCCGCTGACCGAAATCCATCAGGGCGATTTCTCGCCGTTATTCCGCTACACCCTGGCGATCATGCTGATGGCGATAGGCGGCGCGTGGCTGTTTATCCGAATACAAAACCGACCCTTAGTCGATCTTGAGCACGCCGCTTTACAGGTGGGGAAAGGCATTATTCCGCCGCCACTGCGTGAATATGGCGCGTCTGAAGTTCGTTCTGTCACACGCGCCTTTAACCATATGGCGGCGGGCGTGAAGCAACTTGCCGACGACCGTACGCTGCTGATGGCCGGTGTGAGCCACGACCTGCGTACGCCGCTGACGCGTATTCGTCTGGCGACGGAAATGATGGGTGAAGAGGACGGTTATCTCGCGGAGTCCATCAACAAGGACATCGAAGAGTGTAACGCTATCATCGAACAGTTCATCGATTACCTGCGTACCGGTCAGGAAATGCCGATGGAAATGGCCGATCTTAACGGCGTGCTTGGCGAAGTGGTGGCGGCTGAAAGCGGTTACGAGCGTGAAATTGATACTGATTTGCAGTCGGGCGAGATTCAGGTCCGTATGCATCCATTGTCCATCAAACGTGCCGTCGCCAATATGGTGGTCAACGCTGCGCGCTACGGTAATGGCTGGATTAAAGTCAGCAGTGGTTCGGAACTGAATCGCGCCTGGTTCCAGGTTGAAGACGATGGTCCGGGGATAAAGCCTGAGCAGCGCAAGCATCTGTTCCAGCCGTTTGTGCGCGGCGACAGCGCACGTAGCACCAGCGGTACCGGATTAGGGCTGGCGATTGTGCAGCGTATTATCGACAACCATAACGGGCTGCTGGAGATTGGTACCAGCGAGCGGGGTGGTTTGAGTATTCGCGCGTGGCTGCCAGTTCCGGTGACGCGAGGGCAGGTGAAAGAGAGTTAAAAATCGCACCTAACAATCCCCTCTCCCTTGAGGGAGAGGGAGAAAACATTAAAAACGGCAACCGAAGTTGCCGTTTTGCTTTTACCTTGGTCCTGCACTCACCAACGCCGCACCTGCTGGCGTATCGGTGTACTTCTCAAAGTTTTCAATAAACAGCTTCGCCAGCGTTTCGGCCTTCTCTTGCCACTGTTCCGGTGAGCCGTAGGTATTGCGCGGGTCGAGGATATGCGTATCCACGCCCGGCAGCGCCGTTGGGATCGCCAGATCGAACATGGGCAGAGTGAAGGTTTCCGCATCATCCAGCGAACCATCGATAATCGCGTCGATAATCGCACGCGTATCCTTGATGGAGATGCGTTTACCCGTCCCGTTCCAGCCGGTGTTCACCAGATACGCCTGCGCGCCTGCGGCTTGCATACGTTTCACCAGCACTTCGGCGTATTGCGTCGGGTGCAGGGACAGGAACGCCGCGCCGAAGCAGGCGGAGAAGGTTGGCGTCGGTTCAGTCACACCGCGCTCGGTGCCGGCCAGTTTCGCCGTAAAACCGGACAGGAAGTGATACTGCGTCTGGCTGGCCGTCAGGCGGGAAACCGGTGGCAGCACGCCAAACGCATCGGCGGTGAGGAAGATCACTTTCGAGGCGTGGCCCGCTTTGGACACCGGCTTCACGATATTATCGATGTGATAGATCGGATACGACACGCGGGTGTTTTCGGTTTTCGAGGCATCGTCAAAATCGACGCTTCCATCGGCACGCACGGTGACGTTTTCCAGCAGCGCATCGCGGCGGATGGCACCGAAAATGTCCGGTTCCGCTTCTGCCGACAGGCGGATCGTTTTGGCGTAGCAGCCGCCTTCGAAGTTGAACACGCCGTCATCGTCCCAGCCGTGTTCATCGTCGCCAATCAGACGGCGCTTCGGATCGGTGGAAAGGGTGGTTTTGCCGGTGCCGGAGAGGCCAAAGAATACCGCCACATCACCTTCTTCACCAACGTTAGCAGAGCAGTGCATGGAGGCAATGCCCTGCAGCGGTAGCAGGTAGTTCATCACCGAGAACATCCCTTTCTTCATTTCGCCACCGTACCAGGTGCCGCCGATAAGCTGGATGCGCTCGGTCAGGTTGAAGGCGATGAAGTTTTCCGAGTTCAGGCCCTGCTCTTTCCACTGAGGGTTAGTGCATTTCGCACCGTTCATCACGATGAAATCAGGCTCGAAATCCTGTAATTCCTCATCGGTCGGGCGAATAAACATGTTCTTCACGAAATGCGCCTGCCAGGCAACTTCGGTAATGAAGCGCACTGAAAGACGGGTGTCGGCATTGGCGCCACAGAAGGCATCAATAATGAACAGGCGCTTGCCGGAGAGTTGATGAGTGACGAGTCCTTTCAGATGCTGCCAGGTGTCCTGGGAGAGCGGCTTATTGTCGTTCTTCCCTTTACCGTTATCTGCCCACCACAGCGTATCGCGGGTGGTGTCGTCACGGACGATATACTTATCTTTCGGCGAACGGCCGGTAAAAATCCCGGTGTCCACGGCGATAGCACCAGTGTTCGTCAACACACCTCGCTCGTATCCTTCCAGTGCTGGATTGAGCTCTTCCTGATACAGCGTATCGTAATCGGGGTTGTAGACGATTTCCTGGACGTCGTTGATACCATAAGCCATGAGATCTTGCGGGGTTAAATCTTTAACGCGCATGTCACTGCTCCTTAGCCAATATGTACTGCCTGAAATTGTAGGGTTTTTCTTAGGATGTTAACCGCGACGGGGCTCATAGATTTACGTATCTGGACAAAACCCTTCCTGACGGAAAACGCTGTGACTCCTGTCACGAAGCAGGGCGGATTATCGCAGGATTCGCTTTTTTGTGGGGGGAAATGTTCTCAAAAGGTTAAATCATGGAGTATTTAACCGGAAGAATGTGAATGTAATCGCATACATGTAAGAAAGTTACGTAAGGGTTACATTACGAAAAACGATTCAGCTTAAAGGCAAGTTTTCCCCTCACCGGAAGTGAGGGGAGGAGGCATTAATGAACCTGTGGGTCTGCCGGGGAGGCGTTGTTGCGGATCTCGGCGATGTCCATCGAATTGAACACGTAGTGAGAACCACAGTAGTCACAGTTCATATCGATTTCGCCGTCTTCAGCCATGATGCTGTCGATCTCTTCATCCGGCAGGGTACGCAGCGCGCCCGCACAGCGTTCACGAGAACAGGTACATTTGAACTCTACGTCCTGCGGATCGTACAGCGTCACCTCTTCTTCGTGGTACAGACGCCACAGCACTTCGTTCGCTGGCAGCGTGGACAGCTCTTCAGTTTTGATGGTTTCAGTCAGAGCCGCCAGGTGATCGAAATCATTGCCCTGGGCATTCTGTGCAGGCAGAACCTGCAGCAGCATACCGCCCGCCGCCAGTTGCCCGTCCACCACGCCTGTGCGGATAAACAGGCGCGTTGGCAGCTGTTCGGAACGCATGAAGTAATCTTCCAGGCAGGCGGCCAAAGTATCGCCTTCCAGACCCACTACGCCCTGATAGCGCTCGCCTTCTTCTGGGGTAATCGTGATCACCAGGAAACCGTTGCCGACCAGCGTTTTAAGATCGGCACCTTCCGGGACTTCTCCCTGAACGCGAGCCACACCGCGCATCTGCTGCTGGTTATTGCCGTTGATCACCGCCAGCGTCATCGGGCCATCACCCTGCAATTGTACGGTGATGTCGCCTGCAAACTTAAGCGTTGCCGTCAGCAGGCTGGTCGCGACCAGCAGCTCGCCGAGGATGGTCTTCACCGGCTGCGGGTAGCTGTGGTTTTCCATAATCTGTTTCCAGGTTTCGGATACCGTAACCAGCTCGCCGCGAACGGCAAATTGCTCAAACAGATAGCGATGTAATTGGTCGTGTTGGGACATATTTTTCTCTCTTCGAACGGCGATTACTCATGTTCGCCGTGTTTAAATTTCATCAGGTCGCGACGTTCTTTTTTATCCGGTCGCCTGTCCGGATGCGGCATGGTCAGGGCATTCATCTTGCGTGCCAGCGCCACTTTCTCGCGCTTTTCAACGCTCTCTGTCGTCTCTTCATACATCAGGACCGCTTCGGTTGCCGGGCGACGATTTTCGGTAACGGCTTTGACGATCACCGTGCGTTCATCGTTACCCTGGCGCAGTGTCAGCGTGGCGTTCAGTTCGACAAGCTTACTTGGTTTACTGCGTTGCCCGTTGTAATGGACCTTACCGCCATCGACCATTTCGCGGGCCAGAGCGCGCGTTTTATAAAAACGGGCGGCCCACAGCCATTTATCCAGTCTTACCCCCTCGGAGGGTTTATCTTTCATGGCGTCTCCTTCACGTTGAGTGAGGGGATCATCCGGCGATAGTCGTTGAGTGCCGGATGCCGCAGATAGCTTTTATCCGCCAGGCCGGAATCAGGATTCGTCACGCCCAGGCAATAGCGAATACCGAATTTTGCCGCCGAATCCAGAATCGGTTCACTGTCATCAATGAATAACGTTCTTTCTGGCTGCAAACCGGTCTCTTGTGCCACCGCCTGCCACAATCGCTGATCCTCTTTCGGATAACCAAATGTGTGGGTGGAAAGTAATAAATCAAGGTGCGACGCCAACCCGGTATGTTCGAGCTTCACCGCCAGATTGTGCGGATGCGCGTTAGTCAGCAGAATACGGCGCTTGCCACTTGCTTTCAGGGCATTGAGAAAAGGCACCGAATCTTCACGCAGCACCGCGTTCGGCCCTTGCGCGGTGGTCATGGCGCAAATATCCAGACCGAGCTTGTCGCTCCAGTAATCCAGGCAGTACCAGTTTAGCGTATGCTGCACGGCGTGATACTGCTGGCGAATATAATCCTGCGCTTCCGCCGGAGTGATGCCCTGCTGCGCGCCATAGGTTTCAGGCACCAGCTTTTGCCAGAAATGGGTGTCAAAGGCGAGGTCGAGCAGCGTGCCGTCCATATCCAGCAGGACGGTATCAACGTCCTGCCAGGCGATATCAAGATGCATGGGGGGAACTCTCCAGCGGAAATATACGTGCGCGACAGGTTAGCATAACTGTCGCGCAGCGGTATTATCCGATCAGGCTGTCAGGCGCGGCGATGAGCTTGGGATTGAGGCAGTTTTCATAGTATTGCTGAATCTCGGCCAGGCGCGTACGAGAGCGCTGATAGCGGCGCAGCGCAGCGATTCCGTTCCAGATAATGCACACCAGCATCGCCAACATCAGCAGGGTAGTGGCAATGTAACGCCATAATCCGGCGCTGTCCGGCATGCGGTGAAGTTCGACATGGCGGGTGCCGTTGGCATCGGTAAAGATACCCGTCACAATGCCCTCAGCGCTGAACGGCGTTTGCATCAGCATTTGCGCCAGACGCTGGAACTCGCCCCATTGTTCCTGAGCCGGGTAATCATACAGCGCCACCGGCGGATAAGGCTGATCGACCAGATCGCTCCCTTCATCGCTGATAATCACGAAACCGCCCGGTGCCGGGCTGTTTAACGCCTGGGCCGCGCGGGTGGTTTCACGCATGACGAAAGGCGCGGTGGAAGTGGCGACCAGATTCTCCAGTGATTCGGCACTCACCGGGCGCAGCAGAACGTTTACGCCGTCAAGTCGCCCTGCGTCAGCGCGTTTCACCAGCGCTTCCCAGTCTTTACTGTTCCCGAGATTGACCAACGCGTTTTTGAGGCGCACACACTCATCGTCGGCGGAACAGAGATCCTGCGTTTTCATCACGATGTCGCCGAAATCATCCAGCAGCACCATGCCAGATTTCTGAATCGCTGCGCGCAGAGACTGGCTGACGCGGGAATTGTCTTCCGGTTTTGGATGCAGTTGGCGGTTCAGAGCCTGAGTTAAAGCCGTTGCTTTGCCGACGGTGTCGGATTCCGGCAGCGGCAGCGGTGGGGCGTCATTCCAGACTATCTGCGAACAATCAAAAGGTGTGAACGGTGAGTTTTGGCGTGTGTTCCAGGTTCCGGGCGCGTGGATATTACACATGCCCGTTCCTTTCAGCTTCAGCGTATCACCGACGCGAACGCCTGCATCTTCCAGTTGATTCACGCTGGTGGCTTCAATGGTTTGTGCGCCTTTGATCCATGACAGGGTGAATTTAATCGGCATATCGAGTGGCACCAGCAGAATCAACATCGCCAGCACCAGCGCAGCGCCTCCGGCGATAACGGTACTGCGAAGCCAGTGCTGGAGCGGGAAGTTTTTGACTTCATCATGAAGGGACAGGAAACGCCCCTGGCGCACAACGTGGCGGTCGAGATAAATATCAATATCGGTTTTTTGCCCTAAATCCTGGGCAATCCACGGCTGCCAGTGGCGCGGATAGATGAGATCGATAATCCCGAGCGAGATGTTGTTGATATGTTCCTGATCGTTCTCGCCGAACAAACCCCAGCGCTTAGGCGTACCGCGTAAGCAGTGGATTTCGCGCAGCGTCGTTTTTGCCGGAGCCGCAAATAACCCCCACAGACCAGCGCCCAGCAGCAACAGTGCACCGCCCGCCAGCCAGGGTGCAAAAACGTCCGGTGCCATCAGGCAGAAGAAAAAGAGCACGAAAGCGGCAACGATCAGCACCGCCTCACGAATTCCGTCCGGACGGCTGAGGGCATACTCCTCGTGCGTTTCCTGGCGAATGTTAAGCAGTTCAATCTGTTCAGTCTCTTCACCACGAATTGACGCCTGTGTGGAGCTTGTGCGCTCCAGCGCAAAGCGCGGTGCTTCCTGAACATATTCACTCAGGGTGTGACCATTCAGAGCAATGACCAGCGGAATAGAATCTGTCGGGATCAGCTCAACGCTATTTTCATCATTGATGTATTGTTCCCAAAACGGCGGCAGATGCACTTCGACTGAATCGAGATAGTAGCGCCACTTGTTGGGATCGTCGGTGGTAATGCCATAGCGGGTGATCGAGCGCGTCACGCACAGCACGGTGTCGCTTTGCGCGTTGAGCGTCAGGGAGATCGGCGCAGCGCTGGCGCCGGTCGGGCCAGGTGTCTGCTGGACACGGTTCAACGTATCAAGATAGTTTTCAATTGCGCTGCGTTCTTCGGGCGCCAGTTTGCGCGTAGTTGCTCCGGCAAAGGCGTTTAAAAATGGCAGGCGATATCGCCGCTGTGCCCGGCGCCGGTATAACCAACCTGCGAGTAGTGCGCAGGCCAGCAGTGCAGCGAAAAATATCAAAATGGTGCTCATGCTTTCCCCATCTTACTAATTTACAGGTGTTGTCAGTTGCACCTTTTACAGTGAATGAGTCTCTGTGGTTGGCTATCGGCAAGCATGGAGTCGAACTTGAGCATTTTGAAGCGCATCCCAGTGACCGCAGATAATAGCAAAGGCAACCCTGGCGGGATATCAGCAAATTCCTGGAGTTATTTCAACCTCTTGACTTTTGCGCTGAAATGAGGATTAACTCACGCTAGGTTGCAAAAATGTAAATAAAGAGCGATTGACATTGCCGAAACCGTGCGGCATATCGCACAATGCACTCAGTTCACACAGCAAAGACCCGTCAAGATGAGCAAACCCTTACAAAAACCCACCATTTTGAATGTTGAAACCGTCGCCAAATCACGCCTTTTTACCGTGGAAAGTGTCGACCTGGAATTCAGCAACGGCGTGCGTCGCGTCTATGAACGTATGCGCCCGTCCACGCGCGAAGCGGTGATGATCGTTCCTATTGTTGACGATCACCTGATTTTGATTCGTGAATATGCGGTGGGGACAGAATCCTATGAATTGGGCTTCTCAAAAGGGCTTATCGACCCAGGTGAATCTGTTTTCGAAGCCGCGAATCGCGAGCTGAAAGAAGAAGTGGGCTTTGGCGCGAATGACCTTACGTTCCTGAAAAAGCTGAGCATGGCCCCGTCCTATTTCTCCAGCAAAATGAATATCGTGCTGGCAGAAGATCTCTATGCGGAAAAACTGGAAGGGGACGAGCCTGAGCCGCTGCCGCAGGTGCGCTGGCCGCTGGCGCATCTGATGGATTTGCTGGAAGACCCCGATTTTAACGAAGCCCGCAATGTCAGTGCGCTGTTCCTGGTGCGGGAGTGGTTGAAGGGCAGGGGCGTTTGTAGCCCATAAAAAAAGCCGGGTGGCGGCTTCGCCTTACCCGGCCTACGATCAGGTTTTGTAGGCCCGGCAAGCAACGCGCCGCCGGGCATCAGGACCATCAGAACAGCTCGTGCGTCTCGCCGTTATCAATCAACTCGGTTCCCACCTCATGCACCGCCTGCGTCGTAGGCTGCGTGCCCTCAATGAAGAACTCCGCGCGGCTGTTGCCGCCGTTCGCTAACTGACCGGTGCTGCGATCGATATTTACCGTCACCACGCCAGGCGGCGGGGTAAGCGGCTGTTCCGGTACGCCCTCGAGAACCGCTTTCATGTAAGCGTCCCAGGCTGGCTGAGCACTCTTCGCGCCGCCTTCATAACCGGAAATCTGGTCCTTAATCGCCCCGGATGCTGACGTGCGGCCTAAATCACGACGGTGATCGTCAAAGCCAATCCACACGGAGGTCACCACGCCCGGGCCGTAACCGGAGAACCAGGCGTCTTTCGAGCTGTTGGTGGTCCCGGTTTTACCGCCGATATCGTGGCGCTGTAAATCCCGACCCGCGCGCCAGCCTGTGCCCTGCCAGCCCGGCTCACCAAAGATGTTGGTGTTCAGGGCGCTCTTGATCAGGAACGACAGCGGCGTGTTGATCACGTGAGGAGCATATTCCTGCGCACCGCTCTGAGCGACCAGCGCCTGGTTAGCCTGCTCCAGCTGCGGTTGTGGCACGGTGGAATTCTGCTGCTCCTGAGACTGAGCCACGTCTTCCATGTCCTTGTTATCCAGTACGTTTGATTTTGGCGTATCGCCATAAATCACCGGAATATCACATTCTGGGCAGGCGATTTTCGGTTTCGCCTCAAACAGCACGCCGCCCTGATCGTTTTCAATCTTGCTGATGAAATACGGATCGACCAGGAAACCGCCGTTAGCCATTACCGAGTAACCGCGAGCTACCTGCAATGGCGTAAAGGACGCAGAGCCGAGCGCCAGGGATTCAGTATGCACAATGTTTTGCGCCGGGAAACCGAAGCGTTGCAGATATTCTGCTGCGTAATCGACGCCCATTGCGCGCATCGCGCGGACCATCACCACGTTTTTGGACTGCCCCAGACCCTGACGTAAACGGATTGGACCGGAATACTCCGGCGGGGAGTTTTTCGGCTGCCAGTCAGAACCTGCACCTGCATCCCAGCGTGAGATCGGCACATCGTTGAGGATACTCGCCAGCGTCAGCCCTTTATCCATCGCCGCGGTGTACAGGAACGGTTTAATGTTCGACCCGACCTGACGCAGCGCCTGCGTGGCGCGGTTAAATTTGCTCTGATTGAAATCAAAACCACCGACCAGGGCCATCACGGCACCGTTTTGCGGATTGATTGACACCAGCGCCGAGTTCACGTCTGGAACCTGTGCCAGCCACCAGGCGTCATTCACCTGACGGACCCAGATTTGTTGTCCGGTTTGCACGACGTCGGTGACTTTACGCGGCGTCGGGCCTTGCGCCGTATCGGAGCGATACGGACGTGCCCAACGGATACCGTCCATTCGCAACGAAACAGAGGTTCCGTCGGCCATCATCGCGGTGGCTTCTTGAGGGTCAGCGATGGTCACAACCGCCGGTAACAGTGGTCCGTAGGTCGGCAGTGTTTTCAGCGAGTCGATGATTTTTTTGCTATCCCATGCGCTTTCGCCCACTTTCCACAGCACGTTCGACGGGCCGCGGTAGCCGTGACGCATGTCGTAATCCATCACGTTGTTACGCACCGCCTGCTGTGCCGCCTGCTGCACTTTGCGGGTGATGGTGGTGTAAATACGATAGCCATCTTCGTACGCCTGCTCGCCATAGCGGCTCACCATTTCCTGGCGGACCATTTCCGTGAGATACGGGGCGGAGAAGGCGATTTCAGGAGCGTGATAGTTAGCATCAATGGCTTCGTTACGCGCCTGATCGTACTGAGTCTGGCTGATATAGCCTTCGCTCAGCATACGCGACAGCACCACGTTACGACGTGCAGTCGCGCGGTCGAGGGAGTAGAGCGGGTTGAACGTTGACGGCGCTTTCGGCAGACCGGCGATCGTCGCCATTTCGCTTAAGCTCAGCTGTTCGACAGGTTTACCAAAATAGACCTGCGCCGCCGCGCCGACGCCGTACGCACGATAACCCAGATAGATCTTGTTGAGGTAAAGCTCGAGGATCTCGTCTTTGCTCAGCAGCTGTTCGATGCGGATGGCAAGGAACACCTCTTTGATCTTACGGGTCAGCGTTTTTTCCGGGCTCAGGAAGAAGTTACGCGCCAGCTGCTGCGTAATGGTACTGGCCCCCTGAGAGGCATGGCCGGAGAACAGCGCGACGCTTGCGGCACGGAAAATCCCCACTGGATCGACGCCGTGGTGTTCATAGAAACGACTGTCTTCCGTGGCGATAAAGGCTTTCACCATCACCGGTGGAATCTGGTTAAGGGTCAGCGGGATACGACGCTTCTCGCCGTACTGGGCGATGAGTTCGCCATCGGCGCTATAGACCTGCATTGGGATCTGGAGTCGCACATCACGCAGCGTGGCGACATCGGGTAGTTGCGGCTCAATATATTTGTACAAACCATAAATCGAGCCTGCTCCCAGCAGAATGCAACAGACTGCAAGGATGAATAAATACTTTACGAACTTCACTGGAGATTTCCCATTCAGTTTCACTTGGGCAGTTTCTAAACAATCGCGCGGTAGTATAAAGGCAAGCCTGAAGCATTGATAGAGCCGTCAACCTGACGGGCGATAAGGAGATCGTGAAGTATGGCTTTCAAAACATGGCGAACGGGTGTTCACATTCAACAAGATAGAGTTTTAGCCGCCTCTCTCACCCAAGAGCGCACCGGGTGGCGTTTGCGCCGCTGGTGGCAAATCCCTGTGGCAGCGGGTGTTATCCGCGATGGGCAAATTATTCAGCCACAACAGCTGGTTGCGGCTCTGAAGGAGTGGAGCCAGGCATTACCCCATCATCATCGGCTCTTTATCGCGTTCCCCGCCGCCCGTACGCTGCAAAAGACGCTACCTTGCCCGGCGCTGACGTTACGCGACAGCGAGCAGGCTTCGTGGATTGCTTCTGCGATGTCACGCGAGCTGGAAATGCCACCCGACGCGCTCTGTTTTGACTACACACAGGACACCTTTAGCCGCTCATTTCAGGTGACAGCGGCGCAAAACAAAGAGGTCGCAGCGCTTTTGACGTTGGCAGAATCGCTGCGACTGCACGTTGCGGCCATCACGCCGGATGCTTCGGCGCTGGCGAACTTCCTGCCGCTTCTTGATCCGCCTGCCCAATGCGTGGCGTGGCGCGACGGCCAGCACTGGTTGTGGGCAATGCGCCATCAGTGGGGGCGAAAGACCGCTGATGAGGCGAAAAGTGTGGCCGATTTGGGCGCTTTGCTAGCGCTCAACCCTGATGACATCGCGCTTTTTGGCGTTGAACAGCGCGATCCCTTCAGCGTGATTTCACACTGTCAGCCGCCGTTGCCCGAATGCGGAATGGAATTTACCGTCGCCCTGGCCCTCGCGATGGGGGAATTGTTCGAGTGAAAATCACAAACTTTCTCCCCTGGCGGCACCGGCGACAACAACACTGCTGGCGTTTTTGGGGACTGCTGTTTATCGGCTCATTGCTTGTCTCTCTTGTGACGGTGATGAGCCTGCGAGCTGTCAATGGCCTGAAAACACGCGTTATCGAAGCGCATCTGGCGAGTGAGACGGCGATTCATCAGGCATTGATCGCCCGCCGCGCGCAGCAGGCACCGCCGCGAACCCCAGAAACGGGAGTGCTCCGTGCCAGAACGCAGGCCTGGCAAAAGGCGCTGGTTTCACTGGCGTCAATCATGCCGGATCAAGCCTGGCTGACACAGATGCGCTATCAGCAATCTCGTCTTGAATTGTCAGGCTATGCAGCAACGCAGTCCGCGCTCGTCGGGCTTGGGGAATCACTCAGGCAGTTGCCCGGTTTTAGCCTCGGGCCAGCAGGTGAAATGCTGCAGGATGCTCAGGGGCGCTGGACGTTCAGTTTTACCCTCACGAGCCAGGGGTGAAATGTGCACATCCTCCATGAACGCTGGTATTCGCTTCACCTGCGGACACGCATTTTGTGCTGGAGCCTGGGCTCTTGCCTGATGTTTTTAGGGACCTATCTGGTGCTGGTCCGCCCGACTATTCAGCCGCTGTTGCAACTCGAGGCAAAACGAAACCAGCTGTCTTCTGCCCAAACGGCACTGTGGGTAGTTGCGGCGCAGCCACCGCTCGCTCTGGCAGAGCCTACTGTTCAGGCCTCTATGCCCTTTTCGCCGCTGGATTTCCAGGCCGGTGGTGTGCGTCTGGTGCACTGGCTACCCGAGACAAAGGGCGGCGCGTTAACGCTGGATGCTGACTGGATGCAGATCCCCAATGTGTTTGAGCGGCTTGCACGGTGCGGGATGGACGTCAGCGCGTTTTCTGTGGTGCCAGGAGAGTCGACTCTGCGACTGGTTGTACAACTGGAGAGTCCCAATGCGAACTGAACTGCGCTGTTTGCTGATCTGTTCTCTGATTTTTATCACCGGAATGCGCGACCCCTTCCATCCGCCGGACGATCGCTGTTCAGTAGGAACGTTAGCGCACTGGCGATATCAAGGGCTAATCGAAAACGGAAATTCTGTCGGTATCGTCAAAGATGAACAGCAGCGCTGGCATCGCGTCAGGCAGCAAGAAAAGCTGCCTGCGGGTTGGCTCGTGCTCGCTGTCAATGAAATGGAAATGGTCGTCGGGCTTGGTGAAGAGTGTGAGCCGAAGGAGTGGCGATGGCAACGAGAAGGAACGAACAATGAAAATCGCAAAAATAGGGGTTCTGCTGGTGATGTTCAGCCTGCCGACGCAGGCCACCGCGCCGAAACCCGTCACGCTGGCGGTGGATGACGTCCCGGTGACGCAGATTTTACAGTCGCTGGTGGAGCTGGAAAACCGCAATCTGATTATTTCGCCCGATGTCACCGGCACGCTGTCGCTGCATTTGACGCATGTACCGTGGCGGCAGGCGCTGCAAATCGTCGCGACGAGCGCCGGGCTGATATTGCGAGAAGAGGGCGGTATTTTTTATGTGAATACCGCCTCCTGGCAGCGTGAACAGCAGACGCAAAAAGAAGAAGAGCAAACACGCCTGAAGCTGAATGTACCCTTGGCCTCGCGCACGCTGTCTCTTGCCTACGCCGACGCAAGCGAATTACAGAAAGCGGCTGAAAAACAGCTCAGTCCAAAGGGAAGTCTCTCCGTGGACAAACGCACGAATCGCATTCTGGTGCGTGATATTCCCCCCGTCCTGGATGCCCTTCAGCACTGGGCAGAGTTGATGGATTTACCCGTCGCACAGGTGGAGCTGGAAGCACATATCGTCACGATCAATGAAAAAAGTCTGCGTGAGCTGGGCGTGAAATGGAATTTTGCAGAAGCGCAAAGCACCGGTTCGCCTGGGCAAATCACCACGCTAGGTGCTGATCTTTCCGTGGCTAACGCGACGACGCATTTAGGGTTCAATATTGGTCGAATTGACGGCAGGCTTTTGGATCTGGAATTGTCTGCGCTGGAACAAAAGCAGCAGTTAGAGATCATCGCCAGCCCCCGGCTGCTGGCCTCGCATATGCAGCCCGCCAGTATCAAGCAGGGCAGCGAAATTCCGTATCAGGTTTCCAGCGGTGAAAGTGGAGCAACGTCGGTGGAGTTTAAAGAAGCGGTTCTCGGCATGGAGGTCACGCCCGTGGTGTTACCGAATGGTCGGGTGCGGCTCAAGCTGCACATCAGTGAAAACATGCCTGGGCAGGTTTTACAGCAGGCGGATGGCGAAACGCTGGCTATCGATAAGCAGGAAATTGAAACTCAGGTTGAAGTTAAAAGTGGTGAAACACTGGCGCTGGGCGGTATTTTCTCGCAAAAGAACAAAACAGGCAGTGACAGCATTCCTGGCCTCGGTCGTCTTCCCTGGGTTGGGCAACTTTTTCGCCATGACGGGAAGGATAATGAGCGGCGCGAGCTGGTGGTATTCATCACCCCACGTCTGATTAGTATTCAATAATGGTCACGATCCCCGCGAGGATTTTGCGTTCAGTTTGTTGCAGATGTTTGACGTGGGGCATGAATTAGCATACAAGGAGTACCGATTTGAGTTTCAGCTTCTCCTAATCTTACCTCTTGTTGCCTTAAGCATCTGGTGTGGTGATTTAATTCAGTTGCCAAACAAGCAGGACTACTGAGATAATTTTTAGTCTGACTCTCGCACTATCGCATATGAGGTTTCAGTTCATGTCCTGCTACGCTGTGTGTTTGCGCAGCGGGGATTACCATTAACGAATAGTCTTAGTAGTACCGAAAAAATGGCAGAGAAACGCAATATCTTTCTGGTTGGGCCTATGGGTGCCGGAAAAAGCACTATTGGGCGCCAGTTGGCTCAACAACTCAATATGGAATTTTACGATTCTGATCAAGAGATTGAGAAACGAACCGGAGCTGATGTGGGCTGGGTCTTCGATGTAGAAGGCGAAGAAGGTTTCCGTGACCGTGAAGAAAAAGTTATCAATGAACTTACGGAAAAACAGGGCATCGTGCTGGCGACTGGCGGTGGTTCTGTAAAATCTCGCGAAACCCGTAACCGTCTCTCCGCCCGTGGCGTTGTGGTCTATCTTGAGACGACCATAGAAAAACAGCTGGCACGTACACAGCGCGATAAAAAGCGTCCGTTACTGCAGGTTGAAACGCCTCCACGTGAAGTTCTGGAAGCATTGGCCGGTGAACGCAATCCACTGTACGAAGAGATTGCTGATGTGACCATTCGTACCGACGATCAAAGCGCTAAAGTAGTTGCAAACCAGATTATTCATATGCTGGAAAGCAACTGATTCTGGCTTTATATACACTCGCCCACGGGTATAAGCATTTAAGGTGGATGTCGCGTCATGGAGAGGATTACAGTTACTCTCGGGGAACGTAGTTACCCTATCACCATCGCGGCTGGCTTGTTTAACGATCCAGCTTCCTTCTTACCACTGAAAGCGGGTGATCAGGCTATGCTTGTCACCAACGAGACTTTGGCTCCGCTTTATCTCGACAAAATTCGTCATCTGCTGGAACAGGCAGGTGTGAAGGTCGACAGTGTGATTCTGCCTGATGGCGAGCAGTATAAAAGCCTGGCGGTACTTGATACCGTCTTTACCGCATTACTGCAAAAACCGCATGGTCGCGATACGACACTACTTGCCCTGGGCGGTGGTGTTGTTGGCGATCTGACGGGTTTTGCCGCGGCAAGTTATCAGCGTGGTGTTCGTTTTATTCAAATTCCTACCACGTTATTATCGCAAGTCGACTCCTCTGTTGGCGGCAAAACGGCCGTCAATCACCCGCTTGGCAAAAATATGATTGGCGCCTTCTACCAGCCCGCTTCGGTGGTGGTGGATCTCGACTGTCTGCAAACCCTGCCAAAACGCGAGCTGGCGTCTGGTCTCGCTGAAGTGATCAAATACGGCATTATTCTGGACAGTGAATTTTTCATCTGGCTGGAAGAGAATATGGATGCGCTGCTTAACCTTGACGGTCAGGCACTGGCATATTGCATCCGCCGTTGTTGTGAGCTGAAAGCCGAAGTCGTTGCAGCAGACGAGCGGGAAACCGGCTTACGTGCTTTACTGAATCTGGGGCATACGTTCGGTCACGCGATCGAAGCCGAAATGGGCTACGGCAACTGGCTTCACGGCGAAGCCGTCGCTGCGGGCATGGTCATGGCCGCTCGCACATCTGAACGTTTGGGTCAGTTCACCAAAGAAGAGACTCAACGCATCATCACGCTGCTGGAACGTGCGGGTTTACCCGTGACGGGCCCACGCGAAATGTCTTCGCAGGCGTATTTACCCCACATGATGCGTGATAAAAAAGTATTGGCTGGCGAGATGCGTTTAGTTCTCCCGCTGGCAATAGGGAAGAGTGAAGTGCGCGGCGGAGTGTCGCATGAAGTGGTTCTTGGCGCGATTGCTGATTGCCAGCAGGCGTAACAACTAGAAAGGTCTGGCTACTGTCAAAGGTAGCTATTTAGATTCAGGTGCAATGCAACGTCGTAAGCATGAGCCTTTGAGTGGGGTGTTAAATGGATGAATTCAAACCAGAAGACGAGCTGAAACCCGATCCCAGCGATCGTCGTACTGGTCGTTCTCGTCAATCTTCAGAACGTGATAACGAGCCGCAAATCAACTTTGACGATGTTGATTTGGATGCAGACGATCGTCGTCCGTCACGCAATCGCAACGCGCGTGATGAGCGAGAAGAAGAAGGTTATGAGTCCGAAGAAGATTCAATGGACGAAGAGCCTGTAGAGCGTCGCCCGCGCAAACGTAAAGCGGCAGCCAAAAAACCGGCTTCCCGCCAGTACATCATGATGGGCCTTGGCGTATTCGTACTGCTGCTGTTGATTATCGGCATCGGTTCTGCGCTAAAAGCACCGTCAACGAATTCAAACGAGCAGACACCTTCTGCCGAAAAGAGCATTAATCTTTCGGGGAACGACGCTGCCGATCAGGCCAATGGTGCACAACCTGCGCCAGGAACAACCTCTGCTGAGCAGACGGCGGGTCAGACCGCTAATGCTCCGCAGGATGTCTCCTTGCCGCCGGTTTCCTCGACGCCAACTCAGGGCCAGGCTCCTGCTACGCCTGAAGGCCAGCAGCGTGTTGAAGTCCAGGGTGACCTGAACAACGCGCTGACCCAGCCGCAGAGTCAGGATCAGGTGAATAACGTGGTGACGAGTTCAACTTTGCCAACCGAGCCTGCGACCGTGGCTCCGATTCGCGGCGGTGCGGCTCAACCGCAAACCGCAGCAACGGAAACCAAACCGCGTCAGACTCAGACCCAAACCGCGCCGCGTCAGGAACGTAAACAGGCTGTCATCGAACCGAAGCGTGAAACCAAACCGCAGACGGTTGCGAAAACGCCAGAAGCGAAACCTGTTGCTCAGCCTAAGCAGACCGAAACCGCAGCCGTGAAAGCGCCTGCTGCAACGACGACTGCACCAAAAGCCACGGCGACCACCGCGCCAGCGGCCACTCCTGCACCAGCAGCCACGGCAACAGCCGGAGCAGCGACAGCAGGTAAAACAGCGGGCAACGTCGGTTCGTTGAAATCAGCGCCTTCCAACAACTACACGCTTCAGTTGAGCAGCTCTTCCAGCTACGACAATCTGAACGGCTGGGCGAAAAAATCCAATCTGAAAAACTATGTGGTTTATCAGACGACCCGCAACGGACAACCCTGGTATGTGCTGGTAAGCGGTGTGTACGCGTCTAAAGACGAAGCAAAACGTGCAGTAGCGGCGTTACCTGCTGATGTTCAGGCGAAAAACCCGTGGGCGAAACCGATTCATCAGGTTCAGGCTGATTTGAAGTAATGGTTAAAGCGCAGGATGCTGTCGGAGCTTTTTCCACAGCCGGAGAAGGTGTAATCAGTTAGTCAGCATGAAAAAAAATCGCGCTTTTCTAAAATGGGCAGGGGGGAAATACCCCCTGCTAGACGATATTAATAAACACCTGCCGAAAGGCGAGTGTCTTATCGAGCCCTTTGTGGGCGCTGGGTCGGTGTTCCTGAACACCGACTTTTCTCGCTATATCCTCGCGGATATCAATAACGATCTCATTACCCTCTACAAAATCGTTAAGACTCAAACAAACGAGTATATCGATGAGGCGCGTAAACTTTTTACGCCTGAGAACAACAACCCGGACGCTTACTACCAGTATCGCGCTGAGTTTAACCAAAGCACGGATACGTTTCGTCGAGCACAGTTGTTCTTGTATCTGAACCGTCATGGCTACAACGGTCTTTGCCGGTACAATCTGAAGGGTGAGTTCAACGTGCCGTTTGGCCGCTACAAACGCCCATACTTCCCATTGGCCGAGTTGCAGCACTTTGCGGAAAAAGCACAGAAAGCGGAATTCCACTGCATCTCCTATGAGAAATGCATGGAAATGGCCAATGCGGATTCTGTGGTCTATTGCGATCCGCCGTATGCGCCGCTTTCAGCGACTGCCAATTTCACCGCCTATCACACCAACAGTTTTAGCCCGAAAGAGCAGGCGCATCTGGCAGAAATGGCGGAAAAGCTGGTCAGTAAGCAAATCGCGGTGTTAATTTCGAACCACGACACGCCGGATACCCGCGAGTGGTACAAAGCGGCGAACGATCGTATTCAGCTTAAAGTGCGGCGCAGTATCAGCAGTAACGGCGGCACGCGTAAAAAGGTGGACGAACTGCTGGCGCTTTATCGCCCCTGAGCCGTTTCGCCCGCCGGTAAACACATTTCAAGGAGATGCGGATGAAACAGTTTTTGATTGCTCCCTCAATTCTGTCGGCCGATTTTGCCCGCCTGGGTGAAGACACGGCTAAAGCGCTGGCTGCCGGTGCAGATGTGGTCCACTTCGACGTGATGGACAACCACTACGTGCCAAATCTGACTATCGGTCCGATGGTCCTGAAAGCACTGCGTAACTACGGCATCACCGCTCCGATTGACGTTCACCTGATGGTGAAGCCGGTCGATCGTATCGTCCCGGATTTTGCCGCAGCCGGTGCCAGCATCATTACCTTCCATCCCGAAGCCTCCGAGCACGTCGATCGCACCCTGCAACTGATCAAAGAAAATGGCTGTAAAGCGGGCCTGGTGTTTAACCCAGCGACGTCGCTTAGCTATCTGGATTACGTGATGGATAAGCTGGATGTCATCCTGCTGATGTCCGTAAACCCAGGCTTTGGCGGCCAGTCCTTTATCCCGCAAACGCTGGATAAACTGCGCGAAGTCCGTCGTCGTATTGATGAGTCTGGCTATGACATCCGCCTTGAAGTGGATGGCGGTGTGAAGGTGAATAATATTGGCGAAATCGCCGCTGCCGGGGCGGATATGTTCGTCGCGGGTTCGGCCATTTTCGACCAACCGGATTACAAAAAAGTCATCGACGAAATGCGCGGTGAACTGGCAAAGGTAAGTCATGAATAAGTTGCAGGCAATTCGAGGCGTTGCGTTCGACCTCGACGGTACGCTGGTAGACAGCGCGCCGGGTTTAACCAGTGCGGTGGATCAGGCGTTGTACGCGCTAGAGTTGCCTGTCGCGGGTGAAGATCGTGTAGTTACCTGGATTGGTAACGGTGCCGACGTGCTGATGGAACGCGCCCTGACCTGGGCGCGTCAGGAGCGTGCGATTTTGCGTGCTGCGCAGGGCAAACCCGGCGTGGACCATGCGGATATCCCACAGGACGAACAGCTGCGCGTCCTGCGTAAGCTGTTCAACCGTTATTATGAAGAGACGGTGGAAGAGGGCAGTTTCCTGTTCCCGGACGTGGTCGAAACCCTGAGCGCCTTGCATTCCAATGGCATGCCGCTGGCGCTGGTGACCAACAAACCGACGCCGTTTGTCGCCCCGCTGCTAGAAGCACTGAACATCGCGAAGTACTTCTCCGTGATCGTCGGTGGTGATGACGTACAAAATAAAAAGCCGCACCCTGAACCTATCCTACTGGTGGCAGGAAAACTGTCGTTAGCGCCTGAACAGCTGCTCTTTGTCGGCGATTCGCGTAATGATATTCTGGCGGCCAAAGCGGCAGGGTCCCCTTCCGTAGGCTTAACCTATGGCTATAACTACGGTGAAGCCATCACGCTGAGTGAGCCGGACGTGGTGTTCGATCACTTCAAAGATTTACTGCCCGCACTCGGGCTTTCGCACAGTGAACATCAGGAATCGAAAAATGACTAAACCCATCGTATTTAGTGGCGCGCAGCCTTCAGGTGAATTGACCATTGGTAACTACATGGGTGCGTTGCGTCAGTGGGTCAACATGCAGGATGACTATCACTGCATCTATTGCATCGTGGATTTACACGCGATTACCGCACGTCAGGACCCTGAGAAACTGCGCAAAGCGACGTTGGATACGCTGGCGTTATACCTGGCTTGTGGCATCGATCCTGAGAAAAGCACCATCTTCGTACAGTCACACGTGCCGGAACATGCACAGCTGGGCTGGGCGCTGAACTGCTACACCTATTTCGGTGAGCTGAGCCGTATGACCCAGTTCAAAGACAAATCCGCACGCTATTCCGAAAACATCAACGCCGGTCTGTTTGACTACCCGGTGCTGATGGCGGCTGACATTCTGCTGTATCAGACCAACCAGGTCCCAGTGGGCGAAGATCAGAAACAGCATCTGGAACTGAGCCGCGATATTGCTCAGCGCTTTAACGCTATTTATGGCGATATCTTTAAAGTGCCTGAGCCGTTCATTCCGAAATCCGGCGCGCGCGTGATGTCTCTGCTTGAGCCGACCAAGAAAATGTCCAAATCTGACGATAACCGCAACAACGTGATCGGCCTGCTGGAAGACCCGAAAGATGTGGTTAAGAAGCTGAAACGTGCAGTGACGGACTCCGATGAGCCACCTGTGGTGCGTTATGACGTGCAGAACAAAGCGGGTGTTTCCAACCTGCTGGATATCCTCTCCGGTGTGACGGGTCAGAGCATCCCTGAACTTGAGCAGCATTTTGAAGGCAAAATGTATGGTCATCTGAAGGGTGAAGTGGCTGACGCGGTTTCTGGCATGTTGACCGATCTGCAGGAGCGTTATCACCGTTTCCGTAATGACGAAGCGTTCCTGAATCAGGTGATGCGTGACGGCGCGGACAAAGCCAGTGCGCGCGCGTCTGAAACGCTGAAAGCGGTTTATCAAGCAATTGGATTTGTCGGCAAGCCGTAATCTGTTTGTTGTTGCCGGATGGCGGCTTCGCCTTACCCGGCCTAAATATCTGTTTTCGTAGGCCGGGTAAGCGCAGCGCCACCCGGCGAGAAAACCGCACAGAACCCATAAAAAAACCGGGAAATTCCCGGTTTTTTTATACCTGCAACAGACCTACGGCTGAGGTTGTGCCGCACCGCAGCCGCCAATCATTTTAGAAATCGAGATCGCTGGATGCAGGAAGTAATCGTAGGTACAGTTGTTTTTGGTGTTTTGAACGCTACCTGAGCAAGCCGTCAGGGTCGATAACAGGCCAACTAAAATAGCGGCCTTTGCCAGTTTAAACATACACTTTCCTTGTTGTTGAGAAACGTCTTTTGGATGTACTACGAGGGAGGCGGTATGTTATCGACAGGCGTAAGTGGGGAGTAGTCCAGTTAAGGACTACTCTTTGAAGTATAAATATGCAGATATTTTAGTGATTTGAGAACCAGTTTAGCTTTTCACGCAGTTCGACGACGCGGCCAACAATGATGAGCGCGGGGCTTTCGACCTGCTGTGCCAGTTCACCCAGCTGTGTCAGGACGCCGCTTACGACGCGCTGTTTAATGGCGGTGCCGTTCTCTACCAGTGCCACCGGCATATCGTCCTCCATGCCGTGTTCTTGCAGTTTTGCCTGAATCGTCGCGGCCTGATTTAGCCCCATATAGAATACCAGCGTCTGTTTTTCTGCGGCCAGATTATGCCAGTCCAGTTCGCTGCCGGTTTTCAGATGGCCTGTCACCAGGCGTACACTCTGGGCGTAATCGCGATGGGTCAGCGGAATGCCGGAATAGGCAGAACAGCCGGAGGCCGCAGTAATTCCAGGAACCACTGAGAACGGAATACCCGCATTACACAGGGTTTCCAGCTCTTCTCCGCCACGACCAAAGATAAACGGATCGCCGCCCTTCAGACGGACAACACGTTTTCCTTTTTGCGCTTCCCGCAGCAGAATTTGGTTAATCTCTTCCTGCGGAACGCAGTGATATCCTGCGCGCTTACCCACGAAGACGCGGTCGGCATCGCGACGTACCAGATTCATGATGTCATCAGAGACCAGACGATCGTAAACCACAATGTCCGCTTGCTGAATCTGCTGTAGCCCTTTAAGGGTTAATAGGCCCGCGTCTCCTGGCCCAGCCCCGACCAGCACCACTTCACCGCGATGATCTAGCGGCTCAGTCATCAGGCGCTCGGTAGTCTCTTCGATGGCTTTTTGATCCTGATTGGCCAGCGACTGCGCCAGACGGTCATTCACGAAGAATTTTTCCCAGAAGCGACGGCGTTCGCCCACGGTGGCGAAGGTTTTTTTCACCCGCGAACGCAGCTGGCCCGCGTAATGAGCCACCTGGCCAAGATGTTGGGGCAATATCGATTCGAGTTTCTCGCGCAGCAAACGCGCCAACACCGGCGAGGTACCGCCGGATGAGACGGCTACCATGAGTGGCGAGCGGTCGATAATCGACGGCATGATAAAGCTGGCTTCTTTTGGCGCGTCGACCACATTGCAGAAAATACGTCGAGTTTCACAGGCATCGCTGACGCGCTGATTAACTGCATCGTCATCTGTGGCGGCGATCGTCAGCCAGCAGGTATCGAGCAGCGTTTCGTTAAACTCGCCCGGAACCAGCGTCAGCATGCCGGCCTGCGCCCACAGGGTAAACTGCGGGTCAAAGGCCAGTGCGTTCACAGTGAGTCGGGCTCCTGCATCTAACAACAGACGCGCTTTGCGTTCAGCGACATCGCCACCGCCAACCAGCAGGCAGTCACGATTGCGTAATTGACAGAAAATCGGCAGGTGATCCACGACATTACCTCTTAGGAGTTGGCTTTCGCCTGAACAGTTGCGATTGTGACCGGAGTCGGGCGCTCCGCTTTGCGAATAGCATACCCGTAACGACAAAAGTGATACAGAAAATAACGGGAGGCATTGCACCTCCCATTTTTCGTTAGCCTTTCAGCTGCACCTGGCCGTCTTTTACGCGGACGTCGTAGTGCTTCACGGAATGGCTCTCATCTTCCATGCAGTGCCCGTCGGTGAGACGGAAACGCTGTTTTTTCAGCGGGCTGGCAACCCACAGTTCGCCCTGATGTTCCGCGATCAGACCGCGAGACAACACGCTGGCCTCAAAGAATGGGTCGATATTGCTGATAGCGAATACCTGTTCGTCGTGGCGCGGGCGGAAGATTGCCACATGCTCTTTACCGAGCAGTGCGCACACGCCGGTTGCCGGAATGATGTCGTCGATTTTGCAGATGTTTACCCACTGGCTCATACGTTTTCCTCCACCAGAGTCACCGGAATGCGCTCGTACGGCGTCGCCGGACGATGCTGTTCGCGCTCAGGCACCACCTGGACGTTCGGATCGCGCTGGGTGCTGTTGATAAAGTGTTTGAAGCGCACCTGTGCGGCTGGCGTGTTGACGGTTTCCGTCCACTCGCAAATCACCGCTTCGCGCAGACGTGCAATTTCTTCTTCGAGATGTTCGTTCAGACCGAGCTTGTCATCGATGATCACCGATTTCAGATACTCGATACCACCTTCCAGGTTATCCAGCCAGGATGCGGTACGGGTCAATTTGTCGGCGGTACGGATGTAGAACATCATGAAGCGGTCGAGATACTTCAGCAGCGTTTCGCGGTCGAGATCGGCGGCCAGCAGATCGGCGTGGCGTGGTTTCATCCCGCCGTTACCGCAGACGTACAGGTTCCAGCCTTTTTCGGTGGCGATGATACCCACGTCTTTACCCTGCGCTTCCGCACATTCACGGGTACAGCCGGAGACGCCGAACTTCATTTTGTGCGGAGTACGGATACCTTTGTAGCGGTTTTCCAGCTCCACGCCGAAGCCCACGCTGTCGCCCACGCCGTAACGGCACCAGGTGCTGCCCACGCAGGTTTTCGCCATACGCAGCGCTTTGGCATACGCGTGACCGGTTTCGAAGCCCGCTTCGATCAGCTGACGCCAAATTTCCGGCAGATCATCTTTCTGCGCACCAAACAGGCCGATACGTTGGGAGCCGGTAATTTTGGTGTACAGATTAAATTCGCGCGCCACGCGGCCCACGGCCACCAGCCCTTCCGGGGTGATTTCGCCACCGGCTGAACGTGGGATGACGGAGTAGGTGCCATCTTTCTGGATGTTGGCGAGGAAGTTATCGTTGGTGTCCTGCAGCGGCGTGTGCTCTGGCTTCAGGATGTATTCATTCCAGCAGGAAGCCAGCAGTGAACCGACGGTTGGTTTACACACTTCACACCCGTAGCCCTGGCCGTGTTTTTGCAGCAGTTCGTCGAAGGTTTTGATACCTTCCACGCGAATCAGGTGGTAAATCTCCTGGCGTGAGTAAGAGAAGTGCTCACACAGGTTGTTGTTCACTTCGATGCCCTGTTTCGCCAGTTCGGCGTTCAGCACTTGGGTCACCAGCGGAATACAGCCGCCGCAGCCGGTCCCGGCTTTGGTTTCGGCTTTCAGCGCCGCCACGGTGTGACAGCCTTTGTTGATCGCGGAGATCAACATGCCTTTGGTGACGTCGAAGCAGGAGCAAATCTGCGCGCTGTCCGGCAGTTTATCCACGCCGATTGACGGTTTGCCACTGGAGGCGTGAGCAGGCAGGATCAGGGCGTCCGGGTTTTCCGGCAGTTCGATAGCATTCAGCATCAGTTGAAGCAGGTTGCCGAAATCACTGGTATCGCCCACCAGCACCGCCCCCAAGAGGGTTTTGTTGTCCTGGCTGACAATCAGGCGTTTGTAGACTTCTTTGTTTTCGTCGAGGTAAACGTAGCTGCGACAGCCTGGGGTGCGACCGTGCGCATCGCCGATGCCGCCAACATCCACGCCGAGCAGTTTCAGCTTGGCGCTCATGTCCGCGCCGGTGAAGGCATTTTCGTTACTAAGGATGTGGTCCACGGCGACCTGCGCCATTTTATATCCCGGTGCTACAAGGCCGTACACGCGGTTGCTCCAGCTGGCGCATTCGCCGATGGCGTAGATGTCCGGGTCGGAGGTCTGGCAAGAATCATTAATCATGATCCCGCCGCGCTGCGCCACGGCCAGACCGCACTGGGTCGCCATTTTGTCGCGCGGGCGGATACCGGTGGAGAAGACGATGAAGTCCACTTCCAGCTCGCTGCCATCGGCGAAGCGCATGGTTTTACGCGCGTCGGTGCCTTCCTGAACGATCTCTTTGGTGTTTTTGCTGGTGTGAACTTTCACACCCATGCTCTCGATCTTACGGCGCAGCTGATCGCCGCCCATATGGTCGAGCTGTTCGGCCATCAGCATCGGGGCAAATTCGATGACGTGGGTTTCGACACCTAAGTTTTTCAGCGCACCTGCGGCTTCGAGGCCGAGCAGACCGCCGCCGACCACTGCACCGCGTTTGCTACGACGTGCGCAGGATTCGATCGCTTTAAGGTCTTCAATGGTACGATAAACGAAGCAATCCTGAGTTTCCGAGCCTTTGATTGGCGGGATCCACGGATAAGAGCCAGTCGCCATGATCAACTTATCGTAAAAAACCGTACGACCAGCACTGGAGTGAATCACTTTTTCCTGGCGGTTGATGGTGATGGCGCGTTCGCCCACCAGCACTTTTACGCCGTGCTTCTCGTAGAAGCCTTCACGCACCAGAGAAAGCTCTTCAGCGGTATGGTGAGAGAAGTAGGAAGAGAGGTGGACACGATCGTATGCTTTACGGGGTTCTTCACAGAAGACGGTAATATCGAACTGGGCAGCGTCAGCTTTATCGAGAAGATCCTCAATAAAGCGATGGCCGACCATGCCGTTACCAATAATAGCGAGTCTGACTTTGCTCATTTTTGCCTCGATTTCTTTTCTATTACTGCCTACCTTAACGATTCAGCAGGGGCGCTTATTGATACAAATCAAATACGCCTTTAACTACTCCTTAGTGGGTATATTGCTGATTTGTCAGGATTTTTATAAGTCTCGGAAATAGCACGCTTTTCACGAGCGTCTAATTTCTATACAAATTAGGGGGCTAATGATTAAGATGACGTACCCCTTAATTTCAGCCGCGTTTTTCGGGAGAAAGGTATGACGACAACACCGCTTTGGCTCGTTCAGAATGTTCGGTTACCGGGCCGGGAAGGGTTATGGCAAATTGGCATTGAGAATGGCCGATTTACTGAGGTAACCCCGATGAGCGACGCGCACGACGAAAGCTACGAGGTCCTCAACGCCCGTGGCGGGCTGGCGATCCCGCCGTTTATTGAGCCGCATATTCATCTCGATACCACCCAGACCGCGGGCGAGCCGAGCTGGAACCAGTCCGGGACGCTGTTTGAAGGCATCGAACGCTGGGCAGAGCGTAAGGCGCTGCTGAGTCACGAGGACGTCAAAGCCCGCGCGTGGAAGACGTTGAAGTGGCAAATTGCCAACGGCATCCAGTTCGTGCGCACCCACGTGGATGTCTCCGACCCGACGCTCACCGCCCTGAAAGCGATGCTGGAAGTGAAACAGGAAGTTGCGCCGTGGGTGACGCTGCAAATCGTCGCCTTCCCGCAGGAGGGAATTCTCTCTTACCCCAACGGTGCGGCACTGCTGGAAGAGGCGTTACAGCTGGGTGCTGATGTGGTCGGGGCGATTCCGCACTTTGAATTCACCCGCGAGTATGGCGTCCAGTCCCTGCACATCGCCTTTGAGCTGGCGAAGAAATACGACCGTCCGCTGGATATTCACTGCGATGAAATCGATGACGAGCAGTCGCGCTTTGTCGAGACGGTTGCCACGCTGGCCTACGAGGCGGGTATCGGCCATCGCGTCACGGCCAGCCATACCACGGCGATGCACTCCTACAACGGGGCGTATACCTCGCGCCTGTTCCGCCTGCTGAAAATGTCGGACATCAACTTTGTCGCCAACCCGCTGGTGAATATCCATCTGCAGGGGCGTTTTGACGACTATCCGAAGCGCCGGGGGATTACCCGCGTGAAAGAGTTACAAGAGGCGGGGATTAACGTCTGCTTCGGCCATGACGACGTCTTTGACCCGTGGTATCCGCTGGGTACGGGCAATATGCTGCAGGTGCTGCACATGGGGCTGCACGTCTGCCAGATGATGGGCTACGGGCAAATCGACAGCGGACTGAACCTGATCACCCATAACAGCGCCAGAACCTTTGGCCTGACGGATTACGGCATCGAAAAGGGCAATCCGGCGAACCTGATTATTCTGCCTGCGGAGAGCGGGTTTGAAGCGGTGCGCTGCCAGGTGCCGGTGCGCTGGTCGATTCGTCAGGGAAGAGTGATTGCTACCACGCAGCTGGCGCAGACGTGGATACAAACGGATAGCGGGGGAGAGGAGGTGAGTTTTACCCGAAACAGCCCCTTCGCCGGTAGCAAAGGGGCGTAGGGACTTAGTGAGAAGCCGCTGCCGTGTTGTGCTGACGGTGGCGGGTGACAAAGCCCAGAATCAGACACATCACGAACACTACTGCATACAGGCCGTTCGCCGTGTGCAGGGCAGCCAGGGGGCCGCTGTGGGCGACGATCGGGCCAGTGACCACGAAGGTCAACATGGTGCCGATGGTGCCGCAGGTCAGCACAAAGTTGACCAGCTTCGGCGAGGCTACTTTGGTTTGCAGGGAGCCGAGTGTAATGATCGAGGTGTAAATCGCGCTGGAGAAGAAGCCGAGGGTCAGAATGAACCACGGCATATGATCCGGTGATCCGTTGATGAACAGATACATCAGCACGGTCGCCAGGCCAGCCAGCACGGTCAGGATGCGCTGCAGATCGAAGAAGCGCAGGATGAAGCTAAACGCCCACATGCCGAACATGTACGACATCCAGAAATCGCTCACCAGTTTACCCGCATCGTTCAGGCTCATGCCCAGACCTTTGGCGTACTCCGGTACCCAGGAGATAAAGCCCAGCTGACCGAGGATGTAGCACAGGGCGGCAACGGAGAGGAACAGCACGCCGATGCCCCATTTCTCTTTCACCACCGGCTCGGCACTCTGCTCGGCTTTTTTGCCCAGCACCGGGAAATCACAGCCGAAAGTCAGAATAAAGATTGCCACGTACACCAGGCCGATACAGGCATAAACCCAGTACCACTCGATGCTGCGTGCCAGCAGAACGGCAGCGACCATCGGGAAAATCATCCCCGCCATGCTGAAGAACGAGTCGGTGAACAGCAGACGCGCGCCGCGCTGGCGGCCCTCATACATATGGGTAATCAGGAAGGTCCCGATGGACATGGTGATCCCGCTGACCAGGCCGAGTACGAACATCGACGCCGAGAACAGCGCGATGCTGTGGCTGATCATCAGGCCCGCCACGGCGGCGACCATCAGCACAAAGCCGAAGCGCAGCTGCGTTTTCAGCGGCACGATTTCCATCAGCCAGGCGTTTAAGAAGATAGAGATCAAGATCCCGGCGTTCAGAAAGGTAAAGGTGTTGCTCATGCTGGAAACCGGTAACTGGAAATAATCGGCAATATTGCCCATTACCATTCCGGTGACGATCACCAGTGCGCCGGTGAGGGCGTAGGAGAAGAAGCTGATCCATGTGAGCTTGATGCGGTTGCTGTTAGTCATGTCTGCCTTGTATAAGTACGTAAAACGCGTTGACCGCGCCGAGTGCGGGCAGATTTTAGTCATTAAAGTGATCTATTTAAATCTTTTCTGAAAATTATGATCATCGTTGCAGTTTTTCTTATGAGGTAAATCACCTTTTTACCCGGAGGATTCAACTGTTTGCACCGTTACAACTGTTTCAAATTCGTAAAATTAGGTAAAAGGCTGGCCTCCGTCCATACTGCTCTTTAGAATCAAGACACTTGCCTTATTTACTGCGCTTTCTTAAGGAATTCTCATGCTCAAATCCACTCTGGCGGCTGTCGCAGCTGTGTTTGCACTTTCTGCTGTCTCTCCTGCTGTTCTGGCAGCGAAAGGTGACCCCCATGTTTTGCTGACAACTTCCGCCGGGAATATTGAGCTGGAACTGAATAGCCAGAAAGCTCCTGTTTCTGTGAAAAACTTCCTCGATTACGTGAACAGTGGTTTTTATAACAACACCACCTTCCACCGCGTGATCCCTGGCTTTATGCTTCAGGGCGGCGGTTTTAACGAGCAGATGCAGCAGAAACAGCCGAACGCGCCGATCAAAAACGAAGCCGACAATGGCCTGCGTAACACCCGTGGCACCATCTCTATGGCACGTACCGCGGACAAAGACAGCGCAACCAGCCAGTTCTTCCTGAACGTCGCCGATAACGCCTTCCTCGATCACGGTCAGCGTGATTTTGGTTATGCGGTATTTGGTAAAGTTGTGAAAGGGATGGATGTGGCCGACAAGATTTCTCAGGTACAGACTCACGATGTCGGTCCATACCAAAATGTTCCGACAAAACCGGTAGTTATCCTCTCCGCAAAAGTGCTGCCGTAAGTTTCTCCTCTGCGGGCATTCTCGCCCGCATTGCTTGCTCCTCCCTGCGAAAGCGCAGTTTGCTGCTTATACTTGTGGCAAACGGACACATTCAGGGAGGCGTTAAGTGAAAAAACTCACCGATAAACAAAAGTCCCGTCTCTGGGAGCAACAGCGAAATGCCAATTTCCAGGCCAGCCGACGTCTCGAAGGGGTCGATAGCCCATTAGTCACTCTCAGCGCGCAGGAAGCTGAAGTGCGTCTTGAGGAACTCAGGAGGCACTATGAGCGATAAAATTGGCGACGACCGCGACCCGTACCTCTATCCCGGCCTGAATGTGATGCGCAATGTGCTCAGTATTCGCCAGGCGGAGCGACTGGCGCAGGCGTCTTACGAACTGACGGCGCTGCGTGCTGCCACGTTGCCTCTCGGCCCCCCTGCGCGCGGTTTGCCGCATCTCTGTGCCATTCATCGACATCTCTATCAGGATATTTTTAGCTGGGCAGGCGCAATTCGTGAAGTCGATATCTATCAGGGTGATACTCGTTTTTGCCACTTCGCCTATATCGAAAAAGAGGGCAACGCCCTGATGCAGGATCTGGAAGAAGAAGGCTACCTGACTGGACTCGGACGTGAGGAGTTTGTTGCCCGCCTCAGCCACTACTACTGTGAGATTAACGTCCTGCACCCGTTCCGCATTGGCAACGGCATCGCCCAGCGCGTCTTCTTTGAGCAACTGGCAATCCACGCAGGCTATCAGCTGAGCTGGCGGGGCATCGACCCGGACGAATGGGCGGCGGCTAACCAGAGCGGGGCGATGGGCGATTTGACCGCGCTTACCGCCATCTTTGCCAAAGTAGTGAGCGAAGCTCGGGAAACTGAGTAGAATAGGGCGGCTATTTTTGTCCCGGAGCCGCCATGATCCTGCTGATTGATAACTACGATTCTTTTACCTGGAACCTTTACCAGTACTTTTGTGAACTGGGGGCAGAGGTTATCGTCCGGCGCAACGACGACATCACGCTTGCCGATATCGACGCGCTGGCACCACAAAAAATTGTCATTTCACCTGGGCCGTGTACGCCCGACGAATCGGGAATTTCCCTGGATGTCATTCGCCATTACTCCGGCAAACTGCCGATCCTCGGCGTCTGTCTGGGGCATCAGGCTATCGCCCAAGTGTTCGGCGCGACCATTGTGCGTGCCGAACGGGTGATGCACGGCAAAACCTCACCGGTGACGCATACTGGCACCGGCGTGTTTCGCGGGCTGAATAATCCGCTGACGGTCACGCGCTATCACTCGCTAGTGATCGACCCGCCTACGCTTCCCGACTGCTTTGAAGTGACCGCCTGGAGTGACACTCAACAGATCATGGGCATTCGCCATCGCGAGTGGGATCTTGAAGGGGTGCAGTTCCACCCGGAGAGCATTCTGAGCGAACAGGGCCACCAGCTTCTCGCCAATTTCCTCCATCGCTGAATTTTTATTGCCTTGTTGTGATTTTTTATGCATATTTTGTGATTATATTTTCACAATCAATGTGACATAAAACGGACGGGTATGACATGGCAACTGAACAACCTGCAATTACGCGCGCAACATTCGATGAAGTGATTCTGCCGATTTATGCACCGGCGGAGTTTATCCCGGTCAAAGGGAAAGGCAGTCGGGTTTGGGATCAACAGGGTAAAGAGTACGTTGATTTCGCGGGCGGTATTGCGGTGACGGCGCTGGGGCACTGCCATCCGGCGCTGGTTGAAGCGCTGAAAACCCAGGGCGAAACCCTGTGGCACACCAGCAACGTGTTCACCAACGAACCGGCGCTGCGTCTGGGGCGTAAGATAATCGACGCCACCTTTGCCGAGCGTGTGCTGTTCATGAACTCCGGCACCGAAGCCAATGAAACCGCCTTTAAGCTGGCGCGTTATTACGCCTCGACGCGTCACAGTCCGTACAAAACCAAGATTATTGCCTTCCATAATGCCTTCCACGGTCGTTCGCTGTTTACGGTTTCGGTGGGCGGGCAGCCGAAGTATTCCGACGGTTTCGGCCCGAAACCGGCTGATATCATCCATGTGCCGTTTAACGATCTGCACGCCGTGAAAGCGGTGATGGACGATCACACCTGCGCTGTGGTGGTTGAGCCGATCCAGGGCGAGGGCGGCGTGATGGCCGCAACGCCGGAGTTCCTGAAAGGGCTGCGCGAACTGTGCGATGAA
Source organism: Lelliottia jeotgali (assembly GCA_002271215.1). NCBI lineage: Bacteria > Pseudomonadati > Pseudomonadota > Gammaproteobacteria > Enterobacterales > Enterobacteriaceae > Lelliottia > Lelliottia jeotgali. The sequence continues at coordinate 4,147,396 of CP018628.1, read as the reverse complement.
CATCAGGCGCTGCTGGTGTTTGATGAAGTGCAGAGCGGGATGGGGCGTACCGGCGATCTGTTTGCCTATATGCACTACGGCGTGACACCGGATATTCTCACCAGCGCCAAAGCGCTCGGCGGCGGTTTCCCGGTGAGCGCGGTGTTGACCACGCAGGAGATCGCGTCGGCCTTCCACGTCGGCTCTCACGGCTCCACCTACGGCGGCAACCCGCTGGCCTGCGCTATCGCCGGGGCGGCGTTTGATATCATCAATACCCCTGAGGTGCTGAACGGCGTGAGCGTGAAGCGCGAGCAGTTTGTGCAGCATCTGAAGCAGATCGACGCCCAGTATGATGTGTTCAGCGATATTCGCGGCATGGGGCTGTTGGTTGGTGCGGAGCTGAAGCCGCAGTACAAAGGACGCGCGCGTGATTTCCTCCACGCCGCTGCCCACGAAGGGGTGATGGTGCTTAATGCGGGACCGGACGTGATGCGCTTTGCGCCGTCGCTGGTGATTGATGGGCAGGATATTGACGACGGTATGAGCCGTTTTGCGAGCGCGGTGAAGAAGATCGTTCAGGGATAGTGGAAATTGCCGGGTGGAGGCTTCGCCTTACCCGGCCTACGGGGCGTAAACCATCACGATTCTTTGCGTCGCAAAATCCGCGTCAACCAAACCCCGTGATGCGGACGCTGACGCCATGCCACCGACGAAATGGTGTGCATGGTGTTCAAATGCCCCAATACCCGCTGCAAATGCTGCTCCAGAGTGCTCATCGGGCCTTGTGTTAACGTCTCTGGCGCTTCAAGAATATTTGAATCCCCGGACTCCCCCGGCGCGTCATATTCCAGACGCTGCTGGCAACGCTGCAAGGCAATTTCACACGACTGCAAATAGCGCTGCGCCAGATCCGGTGTCAGCATTGTGTGCTCGCGCGCCAGGGTGGTCATCGCGTTGATATGCTCGACGATAAACTGGCTGTGCGTGACCCACAGCTTCATATCCGCCAGATAGTGAGAATTAAAGCCCGGCTCCTGCATCGCCTGGTTGAGGGAGTTAAACAGCGCATTGTGTGCCTGGTTGACCTTCATGCGCTGATAGGCCAGCGGCGATGCTTTAGGATCATCGCTCAGGATCAGCCGAATCGCCTGCTGATCGGCTTCGAGCGCGTCATGGGCGTTCTGGCGTAGCAGTCCGCTTTGCCACTGTGGCCACAGCCAGACCATCCCGCCAAAAGCGATCAGACAGCCAATCAGCGTATCGACCAGTCGCGCGACAATATACTGCTCGCCGTTCAGGGTCAGCAGTTGCAGGGTATACACTGCCGTCACCGTAAACCCGACCATCGCCCAGCCGTAGTTTTTACGGATAATCAAATACCCCACCAGAGTGATCACCAGCATCCCCAGCAGGGTGTAGCCATCGGGTACGTGGAAGTGCAGCGTCACCCCAGCAATCACCAAACCCGCGAACGTGCCGAGTGCCCGATGCAGAATGCGCACCCGCGTGGCGCCATATCCGTTCTGAGTGACAAACAGCACGGTCATTAAAATCCAGTAGGGTTTGGGTAAGTGCAGCGCCACGCCCATCAGGCTGGCCGCGCTGAGCATCACGCTGATGCGCGCGGCATTGCGCAGAGCGGCGGATTTCAGCGACAGATAGCTTTTGAGTGCAGGCAACAGCGGCAGGCGTTTTTGCTTATCGGCCATCAGGTCACGTGCATAGAGCGGACGCTGAGTTCTCAACACCCGCGCGATACGGCTGAAATGCCAGGCGCAAAACTGTCCGACCGGGTTATCCGGGTGCTGGCGCGCAATTTTCTCCAGCGCACCCAGCTGTTTATCCATCGTAAAGCGGGTCGGGTAGCGGTGATAAAGAATATCGTCCGCCAACACGCGCAGGCGAGTCGCGACCGTCTGGGCATTCCAGCGCAGCACTGCTTCGGCGTGGCTGCGCTCTACCAGTTTTTGCACCTCCTGCGGATGATGCAAGCTGACTGAGATATGTTCCTGCAGATCCAGCCCGACCTGGAAGGTACGCAGCAGGCGTTTGTATTCATGATTTTTATTGGCCGCCAGCATGTGCAGTTGTTGGTAACACTGGCTGATTAAATCGACCACTTTTTGCTGGCGCGACAGCAGCGGCGGCAATGATTTTTCCGGGTCTGCGTGCTGGGTCAGCAGGGTGTATTTCGCTTCGCAATAATCGGCGAGCTGAACGTACAGCAGGCTCAGGGATTCTCGCAGCGGCTGTTCCCGCCACATCCAGAACCAAAACCAGTTAAAAAGCCCGTACCACAGCGTGCCGGCGGCGTAGATCAGCAGCGGCTCCCAGACGGGCATATTCCCGGCGAGGCTCAGCGTGAATATCGCTGCAATTAGTGAAGCGGGCAGCAGGCGGGCGTGAAGTGCGCTGATCTCCGCCGTGACGCCCAGCGTCATCGCCAGCACGGTCAGGATTAAAGGCAGCGGGATATCGCGGGCCAGCAGCAGCTGTACGGCGAGGCTACACCCGGCAAACAGGCAGCCGCCGATAATCAGGCGTTTGAAAAAACGTTTGTGGGGAGTATCCAGACCGGCAATGTTGCAGCAGGCAGGAACAAGAGAAAAAAGCAGCCCCTGTTGCAGATGGCCCAGGACTAAACCAATGGCCACGGGAAGACATAACACCAGGGTTTGACGTAGTGCGTAGTTAACTTCCGGGTGATAAATCAGCCTGCGCCACATAATCGTCAGAGACAAAAACGGCGTGACACCTTGCGATGGCACGCCGTTTTTTCCGGAATTAACGCGTTCCGTAAACCACGATTGTTTTACCGTGGGCGGAGATCAGGTTTTGATCTTCCAGCATTTTCAGGATACGGCCAACGGTCTCACGAGAACAGCCGACGATCTGACCAATTTCCTGACGGGTAATTTTAATTTGCATACCGTCCGGGTGGGTCATGGCGTCAGGTTGTTTCGCCAGGTTCAGCAGTGTCTGCGCGATGCGGCCAGTAACGTCGAGGAAAGCGAGGTTGCCCACTTTCTCGGAAGTGACCTGCAGGCGGCGAGCCATCTGCGAAGAAAGACGCATCAGGATGTCCGGGTTGACCTGGATCAGCTGGCGGAATTTCTTGTAGGAGATCTCAGCGACTTCACATGCGGATTTTGCGCGCACCCAGGCGCTACGTTCCTGGCCTTCTTCAAACAGGCCCAGTTCACCGATGAAATCGCCCTGGTTCAGATAAGAAAGGATCATCTCTTTCCCTTCTTCATCTTTGATCAGCACTGCCACCGAGCCTTTGACGATGTAATACAACGTTTCCGCTTTTTCACCCTGGTGAATCAGCGTGCTCTTCGATGGGTACTTATGAATGTGGCAATGAGACAAGAACCATTCGAGAGTCGGGTCTGTTTGCGGTTTGCCAAGCACCATGCGCTGTTATCCTCTGTTATAAGCTGTCTCAGAGTCAAAATCGCATCCTGACTCTGGGGTTGCAATCGAATTCTTACCCGTACCTGGGAAGTTGGCTGTCACAATGTTTGCAGCCAGTAAAGTTTGATGTCCTCTGCATACATGTGTAACGTCAATGTATTACTGTAGCATCGAGACTGTTTTAGCATAGCTTTAGCCGCGTGTCTCCTGGTGTCTCGCTTCAGCATGATGCAGGTCGCCTTCCGTTGCGAGAATTGTAACGCACGCGTAATCTGTTCTGAAAAATGCAACTTTGGAGTTAATGAAAATGCAAGCGCGTGTGAAATGGGTTGAAGGTTTAACGTTCCTTGGCGAATCCGCTTCAGGGCACCAGATTTTGATGGACGGTAACTCCGGAGATAAAGCGCCAAGCCCGATGGAAGTGGTGCTGATGGCCGCTGGCGGATGCAGTGCGATCGACGTGGTGTCGATCCTGCAAAAAGGCCGTCACGATGTGACCGACTGCGAAGTGAAACTGACGTCAGAACGTCGTGAAGAAGCGCCACGTCTGTTTACGCACATCAATTTGCATTTTATCGTCACCGGTAAAGAGCTGAAGGATGCCGCGGTGTCCCGCGCGGTAGATTTGTCTGCGGAGAAGTACTGCTCTGTGGCGTTGATGCTGGAAAAAGCGGTAAAGATTACGCATTCGTATGAAGTGATTGAAGCCTGATTCGTTGGCGGGTGGCGCTTCGCTAACCCGCCCTACAAAGGCAACATCTGCGGTATTTTGCCCGATGGCGCTACGCTTACCGGGCCTACAAAAGCCTGAATGTAGGCCGGATAAGCGCAGCGCCATCCGGCAACAGACCTTAGGCGATCTTCTTGCCTTCCATCAGCCGTTGCACCAGCGGCATCATGATCAATTCCATCGCCAGCCCCATTTTGCCACCCGGCACCACCAGCGTATTGATGTGCGAGATAAACGAGCCCTGCAGCATCGCCAGCAGCCACGGATAATCAATATCGTCCAGATTGCGGAAGTGGATCACCACAAAACTCTCGTCCAGCGAAGGGATCGTTTTTGCCGCAAACGGGTTGGACGTGTCCACTGTGGGAACGCGCTGGAAGTTGATATGAGTGCGGGAAAACTGCGGCGTCAGGAAGTTAATGTAATCTTCCATCGAACGCACTACCGAATCCATCACCGCCTCGCGCGAATGGCCGCGCTCGCTCATGTCGCGGGTCAGCTTCTGAATCCACTCCAGATTGACAATCGGCACCACGCCGACCAGCAAATCCACGTGGCGCGCCACGTCGTGCTGCGGGGTCACCACGCCACCGTGTAATCCCTCATAAAACAGCACATCGGTCGGTTCCGGCAGCGGCTGCCACGGTGTGAAGGTACCAGGCACCTGATTCCACGGCACCGCTTCGTCATAGGTGTGCAGATATTTGCGTGACTGACCTTTACCCGTATGTCCGTAATCCTGGAAAGTCTGTTCCAGCAGGCCAAAGTCGTTAGCGTCTGGCCCGAAATAGCTGATGTGCTTGCCTAAATCGCGGGCCTTGCGGATAGCCATGTCCATTTCAGGACGGGTGAAGCGATGAAAACTATCGCCCTCAACCTCGGCAGCACGCAGATTGAGCTGCGCGAAGATCTTGCGAAAAGCGAGGCTGGTGGTCGTGGTTCCCGCACCACTCGAACCCGTAACGGCAATAACCGGATGTCTGGCGGACATAGCAACTCCCTGACTGGAAAGATGGAACAATCAACCGCGAAACTGATTGCGCGGCATGATGTTGACGGTTTCGTGCAGTTCTGACCACACCAGCAACACCTCGCCACTTTGTAGCTGCCGTTTTACATCGGCGACCTTTTGTTCAAGCGAACGTTCATGTTCACCATAATCGGTGCCTTCGCGTAATACAAAGCTTTCAATCAGGCTATCCAGCGTTTCGGGAGCCAGATCCTGCCAGGGAATCATCATTTTACTCTCTCCAGAAAAGGGGTTAACCAGTCGGGGATGCGCGACTCCAGCCACATTTTCGGGCGGCGCAACGTGCCGCCGATAAAGCCGACGTGGCCGCCGTGCTCCGTCAGTTGATACTGCACGTTTGCAGGCAGATGTTCCGGCGCGGGAATCGAGTGATGATCCATAAAGGGATCGTCCTTCGCATGGATGATCAGCGTCGGTTTGGTTATCTGGTTCAGCAACGGCATGGCGCTACACTGACGATAATAGTCGATGGCGTCAGCAAAGCCGTGGATCTTCGAGGTGATCATATCGTCAAACTCGCGCAGGCGACGCATACTCTTCAGCTGTTGCAGGCTGATCGGCAGGGTATCTGGATAGGCCTTCAGCTTACGTGCGGCGTTAGCCTTGAGTAAGTTCAGCAGGTAGCGCTGATAGACGCGTGAAAAGCCCTTTTCCATATGATAGCTGCACTGCTCAAGCATAAACGGCGCGGAGACGATCACCGCCGCATCCAGTGGGACCGTGTCGCTCTCTTTAGCCAGCAGGCAGGCGAGCATATTGCCACCCAGGGAATAGCCCACAGCGGCGGTCGGCACGCTGCCGTAGCTGTTCTTCAGCCAGTGCAAAAACCAGGTGCCGTCTTCGGTTTCACCGGAGTGATAAATGCGCTCGCGACGATTCGGTTCACCGCTACAGCCGCGAAAATGCATCACCACGCCGAGCCAGCCACGCTCTTTTGCCGCGTGAATCAGGCCGTGGGCATACGGGCTGTGGAGACTGCCTTCCAGACCGTGAAACAACACCAGACGCGGTTTATGTTTAGCCTGTTCAGGATCTTCGCTCCAGGCTAAATCCACGAAATCACCGTCCGGCAGGTCGAGACGCTGCCAGTGCGGCGTAAACTGCAGTTTTCGGCGCAGCAGCCTCGGCAGCATGGTCTGCAGGTGTGGGTTCGCCACGCCCCGCATGGGCACGAAGTCTGCGCTCTCAGCGCCTGCGATCTCGAAATCTGATGGAATAATTTGGGTCATAACGATGCAATATTAATTCTTGTCAGCCATTTACTATACCTGCCGAATTGTACCCTGTTTATGAAAACGAGGGGCGTTTACCTCTGATTTAGCCCTTTCTGCCGCCTCTGACATTTTTTCACGCAATGTGAACTGATCTCGATCACAAATCTTTACCTCGATTATTACTCTCAGGCTAATGATTCCACTCTACGCTTAATTGATGCCTTTCTCACCAGAGCGCACACTTTGTTCAGCGTTAAGCAAATCAGAATGATGTGCTGAATCAGGAGGTTAATAATGTTATCTGGGCAAACACCCGCCCGTGTCTGGAACACGCGACGCACTGAAAAAGCGCGCCGCCTGGCTTCTGTCCCGGTGCAAGGCAAGGTTCTGCCAACCGACGATCTTGTCGCCATGCTGGAAAAACTGATTGCGCCGGGCGACAAAGTCGTTCTGGAAGGCAACAACCAAAAGCAGGCCGATTTTCTGTCCCGCTCTCTGGCCGAAGTGAATCCGCAAATCGTTCACGACCTGCATATGATCATGCCAAGCGTCGGTCGCAGCGAACATCTCGACATCTTTGAAAAGGGCATCGCCCGCAAGCTCGATTTCTCTTTCTCCGGTACCCAAAGCCTGCGTATTTCGCAGCTGCTGGAAGACGGTCAGCTCGAAATCGGCGCCATCCACACTTACATCGAGCTTTACTCCCGCCTGTACGTCGATCTTTCGCCAAACGTGGCGCTGATTGCCGGGTTTAAAGCTGACCGAAAAGGCAACCTTTACACCGGAGCGAGCACCGAAGACACCCCAGCGCTGGTTGAAGCCGCTGCGTTCCACGACGGGATCGTCATCGCCCAGGTGAATGAGCTGGTGGATGATGAATGCGATCTGCCGCGCGTGGATATTCCGGGCTCGTGGATTGATTACGTGGTGGTGGCCGATAAGCCGTTCTTCATCGAACCCCTCTTTACCCGCGACCCGCGCCTCATCAAGCAAGAACATATCCTGATGGCGATGATGGCGATTAAAGGCATCTACGCGGAACACCAGGTGCAGTCCCTGAACCACGGCATCGGTTTTAATACCGCCGCGATTGAGCTGCTGTTGCCTACTTACGGCGAACAGCTCGGCCTGAAAGGCAAAATCTGTAAACACTGGACCCTGAACCCGCACCCGACGCTGATCCCGGCGATTGAAAGCGGCTGGGTCGAGAGCGTGCACTGCTTCGGCGGCGAACTGGGGATGGAAGAGTACATCCGCGCTCGCCCGGACGTGTTCTTTACCGGTGCCGACGGCTCGATGCGCTCTAACCGCGCGTTCTGCCAGCTGGCGGGCCAGTATGCGGTCGACATGTTTATCGGTTCGACTTTACAGGTGGACGGCTACGCCAACTCCTCGACCGTGACCCGTGGTCGTCTGTCGGGCTTCGGCGGCGCGCCAAATATGGGCCACGATCCGCACGGTCGTCGTCACGCCACACCGGCCTGGCTGAACATGATTACCGAACCGGATCCGATGCAGCGCGGTAAAAAGCTTGTGGTGCAGATGGTCGAAACCTTCCAGGCGGGCGTGAAACCGACCTTCGTGGAAAAACTCGATGCTGTTGAAGTCGCGAAATCCTCAGGGATGCCGCTGGCACCGGTGATGATCTACGGCGATGACGTGACCCACGTACTGACCGAAGAGGGGATTGCGTACCTCTATCGCGCCGAAAATCTCGAAGAGCGCCGCGCGATGGTCGCCGCGGTTGCCGGGATCACCGACATCGGTCTGGGTGTGGACGCCAAACGCGTCGCTGCACTGCGCCAGAGCGGCAAAGTGGTTTACCCGGAAGATATGGGCATTCGTCGAACCGACGCCACCCGCTCGCTGCTGGCAGCCAGCAGTGTGTCTGACCTCGTTGAATGGTCAGGTGGTCTTTATAACCCACCTGCGAAATTCCGGAGCTGGTAATGAAACTTCTGCCCCAGATTCAGGTTGAAGGCGGTGCCGAATGGCTGGCGCGAACCGCCACGCAGTGTCTGATTGACGAAGCACGATTAAGCCCGAAACCCGGTCTGGTGGACAGTCGGGGGAACGGCGCACACCTGGACCTCACGCTTGCATTAATGGAGCGGTCCGCGCTCAGCCTGACCTCCACGTTTCAGGCGCTGGCGCAGCAAAGCTGGCAGCGTCCGGCGGACATTGCGCTCAGGCAAACCATCGGGCGACTGGGCCGCGAAGGCGAGCAGCAGATGATGGCCGCCACCGGCGGAGTCAACACCCATCGTGGCGCCATCTGGGCACTTGGGCTGCTGGTGAGCGCGGTAGCGATGCTCGGCGGTGACGCCAAACCGCAGGCGATCGCGAAAACGGCTGCGGAGCTGGCAAAACTGCCGGATGACGCGGCACCGAAAGTGTTCAGCAAAGGGCTTCGCGTTACGCATCGCTATCGCGTACCGGGTGCGCGTGAAGAGGCGCAACAGGCGTTTCCGCATATTTTACAGCGCGCGCTGCCCCAGCTTCGTCTTAGCCGACTGAACGGCAGCAGCGAAACGCACGCCCGGCTCGATGCGCTGATGGCCATCATGACCTCGCTCACCGACACCTGCGTGCTGTCCCGCGCCGGAATGGAAGGGCTGGACGCGATGCAGGATGGCGCTCGCGCCGTGCTTCATGCGGGCGGAAGCGCACTACCTGAAGGCCAGCGCGCCCTTGCGGTGCTCGACCGCCAGATGCTGGCGCTGAATGCCTCACCGGGTGGTGCTGCCGATCTGCTCGCCGCCACGTTGTTCCTCGACCGTGTCGAGACGTCTTATTCAAAGCATTAAGAGGATGTTATGGAAAAAATCACATTAACCGTGCCCGCCACCCGCGCATTGAGCGGCAGGGCGCTGGCAGGGGTTGTCGGTTCCGGTGATATGGAAGTGTTATTCACCGCCGACCCGAGCCAGACCTTAACCATCAATATCACCACGTCCGTCGACAACAGCCTTGGTCGCTGGGAAGCGCTGTTCAGCCGTCTGCAAACTGTGAGCAGCCTGCCTGGCGGGACGCTGACCATTCACGACTTCGGCGCAACTCCAGGCGTGGCACGCATTCGTATCGAACAGGTATTTGAAGAGGTGAGCCATGCGTGACGATCGCAGTTTTATCGAATTAAAAGCGCGTCAGCGTGCGCAAACGTTGCTGGATGACGGCAGCTACCGTGAACTGCTGGACCCGTTTGAAGGCATCACCTCGCCGTGGCTCGGCGCACAGGGCATCGTGCCGCAGGCGGATGACGGCATGGTGGTCGCGAAAGGCACTATTAACGGCCAGCCTGCGGTAGTCGTGGCGATTGAAGGCGCGTTTCAGGGCGGCAGTATGGGCGAAGTGTCCGGTGCCAAAATGGCGGCAGCACTGGAGTTAGCGGCAGAAGATAACCGTAACGGCATCCCGACGCAGGCCGTGCTGTGCCTCGAAACCGGCGGCGTGCGTTTGCAAGAAGCCAATCTCGGGCTGGCGGCGATTGCCGATATCCACGCGGCGATTGTCGATTTACGTCGCTATACCCCAGTCGTTGGGATTGTCGCCGGGACCGTCGGCTGCTTCGGCGGGATGTCTATCGCTGCGGCGCTGTGCAGCTATCTGATTGTCACCCGCGAAGCGCGTCTCGGCCTGAACGGCCCGCAGGTTATCGAGCAGGAAGCCGGAATCGAAGAGTATGACTCCCGCGACCGTCCGTTTATCTGGAGCATGACCGGCGGCGAGATCCGCTATCAAAGTGGTCTGGTGGATGCGCTGGTGGGCGATGGCGTGAACGCCGTGAAACAGGCGATGAACGACGCGATTGCCAAAGGTGTTCCGGCGAAACATCGCACCGATAACTATGACGATTATCTGAATCGTCTGAGCCAGTTTGATACCCGCAAACAGGCGGATACCGAACAGATCCATGCCCTTTTTGCCCGGGAGGTGAAATGATGACTAACTCAATCAGCCGTGGCGAATTATGGCTGCAAACTCTCGCCCCGAATGCTCCACGTCTGCCAGGTTTGTGCTCGTCAGTACAGGCAGCTGATGGCGAGTTGAACGGCGAAAGCGTGCGTTATGTCGCCGTGGTCCCGGATGCGAACAACCATTTCCCACGCGCTGCGCAGGGTGAAGTGGGGCTGCTGGAAGGTTGGACGCTGGCGAAAGTGGTCAGTGAAACCATCGCGGCGGACGCCGATAAAGCCGTCAAACGCCCGATTGTGGCGGTGATTGACGTGCCGAGCCAGGCGTATGGTCGCCGCGAAGAGGCGTTCGGTATTCATCAGGCGCTGGCCGGTGCGGCTGCGGCGTATGCCAATGCGCGTCTGGCCGGTCATCCGGTGATTGGCCTGATCGTCGGCAAAGCGATGTCTGGCGCGTTTCTGGCGCACGGCTACCAGGCAAACCGCCTGATTGCGTTCAACGACAAAGGCGTGCTGATTCATGCGATGGGCAAAGAGTCCGCCGCGCGTATCACCCTGCGTACCGTCGAGGCGCTGGAAAAACTGGCGGCCACCATTCCGCCAATGGCCTATGACATTAGCAACTACGCCACCCTTGGGCTGCTCGCCGATCTGCTGGATATCAGCAATCCGGACGCACCTTCCGACACCGATCTGGCGCAGGTGAAAACCACTCTGCAACAGGCCATCAACGACGCGCGTCAGGACACCACGCTGAAAAGCCGTTTGGGTGCTGATAATCGCCGCAGCTCTGCTCTGGTACGCGAACGTATGCGAGCAAGCTGGTAAGTAGAAAAAGACCTGCCAGATGTCTGGTCCTCGTGGGCGCAACCGCTGCGCCTGCGTGGGAACCTGCATCCTGAAAAATAATAATCATCGCGTCAGTGCTTATTTTTTACTCATTACAGGTGATATATGACTTACGTAATTGTTCATGCTCTTGCTCCGATTTTCGTCATCATGCTGCTGGGATTCTGGGCCGGTAAGGCCAAAATGGTCGACAACAAAAATGTCTCCCTGCTGAATATCTTTGTTATGGACTTTGCGCTGCCCGCTGCGCTGTTTAGCGCGACCGTACAAACGCCGTGGACCGGCATTCTCGCTCAGTCACCGCTGATTCTGGTGCTCACTCTGGCGATGTGGATTACCTACGCGGCGATCTATTTCCTCGCCACTAAAGTCTTTAAAAAATCACCGCAAGATGCGGCTGTACTGACGTTAACCGTTGCGCTGCCAAACTATGCGGCACTCGGTCTGCCGATCCTCGGCAGCGTGCTGGGTGAAGGTTCGGCAACGTCGCTTTCCGTGGCGGTGTCTATCGCCTGTGGTTCTGTGCTAATGACGCCGTTCTGCCTGCTGATTCTGGAGCGTGAAAAAGCGCGCGCCGAAGGCAATAACAGCGGTTCGACGCTGGCGATGCTGCCGGTACTGATGTGGCGCTCTATCAAGAAACCGATCGTGATGGGCCCGCTGCTGGGTGTGATTCTCTCGGCTATCGGCATCAAAATGCCGGAACTGGTTCTCGCGGCCATCAAACCGCTGGGCCTGGCGGCGACCGCGGCGGCGCTGTTCCTGACCGGGGTGATCCTCTCTGCGCGTAAGCTGCAAATCAACACGATGGTCATCACTTCGACCATAGCCAAACTGCTGATTCAACCTGCGATTGCCTGGGGGCTGGTGTTGATTTTCGGCCTGCACGGTTCTGTGGCCATCACCGCGATCCTGATGATTGCCCTGTCCGCCGGTTTCTTCGGCGTGGTGTTCGGCAACCGTTTTGGTGTGCAGTCGCCTGATGCAGAAGCGGTGCTGCTGTTGAGCTCGGTCCTGTGTATCCTGTCTCTGCCGCTATTTATCTCGCTGACTTCAGGAATGTAATCATGACCACAACATTACGCCCGCACGATCTTATCTGGCTTACCGCGCGAGACGCGCTGGAAGGTATCACCGAATCCTGGGTGGATGGCGTGTGGCATACCGGTTTGCCTGTGGTGGTGCGGCGTGATGTTGATGACAACGGGCGCATACCTGTCGGTGTGCGCGGTCTGAAACGCGATCAGCGTGCTGCCGGATGGGTGAAGCCCGAATGCGTGACGCGCGTGGTGTCGCCAGAGGACCTGAGTGCGGCTACCGATTTGCTGCGCTCGCCGTTTATCACTCAGCCCCCGGTTCAGGTGGCGTTCCAGTTGGCGCAGCAAGCGTGGCCGTGGACGTGGGGTATCACGGGAAGTACCGGATACGCGCTGGCAACGGGCGTGCCGGTGATACATGCCGACAGCGATCTCGACCTGCTTATCCGTGCTCCACAGCCGTTAACGGCGGAGGAATTAGAACGCTGGGCGGGACAGCTTCGCCATGCGCTGTGCCGCGTGGACACGCAGGTAGAAACGCCAGCAGGCGGTTTTGCCCTGAACGAGTGGCTTCGCGACGGTAAAGCGCTGCTGAAAACGCACACCGGGCCGCGCCTGGTGGCCGATCCGTGGAACAGGGAGGCGTGATGAAAATTTTGTTTACCTTTCCGGGACAGGGAACGCAGCGTGCAAGCATGCTGCAGGACCTTCCGGGAACGGAGCTGGCGATAGCGCGCGAAGTCTTAGGCGCAGAAGCCGATTTACTCGATTCCCCCGTGGCGCTGCAACATACCCGCGCGGTGCAGCTTTGTCTGCTGATTGCAGGCGTTGCCTGGGCACGTGAACTGGAGCGACGCGGCGTTGCGCCGGATATCGTCAGCGGTCTGTCGATTGGTGCTTATCCTGCTGCGGTGATCGCCGGTGCGCTGGAGTTTACCGACGCACTAAGGCTGGTGGCACTGCGCGGTGATTTGATGGAACAGGCGTATCCGCACGGCTACGGCCTGACGGCGATCATGGGTCTGGCCTTGTCGCAGGTCGAGAGTCTGATCGCAGGTACGGGCTGTTATATCGCCAACCTGAATGCGGAAACGCAGATTGTGATTGCCGGTTCCGATGAGGGAATGGCGCAGGTGGCAAAACGCGCGCTGGAGAAGGGGGCGAATAAAGCCCATCGGCTGGCGGTGAGTGTGCCGTCGCATTGTGAATTGCTCGCAGTTCCGGCGCAGAAACTGGCTGCGGCGTTCAGCCGGGTGACGCTTTCGCGTCCGCGCTGTGCGTATCTCAGCGGCAGTACCGGACGGGTATTGTGGCAGCCGGAAAAGATCGCGGATGATTTGGCAATGAACATGGCACGCACGGTGCGCTGGCAGGAGGCGGTGATTTCTGCCAACGAACGCGAAGCACGACTGGCAATCGAAATGCCGCCCGGCGGTGTGTTGACGTGTCTGACGCGACAGGCATCGTGGGACGGTGAAGCGGTTTCGCTGGAGCGCAGTGGTGTGGACGTGGCGGTGCATCTGGCGAAGCGGCTTCGCGGGTAGCTTTTTGCCCGATGGCGCTGCGCTTATCGGGCCTACAAAACCGTAGCCGCACCCATCAAAAAAGACCGCACCGAACAAGTAGGCCGGGTAAGGCGTAGCCGCCACCCGGCAAAACATCAGGCACTCTCCTGCAAACTGCGCGCATACATCCGCCCTTCGGCGGCTAACGCTCGCAGGCTGGGGTCTTGCTCGCGGTTGCGGGCAAACACAATCGCAATCAACTGCTGCATCTGGTACGGCTGTGCCAGCTTCAGCAGTTGCACCGAATTCTCGTACACCTTTTTCATCCTGCCCGGCATCAGCGTAAAGCCCACGCCCGCCTGCACCAGACTTAACATCGAGAAGATATCATTCACGCGAGTGACGATTTCCGGCTCAAATCCGGCAATATGGAACGCGTCCTGAAAACCAGCGTAGGTCGCAAACCCTTCTGCCAGCGAGACGAACTTCTGATCTTTGTAATCGCGCAGATCTGCCAGCCCGCTGCTGTTCAGTTTGGCGGAGGCAGGTGCGGCGAGGAAAATATCGTCGTGGAACAGGGGCAGTACTTCGAGGGTGTTGCGGTCGATATCGCTTTCGGAAATGGAGATCAGAATCGCGTCCAGCGAGCCTTCGTCAAGCAGATGGAGCAGGGTGTCGTTAGAGCCCATCGTCAGATCCATTTCCAGATCCGGACGGCGCAGCTTCATCCCCATAATCAGACGCGGCACAGTTTCCATCGTCAACGAATAGAGCGTACCGACGCGCAGACGTCCCTGGCCAATTCCGGCGATTTTGCGCGACTCTTCCAGCCCGCGCTCCATCACCTGCATCACTTCCTGGCAATACTCCAGCAGCGTCCAGGCGGAGGGCAGGGCAATCAGATTGCGCCCTTTATGGGTGAACAGCGGGCAGCGAACGTTCTCTTCCAGGGTGTGCAGGGCTCGATGGACGCTCACACCGCTCAGGCCAAGCATCTCGGCGGTGCGGGCGATGTTGCCCTTTTCCATGAAGGTCATGAAAATACTCAGTTTGCGAAATGTAATGTCGCTCGTGATGTTGATAGTCATAACCCTCCGGTTTTCTTAATCGCTTTGCAGCATCTCTTCCAGCTGTTCCTGGGCGTCCAGCCACGCCATTTCACACTCTTCCAGACCCGATTTGGTTTTAGCCTGAACTTGCAGGCACTCGGTCAGTTCAGCTTTACGCGCCTGATCGTACAGTCCGCTGTCGCCGAGTTTCTCTTCCACCGTCGCCAGCGCGGCGTGAAGTTTCTCCATCTCTTTTTCCAGACGGGTAATCTCTTTACGCAGCGGCTGCGTTTGGGTGCGCAGTTCTGCTTCGCGGCGCTTCTGATCTTTACGCGCCTGGGCGCTGTTGGCGTTGTCTTTCGCATCGTCGGCAGGCTGGTTTTCCTGCTTTTGAACGTCGGTCAGCCACTGCTGATAATCTTCCAGATCGCCGTCGAATGGTTCAACTTTGCCATCGTGAACCAGATACAGATCGTCAGTAGTCGAGCGGATCAGGTGTCGGTCGTGCGAGACGACAACCAGCGCGCCTTCAAATTCGATCAGCGCTTCGGTCAATGCCTGGCGCATATCGAGATCCAGATGGTTGGTCGGTTCATCGAGCAGCAGCAGGTTTGGACGCTGCCAGACGATCAGCGCCAGCACCAGACGGGCTTTTTCGCCGCCGGAGAAACGTTCGGTATTCTCGGTGACTTTATCGCCCTGGAAGCCAAAACCGCCGAGGTAGTCGCGCAGCTTCTGCTCCATCTCCTGCGGGGCGAGGCGCGCCATGTGCTGGATTGGCGACTCATCGGCGCGTAAAAATTCCAGCTGATGCTGGGCGAAGTAGCCCAGCTTGATGCCCTTGGCCAGACCGATATCGCCGCTTACCGGGTTGAGTTCGCCTGCCAGCAGTTTGATGAGCGTGGATTTACCCGCGCCGTTACGGCCAAGCAGACCGATACGTGAACCTGGCACCAGGTTGAGTTTGATGGAGTCGAGAATAATGCGCTCGCCGTAACCCGCGCTGACCTTTTCCATTTTCAGCAGCGGATTCGGCAGGCTCTCCGGCGCGCGGAAGCTGAAGTGGAATGGGTTGTCCACGTGCGCCGGGGCGATCATCTCCATGCGTTCGAGCATCTTGATGCGGCTCTGCGCCTGTTTCGCTTTCGAGGCTTTGGCCTTAAAGCGATCGACGAAGCTTTGCAGATGGGCCACACGCTGCTGCTGGCTTTCATACATCGCCTGCTGTTGGGACAGGCGTGTGGCGCGCTGGCGCTCGAACGAACTGTAGTTGCCGGTGTATTCGAACATCGACTCCTGTTCGATATGAATGATTTTATCCACCACCGGATCGAGGAAGTCGCGGTCATGGGAGATCAGGATCAGCGTGCCCTGATAGCTTTTGAGCCATTTTTCCAGCCAGATCACCGCGTCAAGATCGAGGTGGTTGGTGGGTTCATCGAGGAGCAGTAAATCAGAGCGACACACCAGGGCTTGCGCCAGGTTCAGGCGCATACGCCATCCGCCGGAGAAATCGCTCACCGGGCGTTCGAGCTGTTCGTTGCTGAAGCCCAGACCGTGCAGCAGGCTAGAGGCGCGCGAGCGGATGGTCCACGCGTCGATAGCATCCAGTTTGCCGTGAACCGTGGCGATGGCGTGGCCGTCGTTACGCTCGTTGGCGGCGTTGAGTTCGGCTTCCAGCTTGCGGTATTCGCGGTCGCCGTCAATCACATAGTCGAGAGCCGGAACGCTCAGCGCCGGTGTTTCCTGGTTAACCCAGGCCAGCTGCCAGTTTCCCGGATAAGTGAAGCTGCCTGCATCGGCGCTCATCTCGTTTTTCAGAAGCGACAGCAGGGTGGATTTGCCGCAGCCGTTTTTGCCCACCAGACCGACTTTTTGCCCAGGGTTAATGGTGGCTGTAGCGTTGTCCAGCAGGACGCGTACGCCGCGACGAATTTGTAACGAGGAGAAAACAATCATAGAGCGCCGTGTGTTCCGACTATGTTAAGTTGTCATTATAATGGTGTTAGATGTAGTGCCGCGCTAAGCGCAGGCGTGCCATGTTAGCCGAAAATGGCCATGATGACGACCCGGGAGGGGAATGATGTCCCAGACAGCGAAAGTGCTGCTGCTGTATGCCCATCCGGAATCAGAGGACTCGGTCGCCAACCGGGTTTTGCTCAAACCGGCTCGACAGCTCAGCAATGTAACGGTGCACGACCTGTACGCGCACTATCCCGATTTTTTTATTGATATCCCGCACGAGCAGGAGCTGTTGCGTCAGCATGACGTGATTGTGTTCCAGCATCCGCTTTATACCTACAGTTGTCCGGCGTTGCTGAAAGAGTGGCTGGACCGGGTGTTGACCCGCGGTTTTTCCAGTGGACCAGGGGGAAACCAGCTGGCGGGAAAGTACTGGCGGAGTGTCATCACTACCGGTGAACCCGAGAGCGCCTACCGCCACGACGGGTTAAACCGCTATCCCATGAGCGATATTCTGCGCCCTTTTGAGTTGACAGCGGCCATGTGTCGCATGCAGTGGATGAGCCCGATTGTGGTGTATTGGGCGCGTCGCCAGCCTTCTCAAGAGCTGGCAAGTCACGCCAAAGCCTACGGCGACTGGCTGGCCTCACCGACTCTGACAGGAGGCCGCTGATGGAAGGTTCCGATCTGTTACTGGCTGGCGTGCTGTTTCTTTTTGCAGCGGTGGTCGCGGTGCCCGTAGCCTCCCGGCTGGGTATCGGTGCGGTGCTGGGTTATTTGCTGGCGGGGATTGCGATTGGCCCGTGGGGGCTGGGGTTTATCAGCGACGTCGATGAGATTCTGCACTTCTCCGAATTAGGCGTTGTGTTCCTGATGTTTATCATCGGGCTGGAGCTGAACCCGGCGAAGCTCTGGCAACTGCGGCGCTCGATTTTTGGCGTCGGCGCCGCGCAGGTGCTGTTCAGCGCGGTTATCCTCGGCGGATTGCTGATGCTCACCCAGTTTAAATGGCAGGCGGCAGTGATCGGCGGGATTGGGCTTGCGATGTCCTCGACGGCGATGGCGCTGCAGCTGATGCGCGATAAGGGAATGAATCGCAACGAATCGGGCCAGCTCGGTTTTTCCGTTTTGCTGTTTCAGGATTTAGCGGTGATCCCGGCGTTAGCGCTGGTACCGCTGCTCGCCGGTTCCGGAGACGATCACTTTGACTGGATGAAGGTCGGCATGAAAGTGCTGGCGTTCGCGGGCATGCTGATTGGTGGGCGCTATCTGCTGCGCCCGGTGTTCCGCTTTATTGCGGCGTCCGGCGTGCGCGAAGTGTTTACCGCGGCGACCTTGCTGCTGGTGCTGGGTTCGGCGCTGTTTATGGATGCGCTGGGGCTGTCGATGGCACTCGGGACGTTTATTGCGGGCGTGCTGCTGGCGGAAAGTGAATATCGCCACGAGCTGGAAACGGCTATCGATCCGTTTAAAGGGCTGCTGTTAGGGCTGTTCTTTATCTCGGTGGGGATGGCGCTCAACCTTGGCGTGTTATACACCCATCTGCTGTGGGTGGTGCTCAGTGTGGCGGTGTTGGTGGCGGTGAAAACCGGCGTGTTATACGTGCTGGCGCGCATTTACCGTCTCAGAAGCTCGGAGCGCATGCAGTTTGCGGGCGTGCTGAGTCAGGGCGGGGAGTTCGCCTTTGTGCTTTTCTCCACTGCATCGTCGCAGCGTTTATTTCAGGACGATCAGATGGCGCTGTTGCTGGTGACGGTAACGCTCTCAATGATGACCACGCCGCTACTGATGAAGCTGATTGATAAATCCTTGTCGCGGCGCTTTAACCCGCCGGAAGACGAGGGCGAAACGCCGTGGGTGGATGACGACAAGCCGCAGGTGATTGTGGTGGGATTTGGTCGTTTTGGGCAGGTGATAGGCCGTTTATTGATGGCCAACAAAATGCGCATTACGGTGCTGGAGCGCGATATCAGCGCGGTCAACCTGATGCGTAAATACGGTTACAAAGTCTATTACGGTGACGCTACTCAGCTTGAACTGTTACGTTCGGCGGGTGCGCAGGCGGCGGAGTCTATCGTCATCACCTGTAACGAGCCGGAAGACACCATGAAGCTGGTGGAACTGTGCCAGCAGCATTTTCCGCACCTGCACATTCTGGCTCGCGCCAGAGGTCGTGTAGAGGCGCACGAGCTATTGCAGGCGGGTGTAAAGAATTTCTCACGCGAAACCTTTTCCAGCGCGCTGGAACTGGGTCGCAAAACGCTGGTGTCGCTGGGGATGCATCCGCATCAGGCGCAGCGCGCACAGCTGCATTTCCGCCGTCTCGATATGCGCATGCTGCGCGAGCTGATGCCGGTCCACAGCGATACGGCGCAGATCTCCCGCGTGCGGGAAGCGCGTCGTGAACTGGAAGAGATCTTCCAGCGGGAAATGCAAAAGGAACGACGTCAGCTGGACGGCTGGGATGAATTTGAATAGAGGAAAAAGTATGCCAGTACGTAAACGTTTTATTGCAGGCGCAAAATGTCCGTCCTGCCAGGCACAAGATACCCTGGCCATGTGGCGCGAAAATAATATTGATATTGTTGAATGTGTTAAGTGCGGGCATCAGATGCGTGAGGCGGACAAAGAGGTTCGCGAGCATGTTCGCAAAGAAGAGCAAGTGATCGGGATTTTTCATCCAGACTAGCGATATGCCCTGAGTTTTTTTAAGCTAAAGGGTACACGGGTGCAGATTTCCGCTACAATCTGCGCCAGCAATTTTCCCACGCTCAGGAGATATCATGAAAGTAGCAAAAGACCTGGTGGTCAGCCTGGCCTATCAGGTACGTACAGAAGACGGTGTGTTGGTTGATGAGTCTCCGGTGAGTGCGCCGCTGGACTACCTGCATGGTCACGGTTCCCTGATTTCCGGCCTGGAAAACGCGCTGGAAGGTCATGTTGTTGGCGACAAATTTGATGTTGCTGTAGGCGCGAACGACGCTTACGGTCAGTACGACGATAATCTGGTTCAGCGCGTTCCTAAAGACGTGTTCATGGGCGTTGACGAGCTGCAGGTTGGCATGCGCTTCCTGGCGGAAACCGACCAGGGTCCAGTACCGGTAGAAATTACCGAAGTAGAAGACGAGCACGTCGTGGTTGACGGTAACCACATGCTGGCTGGTCAGAATCTGAAATTCAACGTAGAAGTTATCGCGATTCGTGAAGCGACCGCTGAAGAACTGGCTCATGGCCACGTTCACGGTGCGAACGGTCACGACCACGATCACGACCACGACGGTTGCTGCGGTGGTCACGGCCACGATCATGACCACGGTCATGAGCACGGCAAAGGTGGTTGTGGCGGTAACGGTGGTTGCGGCTGCCACTAATCGCTGACACCAATAAAAAAGCGGGATTTAATCCCGCTTTTTTTACGCCTCAATAATGAGGGGGTGGCGTCTCTTCGGCCTGCGAAGCGATGTGTGATGATTGACTCGCTTTCACTTTTTCCGTTAACAGACGCAGAAGATCGCGCAGTTTGGCCATTTCCAGTTCGTGAGCTGTCACGGTCTGGTTCAGCTCATCTATGGTAACTTCTTGAAAAGCCAGGCGGCTTTCCAGCTCGGCCAGCCGCGCTTCCATCGTAGTTTCTTGCATGATTGACCTCTCTGTAGTTTCGCACGCCTCAGGCGTTGGCGGCGGCGAATTTTACCCGAGTTTACGCCTCTGTAAAGCATCCTGCCTTAATGCAAGAAACTTATTTAAACAAAAATAGTCTGAAAAGAGGCGAGTTTAGGGAGAGTCTGTCTGTAGATTTCTTCTGCAACGTTCTATAGTACGCTTCTCATATACGTTTATTGCCGGGGTGAGAGGCCCCGGACCTGGAGAAATGGATGAAATCACTGTTTAAAGTAACGCTGCTGGCGACCACGATGGCCGTCGCACTGAATGCGCCGCTGTCTTTCGCTGCTGATACCGCTGCGAAACCTGCTGCTAGCGCAGACAGCAAAGCTGCGTTCAAAAATGACGACCAGAAATCAGCCTATGCGTTGGGCGCATCTCTGGGTCGTTACATGGAAAACTCTCTCAAAGAGCAAGAGAAACTGGGCATCAAACTGGATAAAGACCAGCTGATCGCCGGTGTTCAGGATGCGTTTGCAAACAAGAGCAAACTGTCTGACCAGGAAATCGAACAGACTCTGCAGGCTTTCGAAGCTCGCGTGAAGGGCGCTGCTCAGGGCAAAATGGAGCAAGACGCAAAAGACAACGAAGCGAAGGGCAAAGCCTACCGCGATACTTTTGCTAAAGAGAAGGGTGTGAAAACCTCTTCTACCGGTCTGCTGTATAAAGTAGAAAAAGCCGGTACAGGCGATGCACCGAAAGACAGCGATACCGTGGTGGTTAACTACAAAGGTACCCTGATCGACGGTAAAGAGTTCGATAACTCTTACACCCGTGGTGAGCCGCTCTCCTTCCGCCTTGACGGTGTTATCCCAGGCTGGACCGAAGGCCTGAAAAACATCAAGAAAGGCGGTAAAATTCAGCTGGTGATCCCACCGGATCTGGCTTACGGCAAAACCGGCGTTCCGGGTATTCCGGCTAACTCCACTCTGGTCTTCAATGTTGAGCTGCTGGACATCAAACCAGCACCGAAGGCAGATGCCAAACCAGATGCTGCAGCAGATGATAAAGCTGCAGACGCAGCGAAGAAGTAAAACGCTGAAAACCGCCGCCTTTAAGGCGGCGGTTTTTTTATTGTGGGGCAGATATAATTAACACTGGAAAGCGTTACCTACGCTGTATTAATTTAGTTGTCCGTGTAAATATGAGCCTGCCCTGACAACCTAATGACAGGCTCCTGAAAAGGAGTGTTTTTTTCATGTCCAGGTCGCTTTTAACCAACGAAACCAGTGAACTTGATTTGCTGGATCAACGTCCTTTCGACCAGACCGACTTCGATATTCTCAAATCCTACGAAGCGGTGGTGGACGGGTTAGCGATGCTCATTGGCTCCCACTGCGAAATCGTATTGCACTCCCTGCAAGATCTGAAATGTTCCGCCATCCGCATTGCTAATGGTGAGCACACTGGCCGCAAAATTGGATCGCCAATTACCGACCTTGCACTGCGTATGCTGCACGACATGACCGGCGCGGACAGCAGCGTCTCCAAATGTTATTTCACTCGTGCCAAAAGCGGCGTTCTGATGAAATCAGAAACGATCGCTATCCGTAACCGCGATCACCGCGTAATCGGACTGCTGTGTATTAACATCAATCTCGATGTACCGTTCTCTCAAATCATGAGCACTTTTGTTCCGCCTGAAACGCCGGAAGTGAACTCGTCGGTAAACTTTGCTTCTTCTGTCGAAGACCTCGTGACTCAGACGCTGGAGTTCACCATCGAAGAAGTGAATGCCGATCGCAACGTCTCGAACAATGCCAAGAACCGTCAGATTGTGCTGAACCTCTATGAGAAAGGCATCTTTGACATTAAAGATGCGATTAACCAGGTAGCCGATCGCCTGAATATTTCCAAGCACACGGTGTATCTCTACATCCGCCAGTTCAAAAGCGGTGATTTCCTGGGGCAAGAAAAGTAATGCGTTTTGCCATCATGGTGACGGGACCGGCTTACGGTACCCAGCAGGCCAGTAGCGCTTTACAATTTGCTGAGGCGTTGTTGGCTGCCGGGCATCAACTGAGCAGTGTGTTTTTCTATCGCGAAGGGGTCTACAACGCCAATCAATTGACCTCGCCTGCGTCGGATGAATTTGATCTGGTGCGCGGCTGGCAGAAACTCAATGAGCAGCAGGGCGTCGAGCTGCACATCTGCGTAGCGGCGGCCTTGCGTCGCGGCGTGACGGATAAAGCGGAAGCCGAGCGCCTGGACCTTGCGGGGGCGAATCTTCAGCCTGGATTTTCTCTCAGCGGATTAGGCGCGCTGGCGCAAGCAGCGTTGACCTGCGACCGGATGGTACAATTCTGATGAACCGCATTGCTTTTGTCTTTACTTCTGCTCCTCACGGCAGCGCAGCCGGCAGAGAAGGGCTTGATGCGCTTCTGGCGACGTCTGCTCTGACGGAGGATATCGGCGTGTTCTTTATCGGTGATGGTGTGTTCCAGCTTTTAGCCGGGCAGCAGCCGCAAAAGATCCTCGCACGAGATTATATCGCGACCTTTAAAGTTCTTCCGCTTTATGACATCGAGACATTTTGGGTCTGTGCGGCCTCTTTAAAAGCGCGCGGACTGGATGAAAATACAGCGATGGTCCTGGATGCTACGATTATTGCGCCAGAAGATTTACGCGAACAACTCTCCCATTATCATACTGTTCTGACTTTCTGAGGCCGACATGCTCCATACCTTGCGCCACTCCCCGTGGCAATGCGATATCGAAGGGTTGCTGAGAATGCTGGGCGAAGGCGACGATTTGTTGCTGATTCAGGACGGTGTTCTGGCCGCAATTGAAGGCAGCCGCTTTGTTGAAATTCTCAACAATGCCCCCATTACAGTCTCTGCGCTAAAGGAAGACATTGATGCGCGCGGTCTTGTTGGTCAAATTTCAGCCAAAATCGACGCGGTTAGCTATACTGATTTCGTCAATCTCACGGTGAAACACACAACTCAAATGAGTTGGTGAGGCGAGATCGCTGTATATTTCTTGACACCTTTTCAGCGTGGCCCTAAAATTTCGCGTCCTCATATTGTATGAGGTCGATTTATTACGTGTTTACGAAGCAAAAGCTAAAACCAGGAGCTATTTAATGGCAACAGTTAACCAGCTGGTACGCAAACCACGCGCTCGCAAAGTTGCAAAAAGCAACGTGCCTGCGCTGGAAGCCTGCCCGCAGAAACGTGGTGTATGTACCCGTGTATATACCACCACTCCTAAGAAACCAAACTCCGCACTGCGTAAAGTATGCCGTGTGCGTTTGACCAACGGTTTTGAAGTGACTTCCTACATCGGTGGTGAAGGTCACAACCTGCAGGAACACTCCGTGATCCTGATCCGTGGCGGTCGTGTAAAAGACCTTCCGGGTGTTCGTTATCACACCGTTCGTGGTGCGCTCGACTGCTCCGGTGTTAAAGACCGTAAGCAAGCTCGCTCCAAGTATGGCGTGAAGCGTCCTAAGGCTTAATGGTTCTCCGTTAAGTAAGGCCAAACTGATTTATCTTAATGTCAAACTAAACTCTTTGAGTTTTGGACAATCCTGAATTAACAACGGAGTATTCCCATGCCACGTCGTCGCGTCATTGGTCAGCGTAAAATCCTTCCAGATCCTAAGTTCGGATCAGAACTGCTGGCAAAATTTGTAAATATCCTGATGGTAGATGGTAAAAAATCTACTGCAGAAGCAATCGTATACAGCGCGCTGGAGACCCTGGCTCAGCGTTCTGGTAAAAATGAACTGGAAGCTTTCGAAGTCGCTCTCGACAACGTTCGCCCAACTGTAGAAGTTAAGTCCCGCCGCGTTGGTGGTTCTACTTATCAGGTTCCAGTTGAAGTTCGTCCGGTTCGTCGTAATGCTCTGGCAATGCGTTGGATCGTTGAAGCTGCTCGTAAACGCGGTGATAAATCCATGGCTCTGCGTCTGGCGAACGAACTTTCTGATGCTGCAGACAACAAAGGTACTGCAGTTAAGAAACGTGAAGACGTTCACCGTATGGCAGAAGCCAACAAGGCGTTCGCACACTACCGTTGGTAATCCCTTCGGAGTCATAGTCACCAGGCGGGCGCTTCAGAGAAGCCGCCCGCTCTGGGTTACTTAACTGAACGCCAAAGAATCAAACGAGGAATCAAATGGCTCGTACAACACCCATCGCACGCTACCGTAACATCGGTATCAGTGCGCACATCGACGCCGGTAAAACCACTACTACCGAACGTATTCTGTTCTACACCGGTGTAAACCATAAAATCGGTGAAGTTCATGACGGCGCAGCTACCATGGACTGGATGGAACAGGAGCAGGAGCGTGGTATTACTATCACCTCCGCAGCGACTACTGCATTCTGGTCAGGTATGGCTAAGCAGTATGAACCGCATCGCGTAAACATCATCGACACCCCGGGCCACGTTGACTTCACTATCGAAGTTGAACGTTCCATGCGTGTTCTTGATGGTGCAGTAATGGTTTACTGCGCAGTTGGTGGTGTTCAGCCACAGTCTGAAACCGTATGGCGTCAGGCTAATAAATACAAAGTTCCACGCATCGCGTTCGTTAACAAAATGGACCGTATGGGTGCTAACTTCCTGAAAGTTGTTGGTCAGATCAAAACCCGTCTGGGCGCGACTCCGGTTCCGCTGCAGCTGGCAATTGGTGCTGAAGAAGGTTTCACCGGTGTTGTTGACCTGGTGAAAATGAAAGCCATCAACTGGAACGAAGAAGATGCAGGCGTCACCTTCGTTTATGAAGATATCCCAGCAGACATGCAGGAACTGGCCGAAGAATGGCACCAGAACCTGATCGAGTCCGCTGCAGAAGCTTCAGAAGAGCTGATGGAGAAATACCTGGGTGGTGAAGAACTGACTGAAGAAGAGATCAAGAAAGCTCTGCGTCAGCGCGTTCTGAACAACGAAATCATCCTGGTAACCTGTGGTTCTGCGTTCAAGAACAAAGGTGTTCAGGCAATGCTGGATGCGGTAATTGATTACCTGCCATCTCCAGTAGATGTTCCTGCGATCAACGGTATCCTGGACGACGGTAAAGACACTCCGGCTGAACGTCACGCAAGTGATGAAGAGCCGTTTGCTGCACTGGCGTTCAAAATCGCTACCGACCCGTTCGTGGGTAACCTGACGTTCTTCCGCGTGTACTCTGGCGTGGTTAACTCCGGTGACACCATCCTGAACTCCGTGAAAGCGGCACGTGAGCGTTTCGGTCGTATCGTACAGATGCACGCGAACAAACGTGAAGAGATCAAAGAAGTTCGTGCGGGCGACATCGCTGCAGCTATCGGTCTGAAAGACGTGACTACTGGTGACACCCTGTGTAACCCAGATCACCCGATCATTCTGGAGCGTATGGAGTTCCCAGAGCCGGTAATCTCTATCGCCGTTGAACCGAAAACCAAAGCTGACCAGGAAAAAATGGGTCTGGCTCTGGGCCGTCTGGCTAAAGAAGACCCATCATTCCGCGTATGGACTGATGAAGAATCTAACCAGACCATCATCGCTGGTATGGGTGAACTGCACCTCGACATCATCGTTGACCGTATGAAGCGTGAATTCAACGTTGAAGCTAACGTGGGTAAACCTCAGGTTGCTTACCGCGAAGCGATTCGTGCGAAAGTTACCGATGTTGAAGGTAAACACGCTAAGCAGTCTGGTGGTCGTGGTCAGTACGGTCATGTTGTTATCGACATGTACCCACTGGAGCCGGGCTCAAATCCGAAAGGTTACGAGTTCATCAACGACATCAAAGGTGGTGTAATTCCTGGCGAATACATCCCTGCCGTTGATAAAGGTATCCAGGAGCAGCTGAAGTCTGGTCCACTGGCTGGTTATCCGGTAGTAGATCTGGGTGTGCGTCTGCACTTCGGTTCTTACCATGACGTTGACTCCTCTGAACTGGCGTTTAAACTGGCCGCTTCTATTGCCTTCAAAGATGGCTTTAAGAAAGCGAAACCAGTTCTGCTTGAGCCTATCATGAAGGTTGAAGTTGAGACTCCGGAAGAGAACACTGGTGATGTCATCGGTGACCTTAGCCGTCGTCGTGGTCAGCTGAAAGGTCAGGAATCTAACGCTACTGGCGTTCAGATTCATGCTGAAGTTCCGTTGTCTGAAATGTTCGGATACGCAACTCAGCTGCGTTCTCTGACCAAAGGTCGTGCGTCTTACTCCATGGAATTCCTGAAGTATGATGATGCGCCTAACAACGTTGCTCAGGCCGTAATCGAAGCCCGCGGCAAATAAGCCCGGGTTTAAAAACCAAAATCCCGTGTCCCCTCGGTGAGGGGGCACTATAGTAAGGAATATAGCCGTGTCTAAAGAAAAATTTGAACGTACAAAACCGCACGTCAACGTTGGTACTATCGGCCACGTTGACCACGGTAAAACTACCCTGACTGCTGCAATCACTACCGTTCTGGCTAAAACCTACGGTGGTTCTGCTCGTGCATTCGACCAGATCGATAACGCACCAGAAGAAAAAGCTCGTGGTATCACCATCAACACTTCCCACGTTGAATATGACACCCCGACTCGCCACTACGCACACGTAGACTGCCCAGGCCACGCCGACTATGTTAAAAACATGATCACCGGTGCTGCTCAGATGGATGGCGCAATCCTGGTTGTTGCTGCGACTGACGGCCCTATGCCTCAGACTCGTGAGCACATCCTGCTGGGTCGTCAGGTTGGCGTTCCGTTCATCATCGTGTTCCTGAACAAATGCGACATGGTTGATGACGAAGAGCTGCTGGAACTGGTAGAAATGGAAGTTCGTGAACTTCTGTCCCAGTACGATTTCCCAGGTGATGATACCCCAATCATCCGTGGTTCTGCTCTGAAAGCGCTGGAAGGCGAAGCAGAGTGGGAAGCTAAAATCGTTGAACTGGCTGGCTACCTGGATTCTTACATCCCAGAACCAGAACGTGCTATCGACAAGCCATTCCTGCTGCCAATCGAAGACGTATTCTCCATCTCCGGCCGTGGTACCGTTGTTACCGGTCGTGTAGAGCGCGGTATCGTTAAAGTTGGCGAAGAAGTTGAAATCGTTGGTATCAAAGAGACTGCTAAGTCTACCTGTACTGGCGTTGAAATGTTCCGCAAACTGCTGGACGAAGGCCGTGCTGGTGAGAACGTTGGTGTTCTGCTGCGTGGTATTAAACGTGAAGAAATCGAACGTGGTCAGGTACTGGCTAAGCCAGGCTCTATCAAGCCGCACACTCAGTTCGAGTCTGAAGTTTATATCCTGTCCAAAGATGAAGGCGGCCGTCATACTCCGTTCTTCAAAGGCTACCGTCCACAGTTCTACTTCCGTACAACTGACGTGACTGGCACCATCGAACTGCCAGAAGGCGTAGAGATGGTAATGCCGGGCGACAACATCAAAATGGTTGTTACCCTGATCCACCCAATCGCGATGGACGACGGTCTGCGTTTCGCAATCCGTGAAGGCGGCCGTACTGTAGGCGCGGGCGTTGTTGCTAAAGTTATCGCTTAATCATCTAATTACTCGTTAATTAGTGGTTAATAGTAAAGGGCGCTTCGGCGCCCTTTTTACATTTCTAATTTAATAACTGTCACACTTATTCGCATTTATTGTCTGCAACCGTCCCGTCTCTTTACGTATGTGCTATTGTAATCATAATTATTCTCACTTACACTTTGATCATAAATTGAGCGGGAGTATTTATGTACGTTTGTTTGTGTAATGGTGTCAGTGACAAAAAAATACGTCAGGCCGTTCGCCAGTTTCATCCTCAGTCTTTCCAGCAGCTTCGTAAATTTGTTCCGGTAGGAAATCAATGCGGTAAGTGCGTACGCGCGGCGCGCGAGATTATGCAGGATGAATTGATGCAGATCCCGGAATACAAAGAGATCGCCTGAGGCACTATCTTTTTTTTGACATCCCTGTAGCCCCATCTACGCTTCAATAAGTGGAAGCGGAGGGACTATATAATGAAAGGTGATGTTAAAATCATAAGTTATCTCAATAAATTATTGGGAAATGAGCTTGTCGCAATCAATCAGTATTTTCTTCATGCGAGAATGTTCAAAAATTGGGGCCTGACGCGCCTCAATGATGTTGAATATCATGAATCGATCGATGAAATGAAACACGCTGATAAATATATCGAGCGTATTTTATTTCTTGAGGGCATCCCGAATCTGCAGGACCTCGGAAAGCTCGGCATTGGCGAAGATGTCGAGGAGATGCTGCAATCTGACCTACGGCTTGAGCTGGAAGGCGCGAAAGATCTTCGTGAGGCCATTGCTTATGCCGACAGCGTCCATGATTACGTTAGCCGCGATATGATGATTACCATTCTGGCTGACGAAGAGGGCCATATTGATTGGCTCGAAACCGAGCTGGACCTCATCGGCAAAATTGGTTTGCAAAACTACCTGCAGTCGCAGATCAAAGTGGCAGATTGATTAGACTCTGCCAGCCCGACAATAAACCTGCTGCCGCCAGAAATGGACCGAACGGTAGCGGGTTTTTATGTATCTGCTGGCCAGGATTGCACAGCATCTGAATGAGAACATAGCTTGTAGCCAGGACTGCGGCAGACAGTGTCAGTGCAGGAAGCACACACCAGCCGTGCCAGGCGCCCAAAGCAGCAAGATATTTCACGTCCCCATACCCTAGCCCCTCACGTTTAAACACCGTTCGATAGCCCCAGTAAATACTGGCAAAGCCCGCGTACCCAGCTATGGCGCCTACAACAGCACTAAAGAGAAACTCAGGCCGGTTGATGAGATGAAACAGAAGGCCACTCCAAAGTAATGGGCAAAGGTATTTATCCGGAAGGAGACCGGAACGGATATCCTCGCGAACCAGAAGACAAGTTAATACGAAATAAATCACCTGAAAGGGAAGGGCGGTTAGCATGGTTTACACCTCAGTCGTTATCGCTGCGGTATCCTCTCCTTCCGAATGTCTAAGAACAAACAGCAAAACTAGCCTCTGCGCAGAGCGTTCCAATGAGTCTACTTCAGCACACACTGATTGCAGCTAAACATCGAGCGGCTACGCAAAAGCAACCTA
Source organism: Lelliottia jeotgali (assembly GCA_002271215.1). NCBI lineage: Bacteria > Pseudomonadati > Pseudomonadota > Gammaproteobacteria > Enterobacterales > Enterobacteriaceae > Lelliottia > Lelliottia jeotgali. The sequence goes on along the minus strand of CP018628.1, from coordinate 4,118,007 downwards.
CAGCGTCTGCTTTATAATCAACACTTGCGTTGAGTCCAGATTTACGTATAATGCGCGGGCTTGTCGTAATTGACAGCGGTTCAATCTGAACCTGAGTAACACCGCTTTTCGTTACTCAACAATGCTCCCAATTGGGGGGCTACGTAAGAACGGTTACACTCTCCCATCAATCGTAATGGGTTTGAGTAGTAATCATTTTCGTTTATAAAATAATTGGAGCTCTGGTCTCATGCAGAACCAAAGAATCCGTATCCGCCTGAAAGCGTTTGATCATCGTCTGATCGATCAATCAACCGCGGAAATCGTCGAGACTGCTAAGCGCACTGGTGCGCAAGTCCGTGGTCCGATCCCGCTGCCGACCCGCAAAGAGCGCTTTACCGTTCTGATCTCTCCGCACGTTAACAAAGACGCGCGTGATCAGTACGAGATCCGCACTCACAAGCGTCTGGTTGACATCGTTGAGCCAACTGAGAAAACCGTTGATGCTCTGATGCGTCTGGATCTGGCTGCCGGTGTAGACGTGCAGATCAGCCTGGGTTAATCAGGTCATCGAGCGATTGAGAGGTTGAAACAATGATTGGTTTAGTCGGTAAAAAAGTGGGTATGACCCGCATCTTCACTGAAGATGGCGTATCTATCCCAGTAACCGTAATCGAAGTTGAAGCAAACCGCGTTACTCAGGTTAAAGATCTGGCTAACGATGGCTACCGTGCTGTTCAGGTTACTACCGGTGCTAAAAAAGCTAACCGTGTAACCAAGCCGGAAGCTGGTCACTTCGCTAAAGCTGGCGTAGAAGCTGGCCGTGGTCTGTGGGAATTCCGCCTTGCTGAAGGCGAAGAGTTCACCGTAGGTCAGGACATTAGCGTTGAGCTGTTTGCTGAAGTTAAAAAAGTTGACGTAACCGGTACCTCTAAAGGTAAAGGTTTTGCTGGTACCGTTAAGCGCTGGAACTTCCGTACCCAGGACGCTACCCACGGTAACTCCTTGTCTCACCGCGTTCCGGGTTCTATCGGTCAGAACCAGACTCCGGGCAAAGTGTTTAAAGGCAAGAAAATGGCAGGTCAGCTGGGTAACGAACGTGTAACTGTTCAGAGCCTGGACGTAGTACGCGTTGACGCTGAGCGCAACCTGCTGCTGGTTAAAGGTGCTGTTCCCGGTGCAACCGGTAGCGACCTGATCGTTAAACCAGCTGTGAAGGCGTAAGGGGATAGCAATGGAATTAGTATTGAAAGACGCGCAGAGCGCGCTGACTGTTTCCGAAACTACCTTCGGTCGTGATTTCAACGAAGCGCTGGTTCACCAGGTTGTTGTTGCTTATGCAGCTGGTGCTCGTCAGGGTACTCGTGCTCAGAAGACTCGTGCTGAAGTAACTGGTTCCGGCAAAAAGCCGTGGCGCCAGAAAGGTACCGGCCGTGCGCGTTCAGGTTCTATTAAGAGCCCGATCTGGCGTTCCGGTGGCGTGACCTTCGCTGCTCGCCCGCAGGACCACAGTCAAAAAGTAAACAAAAAGATGTACCGCGGCGCGCTGAAAAGCATCCTGTCCGAACTGGTACGTCAGGATCGTCTGATCGTTGTCGAATCATTCTCTGTTGAAGCGCCTAAAACTAAGCTGCTGGCACAGAAACTGAAAGACATGGCTCTGGAAGATGTGCTGATCATCACCGGTGAGCTGGACGAGAACCTGTTCCTGGCTGCGCGCAACCTGCACAAGGTTGACGTACGCGATGCAACTGGTATCGACCCGGTTAGCTTGATCGCCTTCGACAAAGTCGTAATGACTGCCGATGCTGTTAAGCAAGTTGAGGAGATGCTGGCATGATTCGTGAAGAACGTCTGCTGAAGGTGCTTCGTGCACCGCACGTTTCTGAAAAAGCGTCTGCTGCGATGGAAAAAACCAATACCATCGTTCTCAAAGTTGCTAAAGACGCGACCAAAGCAGAAATCAAAGCTGCTGTGCAGAAACTGTTTGAAGTCGAAGTCGAAGTCGTTAACACCCTGGTAGTTAAAGGGAAAGTTAAACGTCACGGACAGCGTATCGGTCGTCGTAGCGACTGGAAAAAAGCTTACGTCACCCTGAAGGAAGGCCAGAATCTGGACTTCGTCGGCGGCGCTGAGTAAGTCGGAGGAGTAATACAATGGCAGTTGTTAAATGCAAACCGACATCTCCGGGTCGTCGCCACGTTGTTAAAGTGGTCAACCCAGAGCTGCACAAGGGCAAACCTTTTGCTCCGCTGGTTGAAAAAAACAGCAAATCCGGTGGTCGTAACAACAATGGCCGCATCACCACTCGTCATATCGGTGGTGGTCACAAGCAGGCTTACCGTATTGTTGACTTCAAACGCAACAAAGATGGTATCCCAGCAATTGTTGAGCGTCTTGAGTACGATCCGAACCGTTCCGCGAACATCGCGCTGGTTCTGTACAAAGATGGCGAACGCCGTTACATCCTGGCCCCTAAAGGCCTGAAAGCTGGCGACCAGATTCAGTCTGGCGTTGATGCTGCAATCAAAGCAGGTAACACCCTGCCGATGCGCAATATCCCGGTTGGTTCTACCGTTCATAACGTAGAAATGAAACCAGGTAAAGGCGGTCAGCTGGCGCGTTCCGCTGGTACTTACGTTCAGATCGTTGCTCGCGATGGTGCTTATGTCACCCTGCGTCTGCGCTCTGGTGAAATGCGTAAAGTCGAAGCAGAATGCCGTGCAACTCTGGGCGAAGTTGGCAATGCTGAGCATATGCTGCGCGTTCTGGGTAAAGCAGGTGCTGCACGCTGGCGTGGTGTTCGTCCTACCGTTCGCGGTACTGCGATGAACCCAGTCGACCACCCACATGGTGGTGGTGAAGGTCGTAACTTTGGTAAACACCCAGTAACACCATGGGGCGTTCAGACCAAAGGTAAGAAGACCCGCAGCAACAAGCGTACTGATAAATTTATCGTACGTCGCCGTAGCAAATAATTTTAGAGGATAAGCCATGCCACGTTCTCTCAAGAAAGGTCCTTTTATTGACCTGCACTTGCTGAAGAAGGTAGAGAAAGCGGTGGAAAGCGGAGACAAGAAGCCCCTGCGCACTTGGTCCCGTCGTTCAACGATCTTTCCTAACATGATCGGTTTGACCATCGCTGTCCATAATGGTCGTCAGCACGTTCCAGTCTTTGTTTCCGACGAAATGGTCGGTCATAAACTGGGTGAATTCGCACCGACTCGTACTTATCGCGGCCATGCTGCTGATAAAAAAGCGAAGAAGAAATAAGGTAGGAGGAAGAGATGGAAACTTTAGCTCAACATCGCCATGCTCGTTCTTCTGCTCAGAAGGTTCGCCTTGTTGCTGACCTGATTCGCGGTAAGAAAGTGTCGCAGGCCCTGGACATCCTGACCTATACCAACAAGAAAGCTGCGGTATTGGTTAAGAAAGTACTGGAATCTGCCATTGCTAACGCTGAACACAACGATGGCGCTGACATTGACGATCTGAAAGTTGCGAAAATCTTCGTAGACGAAGGCCCAAGCATGAAGCGCATTATGCCGCGTGCGAAAGGTCGTGCAGATCGCATCCTGAAGCGCACCAGCCACATTACTGTGGTTGTGTCCGATCGCTGAGACTCTGGAGACTAGCAATGGGTCAGAAAGTACATCCTAATGGTATTCGCCTGGGTATTGTAAAACCATGGAATTCAACATGGTTTGCGAACACCAAAGAATTCGCTGACAACCTGGACAGCGATTTTAAAGTACGTCAGTACCTTACTAAGGAACTGGCTAAGGCGTCTGTATCTCGTATCGTTATCGAGCGTCCGGCTAAGAGCATTCGTGTGACTATTCACACCGCTCGCCCGGGTATCGTTATCGGTAAGAAAGGCGAAGACGTAGAAAAACTGCGCAAGGTCGTAGCGGATATCGCTGGCGTTCCTGCACAGATCAATATCGCTGAAGTTCGTAAGCCTGAACTGGACGCTAAATTGGTTGCTGACAGCATCACTTCACAGCTGGAACGTCGCGTTATGTTCCGTCGTGCTATGAAGCGTGCTGTACAGAACGCAATGCGTCTGGGCGCTAAAGGTATCAAAGTTGAAGTTAGCGGCCGTCTCGGCGGCGCGGAAATCGCACGTACCGAATGGTACCGCGAAGGTCGCGTACCGTTGCACACACTGCGTGCTGACATTGACTACAACACCTCTGAAGCGCACACCACTTACGGTGTAATCGGCGTTAAGGTATGGATCTTCAAAGGCGAGATCCTGGGTGGTATGGCTGCTGTTGAACAACCGGAAAAACCGGCTGCGCAACCTAAAAAGCAGCAGCGTAAAGGCCGTAAATAAGGAGCGTCGCTGATGTTACAACCAAAGCGTACAAAATTCCGTAAAGTGCACAAAGGCCGCAACCGTGGTCTGGCGCAGGGTACGGATGTTAGCTTCGGCACTTTCGGTCTGAAAGCTGTTGGCCGTGGTCGTCTGACTGCACGTCAGATCGAAGCAGCACGTCGTGCAATGACCCGTGCAGTTAAGCGTCAAGGTAAAATCTGGATCCGTGTATTCCCGGACAAACCAATTACCGAGAAGCCGCTGGAAGTTCGTATGGGTAAAGGTAAAGGTAACGTGGAGTATTGGGTTGCCTTGATTCAGCCGGGTAAAGTCCTGTATGAAATGGACGGCGTACCGGAAGAGCTAGCCCGTGAAGCATTCGGCCTGGCAGCAGCGAAACTGCCGATTAAAACCACCTTTGTAACTAAGACGGTGATGTAATGAAAGCAAATGAGCTGCGTGAAAAAAGCGTTGAAGAGCTGAACGCTGAGCTGCTGAACCTGCTGCGTGAGCAGTTTAACCTGCGTATGCAGGCGGCAAGTGGCCAGCTGCAACAGACTCACCTGCTGAAGCAAGTGCGTCGTGATGTTGCACGCGTTAAGACTTTACTGACTCAGAAGGCGGGTGCGTAATGACCGATAAAATCCGTACTCTGCAAGGTCGTGTTGTTAGCGACAAAATGGAGAAATCCATTGTTGTTGCTATCGAACGTATTGTGAAACACCCGATCTACGGTAAATTCATCAAGCGTACGACCAAACTGCACGTACATGACGAGAACAACGAATGCGGTATCGGTGACGTGGTTGAAATCCGCGAATGCCGTCCGCTGTCCAAGACTAAGTCCTGGACGCTGGTTCGCGTTGTAGAGAAAGCCGTTCTGTAATACAGTAAGCCTTCTCAATACGAATACACGGCTCAGTAATGAGCCGTGTATTTTTTCTACCCATATTGTAGAAGCGGTGTTATAATACCGCGCCCTCGATATGGGGCTTTTCGACGACTCTGAATTTAGAGTCTCAGGTAGTAGTTGACATTAGCGGAGCACTGAAATGATCCAAGAACAGACTATGCTGACCGTCGCCGACAACTCCGGTGCACGTCGCGTAATGTGTATCAAGGTTCTGGGTGGCTCGCACCGTCGCTACGCAGGCGTAGGCGACATCATCAAGATCACCATCAAGGAAGCAATTCCACGTGGTAAGGTCAAAAAAGGTGATGTGCTGAAAGCGGTAGTGGTGCGCACCAGGAAGGGTGTTCGTCGCCCTGACGGTTCTGTCATTCGCTTCGATGGTAATGCATGCGTTATTTTAAATAATAACAGCGAGCAGCCTATCGGCACGCGTATCTTTGGGCCGGTAACTCGTGAACTTCGTACTGAAAAGTTCATGAAAATTATCTCTCTGGCACCAGAAGTACTCTAAGGAGCGAATCATGGCAGCGAAAATCCGTCGTGATGACGAAGTTATCGTGTTAACCGGTAAAGATAAAGGTAAACGCGGTAAAGTAAAAAATGTTCTGTCTTCCGGCAAGATCATTGTTGAAGGTATCAACCTGGTTAAGAAACATCAGAAGCCGGTTCCGGCCCTGAACCAACCAGGTGGCATCGTTGAAAAAGAAGCTGCTATTCAGGTTTCTAACGTTGCACTCTTCAACACGGCAACCGGCAAGGCTGACCGTGTAGGCTTTAGATTCGAAGACGGCAAAAAAGTCCGTTTCTTCAAATCTAATAGCGAAACTATCAAGTAATTTGGAGTAGTACGATGGCGAAACTGCATGATTACTACAAAGACGAAGTAGTTAGCAAACTCATGACTGAGTTTAACTACAATTCTGTCATGCAAGTCCCTCGGGTCGAGAAGATCACCCTGAACATGGGTGTTGGTGAAGCGATCGCTGATAAGAAACTGCTGGATAATGCAGCAGCTGATTTGACAGCAATCTCCGGTCAAAAGCCGTTGATCACCAAAGCACGCAAATCTGTTGCAGGCTTCAAAATCCGTCAGGGCTATCCGATCGGCTGTAAAGTAACTCTGCGTGGCGAACGCATGTGGGAGTTCCTTGAGCGCCTGATCTCTATTGCTGTTCCACGTATCCGTGACTTCCGTGGCTTGTCCGCTAAGTCATTCGATGGTCGTGGTAACTACAGCATGGGTGTCCGTGAGCAGATCATCTTCCCAGAGATCGACTACGATAAAGTCGACCGCGTGCGTGGTTTGGATATTACCATTACCACTACTGCGAACTCTGATGAAGAAGGCCGTGCTCTGCTGGCTGCCTTTGACTTCCCGTTCCGCAAGTAAGGTAGGGTTACTGAATGGCTAAGCAATCAATGAAAGCACGCGAAGTAAAGCGCGTAGCTTTAGCTGATAAATTCTTCGCTAAACGCGCTGAACTGAAAGCGATCATTTCTGATGTGAACGCTTCCGACGAAGATCGTTGGAACGCAGTTCTGAAGCTGCAGTCTCTGCCGCGTGATTCCAGCCCGTCTCGTCAGCGTAACCGCTGTCGTCAAACTGGTCGTCCGCACGCTTTCCTGCGGAAGTTCGGGTTGAGCCGTATTAAGGTCCGTGAAGCCGCTATGCGCGGTGAAATCCCGGGTCTGAAAAAGGCTAGCTGGTAATTGTCACCAATTGAATCACGGGAGTAAAGACAGATGAGCATGCAAGATCCGATCGCGGATATGCTGACCCGTATCCGTAACGGTCAGGCCGCGAACAAAGTTGCGGTCACCATGCCTTCCGCCAAGCTGAAAGTGGCAATTGCCAATGTGCTGAAGGAAGAAGGTTTTATCGAAGATTTTAAAGTTGAAGGCGACACCAAGCCGGAACTGGAACTTACTCTTAAGTATTTCCAGGGTAAAGCTGTTGTAGAAAGCATTCAGCGTGTCAGCCGCCCAGGCCTGCGCATCTATAAGAAAAAAGATGAGCTGCCTAAAGTTATGGCTGGTCTGGGTATCGCAGTTGTTTCTACCTCTAAAGGTGTTATGACTGATCGTGCAGCGCGCCAAGCTGGTCTTGGTGGCGAAATTATCTGCTACGTAGCCTAATCGGAGGAAAGAATGTCTCGTGTTGCTAAAGCACCGGTCGTCATTCCTGCCGGCGTTGATGTAAAAATCGACGGTCAGGTTATTACGATCAAAGGTAAAAATGGCGAGCTGACTCGTACCCTCAACAATGCTGTTGAAGTTAAACATGCAGAAAACGCTCTGACCTTCGGTCCACGTGATGGTTTCGTGGATGGATGGGCTCAGGCTGGTACCGCGCGTGCCCTGCTGAACTCAATGGTTGTTGGTGTTACCGAAGGCTTCACTAAAAAGCTTCAGCTGGTTGGTGTAGGTTATCGTGCAGCTATCAAAGGGAATGCAGTAGGCCTGTCTCTGGGCTTCTCTCACCCCGTTGAGCATCAGCTGCCTGCCGGTATCACTGCAGAATGTCCGTCTCAGACTGAAATCGTGCTGAAAGGCGCGGATAAACAGCTGATCGGTCAGGTTGCAGCAGACCTGCGCGCCTACCGTCGTCCTGAGCCTTATAAAGGCAAGGGTGTCCGTTACGCCGACGAAGTCGTGCGTACCAAAGAGGCTAAGAAGAAGTAAGGTAACACTATGGATAAGAAATCTGCTCGTATCCGTCGTGCGACCCGCGCACGCCGCAAGCTCAAAGAGCTGGGTGCAACTCGCCTGGTGGTACATCGTACCCCGCGTCATATTTACGCACAGGTCATTGCACCAAACGGTTCTGAAGTTCTGGTAGCTGCTTCTACTGTAGAAAAAGCTATTACAGAACAATTGAAGTACACCGGTAACAAAGACGCTGCTGCAGCTGTTGGTAAAGCTGTTGCTGAACGCGCTCTGGAAAAAGGCATCAAAGTTGTGTCCTTTGACCGTTCCGGGTTCCAATATCATGGTCGTGTCCAGGCACTGGCAGATGCTGCCCGTGAAGCTGGCCTTCAGTTCTAAGGTAGAGGTGTAAGATGGCTCACATCGAAAAACAAGCTGGCGAACTGCAGGAAAAGCTGATCGCGGTTAACCGCGTATCTAAAACCGTTAAAGGTGGTCGTATTTTCTCCTTCACAGCTCTGACTGTTGTTGGCGATGGTAACGGTCGCGTTGGTTTTGGTTACGGTAAAGCGCGTGAAGTTCCAGCAGCGATCCAGAAAGCGATGGAAAAAGCCCGTCGCAATATGATTAACGTCGCGCTGAACCACGGCACCCTGCAACACCCTGTAAAAGGTGTTCACACGGGTTCTCGTGTCTTCATGCAGCCGGCTTCAGAAGGTACCGGTATTATTGCCGGTGGTGCAATGCGCGCCGTTCTCGAAGTCGCTGGAGTTCATAACGTTCTGGCCAAAGCATATGGTTCCACCAACCCGATTAACGTGGTTCGTGCAACTATTGATGGCCTGGAAAATATGAATTCTCCAGAAATGGTCGCTGCCAAGCGTGGTAAATCCGTTGAAGAAATTCTGGGGTAATTGACCATGGCAAAGACTATTAAAATCACTCAAACCCGCAGTGCAATCGGTCGTCTGCCGAAACACAAGGCAACGCTGCTTGGCCTGGGTCTGCGTCGTATTGGTCATACCGTTGAGCGTGAGGATACTCCCGCTGTACGTGGTATGGTCAACGCGGTTTACTTCATGGTTAAAGTTGAGGAGTAAGAGATGCGTTTAAATACTCTGTCTCCAGCCGAAGGCTCTAAAAAGGCGGGTAAACGCCTTGGTCGTGGTATCGGTTCTGGCCTCGGTAAAACCGGTGGTCGTGGTCACAAAGGTCAGAACTCTCGTTCTGGCGGTGGCGTACGCCGTGGTTTCGAGGGTGGCCAGATGCCACTGTACCGTCGTCTGCCGAAATTCGGTTTCACCTCTCGCAAATCAGCGATTACAGCGGAAATCCGTCTGTCTGACCTGGCGAAAGTTGAAGGCGGCGTTGTAGACCTGAACACGCTGAAAGCAGCAAACATTATCGGTATCCAGATCGAGTTCGCGAAAGTGATCCTGGCTGGTGAAGTTTCTACTCCGGTAACTGTTCGTGGCCTGCGTGTTTCTAAAGGCGCTCGTGCTGCTATCGAAGCTGCTGGCGGTAAAATTGAGGAATAAGTAGCAGATGGCTAAGCAACCGGGATTAGATTTTCAAAGTGCCAAGGGTGGATTTGGCGAACTGAAACGCAGACTTTTGTTTGTAGTTGGTGCGCTGATCGTTTTCCGTATTGGCTCTTTTATTCCGATCCCTGGTATCGATGCCGCTGTACTTGCCAAACTGCTTGAGCAACAGCGAGGCACCATCATTGAGATGTTTAACATGTTCTCTGGTGGTGCTCTCAGCCGTGCTTCTATCTTTGCACTGGGTATCATGCCGTACATTTCGGCATCCATTATTATCCAGCTGTTAACGGTCGTTCATCCGGCCCTGGCAGAGTTGAAGAAAGAAGGGGAGTCTGGTCGTCGTAAGATCAGCCAGTACACCCGTTACGGCACTCTGGTGCTGGCAATATTCCAGTCAATCGGTATTGCTACCGGTTTACCGAATATGCCTGGTATGCAGGGCTTGGTTATTAACCCAGGCTTTGCATTCTATTTCACCGCTGTTGTAAGTCTGGTCACAGGAACTATGTTCCTGATGTGGCTCGGCGAACAGATTACTGAGCGAGGTATCGGCAACGGTATCTCAATCATTATCTTCGCTGGTATCGTTGCGGGACTCCCGCCAGCCATTGCCCATACGATCGAGCAAGCGCGTCAAGGCGACCTGCACTTCCTCCTGTTGCTATTGGTTGCAGTATTAGTATTTGCAGTGACGTTCTTTGTTGTCTTCGTTGAACGTGGTCAACGCCGCATTGTGGTGAACTACGCGAAACGCCAGCAAGGTCGTCGTGTCTATGCTGCACAGAGCACACATTTACCGCTGAAAGTGAATATGGCCGGGGTTATCCCAGCGATCTTCGCTTCCAGTATTATTCTGTTCCCAGCGACGATTGCGTCGTGGTTCGGGGGCGGAACCGGTTGGAACTGGCTGACAACAATTTCGCTGTATTTGCAGCCTGGGCAACCGCTTTATGTGTTACTCTATGCGTCTGCAATCATATTCTTCTGTTTCTTCTATACAGCGTTGGTTTTCAACCCTCGTGAAACAGCAGATAACCTGAAGAAGTCCGGTGCATTTGTACCAGGAATTCGTCCGGGAGAGCAAACGGCGAAGTATATCGATAAAGTAATGACTCGTCTGACTTTGATTGGCGCGTTGTACATTACTTTTATCTGCCTGATCCCGGAGTTCATGCGTGATGCAATGAAAGTGCCGTTCTACTTCGGTGGGACCTCACTATTAATCGTTGTTGTCGTGATTATGGACTTTATGGCTCAAGTGCAAACTCTGATGATGTCTAGTCAGTACGAGTCTGCCTTGAAGAAGGCGAACCTGAAAGGCTACGGCCGTTAATTGGTCGCCCGAGAAGTTACGGAGAGTAAAAATGAAAGTTCGTGCTTCCGTCAAGAAATTATGCCGTAACTGCAAAATCGTTAAGCGTGATGGCGTCATCCGCGTGATTTGCAGTGCCGAGCCGAAACATAAACAGCGTCAAGGCTGATTATTTCGCATTTTTTTCTTGCAAAGTTGGGTTGAGCTGGCTAGATTAGCCAGCCAATCTTTTGTATGTCTGTACGTTCCATTTGAGTATCCTGAAAACGGGCTTTTCGGCATGGTGCGTACATATTAAATAGTAGGAGTGCATAGTGGCCCGTATAGCAGGCATTAACATTCCTGATCAGAAACATGCTGTGATCGCATTAACTTCGATCTACGGCGTCGGCAAGACCCGCTCCAAGGCCATTCTGGCTGCAGCGGGTATCGCTGAAGATGTTAAGATCAGTGAGCTGTCTGAAGAACAAATCGACACGCTGCGTGACGAAGTTGCCAAATTTGTCGTTGAAGGTGATCTGCGCCGTGAAGTTAGCATGAGCATCAAGCGCCTTATGGACCTTGGTTGCTATCGCGGTTTGCGTCATCGTCGTGGTCTCCCGGTTCGCGGTCAGCGTACCAAGACCAACGCACGTACCCGTAAGGGTCCGCGCAAACCGATCAAGAAATAATCGGGGTGATTGAATAATGGCAAAGGCACCAATTCGTGCACGTAAACGTGTAAGAAAACAAGTCTCTGACGGCGTGGCTCATATCCATGCTTCTTTTAACAACACCATCGTTACTATTACTGATCGTCAGGGTAACGCATTGGGTTGGGCAACAGCCGGTGGTTCCGGTTTCCGTGGTTCTCGCAAATCTACTCCGTTCGCAGCCCAGGTTGCAGCAGAGCGTTGTGCAGAAGCCGTAAAAGAATACGGCATCAAGAATCTGGAAGTTATGGTCAAAGGTCCGGGTCCGGGTCGCGAATCAACTGTTCGTGCTCTGAACGCCGCTGGTTTCCGCATCACTAATATTACTGATGTGACTCCGATCCCTCATAACGGTTGTCGTCCGCCGAAAAAACGTCGCGTATAACGCTTACGTTTTCTAGGATTGTTGGAGATAGAAAATGGCAAGATATTTGGGTCCTAAGCTCAAGCTGAGCCGTCGTGAGGGCACCGACTTATTCCTTAAGTCTGGCGTTCGCGCGATCGATACCAAGTGTAAAATTGAACAAGCTCCTGGCCAGCACGGTGCGCGTAAACCGCGTCTGTCTGACTATGGTGTGCAGTTGCGTGAAAAGCAAAAAGTTCGCCGTACCTACGGTGTGCTGGAGCGTCAGTTCCGTAACTACTATAAAGAAGCAGCACGTCTGAAAGGCAACACCGGTGAAAACCTGTTGGCTCTGCTGGAAGGTCGTCTGGACAACGTTGTTTACCGTATGGGCTTCGGCGCTACTCGTGCTGAATCACGCCAACTGGTTAGCCATAAAGCAATCATGGTAAACGGTCGTGTTGTTAACATCGCTTCTTATCAGGTTAAAGCGAACGACGTTGTTAGCATTCGTGAGAAAGCGAAAGCTCAATCTCGCGTGAAAGCCGCTCTGGAGCTGGCTGAGCAGCGTGAAAAGCCAACCTGGCTGGAAGTTGATGCTGGCAAGATGGAAGGCACGTTCAAGCGTCAGCCGGAACGTTCTGATCTGTCTGCGGACATTAACGAACACCTGATCGTCGAGCTTTACTCCAAGTAAAGCTTAGTACCAAAGAGAGGACACAATGCAGGGTTCTGTGACAGAGTTTCTAAAACCGCGCCTGGTAGATATCGAGCAAGTGAGTTCGACGCACGCCAAGGTGACCCTTGAGCCTTTAGAGCGTGGCTTTGGCCATACTCTGGGTAACGCACTGCGCCGTATTCTGCTCTCGTCGATGCCGGGTTGTGCGGTAACCGAAGTTGAGATTGATGGTGTACTTCATGAGTACAGCACCAAAGAAGGCGTTCAGGAAGATATCCTTGAAATCCTGCTCAACCTGAAAGGGCTGGCGGTGAGAGTTCAGGGGAAAGATGAAGTTATTCTTACCCTGAATAAATCTGGCATTGGCCCTGTGACTGCAGCCGACATTACCCATGATGGTGATGTCGAAATCGTCAAGCCGCAGCACGTGATCTGCCACCTGACCGATGAGAACGCAGCTATTAGCATGCGTATCAAAGTTCAGCGCGGTCGCGGTTATGTGCCGGCTTCTGCCCGAATTCATTCGGAAGAAGATGAGCGCCCAATCGGCCGTCTGCTGGTCGACGCATGCTATAGCCCTGTAGAGCGTATTGCCTACAATGTTGAAGCAGCGCGTGTAGAGCAGCGTACCGACCTGGACAAGCTGGTCATCGAAATGGAAACCAACGGCACAATCGATCCTGAAGAGGCGATTCGTCGTGCGGCAACCATCCTGGCAGAACAACTTGAAGCTTTCGTTGACTTACGTGATGTTCGTCAGCCGGAAGTTAAAGAAGAGAAACCAGAATTCGATCCGATCCTGCTGCGCCCTGTTGACGATCTGGAATTGACTGTCCGCTCTGCTAACTGCCTCAAAGCAGAAGCTATCCACTATATCGGTGATCTGGTACAGCGTACCGAGGTTGAGTTGCTGAAAACGCCGAACCTGGGTAAAAAATCTCTTACTGAGATTAAAGACGTGCTGGCTTCACGTGGTCTTTCTCTGGGCATGCGCCTGGAAAACTGGCCACCGGCAAGCATTGCTGACGAGTAACCGGATCACAGGTTAAGGTTTTACTGAGAAGGATAAGGTCATGCGCCATCGTAAGAGTGGTCGTCAACTGAACCGCAACAGCAGCCATCGCCAGGCTATGTTCCGCAACATGGCAGGTTCACTGGTTCGTCATGAGATCATCAAGACGACCCTGCCTAAAGCGAAAGAGCTGCGTCGCGTAGTTGAGCCACTGATTACTCTTGCCAAGACTGACAGCGTTGCTAATCGTCGTCTGGCATTCGCCCGCACTCGTGATAACGAGATCGTGGCAAAACTGTTTAACGAACTGGGCCCGCGTTTCGCGAGCCGTGCCGGTGGTTACACTCGTATTCTGAAGTGTGGCTTCCGTGCAGGCGACAACGCTCCGATGGCTTACATCGAGCTGGTTGATCGTTCTGAATCTAAAGCAGAAGCTGCTGCAGAGTAATCTGCAGTAACGTAAAAGAACCCGCTTCGGCGGGTTTTTTTATATCTCCTGAATCTCCAGTTCTCTACACTGTTTAAATCAATACTTTCTCTTGTGGATTTCTACCATGTGGCTGCTTGACCAATGGGCGGAACGTCATATCCTGGAAGCCCAGCGCAAAGGCGAATTTAATAACCTGCCAGGCAACGGCCAGCCGCTGGTGCTTGATGATGATAGCTTTGTACCGGCAGAGTTACGCTCTGGTTACCGATTGCTGAAAAATGCTGGTTGCCTTCCATCAGAGTTGGAATATCCTAAGGATGCACTCGCTTTAAATGATTTACTCAACAGTATTGAGCACGACGATCCGATGGCAGATGAACTTCGCCGGCGTTTAATACTGATCGAACTAAAATTGCAGCAAGCTGGAGTGAATACTGATTTTCTACGTGGTCAATATTCGGATCGTTTGTTCAGGACAATCAAAGGGGACCAGGCATGTACCGCATCGGAGAACTTGCAAAGCTCGCAGACTCAACGCCAGATACCATTCGCTATTATGAAAAGCAGCAAATGATGGAGCATGAGGTACGCACAGAGGGTGGGTTTCGTCTATATACCGAAAATGATCTTCAGCGACTCAAATTTATTCGCTATGCACGACAACTCGGCTTTACGCTGGAGTCGATCCGCGAATTGCTTTCAATCCGTATCGATCCAGAGCACCATACCTGCCAGGAGTCTAAAAGCATCGTTCAGGCACGGTTAAGTGAAGTTGAGGCGCGAATAGAAGAACTGCAAACCATGCAGCGATCGTTGCAACGACTGGATGATGCATGCTGCGGAACTGCTCATAGCAGCATTTATTGCTCAATTCTCGAAACCCTGGAGCAGGGCGCCAACTCAATACCTCGTGGTTGTTGATTTTTACTTATGGCGGATCTACACTCGCGCCGATTTTACTTACAATCTGGAGAATTTATGAGCCGCTATCAGCACACGAAGGGGCAGATTAAGGACAATGCCATTGAAGCATTGTTGCATGACCCACTTTTTCGGCAACGTGTCGAAAAGAATAAAAAGGGGAAAGGAAGTTATCTGCGTAAGGGTAAACACGATAAGAGAGGTAACTGGGAGGCCAGTGGCAAGAAAGTGATTCACTTTTTTACCACTGGCCTTCTGGTTTTTTAAGCCTGGCTAGACGCGATTGTTCTGTTCTTTTAACAGATCGCGAATTTCAGTAAGCAGCACTTCTTCTTTAGTTGGTGCCGGTGGCGCAGCCGCAGGTTCTTCTTTTTTGCGGTTGAGTTTGTTGATGAGTTTGATCGCCATAAAGATAGCGAAGGCCACAATCACGAAATCGAAAATATTCTGAATAAACACGCCATAGTGCATTACAACAGCAGGGATATCGCCCTGAGCATCTCTGAGGGTCACTGCGAATTGTTTAAAATCGATCCCCCCGATTAACAGCCCTAGCGGTGGCATAATAATATCGGCAACCAAAGACGAAACAATCTTGCCGAATGCCGCACCGATAATGACACCCACTGCCAAATCCACCACATTCCCGCGCATCGCAAATTCGCGAAATTCTTTTATAACACTCATTTTACTCTCCTTGAGCCAGCTGACGATCCTAAGTTTAACAAATCATTAGCCAATTTCCATTGAGGATAAATAATCGTTATGAAAAATTAAGCATTATAAAATAGAGGGTTAATAGTTAAAGGTGCCCGTTCGGACACCTTTAACCGTTAGAGGAAGAAAGGACTTGGCTGGAACAAACGTTCGACGTCGGTAATAAACTTTTTATCTGTCAGGAACATAATGACATGGTCGCCTTGCTCGATGCGTAAATTATCATTGGCGATCATGACATCATTGCCACGCACGACAGCGCCAATGATGGTGCCTGGCGGTAGTTTAATTTCATCAATGGACCGGCCAACAACACGGGAGGTGGTTTCATCCCCATGCGCAACGGCTTCTATTGCTTCTGCAACACCACGGCGAAGAGAGGAAACTCCAACGATGTCGGCTTTACGGACATGGCTTAGCAGGGCCGAAATAGTTGCCTGCTGCGGCGAAATTGCAATATCGATGACGCTGCCTTGCACGAGATCGACGTAGGCCTTTCGCTGAATAAGTACCATGACTTTTTTAGCACCCATACGTTTCGCCAGCATGGCCGACATGATGTTTGCTTCGTCGTCGTTGGTGACTGCAATAAACAGATCAACTTGATCAATATGCTCTTCTGCCAGCAATTCTTGATCCGACGCGTCGCCATAAAATACGATCGTATTCTGTAATTTTTCGGCCAGTTCTGCAGCGCGCTGTTGATCGCGTTCGATCAACTTCACGCTGTAATCTTTCTCGAGACGATGTGCCAGCCCGGCACCAATATTACCGCCGCCAACGAGCATGATGCGTTTATACGGTTTTTCAAGTCGCTGTAGTTCACTCATCACTGCACGAATATGCTGTGACGCGGCAATAAAGAACACTTCATCACCCGCTTCAACGATAGTCGACCCTTGTGGGCGAATTGGGCGGTCATGGCGGAATATTGCTGCTACGCGAGTATCAATATGCGGCATATGCTCGCGCATGGTAGATAACGCATTACCAATTAACGGGCCGCCATAATAGGCTTTCACCACGGCAAGGCTGACTTTACCTTCGGCGAAGTTAACCACCTGCAGTGCGCCGGGATATTCAATCAGACGATAAATACTGTCAATGACCAGTTGTTCCGGGGCGATGAGATGATCAATGGGTACCGCTTCAGAATTAAATAGCTTTTCTGCATCACGGACGTAATCCGGCGAGCGGATACGCGCAATTCGGTTTGGAGTGTTAAATAACGAGTAGGCCACCTGGCAGGCCACCATATTTGTTTCATCCGAACTGGTGACCGCGACGAGCATGTCGGCATCGTCTGCTCCCGCCTCACGAAGAACACGCGGATGCGAGCCGTGCCCCTGAACCACGCGCAGATCGAACTTATCCTGCAATCCGCGCAGGCGATCGCCATTGGTATCAACGATGGTGATGTCGTTGTTTTCACCCACCAGGTTCTCGGCCAACGTTCCACCGACCTGTCCTGCACCCAGAATGATAATCTTCATAGCTTGCGACCCGTTTTCAACATCACGCTTTGATTAGCTTAGCGTAAAAGAAGCCATCACCTTCTTCCGCTCCCGGCAGGTTTTGGATGCCAGGATTATCGACTGTGCCGGTCATGTGTAACGTGGCATCAGGTGTGCGTTTAAGGAATCCAGCAATCTGCTGAGTGTTTTCTTCAGGAAGGACGGAGCACGTTGCGTAGACCAGCGTTCCGCCAGACTTCAGGTGCGGCCAGACGGCATCGAGAATTTCGCTCTGCAATTGAGCCAGCTCATTGATATCACGGTCCCGACGCAACCATTTAATATCTGGATGACGACGAATCACACCCGTTGCGGAGCAAGGAGCATCCAGCAGGATGCGATCAAACTGTTCGTCTCCACACCACTCTGCAGGGGTGCGTCCATCTCCCTGTTTAACCTGGGCCTTGAGACCTAAGCGTTTCAGGTTGTCGTACACACGGGAAAGCCGCTGCTCATCCACATCGACAGCCAGAACGCTGGCCTGTGGCGCGGTTTCAAGAATATGCGTCGTTTTACCACCAGGCGCAGCACAGAGATCCAGAATGCGTTCGCCATTTTGTGGTGCAAGATAAGTGATACAACCCTGAGCAGAGGCGTCCTGAACGGTGACCCAACCCTGCTCGAAACCGGGTAATACATGTACCGGGGCTGGAGAGGCCAGTCGCACAGCATCGGGATAGGCATCATGCGTGAAGCCGTTCATTTCAGCTTGTTCCAACAAAGCCAACCATTCGTCGCGGGTATGGTGAATGCGGTTTACACGCAGCCACATCGGTGGACGCTGATTATTAGCTTCAACAATGGCTTCCCACTGCTGTGGATAGGCTTTTTTCAGACGCTTAAGCAGCCAGTCGGGATGGAGAAAACGTTGGTCGGACTGGCTGAACTCTGCGACCAGTTCTTCCTGCTGACGCTGGAACTGGCGCAATACGCCATTGATCAAGCCTTTCAACTGCGGACGTTTAATTGCTACCGCACCTTCAACGGTTTCGGCCAGCGCGGCATGAGGCGGAATGCGCGTATGGAGCAACTGGTAAAAGCCGACCATGATCAAATAATGGATGGTGCGCTGTTTGCCCGTCATCGGGCGGGACATCAGTTTGTTGATGAGCCACTCTTGCTGTGAGAGCGTACGCAGTACGCCGAAGCACAGCTCCTGAAGCAGGGCTTTGTCTTTATCAGAAACTTTCTGCTGAAGTGGTGGCAGGATATTACTCAGGGATTGACCCTGCTCGACCACTTTCTCGATGGCCTGTGCAGCCATGCTGCGAAGATTTTGTTTTTTCATAACCGCTAAAATAAAAATGCCCGGAAACTCCGGGCCTTAGGATTAAATGCACTCAGGCAAGATGTTTGCCCGGCGTAAACCACTCACGACGAGAATTCAGCAAGTCTTGCGCGCTCATTGCCTTTTTACCGGCAGGTTGTAGCGATTCTAGATTCAGGATGCCATCAATTGTCGCCACCTGAATTCCCTGCTTGTTCGCTTCAATAATGGTGCCGGGCTCTGCGTGAGACTTGCTATCAATCACCGATGCTTTCCAGATCTTAACGGGCTGATCGTCAATGGTCATCCAGCTCATTGGCCACGGATTGAAGGCGCGGATGCAGCGCTCTAACTGGGCAGCAGAAAGTGACCAGTCGAGTTGCGCCTCTTCTTTGCTGAGTTTTTCAGCATAGGTCACCTGGCTTTCATCCTGGACTTCAGGCTGAGTTTTGCCATCAGCAAGCTGCTGCAATGTCTCAACCAGGCCCTGCGGACCCAAATCAGCCAGTTTGTCGTAGAGTGTTGCGCTGGTATCTTCAGAAGTGATCGGGCAGGCCAGTTTATACAGCATATCGCCCGTATCCAGCCCTACATCCATCTGCATAATGGTGACACCTGTTTCGCTATCACCTGCCCACAGCGAGCGCTGAATAGGGGCTGCACCACGCCAGCGTGGAAGCAGAGAACCATGCACATTGATACAGCCCAGGCGCGGCATATCGAGAACTGCTTTTGGCAGAATCAATCCATAAGCTACGACAACCATGACATCAGCATTCAGATCTGAAACCAGCTGCTGGTTTTCCTGTGGGCGTAAAGAAACAGGCTGGAATACGGGTAAACCCTGTTCTTCAGCCAGAACTTTGACCGGACTCGGCATCAGTTTCTTGCCACGACCAGCAGGGCGATCGGGCTGAGTAAATACACCGACAACCTGATGGCCAGATGTTAACAGCGCGTCAAGATGACGCGCTGCGAAGTCAGGGGTTCCCGCGAAGATAATACGTAGATTTCTAGACACGTTTTTCCTTGTATCCGGGGGATATTATGCGCGAGTGCGCATACGATCCAGTTTCTCTACTTTCTGACGAATACGCTGTTGTTTCAGCGGAGAGAGATAATCGATAAACAGTTTACCGACCAGATGATCCATCTCATGCTGAATGCAGATCGCCAGTAGATCGTCTGCTTCCAGTTCAAACGGTTTACCCTCGCGGTCAAGCGCGCGGATTTTAACTTTTTCCGCGCGAGGCACTAACGCGCGCTGTTCAGGAATGGACAGACAACCTTCTTCGATGCCAGTCTCACCGCTCTTCTCGAGCAGTTCCGGGTTAATCAGCACCAGGCGATCTTCGCGATTTTCAGAAACATCGATCACGATAATACGCTTATGGATATCAACCTGTGTCGCCGCAAGGCCAATGCCTTCTTCGGCATACATCGTATCGAACATATCATCGACGATACGTTGAATTTCTGCATTCACTTCTTTTACCGGTTCAGCAACGATGCGAAGGCGCTCGTCCGGGATATGTAACACTTGCAAAACTGCCATAAATTTCCAGAGCCGTGTTCAGGAGTTGAAAAGATTCTTACCTCTATTCTAGACAAATCCCCCTCTGATTGACAGCATCGGTGACCAATCGCAAAGATTGCTGAGGCTGCTTATGGCAGGGGAAAAGGATGACTTCCACAGAGATTTGGTTACGTTTAATCAGCATTAGAAATTTGTGCGGCGACCCAATGCTGAATGCCGCGCGACGTTTATCGCAACGGCAAGATATTGATACCGCTTTGCTGATAGATGCGGGCCTAACACATAAACAGGCCAGTCAATTTATAAATGCCAAAGAAGCCGATCTTGAGTGCTCTCTTAAATGGCTTGAACACCGAGGTCATTACCTCATTTCAGCCGATAGCCCGCACTATCCTCCACGGTTACGGGCCCTGCCTGACTATCCTGGTGCACTGTTTGTTAAGGGCGAAATTGAGGTGCTAAACAGTGTTCAACTGGCGGTAGTCGGCAGTCGGGGGCCATCCTGGTATGGAGAGAGGTGGGGGCGGTTTTTTTGTGAGCAGCTGGCGAAATGCGGGTTTACCATTACCAGCGGCTTAGCGTGTGGAATTGATGGGATAGCCCATCGAGCGGCGCTTTCGGTTCAGGGGAAAACTATTGCTGTGCTTGGCAATGGCCTGTCCAGTATTTATCCCCGTCGACATTCTGCCCTTGCCGACAAGATTGTCGATGCCGGAGGCGCGGTTATTTCTGAGTTTTCGCTCACTACATCACCCTGGCCTGCTAATTTTCCACGGCGTAATCGCATTATTAGTGGTTTGAGTCAGGGCGTCCTGGTTGTCGAAGCGGCGATAAGGAGTGGATCGCTCGTGACAGCCCGATGTGCCATGGAACAAGGGCGCGAAGTTTTTGCCTTACCCGGCCCTATTGGTAACCCCGGATGTGAAGGGCCGCACTGGCTCATTAAACAAGGAGCCACGCCAGTAACCTGTCCTGAAGAAATCCTGGAAAATTTGCGATATGGGCTAACCTGGATACCAGATGAGCCTGAAAAGTCACTTTATTCATCAGATCAGGAGGAGGTGGCATTGCCATTTCCTGAGCTCCTGGCTAACGTAGGAGATGAGGTAACACCTGTTGACGTTGTCGCTGAACGTGCCGGCCAATCTGTGCCAGTGACGGTAGCACAGCTACTCGAACTGGAGTTAGCAGGATGGATCGCAGCTGTACCCGGCGGCTATGTCCGATTGAGGAGGGCAAGCCATGTTCGACGTACTGATGTATTTGTTTGAGACTTACATCCATAACGAAGCTGAAATGCGCGTGGATCAAGACCGACTGACGCGGGATCTTACCGATGCAGGATTCGAACGGGAAGATATCTATAACGCGTTAATGTGGTTAGAAAAGCTGGCTGATTATCAGGAAGGCCTTGTCGAACCGATGCAGCTTGCTTCAGATCCGTTGTCTGTGCGTATTTTTACGGCTGAAGAGTGTGAAAGGCTGGATGCCAGTTGCCGGGGATTTATCTTATTCCTGGAGCAGATTCAGGTGCTAAACCTCGATACCCGAGAAATGGTGATAGAGCGCGTCATGGCGCTGGATACGGCAGAGTTTGAACTGGAAGACCTCAAATGGGTGATCCTGATGGTTCTGTTTAATATTCCAGGCTGTGAAAATGCCTATCAGCAAATGGAAGAATTACTCTTTGAAGTGAATGAAGGTATGCTGCATTAATTCATCTATGTAGCACCAAGAGTTGTTATGGCCAAATCAGCACTTTTTACGGTGTCTAATAATGAGCCCTGCCCACAGTGTGGGGCTAATCTTGTCATCCGGTCCGGGAAACACGGCCCGTTTCTCGGTTGTTCACACTATCCAGAATGTGATTATGTCCGTCCCCTGAAAAGTCAGGCGGACGGGCATATCGTTAAAATTCTGGAGGGGCAAATGTGCCCAGCTTGTGGGGCCTCTCTGGCCTTGCGACAGGGCCGCTATGGCATGTTTATCGGCTGTAGCAACTATCCTGAGTGCAGCCATACAGAACAAATTGATAAACCTGATGAAACCGCGATTGCCTGTCCTCAGTGTCAACAAGGACAGCTGGTGCAGCGCCGTTCCCGCTTTGGTAAAAA
The DNA here is from genome assembly GCA_002271215.1 of Lelliottia jeotgali. Lineage (NCBI taxonomy): Bacteria > Pseudomonadati > Pseudomonadota > Gammaproteobacteria > Enterobacterales > Enterobacteriaceae > Lelliottia > Lelliottia jeotgali. The sequence continues at coordinate 4,096,066 of CP018628.1, read as the reverse complement.
CTTCCATTCCTGCGATCGCTATCCTGAATGTCAATTCGTTATCAATCTCAAACCAGTAGCGGGGATTTGCCCTCACTGCGATTATCCTCTGCTTGTCGAGAAGAAAACGGCGCAGAGCGTTAAACTCTTCTGTGCCAGTAAACAATGTGGAAAGCCGATTTCGGCGGATTAAACCTGTGAATAATAAATTAACATCAGACTCCATTTCCCGTGCGGTGGAAGTCTTGAGAAATGAAGAAGTCATCGCCTATCCAACGGAAGCCGTGTTTGGCGTCGGGTGTGATCCTGACAGCGAAACGGCGGTTACCCGTTTATTAGAACTGAAGCAAAGACCGGTCGAGAAAGGCCTTATTTTGATTGCTGCCAGCTTTGAGCAACTCAAGCCTTACATTGATGACTCAACGTTGGACCAGGCGCAGCGCGATACTATTTTCGCGGCATGGCCTGGTCCGGTCACTTTTGTTTTCCCGGCGCAGGCGACGACGCCGCGTTGGTTGACGGGGCGCTTTGACTCTCTTGCTGTGCGTGTAACCGATCACCCGCTGGTGGTTGAACTGTGCCAGACTTTTGGTAAACCGTTGGTTTCTACCAGCGCGAACCTGACCGGGTTGCCACCTTGTCGCACATCACAAGAAGTGTTGACCCAGTTCGGTGATGATTTCCCGGTTGTTTTCGGAGACACCGGTGGTCGTCAAAATCCATCGGAAATCCGTGATGCGTTGACCGGCGAGCGCTTTCGCCAGGGGTGAAATGATGGAAAAGTACGTTGTTTTTGGTAACCCAATTGCTCATAGCAAGTCACCGTTCATTCATCAGCAATTTGCTCAGCAACTGCTAATCGATCACACCTATGGTCGCGTACTGGCAGCGGTAGATGACTTTGTTCCAACGCTGGATGCCTTCTTTAACAGCGGTGGTAGAGGGGCGAATGTTACCGTTCCTTTTAAAGAAGAAGCCTTTGCGCGAGCGGATGAATTAACCGAACGCGCATCCCTTGCTGGGGCGGTGAACACACTTAAGCGGCTGGAAGATGGGCGGCTGTTGGGTGATAACACTGATGGCATTGGCTTATTAAGCGATCTTGAAAGGCTCTCCTTTATTAAGAAGGGCTTTCGTATTTTACTGATTGGTGCCGGTGGTGCCTCTCGCGGTGTGCTGTTGCCACTTCTTTCTCTGGATTGTGCCGTCACGATCACGAATCGTACGTTTTCCCGCGCACAGGAATTGGCCACGCTCTTTGCCCATACGGGTAGCGTGAGTGCTTTATCGATGGATGATCTGGGCGGGCATGAGTTCGATCTTATTATTAATGCCACTTCCAGCGGCATCGGTGGTGAAGTGCCTGCGATACCTTCTTCTTTAGTTAATCCGCACACATATGCCTATGACATGTTCTATCAAAAGGGAAAAACGCCTTTCCTGAGCTGGTGTGAAGATCGTGGTGCGAAGCATCTGGCGGATGGTCTGGGAATGCTGGTGGGGCAAGCGGCGCATGCGGTCTTTCTCTGGCATGGCGTTTTACCTGAAGTAGAGCCGGTAATTGAAAAGTTGAAACAGGAATTGCTGGCATGAATCAGGCGATTCAGTTTCCAGACCGGGAAGAGTGGGATGAAGGCAAAAAGGCGGTCTGTTTTCCTGTTTTGGTTAACGGCGTGCAATTAACTTGCGCTATTTCAGGTGAACTGCTGCTGGAGCGTTTTGGCGGGCCCCTTCCCCTTGAGGTGTTCAGGGAGCATCGCTGGGATCTGGAAGAAGAAGCCAGCGATTTGATCCGTGATGAGCAGGAGGACGATCAAGGCTGGGTGTGGTTTTCCTGAGCCAGATACTCATCTTTCCATTTCACATAGTTGTTCGCTGAGTATTTCAACCCTTCGATCTCCGCCTCTTTTAAAGGGCGGATCTGTTTTACCGGGCTGCCTAAATAGAGATAGCCACTTTCCAGGCGTTTGTTTTGTGGGACCAGGCTCCCGGCGCCGATCATTACGTCGTCTTCTACTATTACTCCATCCAGCAGAATAGATCCCATGCCCACCAGGACGCGGTTGCCAATCGTGCAGCCGTGCAACATTACCTTATGACCGACGGTGACATCGTCACCAATAATGAGAGGATTACCTTCTGGGTTATAACTCGATTTATGGGTTACATGCAGAACGCTTCCATCCTGAATATTGGTGCGTACACCGATAGCCACATAATTCACATCGCCTCGGATCGCGACCAGTGGCCAAATGCTGACATCATCACCCATTCTGACATCGCCAATGATAACGCTACTGTCATCGAGCATCACCCGCTCCCCCATTTTCGGGAACAGATCTTTATAAGGACGGAGTACTGCGGACATATCAACCTCGGCTGGTAAGCATATTCAAAAGATCATGATCCTATTATGCCGCACCAGCAGGGCTTAAATACGTCACTTTTTAAGCAGATCGGGCAGGATCTCATCGAAAAGAATGGAAAAGCAGCAGTCGGTAAAAAAGATCTAAAAAACGCTTGTGCTAAAAACTGGGATCCCTATAATGCGCCTCCATCGACACGGCAGATGTGAATCACTTCACACAAACAGCCGGGTCGGTTGAAGAGAAAAAATCCTGAAATTCAGGGTTGACTCTGAAAGAGGAAAGCGTAATATACGCCACCTCGCAACGGTGAGCGAAAGCCGCGTTGCACTGCTCTTTAACAATTTATCAGACAATCTGTGTGGGCACTCAAAGTGACATGGATTCTAAACGTCGCAAGACGCTAAATGAATACCAAAGTCTCTGAGTGAACATACGTAATTCATTACGAAGTTTAATTCACGAGCATCAAACTTAAATTGAAGAGTTTGATCATGGCTCAGATTGAACGCTGGCGGCAGGCCTAACACATGCAAGTCGAGCGGTAGCACAGAGAGCTTGCTCTCGGGTGACGAGCGGCGGACGGGTGAGTAATGTCTGGGAAACTGCCTGATGGAGGGGGATAACTACTGGAAACGGTAGCTAATACCGCATAACGTCGCAAGACCAAAGAGGGGGACCTTCGGGCCTCTTGCCATCAGATGTGCCCAGATGGGATTAGCTAGTAGGTGGGGTAATGGCTCACCTAGGCGACGATCCCTAGCTGGTCTGAGAGGATGACCAGCCACACTGGAACTGAGACACGGTCCAGACTCCTACGGGAGGCAGCAGTGGGGAATATTGCACAATGGGCGCAAGCCTGATGCAGCCATGCCGCGTGTATGAAGAAGGCCTTCGGGTTGTAAAGTACTTTCAGCGAGGAGGAAGGCATTGAGGTTAATAACCTCAGTGATTGACGTTACTCGCAGAAGAAGCACCGGCTAACTCCGTGCCAGCAGCCGCGGTAATACGGAGGGTGCAAGCGTTAATCGGAATTACTGGGCGTAAAGCGCACGCAGGCGGTCTGTCAAGTCGGATGTGAAATCCCCGGGCTCAACCTGGGAACTGCATTCGAAACTGGCAGGCTAGAGTCTTGTAGAGGGGGGTAGAATTCCAGGTGTAGCGGTGAAATGCGTAGAGATCTGGAGGAATACCGGTGGCGAAGGCGGCCCCCTGGACAAAGACTGACGCTCAGGTGCGAAAGCGTGGGGAGCAAACAGGATTAGATACCCTGGTAGTCCACGCCGTAAACGATGTCGACTTGGAGGTTGTTCCCTTGAGGAGTGGCTTCCGGAGCTAACGCGTTAAGTCGACCGCCTGGGGAGTACGGCCGCAAGGTTAAAACTCAAATGAATTGACGGGGGCCCGCACAAGCGGTGGAGCATGTGGTTTAATTCGATGCAACGCGAAGAACCTTACCTACTCTTGACATCCACGGAATTTAGCAGAGATGCTTTAGTGCCTTCGGGAACCGTGAGACAGGTGCTGCATGGCTGTCGTCAGCTCGTGTTGTGAAATGTTGGGTTAAGTCCCGCAACGAGCGCAACCCTTATCCTTTGTTGCCAGCGGTTCGGCCGGGAACTCAAAGGAGACTGCCAGTGATAAACTGGAGGAAGGTGGGGATGACGTCAAGTCATCATGGCCCTTACGAGTAGGGCTACACACGTGCTACAATGGCGTATACAAAGAGAAGCGACCTCGCGAGAGCAAGCGGACCTCATAAAGTACGTCGTAGTCCGGATTGGAGTCTGCAACTCGACTCCATGAAGTCGGAATCGCTAGTAATCGTAGATCAGAATGCTACGGTGAATACGTTCCCGGGCCTTGTACACACCGCCCGTCACACCATGGGAGTGGGTTGCAAAAGAAGTAGGTAGCTTAACCTTCGGGAGGGCGCTTACCACTTTGTGATTCATGACTGGGGTGAAGTCGTAACAAGGTAACCGTAGGGGAACCTGCGGTTGGATCACCTCCTTACCTGAAGAACCTGCCTTTGTAGTGTCCACACAGATTGTCTGATGAAAAGTAAATAGCAAGGCGTCTTGCGATTGAGACTTACACGTCCCCTTCGTCTAGAGGCCCAGGACACCGCCCTTTCACGGCGGTAACAGGGGTTCGAATCCCCTAGGGGACGCCACTTGCTGGTTTGTGAGTGAAAGTCACCTGCCTCAATATCTCAAAACTGACTCCTGAGTCATGTTTGAGATATTTGCTCTTTAAAAATCTGGATCAAGCTGAAAATTGAAACGACACGCTGCGTCTGTTCTCCGTAATAAGAACAGAATGACGGTGTGTTCGAGTCTCTCAAATTTTCGCAACACGATGGTGTTTTACGAAACATCTTCGGGTTGTGAGGTTAAGCGACTAAGCGTACACGGTGGATGCCCTGGCAGTCAGAGGCGATGAAGGGCGTGCTAATCTGCGATAAGCGTCGGCGAGGTGATATGAACCTTTGACCCGGCGATACCCGAATGGGGAAACCCAGTGTGTTTCGACACACTATCATGTCATGAATACATAGTGGCATGAGGCGAACCGGGGGAACTGAAACATCTAAGTACCCCGAGGAAAAGAAATCAACCGAGATTCCCCCAGTAGCGGCGAGCGAACGGGGAGGAGCCCAGAGTCTGAATCAGCGCGTGTGTTAGTGGAACGGTCTGGAAAGTCCGACGGTACAGGGTGATAGTCCCGTACACAAAAATGCACACGTTGTGAACTCGAAGAGTAGGGCGGGACACGTGGTATCCTGTCTGAATATGGGGGGACCATCCTCCAAGGCTAAATACTCCTGACTGACCGATAGTGAACCAGTACCGTGAGGGAAAGGCGAAAAGAACCCCGGCGAGGGGAGTGAAAAAGAACCTGAAACCGTGTACGTACAAGCAGTGGGAGCCTACTTGTTAGGTGACTGCGTACCTTTTGTATAATGGGTCAGCGACTTATATTCTGTAGCAAGGTTAACCGTATAGGGGAGCCGAAGGGAAACCGAGTCTTAACTGGGCGTTAAGTTGCAGGGTATAGACCCGAAACCCGGTGATCTAGCCATGGGCAGGTTGAAGGTTGGGTAACACTAACTGGAGGACCGAACCGACTAATGTTGAAAAATTAGCGGATGACTTGTGGCTGGGGGTGAAAGGCCAATCAAACCGGGAGATAGCTGGTTCTCCCCGAAAGCTATTTAGGTAGCGCCTCGTGAATTCATCTTCGGGGGTAGAGCACTGTTTCGGCTAGGGGGCCATCCCGGCTTACCAACCCGATGCAAACTACGAATACCGAAGAATGTTATCACGGGAGACACACGGCGGGTGCTAACGTCCGTCGTGAAGAGGGAAACAACCCAGACCGCCAGCTAAGGTCCCAAAGTCATGGTTAAGTGGGAAACGATGTGGGAAGGCACAGACAGCCAGGATGTTGGCTTAGAAGCAGCCATCATTTAAAGAAAGCGTAATAGCTCACTGGTCGAGTCGGCCTGCGCGGAAGATGTAACGGGGCTAAACCATGCACCGAAGCTGCGGCAGCGACGCTTATGCGTTGTTGGGTAGGGGAGCGTTCTGTAAGCCGTTGAAGGTGTCCTGTGAGGGGTGCTGGAGGTATCAGAAGTGCGAATGCTGACATAAGTAACGATAAAGCGGGTGAAAAACCCGCTCGCCGGAAGACCAAGGGTTCCTGTCCAACGTTAATCGGGGCAGGGTGAGTCGACCCCTAAGGCGAGGCCGAAAGGCGTAGTCGATGGGAAACAGGTTAATATTCCTGTACTCGGTGTTACTGCGAAGGGGGGACGGAGAAGGCTATGTTAGCCGGGCGACGGTTGTCCCGGTTTAAGCATGTAGGCGGAGCGTTTAGGTAAATCCGGACGCTTGTTAACGCTGAGGTGTGATGACGAGGCACTACGGTGCTGAAGTAACAAATGCCCTGCTTCCAGGAAAAGCCTCTAAGCATCAGGTAACATCAAATCGTACCCCAAACCGACACAGGTGGTCAGGTAGAGAATACCAAGGCGCTTGAGAGAACTCGGGTGAAGGAACTAGGCAAAATGGTGCCGTAACTTCGGGAGAAGGCACGCTGGTGTGTAGGTGAAGTCCCTGCGGACGGAGCTGAAACCAGTCGAAGATACCAGCTGGCTGCAACTGTTTATTAAAAACACAGCACTGTGCAAACACGAAAGTGGACGTATACGGTGTGACGCCTGCCCGGTGCCGGAAGGTTAATTGATGGGGTTAGCGGTAACGCGAAGCTCTTGATCGAAGCCCCGGTAAACGGCGGCCGTAACTATAACGGTCCTAAGGTAGCGAAATTCCTTGTCGGGTAAGTTCCGACCTGCACGAATGGCGTAATGATGGCCAGGCTGTCTCCACCCGAGACTCAGTGAAATTGAACTCGCTGTGAAGATGCAGTGTACCCGCGGCAAGACGGAAAGACCCCGTGAACCTTTACTATAGCTTGACACTGAACACTGGTCCTTGATGTGTAGGATAGGTGGGAGGCTTTGAAGCGTGGACGCCAGTCTGCGTGGAGCCAACCTTGAAATACCACCCTTTAATGGCTGGTGTTCTAACGTAGACCCGTAATCCGGGTTGCGGACAGTGTCTGGTGGGTAGTTTGACTGGGGCGGTCTCCTCCTAAAGAGTAACGGAGGAGCACGAAGGTTAGCTAATCCTGGTCGGACATCAGGAGGTTAGTGCAATGGCATAAGCTAGCTTGACTGCGAGAGTGACGGCTCGAGCAGGTGCGAAAGCAGGTCATAGTGATCCGGTGGTTCTGAATGGAAGGGCCATCGCTCAACGGATAAAAGGTACTCCGGGGATAACAGGCTGATACCGCCCAAGAGTTCATATCGACGGCGGTGTTTGGCACCTCGATGTCGGCTCATCACATCCTGGGGCTGAAGTAGGTCCCAAGGGTACGGCTGTTCGCCGTTTAAAGTGGTACGCGAGCTGGGTTTAGAACGTCGTGAGACAGTTCGGTCCCTATCTGCCGTGGGCGCTGGAGAATTGAGGGGGGCTGCTCCTAGTACGAGAGGACCGGAGTGGACGCATCACTGGTGTTCGGGTTGTCATGCCAATGGCATTGCCCGGTAGCTAAATGCGGAAAAGATAAGTGCTGAAAGCATCTAAGCACGAAACTTGCCCCGAGATGAGTTCTCCCTGACTCCTTGAGAGTCCTGAAGGAACGTTGAAGACTACGACGTTGATAGGCTGGGTGTGTAAGTGCAGCGATGCATTGAGCTAACCAGTACTAATGAACCGTGAGGCTTAACCTTACAACGCCGAAGATGTTTTGGCGGAAGAGAGACATCAGTTTCAGCTTGATAACAGATTAATTGACCTGCAGAGATGCGGGTTGATAACAGAATTTGCCTGGCGGCTTTAGCGCGGTGGTCCCACCTGACCCCATGCCGAACTCAGAAGTGAAACGCCGTAGCGCCGATGGTAGTGTGGGGTCTCCCCATGTGAGAGTAGGGAACTGCCAGGCATCAAATTTAGCGTGCTGATATGGCTCAGTTGGTAGAGCGCACCCTTGGTAAGGGTGAGGTCCCCAGTTCGACTCTGGGTATCAGCACCACTTAATACGTGGTTGAAGTTCGGCAATAGTAAAAGAATTTGTCTGGCGGCTTTAGCGCGGTGGTCCCACCTGACCCCATGCCGAACTCAGAAGTGAAACGCCGTAGCGCCGATGGTAGTGTGGGGTCTCCCCATGTGAGAGTAGGGAACTGCCAGACATCAATTAAGTGAAAAGGCCATCCGAAAGGATGGCCTTTTTGCATTTGTTCCTCTGAAAATTTGCCCAGTAGCAGTACACCACTGAGCAACAAAGACGATTAATGAATCACCTGCGATAAGAATGCGCGTGTACGCTCAGATTTCGGATTAGCAAAGAACTCATCAGGTGGTGCTTGTTCAACAATTTCTCCGCGATCCATAAAGATCACTCTATCTGCAACTGTTCTGGCAAAGCCCATTTCATGCGTAACACAGAGCATAGTCATTCCCGATTGAGCTAAACCAATCATCGTGTCGAGTACTTCTTTAACCATTTCAGGGTCGAGCGCTGAAGTCGGTTCATCAAACAGCATAATTTTAGGTTGCATGCACAGTGAGCGGGCAATCGCCACACGCTGTTGCTGCCCGCCCGAAATTTGTCCCGGAAATTTGTTTGCGTGCTCAGCAATACGGACACGTTCCAGGTAATGCATTGCCAGCGCCTCAGCTTCCTTTTTAGGCATCTTCCTGACCCAAATTGGGGCCAGCGTAAGGTTCTGTAACACCGTCAAATGTGGGAATAAATTGAAATGCTGGAACACCATACCGACTTCCTGACGGACACGTTCGATGTTTCGAATGTCCTCATCCAGCTCTATCCCATCAACGACGATACGTCCTTGCTGATGCTCCTCAAGATGGTTAATACAGCGAATGGTGGTAGATTTTCCTGAACCTGAGGGGCCGCATAAAACAATACGCTCGCCCTGTTTGACCTTCAGGTTGATGTCTTTCAGGACATGAAACTGACCATACCATTTATTCACATTTTCTAGCGTAATCATCGCGTCGGCCGGGGCCATAGTTATTTTGCTCATAAGTTCCTCATTGCGGTGCACGCCCGGTGTTAAAGCGCTTCTCCAGGTGTTGGCTGTAGCGCGACATGCTGAAACAGAAAATCCAGTAAACAAGTGCTGCAAAAACATAACCTTCAGTCGACATGCCGAGCCAGACGGGATCGACTGTGGCCTGTTGTACACTGCTGAAAAGATCAAACAATCCGATAATGATCACCAGGCTCGTGTCTTTAAAGAGTGCGATGATGGTGTTCACAAGCCCTGGAATAACCAGCTTCAAGGCTTGGGGTAAGATCACCAGCCCCTGCATTTTCCAGTAACCGAGCGCCAGTGATTCGGCCGCTTCGTACTGACCTTTTGGCAGCGCCTGTAGGCCACCTCTAACCACCTCTGCAACGTAAGCTGACTGGAATAAAACGACGCCCACCAGTGCGCGAATCAGTTTGTCGATTGTTGTGCCTTCTGCCATAAACAGCGGCAGCATGACCGAGGACATGAACAGCACGGTAATCAGCGGTACACCACGCCAGAATTCAATAAAAATAACTGAAAGAGTCCGTACTACTGGCATGGCTGATCGACGTCCCAGTGCCAGTAAGATACCCAAAGGTAGCGCCCCGGCGATCCCCACGGAGGCAATGATCAGCGTGAGAGTTAATCCCCCCCATTGGCGAGTTTCGACCCGCTCAAGTCCCAGTATTCCGCCATATAGCAACAACCACACAATCAGCGGATAAATCACTGCCCAACAAGCAATATAGCGTCCACGACGTGGCAGGGTTTTGAAGAACATCGGGGCGATCGACAGCAAACCCGCAATCAGTGCCAGATTGATACGCCAGCGTTGATCATGTGGATACAGACCATACATAAACTGGCCAAAACGCTCATGGATAAACACCCAACAGGCACCCGCTTTGGTACAGTCCGCCCGCGTTGAGCCTACCCAGTTTGCCTGCAAGAAAGCCCAGTTCAGCAGCGGAGGAATCAGCTCCCACATCAACCACAAGCTGACAATTGTCAGCAGACTGTTACTCCAGGAGGAGAACAGATTTTTGCGTGCCCAGGCGATGAAACGCCAGCTTCCGGTGCTGGACGGACGCGAGGGGTGTGACAATACGGCTTTTGTCATCATGGTTCCTTAGCGCTCAACCAGGGCGATGCGACGGTTATAGATATTCATCAGCAATGAAATTGTCAGGCTGATAATTAGGTAGACGGACATGGTGATGGCAATAGTCTCAATCGCTTGTCCGGTCTGGTTAAGTACGGTTCCGGCGAACAGAGAAACCATGTCGGGATAACCAATCGCGGCAGCCAGCGAGGAGTTTTTGACAATATTCAGATACTGGCTGGTCAGCGGCGGGATGATCACACGTAAGGCCTGAGGAATGATCACCTGGCGCAGCGTTACTGGGTTGGGTAATCCGAGTGAACGTGCGGCTTCGTGCTGACCATAAGGAACCGCCTGGATTCCTGAGCGAATAATTTCAGCAATAAAGGCAGAGGTATAAATGGACAGCGCAAGCGTCAGAGCAGCCAGTTCAGGAATAAGGACCATCCCTCCCTGGAAGTTAAAACCTCGCAACTGCGGAATGTCCCAGTGCAAAGCGGCACCGAATACCCAGTGGGCCAGTAGAGGCAAACTAACGATCAGTAATGTCCCGATTGGCCAGGTTCTGCGAAGTTGCCCGGTTTTAATCTGAAGTGAGCGGTTATAACGAAACAGCCCAATCGTAATTGCTACCGCGATAACAAATGCAGCGATAAACGCATACAGACCTTCGCCAGCCAACGGCGAGGGAATATATAAACCCCGGTTGCTCAGGTAAAAGAGATCTAAAGCATCAACGGCCTGTCGTGGTCCGGGCAGATTGCGTAATACGGCGAAATACCAGAAGAAGATCTGCAGTAGCGGGGGGATATTGCGAAACGTCTCGATATAAATTGTCGAGAGTTTACGTAATAGCCAGTTCTCAGAAAGACGCGCAAGCCCGAGAAAAAAGCCCAGCAAGGAGGCAAATACAATGCAGAGAGCAGAGACCAGCAGAGTATTCAGTAAACCGACAAGAAACACCCTGCCGTATGTATCGCCTTCTTGATAATCAATCAAATGCTGCACAATTCCGAATCCGGCACTACGATCCAAAAACGCAAAGCCAGAAGTAATACCGCGATTGCTCAGATTGGTAACAGTGTTATGAATCAAATAAACCGCAACAACAACAACGGCGACGATAGCTATTATCTGGAATAGCCATGCGCGAACCGAGGGATGAGAAAAGGAAAGTTTTCCTTTTACGGCTAAGCGGCGATGGGACATAAAGAAACCTCGGTAACCATGACTCTGGACGGGGCACCGCAAATGCAGTGCCCGTTACAGCTAAATGCTTAACGCACCGGCGGAGCGTACTGAATACCACCGTTATTCCAGAGGTTGTTCTGGCCACGTTTGATCTTCAGCGGGCTTTCCGATCCAACGTTGCGCTCAAAGATCTCTGCATAGTTACCGACATGTTTGATGATGTTATAAGCCCATTTATTATCGAGCTTCAGATCCTTGCCGAAATCACCCTCTTTACCCAGAAGATGCGCCATATCCGGTGTCGTAGGGTTTGCGGCTTTCTCGTCGACGTTTTTAGAATTGATACCCATCTCTTCGGCATTCAGCATGGCGAACAGCGTCCAGCGAACAATGGAGAACCAGTCTTCATCACCACGGCGAACGACCGGGCCGAGAGGCTCTTTGGAGATGACTTCAGGCAGAACAATCCATTCCGCCGGGTTGCTCAGTTTAATTCGCAGGGCATAGAGCTGGGACTGATCGGAGGCCAGCGTATCGCAACGGCCTGACTCCAGGGCTTTTGCTGATTCATCAGAACGGTCGAAAGTCACCGGCGTGTATTTCATGTTGTTGGCTTTGAAATAGTCGGCGACGTTCAGTTCGGTATCGGTTCCCGCCTGAATACAAACGGTTGCTCCGTCGAGTTCTTTCGCGCTCTTCAGCCCCGCTTTGTTGTGGGTCAGGAAGCCGATGCCATCGTAGTAAGTCACACCGGTAAAGGACATCCCCATCCCCGCATCACGTGACGAAGTCCAGGTTGTATTACGAGAAAGCATGTCCACTTCACCCGATTGCAGTGCGGTAAAACGCTCTTTCGCCGTCAGTGGGGTATATTTTACTTTTGTGTCATCCCCGAAAAGGGCTGCTGCAACGCCACGGCAAACATCGACATCAATGCCAGTGAACTTTCCGTTCGCATCGGCATAAGAGAAGCCCGGTAACCCATCACTAATACCGCATTGGACAAAACCTTTCTTTTTAACGGCATCAAGTGTTGTACCGGCATGAACCTGTCCCGCTACAGCAAACAACATGCCGGCGGCGGCCAGGCTGGCTATCATCGTCTTTTTCATAATGCATCCTGTGTGGCGAAATTTATCGTTATAGAAAGTCGTTTTAAAACGCTTTGACCTGTCTGTGGCGTTGGCCGACGTTTATAAAGCAAACGTAATGCCAATTTTGCGCTCGGCAGAAAAAGGGAGAATTGAACGCATAATGCAGAGTGTAGACAGGGATAAATAAATCGAGCGCCCCGAAATGGTGCGAAATCACAACCTACGCCACAAATCAGAGCAAAAGTTGATAACCCGGAAGCTAATTAAGAGAGGTAGTTTCTGACGTGAATATTGGCAGGATATTAAATGCCATTGAATTGTGAAAAGTATCACGCCTGAAAATGAAATAAACAAATCATCGCAAAAAAGATGTGAGAAGAATCAGACATTAATAAATTAACGCAGAGGGGAATGGGGAGTTTTTTTAACGTATTGAAAAAATACTGCACTGGTTTGAAGCAAAAGCGCGGATTTGCCGCGCTTTTGCAGGAAAACATTATTTAGTTAACGCGACGATACCTAACGTCAAGCCTGCGATAGCCGCAGCACCACCGGCGATTGCCCCTGCAGTCTCCCAGTTATCCTGGGTGGTGCCTTTCATACAGGTATTGGTATGAACCAGACGACCCTGATCGTCATATACCGGCACACACGGAGAGTCGTGCGCACATCCGGCGAGAAGCGCAGCGAGGGTTGCAACGCAAATGAATCTTTTCATGATGTTACCTCAGAATAAAAACTGGCTCGCAATAAAATCGAAAGTGGATTTATCGAGCTGGCGTTTATTTTACCACTACACCCATCTGCACTGACAGGATGAATAATCTCAAAATATGTGGTTTGTAAAAATCGTGGAGGAAATAACTTAGCAGTAAAAATACAATGATAATTCGCGTGCTAATTTTTGAATTAAAGAAAGAAGAAAAGGCGCCGAATGACGCCTTTTGAATTGATTTACTTAGGATTGCGATTAAATCGTCTTCTTACGACCACGAAAAATACAGGGACGAAGAAGATTGCGAGAAGGGTCGCAGACAGCATCCCCCCCATAACGCCTGTCCCTACGGCATTTTGCGCACCGCTCCCTGCACCCTGGCTGATAACCAATGGCAGTACACCGAGGATAAACGCCAGTGATGTCATCAGAATCGGGCGAAGGCGCATACGTGAGGCTTCAAGCGTAGCCTCAATGACTCCTTTCCCTTCTTTTTCCATCAGGTCTTTCGCAAACTCCACAATCAGAATGGCGTTCTTCGCGGAGAGGCCGATGGTGGTGAGAAGCCCTACCTGGAAATAGACATCATTATTCAGCCCACGCAGCGATGCGCCGAGTAGGGCACCAATAACGCCCAAAGGCACAACCAGCATAACGGAGAATGGAATGGACCAACTCTCGTAAAGCGCTGCCAGGCACAAGAACACGACGATCAGTGAAATAGCGTACAGCGCCGGGGCCTGGTTGCCAGAGAGGCGTTCCTGATAGGACATTCCCGTCCAGTCGAAGCCAATCCCGGAAGGCAGTTTCTGGGCGAGTGACTCCATTAAGACCATCGCTTCGCCGGTACTCTTGCCCGGTGCAGCTTCGCCGAGGATTTCCATGGATGGCATCCCGTTGTAACGCTCAAGTCGCGGCGAGCCTGAAATCCAGCGCGAGGTACTAAACGCAGAGAAAGGCACCATTTCACCGTTTGCACTGCGTACGTAGAGGTTATTGATATCACCTGGCAACATACGGAACTGTGCGTCGGCCTGTGCGTACACTTTTTTCACACGACCATGATCGATAAAGTCATTTACGTATGTACCGCCGAGTGCGGTAGAGACGGTCTGGTTGATATCCGACACGCTGACACCCAGAGCCTGGGCTTTCTCCTGATCAACATCCAGTTTGAACTGCGGCGTATCCTCCAGTCCGTTTGGACGCACTCGTTCCAGCAGTTCCGGGTGCTCTTTAACCATACCTAGCAGTTGGTTACGTGCTTTTGTCAGTTCAGTATGACCCAGATTAGCCTGGTCGATAAGCTCAAAGTCAAACCCTGTCGCCGTACCCAGTTCGATAATCGCGGGCAAGTTGAAGGGGAAAATCATCCCATCTTTAATCTGGCTGAAAGCTTTGGTTGCGCGGCTAACAATGGCTCCCACGCCGTTTTCAGCTCCAGGACGCTCATCCCACGGTTTGAGGCTTACAAAGGCGATACCGGAGTTTTGCCCCTGACCGCTAAAGCTAAACCCGTTAACCGTAAAGACTGATTCTACGTTGGCCGCTTCCTTGGTTTGATAATACTGTTGTACCTGATCCAGTATCTGCTGTGTACGCGTTTGCGTGGCGCCAGCGGGCAACTGGACCATGGTCATAAATACGCCCTGATCCTCATCCGGAAGGAAGGAGGTCGGAAGGCGTAAAAACAATACAGCCATTCCACCCACAATCAGTACATACACCACCAGATAACGTCCAGTTTTGCGTAAAATCCCACTCACGCTATTGCTGTAATGCTCCACGCTCTTATCAAAGAGGTTGTTGAACCAACCAAAGAAACCGCCTTTTGCATGATGTTCTTCTGACGGCGGTTTGAGCAGTGTGGCGCAGAGTGCGGGTGTCAGAATCAGTGCGACCAAAACAGAAAGCGCCATTGCCGAGACGATAGTCAGCGAGAATTGGCGGTAGATTGCACCGGTCGAGCCGCCAAAAAAGGCCATCGGAACAAACACCGCAGAAAGCACCATTGCGATACCGACCAGCGCCCCCTGGATTTGCTCCATGGATTTCTGTGTCGCCTCTTTTGGCGGTAGTTTGTCTTCCACCATGACGCGCTCGACGTTCTCAACGACCACAATAGCATCGTCAACCAGCAAGCCTATCGCCAGCACCATCCCAAACATCGTCAGCGTGTTGATTGAAAACCCGAATGCTCCAAGAACGGCAAAAGTCCCTAATAACACGACGGGTACAGCGATCGTGGGGATCAGCGTGGCGCGCAGATTTTGCAGGAACAGATACATGACGAGGAAGACCAGAATGATCGCCTCAAACAACGTTTTGACCACTTCATGAATGGATATCTTCACGAATGGAGTGGTGTCGTACGGATAAACGACTTTCAGTCCTTGTGGGAAGAAGGCCTGTAATTCTGCCAGTTTTGATTTAATCGCAGCGGCGGTGTCCAGCGCGTTCGCACCCGTCGCCAGCTTGATGCCCAGACCGGTGGCTGCCTGGCCGTTGATCTTCGTGACCATATTGTAGTTTTCACCGCCCAACTCAATACGGGCCACATCTTTCAGATGCACCATCGAGCCGTCCTGGTTCACCTTCAGCGTGATCTTGCCGAACTCTTCCGGTGATTTCAGGCGTGTTTGCGCGATAATCGAGGCGTTCAACTGCTGACCTGGTACCGAAGGCGTACCGCCCAGTTGCCCGGCAGCAATCTGGTTGTTTTGGGTTTTAAGCTGATTGATGACATCCAGCGGCGTCAGCTGATACTTATTCAGGGAGTTGCTGTCGAGCCAGATGCGCATCGCATACTGTGCGCCAAACAGCTGCACATCGCCCACGCCAGAGGTACGACTGATCGCGTCTTTCACGTTGGATGCGACATAATCGGAGATATCATCCTGCGTCAGACTTTTGTTATCTGAAACAAAACCCGCAACCAGAAGGAAGCTGCTGCTGGATTTCTCCACACCGATCCCTTGCTGCTGAACTTCCTGTGGCAGCAATGGCATCGCCAGTTGGAGTTTATTCTGAACCTGTACCTGCGCGATATCAGGATCGGTACCCGACTGGAAGGTCAGAGTGATGGTCACGTTACCGGCAGAATCGCTGGTGGAGGACATGTACATCAGATTATCGATACCGTTCATGTTCTGTTCGATAACCTGTGTAACGGTATCTTGCACCGTTTGCGCATCCGCGCCTGGGTAAACGGCCGTAACGGCAACAGCAGGCGGAGCGATGGTGGGATACTGCGCCACCGGCAGCTTGAGAATTGCCAGTCCGCCCGCAATCATCAGAATGATGGCAAGCACCCAGGCGAAAATCGGCCTTTGAATAAAAAAGTTAGCCATTGATTAATCCCTTAACTGGCTTTAGCGGCGGCGGAATCAGGCGTGGCGACCACAGTGGCGCCGGGATGTGCCTTTTGCAGACCGCTGACGATAACGCGATCACCTTCTTTTAAACCGTCAGTGATCAGCCAGCGATCGCCAATGGCCTGAGGTGCTACAACGCTACGCATTTCAACCTGCTCTTTTGCATTCACCACCAGAACGGTGGCATCCCCGCGTGGTGTACGGGTCACGCCCTGCTGTGGAACCAGAATGGCATTTGGCTGCACACCTTCATCAATGCGAGCACGTACAAACATCCCCGGCAACAGCATATGCTGCGGGTTTGGGAAGACGGCGCGAAGGGTAATGGAACCTGTGCTCTCATCAACGGTGACATCAGAGAATTGCAACGTCCCTTTTTGCGGGTAGGGCTGACCATTTTCCATCAGCAGTTGAACGCTACTGGTGCCATCGCCTTTTTGCAGGCTGGACTGTTTCAGCTGCATAAAATCATTGCTCGACTGCGTTACATCCACATAGATCGGATCAAGTTGCTGCACGGTTGCCAATGCCGAGGATTGACCGTTGGTCACCAGCGCTCCTTCGGTGACGCTGGATTTACCGATTCGCCCATTGATCGGTGAGGACACTTTGGTATAGGCGAGATTGATACGTGCGGTCTCGACGCCAGCCTGAGCGGCAATGACGCTCGCATCAGCCTGCCTGGCGTCTGCCACTGCCTGGTCGTATTCTTGTCGGCTGACATATTGTGTGCCAACCAATGGGACATAGCGTTTCACGGTTAAATGAGCGATGTTCGCCGCTGCTTCGGCTTTCCCCAGGTCGCCTTTCGCGCTGTCATAGGCGGCCTGATAGGTCGCAGGATCGATCTGGTAAAGCGAATCACCAGCTTTAACGTCACTGCCTTCGATAAAGTTACGGCGTAAAACAATGCCATTTACCTGCGGGCGAACTTCAGCCACGCGAAAAGCATCCGTGCGCCCCGGAAGCTCTGTTGTCACCGCCAGCGGAGCACTTTTCACGACATAAACAGTTACCTGAGGTGCCTGTGTGCTGTGTTGCGAGTTATCAGAACCATCACAGCCAGCAAGCAGTGCGGAGCAGACAATAAAACCGGATAAGGGTAAAAGCCTGAAGTGTTTCGTCATTACTGTTCCTTTAAAAAACAATAAACTGATATTTGCCGTGAAGTCGTGAGTGAATGTCGCGGGGCAAAGAGTCAGAAATCCAGCGCACATCATAATGAGGTGTGTTGCGGTTGTTTAATTTATAAGTGCGGCGCACGTTTAATTAAGATAAAAACCAGAGCCCGTCATGACGAATCAACGATATAGTGATGAGGGAAAACGCACTGATTTAAATATTATCCAGGGTTACTTATGTGTTTCGTGAATTAAATTAGTCTGATTTATTCGTGGTAATTATTGATTCGGTTAATTGACTTTTTTTGTTCAGAATAACCTTTCCTTTTAGGGAATACTCCCACGACTGCGTGTTTTCATTCACGTAGAGAATCGTTCTGGTGACGGGTGAGAATCTATGGCGCGTAAAACAAAAGAAGATGCACAAAAAACACGACAGAAGCTGATAGAAGCCGCCATTGTCGAGTTCTCGACGCGCGGCGTGGCAAGCACTACGCTGACGGATATCGCTGAGGCAGCCGGTGTTACGCGCGGGGCGATTTACTGGCACTTTTCCAGCAAGTCGGAAATCTTTAATGCTATCTGGGATCAGCAACTGCCGTTATGCGACTTAATTTTTGACCAGCTTTCACTGACGAATAATGATGATCCGCTGTGTGTTCTTCGAGAACGGTTTATCGCAGCGTTGCAATATATTTCTCGTACTCCCCGGCAGCGAGCACTTTTACAAATTCTGTATCACAAATGTGAATTTAATAACGAAATGACATCAGAGTGCGAAATTAGACGAAGAATTGGTTTTAATTATGACAATGTCCGTATGCTGCTGGAAAAAGGGCTGGCGTGGGGAATCATTTCTCCACAAATGAATATTGATCTTACGTTGATTGTTTTCCACGGCTTCTTTAGTGGATTAATCAAAAACTGGTTAATGAACAGTGAGAATTATAACCTCTATCAGCAAGCCCCCGCGCTGGTGGATAATATCCTGGCGACGTTAAATATTACACGCGTACCGCCAGTGACTTATCCTGTTGCCTCATGATGGTAGGTGGTATTTTATCTCATCAACATTATTGCACAGCTCTTCGACGGTTTGTGCTGTTACAGGCTTGCCTAACAAATACCCCTGAAGCGTATTACAGCCAAGTTCAGTGAGGAATTGCTGCTGAGCTTCCGTTTCTACGCCTTCTGCGACCACTTTCAGGTTCAGCGTTTTCGCCAGGGCTACAATCGCCGAGACGATAGTGGCATCATCACTTTTCCCGCTCAGATCTTTCACAAACGCACGATCGATTTTCAGCTCGCAGGCGGGCAACTGCTTCAGATACAGCAGGCTGGAATAGCCTGTACCAAAATCGTCAATTGAGGCTTTCACACCGGCATTCGTTAGCGCCGTTAAGATCCTGACACTTTCCTCTGGGTTGTGCATCGCGGTGGTTTCTGTCACTTCCAGAATCAAAGATTCAGGCGGAACGCGATGAAGTGCCAGACAGTCAAGGACAGTATTGACCAGCGTGGGTTGCTCAAACTGAAGCGTGGACAAATTCACCGCCATCGACCAATCTTTGTGACCTTGAAGATGCCACTCGCGGAGCTGGCGGCAGGCTTCGTTTATCACCCAGTTACCCATCGGGATAATCAGCCCTGTTTTCTCTGCCAGTTGCAGGAATACATCAGGAGACAGCAGTCCTTGTTTCGGATGCTCCCAGCGCAGCAAAGCCTCAAAGCCCAATATTGGGCCAGCAGGTGCATGGAATTTCGGCTGATAGTGCAGGCGCAGTTCATCGCGATCGATGGCCAGCCACAGATCGTTCATCAGTTGTAAATGGGTTTGCGCCAGCGTGTTCATCGACGGCTGGAAAAAGTGGTAGCCGTTACGGCCCATGTGCTTGGTGTGATACATCGCCGCGTCGGCGTTAAACATCATTTCGCGATCGGTTTTACCGTCGTGCGGATAAAGGGCAATACCGATACTGATAGTGACGACCAGCTCGTAAGGCTCGACGTTGAAAGGGCTGTCGATGGTACGGACCAGCGCGCTGGCAAGCGAGGCTGCATCATCCGGTCCGCCAACTTCCGCCAGCAGGACGAATTCATCACCGCCGATGCGGGCGAGGGTATACTGGCCTTTCAGCGGCAGCAGAAGCCGCTCGGTGACAGCGATCAAAAGTTTATCGCCAGTATCATGGCCATACGCATCGTTCACCGCTTTGAATCCATCGAGATCCATAAACATCAGCGCGAAGTGTGTGCCTTCACGATCAGCCTTGCTGATTGCCTGATCGAGCCGATCTTCCAGAAGGACGCGATTGGGTAAGCGCGTTAGAGTATCGTGAAGCGCCAGCTGGGCAAGTTCTCGGTTAGCTTCAGCAAGGGATGAGGCCAGCAGAGCGGTTCGGGCCTGGAGCCTGGCATCCAGCATGGAAACCAGTAAAGTGATGCCGAGAATAGAGAGGGCCACTACGCTCACCAGCACCGCCAGCCAGCTGCCGTTAATACCGTGATGGTGTATTAATGTGGATGGCGGGAATTGCGCCGCTTTCATGCCTGCATAATGCATACCCGCAATTGCGATACCCATCGTCACGGCCGCGCCTAGTCGCATCACCGCAACTTGTGCCGCTTCGTGACGCAAACGAAACGTGAGCCACAACGCCGCAAGTGAAGCGGCCAGCGCAATGACAACAGAGATAGCGACCCAGAGCTTGTCCCAGATAATGCCTGGCGTCACTTCCAGTGCAGCCATGCCGGTGTAATGCATGGCGACAATGCCTGCCCCCATAACTAATGCGCCGGGCAGCAAGCGTCGTAATCGCAGTTGTTCCCCGCTGACCAGCCAAAGCGCAAACATCGAAGAACCGATCGCGATGAACATCGAGAGCACCGTCATCACTGGGCTATAGCTCATGCTCATGGAGAGCTCCATCGCCAGCATGCCGATGAAATGCATTGCCCACACGCCGATCCCCATCGCCACGCCGCCACCCGCTAGCCAGACGCGTGCAGCGACGCCCTGACTTCCCGCGACGCGCGCGGCCATATTGAGTGCGGTATAGGCTGCGAGGATGGCAACAACAAAGGAGACAGCAACGAGGATTGGGTTGTATTGGCTAACCAGCATGGTGGGCTTAACTCATTCTCAGTGAGACGTTATGCAATAGCGCCTGAAAAGGGCAGTGACATTATCATCGTATCGGAATGGCGAAAAGGCTTTTAAATCCCCGTTTTTAATGGGTGATAAGCTCTTTATTGCTGATGTTCGCTGCTTAATCGAGGTCTGAACAATTCACCAGTTTGAGCGGGTTCACCGAATTCATATTGCGACACTGATCGGTTTTGGTGCTCAGTAACTCAATCCACTGGATCAGCAGTGCATCAAAGATGAAAACCGTGACAGCAAATACAACCAGCCACCAGTATTTACGAATCATTGTGTCGTTCCGGTCAGAAAGAGGTCCAGTGAGGTGGTGGAAATATACATGAAAAGCAGGCGTTTAAAAGCGGGAGAAGACAGGGTTTACAAACTCTTGACGTTCAGATTTCAGACAATAAAAAAGGCGCGTCCCCATGCCGAGTAGCGCCTTTTTAAACAAGCAGTTAGCTAATCGAAATTAGTTCATGCCGTATTTTTTCAGCTTCTTACGAAGAGTACCACGGTTGATACCCATCATCAGGGCAGCGCGGGTTTGGTTACCGCGGGTGTATTGCATCACCATGTCCAACAGTGGCTGTTCAACTTCAGCCAATACCAGCTCATACAGATCACTAACATCTTGACCATTCAGTTGAGCAAAATAGTTCTTCAGTGCCTGTTTTACCGAGTCACGGAGGGGTTTTTGAGTTACCTGATCCTGAGAGTTAACGGTAGAAACGGTCAGTACGTCAGAATTTACGCGTTGTTCGAACATAGTTCTGTCAGCTCTTTATTTCTGTTTACGCAAAATTTTCGAAGTATGCCTCCAACGCCTCCAGCTGTACGCTGGCATCCTCTATGGCGTTGAATGTGCGCCGAAACTGGTCATTTGGAGCGTGCTCCTGGAGATACCAGGAAACGTGTTTACGCGCAATTCGGTACCCTTTTGCCTGACCATAAAAGTCATGCAGTTCCCGAATATGCGAACAAAGCAAGCGCTTAACCTCTGCCAGAGGCAGGGGAGCAAGCAACTCTCCAGTGTCCAGATAATGCTGGATTTCCCGAAAGATCCAGGGTCTTCCCTGAGCCGCACGTCCTATCATCAGAGCATCTGCCCCTGTATAGTCGAGCACAGCCCTGGCTTTTAGCGGGTCAGTTATGTCGCCATTCGCGATAATCGGAATGGAAACTTTCTGCTTAACTGCCCGAATGCTGTCGTATTCCGCATTGCCGTTGAACAAACAAGCGCGAGTGCGTCCATGAATGGTCAGGGCCTGGATACCACAGTCTTCGGCCAGTTGGGCAATTTCTACACAGTTACGGTGTTCCGGCGCCCAACCAGTGCGAATCTTTAACGTAACGGGAACGTCCACTGCGTTAACCACCACCGACAAAATCGACTTCACCTGATCGGGGTATTGCAACAGGGCTGAACCTGCAAGCTTGCGATTCACCTTTTTTGCCGGGCAACCCATATTGATATCAATAATTTGGGCGCCACTTTCAACGTTAATACGCGCGGCTTCCGCCATTTCTTCAGGATCACTTCCGGCAATTTGCACGGTGCGAATACCTGGCTCATCAATATGCACCATCCGAAGACGGGACTTGTCGCTTTCCCAAACCTGCGGGTTAGACGACATCATCTCGGAAACGGTTAATCCTGCTCCCATCTCGTAGCACAGCGTCCTGAACGGCCGGTCGGTAATACCTGCCATAGGTGCTGCGATCAGTCGATTTCTGAGCTGGTAGTGTCCGATGCGCATGAGTTAAGAAATGACCATACTGTGACTGCAAGGCGGCGTATATTACGCATTTTTTGCACGAGATGAAAGGCCAAACTTTGAACAATCCGCTATTACAGATCAATGAATTGCTGTTCAGCACCTACTGGGAAAATTATTAACTATTTAAATCATTGCCTTAAATGATTGTGACTATTTTATCACCGCTTACAAATTCCCGTAACTTCTCATCATTTCTGCATAAATGAATCACTTATTCGGGATAATCTGCTGTTTTAAGCAGCAGATTGTCGGCCTTCTTTGCGATCGGCGTCTCATTTTAGAACATGATCATGATGAATAAGATGGACGTATTCTGAGCAATTTTAGGGAAACGAAGCAGGCGTGGTCATCGAAAGACCACGCCATAAACACCAACTTACTTTTTACGACCGGTAATGCGGCACCACTCTTCTTTCTCGATGACCGGATCGAGAGCGAAGAGATCGGCGTACGCTTCGCACACGCTCTCAGCCTGGCTGGCAAGAATCCCCGACAAGCCCAGTAGACCGCCCTCAACGGGCAGCACGCTGATTAATGGTGCCAGTTCGCGTAACGGGCCAGCAAGAATGTTAGCAACCACCACATCGGCTTTCATGACCTCTGGCTGGCCATCCGGTAAATACAGCTCAAGGCGATCGGAAACGCCGTTGCGCTGCGCATTATCGCGACTGGCCTGGATCGCCTGCGGATCGATATCGATCCCGATGGCTTTCGCAGCACCCAGTTTCAGGGCCGCAATCGCCAGGATCCCGGAACCGCAGCCGAAGTCGATCACGGTTTTGCCTTCCAGATCCAGCCCGTCAAGCCACTGCAGGCACAGAGAGGTTGTCGGGTGGGTACCTGTACCGAACGCCAGGCCCGGATCCAGCATCACGTTCACGGCGTTAGCGTCCGGCACATCGCGCCAGCTTGGGCAGATCCACAGACGTTTACCGAATTGCATTGGATGGAAGTTATCCATCCACTCGCGTTCCCAGTCTTTATCTTCCAGTTGCTCAATCTTATGCACAAAGCCAACGCCCAGCAGCGGATGATTCTCAAGGATCGCCACCACTTCTTTCATGTCGGTTTCGGCATCGAACAGGCCGATGACATCAGTATCACCCCACAGACGGGTTTCGCCTGGCAGCGGCTCAAACACCGGTGTGTCATGCGTATCCTGGAAAGTAATGGAAACTGAACCCGCTTCCATTAACGCGTCACTCAGTTCTTCGGCATTTGCACCGGTTGTGTTCAGTTTTAATTGGATCCACGGCATGGCAAAACTCTTTATTTATCAGTAGAAATCACGGCTGCCTGTGGGACGGGTTGACCGAAACGGTTCCCCACCACAAACGCCAGCAAACTTAGCAGTAACGAAGGCACAATTGGATGGAAGCCCAGATACTGAATTTTAAACGTGGCGAGCACTGCATACAGTACGCCACCGACAATCATTCCGCTGAGCGCACCCGCAGCATTAGCGCGTTCCCAGTACAGGCCCAGCACCAGCGGCCACAGGAACACCGCTTCCAGCCCGCCGAACGCCAGCAGGTTGAGCCAGATGATCATCTCCGGTGGGCGCCACGCGGCCAGCATCATCAGAATGCCAAGCACCAGCGTTGTCCAGGTCGAAATGCGCTTCAGGCGGTGCTCATTGTGTATTTTAGCCGGAGTCGCGCTGAGCCACAGATCTTTAATGATGGTGGCCGATGCCTGCAACAAGTGCGCATTGACGTTGGACATGATCGCCGCCATCGGCGCGGCCAGGAATAGGCCAGCAGCCCACGGTGGTAGCACCTGCACCATTAACGTCGGGATCACCTGATCAGGCACGGTCAGATGCGGCAAAATGGCGCGACCCAGTGCGCCCGCGAGATGCATTCCCAGCATCAACAGAGACACTACGATCGTACCGATGATTATCCCACGGTGAACGGCTTTGCTGTCTTTATAGGAGATACAGCGCACCGCCGTATGGGGCAGGCCGATGACACCAAAACAAACCAGAACCCAGAATGAGGTCATAAAAGCTGGGGTGAGAATATCGTCGGCACCGTGTGGACTCACCAGTTTCGGGTCAATCTGCTCGAGGGTTTCCACCGCGTTATGCAGGCCGCCCGCCGCGTAAATTACGCCGACCAGCAGCACCAGGGTGCCAATCAGCATCACCATGCCCTGCATCGTGTCGTTGAGTACGCTGGCACGGAAACCGCCAAATGCGGTGTATAGCGCGATGGTAATACCGAAGATCAACAGCCCATTTTCGTATTTGATACCCGCCGCCGTTTCCAGCAAACGCGCGCCGCCGATGAACTGCACGGCAATCGCGCCGACGAAGGCAACCAGCAGGCTGACGCTGGCAATCCACACCACTGCGCGGTTCTGATAGCGGGCCTGCAACATGTCATTCAGGGTAATCGCGTTATAGCGTCTGGCGAGAATGGCGAATTTCTTGCCCAAAATACCGAGCGACAGCCAGATCGTCGGGACCTGAATCATCGCCAGCAGCACCCAGCCGAGCCCGTATTTATACGCCGCACCTGGCCCGCCGATAAAAGAGCTGGCGCTGACATAGGTGGCGGTCAGCGTCATCGCCAGTACAAATCCGCCCATCGAACGACTCCCCAGGAAATATTCACTGAGAAACGAGCCGGTGCTGCGCTTGCGCATGGCGTAAGCCGAGAGGCCAAAGACAACAAAGAGATAGATAATCAGAACGGCGATGATTTCAGTTTGCATCGCTATCCTCCAGAGAGATATCGCGGAAGATAAAACGCACCATCAGCCAGCACAGCAGCGTAAAGACCAAAGGCATCAGCAGACAGGCCATTTCAAACCAGTGCGGCAGGCCGGTGAATCCGGGGGCTGAATTAGGTAAGTAAGCGGTCACCAACCATGCGACGAGATAGAGAAGGGTCAGCCACAGCGCCCAGCGCGCTTCTTTATGGGCTTGAACAAAACGCTTGTCCATTTTAAGTCCCTTGTGGATGAATAAATAAAAAAGGCCGGAATCTCCGGCCTTTTAACGCTAATGCGGTCTTACTTTTCGTGAAGGCCGAGTTTCTTCTCAAGATAGTGGATGTTAGTCCCACCATTCTGGAAGTTCTCATCGTTCATGATACGAACCTGCAGATCCACGTTGGTTTTAATACCATCGATGATCAGCTCCTGCAGGGCGTTCTTCATGCGGGCAATCGCCACATCACGGTTCTCGCCGTAGCAGATAAGCTTACCGATCATTGAGTCATAGTACGGTGGCACAGTGTAGCCAGCGTAGATATGAGATTCCCAACGCACACCAAAGCCACCCGGCGCGTGGAAACGCGTGATTTTACCCGGGCTCGGCAGGAAGGTGTTCGGGTCTTCGGCGTTAATACGGCACTCGACCGCATGACCTTTCACCACAACTTCTTCCTGCTTGATGGACAGCGGTTGACCCGCCGCGATACGCAGCTGTTCTTTGATCAAGTCAACGCCGGTAATCATTTCAGTCACCGGGTGTTCAACCTGAATACGGGTGTTCATCTCAATGAAGTAGAACTCGCCGTTTTCGAACAGGAATTCGAACGTACCAGCACCGCGATAGCCGATA
The DNA here is from genome assembly GCA_002271215.1 of Lelliottia jeotgali. Taxonomy (NCBI): domain Bacteria; kingdom Pseudomonadati; phylum Pseudomonadota; class Gammaproteobacteria; order Enterobacterales; family Enterobacteriaceae; genus Lelliottia; species Lelliottia jeotgali. The sequence goes on along the minus strand of CP018628.1, from coordinate 4,070,020 downwards.
TCGACGCACGCTTTGGAGCAACGCTCGCCGATGTAACGACGCAGTTCCGGGGTAATGCCCGGTGCTGGTGCTTCTTCGACGACTTTCTGATGGCGGCGCTGCATGGAGCAGTCACGTTCAGCCAGATAGATAGCGTTACCCTGACCGTCAGCCAGCACCTGAATTTCGATGTGGCGTGGGTTTTCCAGGTATTTTTCCATGTATACCATGTCATTGCTGAAAGCGGCTTTCGCTTCAGCTTTGGTCATGGAGATGGATTGCGCCAGGTCTGCATCGCTACGTACAACGCGCATACCACGACCGCCGCCGCCGCCGGACGCTTTGATGATAACCGGGTAGCCAATGCGTTTAGCATGAGCGCGGTTTGCATCCATATCGTCGCCCAGAGGGCCGTCAGAACCTGGTACGGTCGGAACACCTGCTTTTTTCATTGCGGTGATTGCGGACACTTTATCGCCCATCAGGCGGATAGTGTCAGCTTTCGGGCCGATGAAGATAAAGCCAGAGCGCTCAACCTGCTCAGCAAAATTGGCGTTCTCAGAGAGGAAGCCATAACCCGGATGGATTGCCACCGCGCCGGTGATTTCAGCGGCGCTGATGATAGCCGGGATATTCAGATAACTTTTTACGGACGGAGCCGGGCCAATACAGACCGTCTCATCCGCCAGTAATACGTGTTTTAAATCGCGATCCGCGCTTGAGTGCACAGCGACAGTCTTAATGCCCAATTCTTTACAGGCACGAAGGATTCGCAGTGCGATCTCGCCACGGTTAGCGATGACAATTTTATCCAGCATGTTCGCCTCGTTACTCGATGACGACCAGCGGCTCGTCAAATTCTACCGGCTGACCACTTTCGACCAGAATCGCTTTAACAATGCCTGACTTGTCAGCTTCGATCTGGTTCATCATTTTCATGGCTTCAACGATACATAGGGTATCGCCTGCATTGACTTTCTGACCCACTTCGCAGAACGCTTTAGCGTCCGGGCTTGGCGTGCGGTAGAAAGTACCAACCATCGGGGAACGTACGATGTGACCACTGATTTCTGCGGCTGCTGCAGCCGGCGCTTCTGCGGCCGGAGCGACTGCGTTAGACAGAGCAGGCTGCTGCTGCATCACAGGTGCAGCATAAGCCTGCTGCATGACCGGGAAGCTAGCGGCTGGCGCTGCACGGCTGATGCGTACAGACTCTTCGCCTTCAGAAATTTCCAGTTCGGAGATGCCTGATTCTTCAACCAGCTCGATCAGTTTTTTAATCTTACGAATATCCATGAGTGGGTTCCGTACTCTTGTTTAGTGTGATTGTGACAGGCGTTTTACCGCTGTCTGTAAAGCGTATGAATAACCGTCAGCACCCAGTCCACAGATAACGCCGGCGGCGATATCCGACAGATACGAATGGTGGCGGAACGGCTCTCGTGCATGCACATTGCTCAGGTGGATCTCGATAAATGGGATGCTCACCGCAAGCAGTGCGTCGCGGATAGCAACACTGGTGTGCGTAAACGCGGCCGGATTAATCAGGATATAGTCCACAGTGTCTTTAGCCTGATGAATACGGTCGATGAGTGCGTACTCCGCATTTGACTGAAAATGGTCAAGACTCACGTCAAGCGCCGCTGCTTCCGTACTAAGACGGTTAACAATTTCGCTTAAGGTCAGCGTGCCGTACTTCTCGGGTTCGCGGGTTCCGAGCATATTCAGGTTCGGTCCGTTCAAAACTAAGATGTGCAACTTTCCAGTCATTGTGCAGCTATCTCCTGCGATTCTCGGGTAAAAAACAAAATATACCTTCGATGCGCAATTGTCACCTTTTCAGGGAGTGAAAATCCCCTTCAGGAAAACCAAGGTCGCACATTATAACGATTTCGTAGCATTTAGCAGCTAAATACTGGTCTTATCAGGGAAGATTATCAACCGCAATTGGAAAAAGATTCGCGGTTGATAAGTAATCTGCGGGAATACGCACAGTTTCGCGAACTATCGCCACCACTGGCGGAACTTCTTGTAACGCCATGCCAAAAGCCCTAAAGCAAGCACAGCGTAGATGATGGGCTGAGGAGATAAAATCTTCACTGACCACAGATAATGTATCGGCGCCAGGATCGCCACAAGATAGACGAAGTTATGCAAAAGTTGCCAGCGGCGGCCCAATTTTCGCTGGGCAAACTGCGTCGATGTCAGCGTCAGCGCCAGTAAAATCACCCAACTGATAATCCCTAGCGTCAGATACGGACGCGATACCAGTTCGCTGCCAAGTAGCGCCAGATTGTTAATCCCCAGCTCCAGCAATGTATAGCTGGTGAGATGTATCGTCGCCCAGGCAAAGCACCATAAACCTAAAAGGCGGCGGGTGCGTATCAATAATGGCTGTTTAGCGTAGCGTGCGAGGGGAGAAATCAGCAAGGTGGCCAGTAAAAATTTCAGAGCCATCCTACCGGTAAAGTGTTGAATATCTTTGGCCGGGTCGGCGCTGAAATAGCCCTGACTGGCAGCCCAGAATAGCCATATAAAAGGAAGCAACCCGGCCAGGTGCAATAGCACTTTGAGCCAGGTTACCTGTTGAGCAGTTAAGCGCACTAAAAATTCTCCCGCAAATTGAGCCCGCGATAGAGCGAGGCGACTTCATCGGCGTAGCCATTAAACAGCAGCGTCGGCTGACGTTTCACGTCCAGCGCACCGCCAGAACCGATAAAACGCTCGGTGGCCTGGGACCAGCGCGGATGATCCACATGCGGGTTCACATTCGCAAAAAAGCCATATTCATTCGGCGCGGCGAGATTCCAGGTGGTCGGCGGGCGCTCTTTGGTCAGCTTAATGCTGACGATCGATTTGATGCCTTTAAAACCATATTTCCACGGCACGGTTAAGCGGATGGGCGCACCGTTTTGCGGAGGTAAGGCTTTCCCGTAAACGCCAACGGTCAGCAGCGTCAGCGGATGCATCGCCTCGTCGAGCCGCAATCCTTCGACATAAGGATATTCCAGCCCGCCGCCGATAAAGCGGTCTTTCTGCCCTGGCATTTGATCCGGTGAGTAAAGCGTCTGGAAGGAGACATATTTAGCATCGCTGGTGGGTTCGGCCATTGCCAACAGCTTGTGCAGTGGGAAACCGATCCACGGTACTACCATCGACCACGCCTCGACGCAGCGCATCCGGTAAATACGCTCTTCAAGCGGGAAACGGGTAGTGAGATCGTGATGATCAAAGGTGAGCGGTTTGGCGACTTCACCCTCAATTTTTAAGGTCCAGGGATCGGTTTTCATGCTGCCCGCGTTCGCGGCGGGATCGGCTTTATCAAGACCAAACTCATAGAAATTGTTATAGCCCGTGACTTTATCTTCCGGCGTCAGCGGCAGTTTATTTTGCCATTGAGCGGGTTTGGTAAAGGTTAGCGGCTGGCCTGAGGGCGCTTTCGGACGATCGTTGCCTTTAAACCAGTCGAGCAGGTCGGCATGGGCAGTTGGAGAAAGTGAAAGGGCGGTGGCGCTAATGCCAAGCATCTTCAGGATCTGGCGGCGCTGTAACATAAAGACAGATTCGGCCGTAACATCGGCTTCCGTCAGTTTTCTGGTTTTCATGGCATCCTCCGTCATGCATTTTTCTAAGCATGACGGAGGAGTTGAGTTAGCGCGAATATGTCACGAAAATTTGAAGATTACGCAATCTTCACCAGTGCGCGACCGTGGAACTGGTTGCTCATGATTTTGCTGGCGTATTCTGGAGCCTGTTCAAGCGTAATTTCGGTGGCGCTTTGGCTGAAGAACGACTCCGGCAAATCACGTACCAGACGCTCCCATGCCTGCGCACGACGCGCGGCTGGCGTCATCACAGAATCCACGCCCTGTAGACGGACATTGCGCAGAATAAATGGCATCACGGTGGTCGGCAGGGCAAAACCTCCCGCCAGACCACATGCCGCGACACAACCGCCATAGTTCATTTGCGCCAGCAGTTTTGCCAGCACTTTATCGCCCACGGTATCTACTGCGCCTGCCCAAACCTGTTTTTCGAGCGGACGGGTTTCAGCAAACTCATCGCGTCCCAGAATACGATTAGCACCTAAGGAGCGCAGATAATCGTGGGTACTTTCGCGCCCGGTAACCGCCGCGACCTGATAGCCTAATTTGTGCAACAGCGTAACAGCCGTACTGCCCACGCCGCCGCTGGCGCCGGTCACGACGATTTCACCGGAGTCGGGGAGAACGCCTGCATCCTCCAGCGCCATCACGCACAGCATGGCGGTAAAACCCGCGGTACCGATAATCATTGCTTTACGGCCGTCCAGGCCTTTCGGCATCGGGACCAGCCAGTCGCCGTTAACGCGCGCCTGTGAAGCGAGGCCACCCCAGTGGTTTTCACCGACACCCCAGCCGGTCAACAACACCTGCTGCCCGGCATGAAAACGAGGGTCTTCGCTCGAATGCACACGACCCGCAAAGTCAATTCCCGGAATCATCGGAAAATTGCGGATGATTTTACCGGTGCCAGTGATCGCGAGGGCATCCTTGTAATTCAGGCTGGACCAGTCGATATCCACAGTCACGTTCCCCTCCGGGAGACGGTTTTCCTCAAGGGATTGAACCGACGCCAGAGTTTTGCCGTCTTGCTGTTCTAAGATCAAAGCCTGCATACAGATGTCCTCACTAAGCATGGTGATTGGAAAATAATTTCTGGAGACTATACTCGCTCATTGAAACGCTATGCCGATTTAACGCAATAAATTGCCAGATACACCAGGTTTGGTAGTATGCCCCGACCAAATGCAAGTTAGCACTTACTTGCTCTTTAACTGCTTCCCCCATCAACCAACGGAGTGATCTCAAGGATGCGATTAACGACGAAATTTTCAGCTTTTATTACGCTGCTGACGGGGCTGACTATCTTCGTCACCCTGATGGGGTGCTCGCTGAGCTTTTATATTGCGATTCAGGACAAGCTGGGCAACCGTTTACAGTCCGTAGCATCAGTCATTGATTCGCGTCTTGTGACCTCGACTTTACCTGCGCTCTCACAGCAACTGGATGAACTGATGGTGCCGGTGGATATTGTGCACATCGACATCCTTCAGGGTAGCAAAGTTGTTCTGAGCCATGCGCGTCAAGGCAGTTATCGTCCGGCGGGGACTCTGGCGCAGTATCGCGAAATGACGGTCCATTCATTAAAAAGCCCTGGGATGACTATTAGGCTGGTCTATCAGGATCCGATGGCGAACTATTTCCGCTCGCTGATGACGACCGCACCGCTGACCGTCGCCGTGGGCTTTATTGTGGTGCTGATTTTTTTGGCAGTGCGCTGGCTGCGGCGTCAACTCTCCGGGCAAGAACTGCTGGAATCGCGGTCGGTGCGCATCTTAAACGGCGAACGGGGCGCGAAGGTGCGTGGTTCGGTCTACGAATGGCCTTCTCGAACCAGCAGTGCGCTGGATGTTCTGCTCTCGGAAATTCAGTTTGCCAGCGATCAGCGTAGTCGGATGGATACGCTCATTCGGTCATACGCCGCTCAGGACAACAAAACCGGCCTGAACAATCGTCTTTTCTTTGATAATCAACTGGCGACGCTGTTGGACGACACTGAGAAAGTGGGTGCGCATGGCGTCGTGATGATCATTCGTCTACCTGATTTTGATTTATTGCGCGATACCTGGGGCCGAACGGTGGCTGAAGACCATCTCTTTACGCTCATTAATCTTTTATCGACCTTTATTATGCGTTATCCCGGAGCGCTACTGGCACGCTATCATCGTAGCGATTTTGCTGTGCTACTCCCGCACCGCACGTTGAAAGAGGCCGAAAGTATTGCCAGCCAGTTGCTTAAAGCGGTCGATGCCCTGCCGCCAACCAAAATGCTCGATCGTGATGATATGGTTCATATCGGCATTTGCGCCTGGCGCGGTGGGCAACACACTCTTCAGGTGATGGAACATGCCGAAGCTGCCACGCGTAATGCGGTGCTGCAAGGTGCAAACGGCTGGGCGGTGTATGACGATTCCCTGCCGGAAAAAGGACGGGGTAATGTGCGCTGGCGTACGCTTATTGAGCAAATGCTCAGCCGTGGTGGGCCGCGCATTTATCAAAAACCCGCAGTGATGCGAAACGGGCAGGTTCACCATCGTGAATTACTGTGTCGCATTTTTGACGGTACGGAAGAGGTGGTCTCCGCTGAATATTTGCCGATGGTGCTGCAGTTTGGTCTTTCAGAAGAGTACGACCGCCAGCAAATTACGCGCCTTATTCCATTTTTATCTTTCTGGCCGGAGGAAAATCTGGCATTACAGATAACCGTAGAGTCGCTGATTCGCCCGCGTTTTCAGCGTTGGCTGCGCGATGTGCTGATGCAATGTGAAAAATCGCAGCGAAAACGCATTATTTTTGAACTTGCAGAGGCAGATGTCTGTCAACACATCAGCCGCTTACAACCGGTCGTTCGTCTGATGAACGCACTCGGCGCTCGTGTTGCTGTGACACAGGTGGGTTTAACCCTAGTGAGTACCAGTTGGATCAAGGAGCTGGATGTTGAGCTGTTAAAACTGCATCCGGGGCTGGTCAGGAATATTGAAAAACGCACGGAAAACCAGCTTTTAGTTCAGAGTCTGGTTGAAGCATGCAAGGGAACGCAAACGCAAGTTTTCGCCACGGGCATACGTTCACGTAGCGAATGGCAGATGTTGACGGAGCGCGGTGTGGCAGGTGGTCAGGGGGATTTTATTGCTTCCTCTCAGCCGCTTGACAGCAATGTGAAAAAATATTTGCAAAGATACTCTGTTTGACCTGCCGTTTGATTTGTTTTCACGTAGAATATCGCGCCTGTAGCTCTGAGTATGGCGAGCATAAATTTTCACCGTAGCAGATGATTTTTGCGCCTTGTCGCTGCTGCGTGTGGTTGGTAAAGTAAGCGGATTTCATTTTTCCGCCCCAGCTTTCAGGATTATCCCTTAGTATGTTGAAAAAATTTCGTGGCATGTTTTCCAATGACCTGTCCATTGACCTGGGTACTGCGAATACCCTGATTTATGTAAAAGGACAAGGCATCGTATTGAATGAGCCTTCCGTTGTGGCCATTCGTCAGGATCGTGCCGGCTCACCGAAAAGTGTGGCAGCCGTAGGACATGATGCGAAGCAGATGCTGGGTCGTACCCCAGGCAACATCGCCGCGATCCGCCCGATGAAAGACGGCGTTATCGCTGACTTCTTCGTCACCGAAAAAATGCTCCAGCACTTTATCAAACAGGTTCACAGCAATAGCTTCATGCGCCCAAGTCCGCGCGTGCTGGTCTGTGTACCGGTCGGTGCGACTCAGGTTGAGCGTCGTGCAATCCGTGAGTCCGCTCAGGGTGCTGGTGCGCGTGAAGTCTTCCTGATTGAAGAGCCAATGGCTGCAGCAATCGGTGCAGGCCTGCCGGTTTCTGAAGCAACCGGCTCTATGGTGGTGGATATCGGTGGTGGTACCACTGAAGTCGCCGTCATCTCCCTGAACGGTGTGGTTTACTCCTCTTCCGTGCGTATTGGTGGTGACCGTTTCGACGAAGCCATCATTAATTATGTGCGCCGTAATTACGGCTCTCTGATCGGTGAAGCCACCGCAGAGCGTATTAAGCACGAAATCGGTTCTGCTTACCCTGGCGACGAAGTCCGCGAAATCGAAGTGCGCGGTCGTAACCTGGCTGAAGGCGTTCCGCGCGGCTTTACTCTGAACTCCAACGAAATCCTCGAAGCGCTGCAAGAGCCGCTGACCGGTATCGTGAGCGCGGTGATGGTTGCGCTGGAACAGTGCCCGCCGGAACTGGCTTCCGACATTTCAGAGCGTGGGATGGTTCTGACTGGTGGTGGTGCGCTGCTGCGTAACCTCGACCGCCTGTTAATGGAAGAGACAGGTATTCCTGTCGTAGTTGCAGAAGATCCACTGACTTGCGTAGCCCGTGGTGGCGGCAAGGCGCTGGAAATGATCGACATGCACGGCGGCGACTTGTTCAGCGAAGAGTAGTCGGTATGAGAGGGTAGCGAAGGCTACCCTTTCTCTCTGACACGAGAATACGCATAGCCTATGAAGCCAATTTTTAGCCGTGGCCCGTCGCTGCAGTTTCGCCTGATCCTGGGGGTGCTGGTAGCGCTTGGAGTCATCATCGCCGATAGCCGCCTTGGTATGTTCAGCCAGATCAGAACATACATGGATACCGCCGTCAGTCCTTTCTATTTTGTATCAAACGGTCCCCGTGAATTACTCGACAGCGTTTCTCAAACCTTGTCGTCACGCGATCAACTCGAGCTTGAAAACCGTGCATTGCGTCAGGAACTGCTGCTGAAAAACAGCGAACTGTTGATGCTGGGTCAATATCGCCAGGAAAACGCCCGTCTGCGTGAACTGCTGGGCTCACCGCTGCGTCAGGACGAGCAAAAAATGGTGACTCAGGTGATCTCCACCGTCAACGATCCGTACAGCGATCAGGTGGTTATCGACAAAGGTAGCGTGAACGGTGTTTACGAAGGCCAGCCGGTCATTAGTGACAAAGGCGTTGTGGGCCAGGTGGTTGCTGTCGCCAAGCTCACCAGCCGCGTCCTGCTGATTTGTGATGCCACTCATGCGTTGCCCATTCAGGTACTGCGTAACGACATCCGTATTATTGCAGCCGGTAATGGTTGTACGGACGATCTGCAGCTCGAGCATTTACCCGCTAATACCGATATTCGTGTGGGGGATGTTCTGGTGACTTCCGGTCTCGGTGGTCGTTTCCCTGAAGGGTATCCGGTAGCGGTTGTCTCTTCCGTGAAGCTGGATACGCAACGCGCTTATACCGTGATTCAGGCTCGTCCGACCGCGGGCTTACAGCGTCTGCGTTATTTGCTGCTGTTGTGGGGCGCCGATCGTAACGGCATTAACCCGATGACGCCGGAAGATGTGCACCGCGTCGCCAATGAACGCTTAATGCAGATGATGCCGCAGGTTCTGCCAGCGCCTGATTCAATGGGGCCACCTGCGCCGGTTCCGGCACCTGCTACCGGATTAACGCAGCCACCTCCGGATGCGCCGTTGCCGCCACAAATCTCCCAGGGAGGGCAGTAGTGGCAAGCTATCGTAGCCAGGGGCGCTGGGTTATCTGGCTCTCGTTTTTTATCGCGTTATTGCTGCAAGTCATGCCCTGGCCGGACGACATTCTCGTTTTCCGGCCAAACTGGGTGCTGCTCATTTTACTCTACTGGACCCTGGCCCTGCCGCACCGCGTAAATGTGGGAACGGGTTTTGTGATGGGTGCCATACTGGATCTCATTAGTGGCTCTACGCTTGGCGTGCGCGCCTTGTCGATGAGTATTATTGCGTACCTCGTCGCACTCAAATTCCAGCTTTTCCGTAACCTCGCGCTCTGGCAACAGGCGTTGGTGGTGATGTTGTTGTCCCTCGCCGCAGATATCATTGTTTTCTGGGCTGAGTTTTTAGTGATCAACGTCTCTTTCCGACCGGAAGTGTTCTGGAGTAGTGTAGTAAACGGTGTGCTCTGGCCGTGGCTGTTCCTGCTGATGCGTAAAGTTCGCCAGCAGTTTGCCGTGCAATAAAAGGTTTCTATGACTGCTTTATATCTTGCCTCTGGTTCCCCGCGCCGTCAGGAGTTACTCACTCAACTGGGTATCACTTTTGAACGTATCGTCCCTGGTATTGAAGAAAAACGGGACGATGGCGAAAGCGCACAGCAGTATGTGTCGCGTCTGGCACGGGAAAAAGCCCAGGCGGGCGTGGCACAAACGCCGCGTGATTTGCCGGTGCTGGGGGCAGATACCATCGTGATTCTCAACGGTGAAGTACTGGAGAAACCGCGTGACGCTGAACATGCGGCGCGTATGCTGCGCAAATTATCCGGACGAACGCATCAGGTGATGACGGCGGTGGCCCTGGCGGACAGCCAGCAGGTGCTGGATTGTCTGGTGGTCACAGATGTCACGTTCAGAGTGCTTACCGATGAGGAAATCGCCGGCTATATCGCCAGCGGTGAACCTATGGATAAAGCAGGTGCATACGGTATTCAAGGGTTGGGTGGCTGTTTTGTCAGGAAGATTAATGGCAGCTATCACGCCGTAGTCGGCTTACCGCTGGTGGAAACGTATGAGTTGCTGAGCAATTTTAACTCACTGCGTGAGGGAAGGGATAATTATGACGGCTGAATTGTTGGTAAACGTAACGCCATCGGAAACCCGAGTGGCCTATATTGATGGCGGCATTCTTCAGGAAATTCATATTGAGCGCGAAGCGCGACGCGGAATAGTAGGCAATATCTACAAAGGTCGTGTCAGTCGTGTACTACCGGGTATGCAGGCGGCATTTGTAGATATTGGCCTTGATAAAGCGGCGTTTCTGCATGCCTCGGACATCATGCCTCATACCGAATGTGTGGCGGGCGAAGAGCAAAAGCAGTTTACCGTTCGCGACATCTCCGAACTGGTCCGTCAGGGGCAGGATCTCATGGTCCAGGTGGTGAAAGATCCCCTCGGCACCAAAGGCGCCCGCCTGACAACAGACATCACTTTACCCTCCCGCTATCTGGTCTTTATGCCGGGTGCGTCGCACGTCGGTGTTTCTCAGCGCATTGAAAGTGAAAGCGAGCGCGAACGCCTGAAAAAGGTGGTGGGCGCTTACTGCGACGAGCAGGGCGGATTCATCATTCGTACGGCGGCAGAAGGGATCAGCGAAGACGATCTGGCGTCCGATGCAGCCTATCTGAAACGCGTCTGGACCAAAGTCATGGAGCGTAAAAAACGCAACCAGACGCGCTACCAACTGTATGGCGAACTGGCGCTGGCCCAGCGCGTATTACGTGATTTCGCTGATGCACAGCTCGACCGAATCCGCGTGGATTCGCGCCTGACCTACGACGCATTGCTGGAATTTACCGCCGAATACATCCCCGAGATGCCTGGCCTGCTGGAGCACTACTCTGGCCGTCAGCCGATCTTCGATCTCTACGACGTTGAGAACGAAATCCAGCGCGCGCTGGAGCGTAAAGTTGAACTCAAATCCGGCGGATATTTGATCATCGATCAAACCGAAGCCATGACCACCGTGGACATCAACACCGGCGCATTTGTCGGCCATCGCAATCTCGACGACACCATTTTCAACACCAACATCGAAGCGACGCAGGCCATTGCGCGCCAGCTTCGTCTGCGCAATCTCGGCGGGATTATCATTATCGACTTTATCGATATGAATAACGAAGATCACCGCCGCCGCGTCCTGCATTCCCTGGAGCAGGCACTGAGCAAAGATCGGGTCAAAACCAGTATCAACGGCTTCTCACAGCTGGGCCTGGTAGAGATGACCCGCAAGCGCACGCGCGAAAGCGTCGAACACGTGCTGTGCAACGAATGCCCGACCTGTCACGGACGCGGCACGGTAAAGTCCGTGGAGACGGTGTGCTACGAAATCATGCGTGAAATTGTCCGCGTGCATCATGCTTACGACTCCGATCGTTTTCTGGTCTATGCTTCCCCTGCAGTGGCTGAGGCGCTGAAAGGCGAAGAGTCGCACGCGCTGGCGGAAGTGGAAATCTTTGTCGGCAAACAGGTAAAAGTACAAATCGAACCACTCTACAGCCAGCAGCAGTTTGATGTGGTGATGATGTAAGACGCAGCATAGCTGCAAGAGAACGGCTGACAAGGAGAGATGCGTGAGGCGATTGCCAGGAATTTTACTGCTTACAGGGGCAACGCTTGTCGTCATTGTCGCGTTGCTCGTGAGCGGGCTGCGCCTCGTTTTACCGCATCTCGACAGCTGGCGCCCGCAGGTGCTGGCAAAAATAGAAAGCGCAACCGGCGTTCCCGTTGATGTCAGCCAGCTGAGCGCAAACTGGCAAAACTTCGGCCCGACGCTGGATGTGCGCGATATCAATGCCACCCTGAAAGATGGCGGCTACCTCAAAATTAAACGCGTGACCCTGGCGCTGGATGTCTGGCAAAGTCTGCTGCACATGCGCTGGCAGTTCCGCGATCTCACCTTCTACCAGCTGCAGTTTTTAACCAATACCCCACTGAGCAATAGCGAAGACAGCAAAGGTATTGAGACCAACCGCATCAGCGATCTTTTCCTGCGTCAGTTCGATCATTTCGATCTGCGCGACAGCGAAATCAGCTTCATCACGCTCTCCGGGCAAAGGGCTGAACTGGCGATCCCACAGCTCACCTGGCTCAACGGTAAAGATCGTCATCGCGCCGAAGGGCAGGTCAATCTATCCAGCCTGAACGGGCAGCACGGCATCATGCAGGTGCGCATGGATCTGCGCGACGACAACGGGTTGCTGAACAAGGGTAAAGTCTGGCTGCAGGCCGATGATGTTGATGTAAAACCGTGGCTCGGTAAATGGATGCAGGACAACGTGGCGCTGCAGCGGGCGAGATTTAGCCTTGAAGGCTGGCTGACGCTGGCCGATGGTGATATTGCCGCCGGTGATGTCTGGTTGAAGCAGGGCGGTGCGGCGTGGAAAGGTGAAAACCAAACCCACGATATGTCTGTCGATAACCTGACTGCCCATGTGACGCGCCAGGGGGCCAACTGGCAATTCACGATCCCGGATACGCGCATCACAATGGACGGAAAAGCCTGGCCGCGCGGTGCGTTAACGATGGCGTGGGTGCCTGAGCAGGAAGTTGGCGGCGTGAATAACAAACGTAGCGACGAGCTGCGTATTCGCGCCAGCCATCTCGATCTGGAAAGTCTCGACGGTTTGCGCCCGATAGCGAACCGAATGTCTTCCGCGCTGGGGGAAGTCTGGCAAGCTACGCAGCCGAGCGGGCAGATTGACACACTGGCGCTGGATATCCCATTGCAGGCCACTGAAAAGACGCGCTTTCAGGCTTCCTGGAAAGCGCTGGCCTGGAAGCAATGGAAACTTCTCCCTGGAGCCGAACATTTTGATGGCAAGCTTGAAGGCAGCGTTGAAGACGGCAGACTGACGGCGCTAATGACCGATGCCAAAATGCCGTACGAAACGGTTTTCCGCGCGCCGCTGGAAATCGAAAAAGGCGCGGCGACGCTCAACTGGCTGAAGAACGATAAAGGTTTCCAGCTGGATGGCCGTGATATCGACGTCAAAGCGACCGGCGTTCACGCGAGCGGTAATTTCCGCTATTTGCAGCCCGCAGGAGATGAACCCTGGCTGGGCATTCTGGCGGGTATCAGCACCGATGATGGTGGTCAGGCCTGGCGCTACTTCCCGGAAAACCTGATGGGCAAAGCGCTGGTGGACTACCTGAGCGGAGCGATTCAGGGCGGTCAGGCCGATAACGCCACGCTGGTGTACGGCGGTAATCCGCATCTGTTCCCCTATAAACACAACGAAGGTCAGTTCCAGATTCTGGTTCCGCTGCGCAATGCTACCTTCGCCTTCCAGCCGGACTGGCCCGCGCTGAAAAACCTCGATATTGAGCTGAACTTCCTCAACGATGGCCTGTGGATGAAGACGGACAGCGTCGCACTCGGCGGCGTCACTGCCAGCAATCTGACGGCGGTAATTCCTGATTATTCAAAAGAAAAGTTGCTGATCGATGCGGACATCAATGGTCCGGGTAAAGCCGTTGGCCCTTATTTCGAAGACACACCGCTCGACGACTCGCTGGCAGCGGCGCTACAACAGCTGCAAATTGACGGCGATGTGAATGCCCGTTTGCATCTGGATATCCCGCTGGATGGCGAAATGACCACCGCAGAAGGCGACGTGGTTTTGAACAACAACAGCCTGTTTATCAAACCGCTCGACAGCACGCTGAAGAATCTGAGCGGTAAGTTCAGCTTTGTGAATGGCAACCTGAAGAGCGACCCGCTGAAAGCGACCTGGTTTAATCAGCCGCTCAATGTTGATTTCAGCACCACCGAGGGTGAAAAAGCCTATCAGGTTGCGGTTAACATGGACGCGAACTGGCAGCCCGCGCGCATGGACGTCCTGCCAAAACCGGTGGCTGAATCTATCGACGGGACGGTGGCCTGGAACGGCAAAGTGGCCATTGACCTACCGTATCGCGGAAGTGCGCGCTATAAGGTCGATGTGACTGGTGATCTGAAGAATGTAAGCAGTCACTTACCTGCGCCGCTGGATAAGAAAACCGGGCAGCCATTGCCGATGCAAATAAACGTACAAGGCGACCTGAACAGTTTCGAGCTGACCGGCAATGCCAGCGGTAAAAATCACTTCAATAGCCGCTGGTTACTCAATCGCAAGTTAACGCTCGACAGAGCCATCTGGACCACGGATAGCCGCACTATTCCCCCGTTACCTGAGCAGCCGGGCGTTGAACTGAATCTGCCGCCAATGGATGGCGCAGAATGGCTGGCGATGTTTAACAAGGGCGTAGGGCAAAACGTCGATCAGGCGGCGCAGTTCCCGCAGCGCATCACTGTCCGTACTCCGGCTCTGATCCTGGGCGGGCAACAGTGGAATAATCTCAGCATTGTCTCTGAACCGACGCTTAATGGATCGACTGTAGAAGCGCAGGGGCGTGAAATTAACGGCACGCTGACGATGCGTGACAACGCCCCGTGGCAGGCGGCGATTCGTTATCTCTACTATAACCCGACGACGGCAGCGAAAGGGCAAACGGGAACGGATTCGCCATTAGCCGAAGTTTCAAAAGTGGATTTCAGCGGCTGGCCTGATTTACAGCTGCGCTGCGCAGAATGCTGGCTCTGGGGGCAGAAATACGGCCGCATCGACGGTGACTTTAGTATTCAGGGCAATACCCTTAGCCTGGCAGGGGGCCTGATTGATACCGGTTTTGGCCGACTGACGGCAGACGGTGAATGGGTGAACGGTGCAGGCGACCAGCGCACCTCGCTGAAAGGAAAAGTAAAAGGCAATAAGCTGGATGCTGCGGCTAATTTCTTTGGCGTCAGCACCCCGCTACGCGGTTCTTCTTTTGATGTGAATTACGATCTGCACTGGCGCGCTGAGCCGTGGAAGCCGGACGAAGCGTCTCTCAACGGCATCCTGAAAACCAATCTGGGCAAAGGCGAGATCGCCGACGTCAGTACCGGCCATGCCGGGCAGTTGTTACGCTTGCTGAGTTTCGATGCGCTGCTGCGCAAACTGCGCTTTGACTTTAGCGACACCTTCAGCGAAGGGTTCTATTACGATTCCATTCGCAGCACGGCGTGGATCAAAGACGGCGTACTCCACACGGACGATACGCTGGTGGATGGCCTTGAGGCCGACATCGCCATGAAAGGCTCCGTCAATCTGGTGCGCCGAGAGCTGGACCTTGAGGCTGTGGTTGCGCCGGAAATCTCAGCGACCGTGGGTGTTGCCGCAGCGTTCGTGGTGAACCCGATTGTCGGCGCGGCGGTATTTGCCGCCAGCAAGGTGCTGGGGCCGTTGTGGAGCAAAGTATCAATCCTGCGTTATCGCATCACAGGTCCGGTTGATAAGCCGCAGATTAATGAGGTGCTCCGTCAGGCGCGCAAAGAAGCACAGCAATGATTTGACGCGGGCAAGTAATTGCCCCACTCTCATAAATAATGAATTTATTTACCGCCAGCTGGCGGCAACGAACGAGTAGCAAAAACGATGAGTCTGAACCTGGTAAGTGAACATTTGCTCGCAGCAAACGGCCTGAGTCATCAGGACCTGTTTTCCATTCTCGCCCAACTGACCGAGCGCCGCCTCGATTACGGCGATCTCTACTTCCAGTCGAGCTACCACGAATCCTGGGTTTTAGAAGACAGCATCATTAAAGATGGCTCCTATAACATCGATCAGGGCGTTGGCGTTCGCGCCGTGAGCGGTGAGAAAACCGGTTTTGCCTATGCCGATCAAATTAGCCTGACCGCGCTTGAGCAAAGCGCCCAGGCGGCACGCACCATCGTACGTGAAACGGGCGATGGCCGCGTGAAAACGCTGGGCGAAGTGCAGCACACGGCGCTGTATACCAGCATCGATCCGCTGCAAAGCATGAGCCGCGAAGAGAAGCTGGATATCTTGCGCCGCGTAGACAAAGTGGCGCGTGCTGCGGATAAACGCGTGCAGGAAGTTTCTGCCAGCCTCAGCGGTGTGTATGAACTCATTCTGGTTGCCGCTACTGACGGTACTCTGGCGGCGGATGTGCGCCCGCTGGTTCGTCTGTCTGTGAGCGTGCAGGTGGAAGACGACGGTAAACGCGAGCGCGGCTCCAGCGGTGGCGGCGGTCGTTTCGGCTATGACTGGTTCCTGGCCGACGAAGACGGTGAAGTGCGTGCGGATGCCTGGGCGAAAGAAGCTGTGCGTATGGCGATGGTCAATCTCAATGCGGTAGCAGCACCCGCCGGTACGCTGCCGGTCGTCCTTGGCGCGGGCTGGCCTGGCGTGCTGCTGCACGAAGCGGTCGGTCACGGTCTGGAAGGCGATTTTAACCGTCGCGGCACCTCTGTGTTCAGTGGTCAGATGGGCGAACTGGTGGCCTCTGAGCTGTGTACCGTTGTGGATGATGGCACCATGACCGATCGTCGAGGTTCAATCTCCATCGACGATGAAGGGACGCCAGGACAGTACAACGTGCTGATCGAAAACGGCATCCTGAAAGGTTACATGCAGGACAAACTCAACGCGCGCCTGATGGGCGTTGCGCCAACCGGTAACGGCCGTCGTGAATCCTACGCGCATCTGCCGATGCCGCGCATGACCAACACCTATATGCTGGCGGGTAAGTCCACGCCGCAGGAGATTATCGAATCGGTGGATTACGGTATCTTCGCGCCAAACTTCGGCGGCGGTCAGGTGGATATCACCTCTGGCAAGTTTGTCTTCTCAACGTCAGAGGCCTATCTGATTGAGAAAGGTAAAGTCACCAAAGCGGTGAAAGGTGCCACGCTGATTGGTTCCGGTATCGAAGCGATGCAGCAGATTTCGATGGTCGGCAACGATCTGAAGCTGGATAAAGGCGTGGGCGTCTGCGGTAAAGAGGGCCAGAGTCTGCCGGTTGGCGTCGGTCAGCCGACGCTGAAAGTGGACAACCTGACCGTCGGCGGTACGGCCTGACCTGAACAATCCTGAAAAAAATGGCGCGCCTCAATAAGGCGCGCCATTTTTTTATGTGACGCTTATCGGACGCTGTTCAGCGGTATCTCAGGATCGGGCTCACGCGTGATGCGGTTGCGTAAATCACGACGAATAATTTCGATCGACCAGAACCAGACCAGGTGTCCCACAATCTCGGAAACGTGTTCGTACCAGGGCAGAGTAAACAGCGGCGGTGTCAGCCCCATCAGCGGGAATGAAATCATATGGACAAAAATCTGCGCTAATGCCCCAGCGAATAACCCCTGCCAGAGTTTTATTTTCGGGAAGACTTCTGCCACAACGCAATAGCCTACAGCGAACACGATGGAGAAAATAATATGTGTTACGCCAACCCAGTTAAATACATGCCCAGCAAATGAATAAACCGCTGCATTTGGATCGACGACGCCCAGCCAGTCACGCAGGAATACATAGGGAGGATTGAGGAAATTACGCGAGCAATCAATTTGGCTGGCTGCTCTGATTAATTGTTCTGGTCCACATGCATCGCTGAATAAATCGGTTGGACTGCGTGGAGGAAGTGGGACCTCTGCGCCCCATTTGACAAAGGCCGAGACGATTCCGGCGATCAGCCCAATGAACGCGGCAAGCCCATAGCGCCTGCGTGAAGGCGGTGTTTGTTCAAACAGATTCATTTTTATTCCTTGTTTAAATAATTCCTGAGTAACATTATTTTTATAAAGTATATTTTTAACAAATAAATAACGCCTGATACCCAAATACGATAAATGGCAAATGGCGAAGGTGTCAATTCGCCATTATTAATAGAATTGAGTGAAATATCTTAATTATTCCTTCCTTCTGCCTCGCATTCCCTGATACAACTCCGCCACTTCGACAAAATAATCTGTCAGATAATTAATGCACACCTGAACCTTGAGCGGCAGTTTGTCCTTTTCAGTATACAGGGCATACACCGGGCGCGGATCGGACTGATAGCGTGGGAACAGGATCTCCAGCTCGCCGCTGTTGATCTCATTGATCACCCACATCAGCGGTACGTAGGCAATGCCCGCACCAGCAACCAACCAGCGGGAAATGGTCATCGGATCGTTAGTCACAAATCGCCCTTGCGGCAGCAATTTTGTGGAAAGCCCTTCCGGGGCGATCAGCTCAAACTCGTTGTCCGGGCGCACGCTGTATTCCAGCCATGAATGATTGCTCAGATCGGCGGGTTTTTCCGGCACCCCAAACTGCGCCAGATAATTTTTTGAGGCGCAGACCACCATCGGCATACTGCCCAGACGGCGCGAAAACAGGCTGGAGTCCTGTAACGCGCCGACGCGGATCACCACATCCAGTCCGTCGGCGATCAGGTCCGGTGCGGGGATGCCGGTGACTAAATTCACCGCAAGCCCTGGATACTCTTTGAGCATTTCTGCCGTCATACTGGCGAGGACATTTTGTGCCATAGTTGAAGAACACCCGATCCGCAGCGTGCCGATAGGCGTGTTATTGAACGCGTAGAGTTGTTCATGCACGTCCTGGACTTCGTGCAGCATCCGACGACAGCCCTGGTAATAAATTTTGCCTGCCTCCGTCAGCCCAATGCTGCGGGTGCTGCGGTTCAGCAGTTTGACCTGCAGCTCATCTTCCAGTTTTGACACCGTCTGGCTGATGGAGGAAACACTCATTTGCAGCTGGCGGGCAGCGGCGGTAAAGGAGCCAAATTCGACGACTTTGGCAAACACAGACATGCGCTTTAAACGTTCCATTGTTCACTCTGGCTTAAAAGTGATTTAGATCACATATTATAGATAACAGCATAACAGTTACGTTAATATATTATTACTGACATAACAGCTTCACCATTCCCGCCCGGCTTTTCTTGCCCTTCAGCGATGGTGTGAGCTAAACAAAAAACTGTCGCCTGCTCGCTCTCAAATCAAGGTCAACATGAGTCTGTTTCCCGTTATCGTGGTGTTCGGTCTGTCGTTCCCACCGATTTTCTTCGAACTAATTTTATCACTGGCGATTTTCTGGCTGGTGCGCAAGGTGCTGGTTCCGACCGGTATCTACGACTTTGTCTGGCACCCTGCACTGTTTAATACCGCGCTGTATTGCTGCCTGTTTTACTTAATATCGCGCATGTTTGTCTGAGGTAGATGTGAAAACACTAACAAGAAATATCTCCCGTACCGCCATTACCGTGGCGTTGGTAGTCCTGGCGTTCATCGCTATTTTCCGCGCCTGGGTGTTTTATACCGAGTCGCCGTGGACGCGCGATGCGCGTTTCAGCGCTGACGTCGTGGCGATCGCACCGGATGTCGCCGGGCTTATCACTGCGGTTAATGTGCGTGATAACCAGCTGGTGAAGAAAGATCAGGTGCTTTTCACCATTGATCAGCCGCGCTACCAAAAAGCCCTCGAAGAAGCTGAAGCAGACGTCGCTTATTACCGCGCACTTGCCACGGAAAAACGCCGTGAAGCTGGACGACGCAATCAGCTTGGCGTTCAGGCCATGTCGCGTGAAGAGATTGACCAGTCCAATAACGTTCTGCAAACCGTGCTCCATCAGCAGTCAAAAGCAGAAGCCACGCGTGATCTGGCGAAACTGGATCTGGAACGCACAGTGATCCGTGCGCCCTCTGACGGCTGGGTGACTAACCTCAACGTCTACACCGGGGAATTTATCACCCGCGGCTCGACCGCCGTGGCGCTGGTGAAACAGCACTCTTTCTACATTCTTGCCTATATGGAAGAGACCAAACTCGAAGGCGTGCGTCCAGGCTACCGCGCTGAAATCACGCCGCTCGGCAGCAACCGCGTGCTCAAAGGCACGGTGGATAGCGTCGCCGCTGGCGTCACCAACTCCAGCGCGACGCGTGATAGCAAAGGGATGGCAACGGTCGATTCTAATCTTGAGTGGGTTCGTCTGGCGCAACGCGTGCCGGTGCGCATTCGTCTGGATGAAGAGCAGGGTAATCTGTGGCCGGCCGGCACGACCGCGACGGTGGTGATCACGGGCGAAAAAGACCGCGATGCCAACAACGATTCTCTGTTCCGCAAAATCGCGCATCGTCTGCGTGAGATTGGTTGATTGTGATGGGTATTTTTACGATCGCCAGCCAGCATGTACGCTTCGCCGTTAAGCTGGCGTGCGCCATCGTGCTGGCGCTGTTTGTCGGTTTCCACTTCCAGCTGGAAACACCGCGTTGGGCGGTACTGACGGCAGCGATAGTTGCGGCGGGCCCCGCTTTCGCGGCAGGCGGCGAACCTTACTCTGGTGCTATCCGCTATCGCGGTATGCTGCGTATTGTCGGGACCTTTATCGGCTGTATCGCGGCGCTGACCATCATCATCACCATGATTCGCTCCCCGCTGATGATGCTGATGGTGTGCTGTATCTGGGCGGGTTTTTGTACCTGGATCTCTTCCCTGGTCAAAGTGGAAAACTCCTACGCCTGGGGGTTGTCCGGGTATACCGCGCTGATCATTGTTATCACCATCCAGACTGAACCTTTGCTTGCCCCGCAGTTCGCGCTGGAGCGGTGTAGCGAAATTGTCATCGGGATCGTGTGTGCGATTGTCGCCGATCTGCTTTTCTCGCCGCGATCCATCAAGCAAGAGGTCGATCGAGAGCTGGATGCCCTGATTGTTGCCCAGTATCAACTGATGCAGCTCTGCATTAAACACGGCGACAGTGACGAGGTGGATAAAGCCTGGGGCGCTTTGGTTCGCCGCAGCACTGCGCTGGAAGGAATGCGCAGTAACCTGAATATGGAATCCTCCCGTTGGGCGCGCGCTAACCGGCGTTTAAAAGCGCTCAATACGGTATCGTTAACGCTGATTACCCAGGCGTGCGAAACCTATCTTATTCAGAACACACGCCCGGAAGCGATCACTGAGACGTTTCGTGAGCTGTTCGAGGAACCGGTTGAAACGGTGCAGGATGTCCATAAACAGCTGAAGAGAATGCGCCGGGTGATTGCCTGGACGGGTGAGCGCGAAACGCCCGTCACCCTTTATAGCTGGGTCGGAGCGGCGACGCGCTACTTGTTGCTTAAACGCGGGGTGATCAGCAATACCAAAATCAGCGCAACCGAAGAAGAAGTCCTGCGTAGCGAAGTGGTTATCAAGGCCGAGTCGGCAGAGCGTCATCATGCAATGGTTAACTTCTGGCGCACTACGCTGGCCTGTATGCTCGGCACGCTGTTCTGGCTGTGGACGGGCTGGACCTCAGGCAGTGGCGCGATGGTCATGATTGCGGTAGTGACCTCGCTGGCGATGCGCTTGCCCAATCCGCGCATGGTGGCCATCGATTTCCTTTACGGCACCCTTGCCGCGTTGCCCCTCGGCGCGTTCTATTTTCTGGTGGTGATCCCATCAACACAGCAAAGCATGCTGCTGTTGTGTATCAGCCTGGCGGTACTGGCGTTCTTTATTGGTATCGAAGTGCAGAAACGCCGTCTGGGATCGCTGGGTGCGCTGGCCAGTACCATTAATATTCTGGTGCTGGATAACCCGATGACTTTCCACTTCAGTCAGTTTCTCGACAGCGCGTTAGGCCAGCTGGTGGGCTGTTTCCTGGCGATGATGGTGATTCTGCTGGTGCGCGATAATTCGCAGGCGCGAACCGGACGTGTGCTGCTGAATCAATTTGTCTCGGCAGCTGTTTCCGCGATGACGACCAACACCGCGCGTCGGAAAGAGAATCATCTGCCCGCGCTGTATCAGCAGCTGTTTTTACTGCTGACCAAATTCCCTGACGATATCGGCAAGTTCCGCCTGGCGCTGACGATGATCATCGCGCACCAGCGTCTGCGTAATGCGCCTGTACCGATCAACGACGATCTGTCGGCGTTTCACCGTCAGCTTCGTCGCACGGCGGATCATGTGATTTCTGCGTCGAGCGACGATAAGCGTCGCCGCTATTTCGCCCAACTGCTGGAAGAGCTGAACATCTATCAGGAGAAACTGCAGGTATGGGAAGCACCGCCGCAGGTGACGGAGCCGGTACGGCGTCTGACAGATGTGCTCCATCGGTATCAGAACGCGCTCACCGACAGCTAAAGGTGGAGCAGAACCTGTAGGCCGGGTAAGCGCAGCGCCACCCGGCAAACTCCCGCACAAACCGACGCCAAAAGCGTCGGTTTTTTTGTGGCTATACTTAATCTGGCAGGCTCTTAAACCCAGATCAGGAGGACACATGACCACCCAGGCACTCCAGGACAATGCGCTTTTTCAAACCGGATATCTGGTAGACGGCATATGGAAAACGCTGGATACCACCTTTGATGTGCTCAACCCGGCAACGGGCGATGTCGTCGCCAAAGTCGCAAAAGCAGGTAAAAAAGAGACGGAAGAGGCTATCGCCGCAGCGAGCCGCGCCTTCCCCGCATGGCGAGCGAAAACAGCGAAAGAGCGTTCAACGATCCTTTATCGCTGGTACGAACTGATTATTGAGAATAAAAGCTGGCTTGGACGGCTGATGACCACCGAACAAGGCAAACCGCTGAAAGAGGCAGAAGGGGAAGTCGAGTACGCCGCCAGCTTCATTCAATGGTTTGCCGAGCAGGCGAAACGCGCTAACGGCGAAATCATTCCCCCGATCAAACCTGGCTCGCGCATCCTGGCGACACGTGAACCTATCGGTGTTGTCGCGGCTATCACACCGTGGAATTTCCCGATGGCGATGCTGACGCGAAAACTTGGCCCGGCGTTAGCCGCAGGTTGTACTGGCGTGATCAAACCCGCCAACAACACGCCGCTCAGTGCCTTTGCTCTGCTAACGCTGGCAAAAAAAGCAGGCGTTCCAGACGGGGTTCTCAATGCCGTCGCCGGGAATACTCATGAGATCAGCGATGCGATCATGGCCAGCCACGAGGTGCGTAAAATTTCGTTTACCGGCTCTACCGCCGTCGGCAAAACGCTGGTGCGTAACGCCGCAGAAACCATGAAAAAAGTGTCAATGGAGCTCGGGGGTAATGCACCTTATATCGTCTTTGAAGATGCCGATATAGATGCTGCCGTAAAAGGGGCCATCGCCAATAAATTCCGCAATGCCGGACAGGTGTGCGTCAGCGTGAACCGCTTCTTCATTCAGGAATCCGTCTATGACACCTTTGTGGCAAAACTTGCCGAGGCGGTGAACGCGCTGAAAGTGGGCAACGGTCAGGATGAGGGCGTGGTCGTTGGCCCGCTGATTGAACGTGCCGCCGTCGATAAAGTGCGAGAGCACGTGGAAGATGCGGTGGCGAAAGGTGCCACGGTACTGGCGGGCGGTAAACCGCATTCGCTTGGCGGCAACTTCTGGCTGCCGACCGTGCTGGGGGATTGCCACGAAGGGATGAAGCTGGCCGAGGAAGAGACCTTTGGCCCGGTTGCAGCTTGCTTCCGCTTTACGTCTGAAGAGGAGGTCATCCAGCGAGCCAACAACACGCCGTATGGCCTGGCTGCCTATTTCTATACGCAAAATCTGTCGCGCGTTTTCCGCGTTTCGCAGGCCATTGAGAGCGGAATGATCGGGATTAACGAATGTGCGGTATCGACTGAACTCGGCCCGTTCGGCGGGGTGAAAGAGTCGGGCCTGGGTCGAGAAGGCTCGGTGTTAGGGCTGGAGGAATTTCTGGAAGTGAAAACCCTGCATATCGGGGGATTATAATCATCGTCAGGGCGGCGTAAGCCGCCTGTCTGGACGGGGTGGCGGGCAATGAATATCACTACTTTTGATTTTGATGAAATCGACAGTCAGGAAGACTTTTATCGCGAATTTTGTCGTGCTTTCGGCTTAGAACGGGGAAGGGTCACGGACCTGGATTCCCTTTGGGATGTGGTCATTGGCGACGTTTTGCCCATGCCGCTTGAAATAGAGTTTATCCATTTACCGGATAAGCTGCGCCGACGTTTTGGCGCGCTGATTCTGCTGTTTGATGAGGCGGAAGAAGAGCTGGAAGGGCAATTACGTTTTAATGCTCGTCACTGACAGGCAAAATAAAAAAGCCCCTGACAAGGTGTCAGGGGCAAGTCGTATGATGAGATACGACGAGGGTTTATTTGTACAGTTCAGCCGTTGCATGCCAGTGGTCACCTTCGTTCAACTCGGTGACACGATAGCTGCTGGCGCCTGCTTTTTCAGCTTTAGCGGCTAATTCCTGACGGATATCCATCGGAGAGCCTGCTACTGAAGAAACGGAGATGCTACCCATTGATTGCAGATTTTGCGCTTGCTCTGAATTCACCTGATGCACAGCTGCGCTGGCACCGAAAGAGAGAACGGAAGCTAAGCCAAGGGTTGCGATGATTAATTTAGTGTTCATAGTCGTACTCCTAAAATGTGTTTCCTCAACGGCGAGAAGGGTTATACCGCTATTTTTATGCCTGGTGCCGTTGAGTGGATAATGTCGTTACTACACTCGATATAACTTATTTGTACAGCTCAGCCGTTGCGTGCCAATGGTCGCCAGAACGCGCTTCGACGATGCGATAAGAAGACGCACCTTGTTCTTCAGCTTTTTTGTTCAGCATCTCGTGCATGTCCATTGGAGATGTACCGATTGCACCGACAGAAATGGTGCCGATTGCCTGACGGGATTGTGCCTGGTCAGCGTTAATAGAATCGGCAGCAAATGCACCGAATGACAGGACTGACAGGACGCTCAGGGCTGCAACAGTAGTTTTGATTTTCATGATTTTTTACCTCGTCGATTTTATTGGGGTCTTTCGTTTCGTGACCCTCATCACAAAATCAAGTATACACTAGTCACGCCAAAAATTAATACCACGCTAATTGTTTCATGGGTAATTACGTGTTAACCAGTCACGTTTTTATAACCAAATTGCATAGAAGTGGTCGTTTTTTCGTCACATAATGCCGGTATATCTAAAAAAATCATATGGATATGAAACTTTGATTTTTTGTGCGATTTGTTGATTTATGATTCACTGGATGAATGAAAAGAGGCAGAGAAAAGCACTATTTGCAAAAGTAACGGCAACAGATTAGGGAAGTGAGCGAAGCGGAGGGAGACGATTCCCCGCCGCCTCAGCGGCAGGGTGGGTAGGTGTTTACAGCTCTTGCTCGAACAGCGTCAGGATAGCTTCGTAGAGATCTTTAACGGAGAAACCATTCGCCGGGGTCGTAAAGATGGTGTCATCACCTGCAATGGTACCGAGGATACCTTCCGCTTTACCCAGAGAGTCCAGCAGGCGGGCAATTAGCTGCGCGGCGCCAGGGCTGGTATGGATAACGACCACTGCGTCGTTGAAATCAATATCCAGCACCAGATTCTTCAGAGGGCTGGAGGTGGTCGGTACGCCCAGTTCGGCTGGCAGGCAGTAGACCATTTCCATTTTGGCATTGCGGGTACGTACCGCACCAAATTTGGTTAACATACGGGAGACTTTCGACTGATTAATGTTCTCGAAACCTTGTTCCTGTAAGGCCAGGACAATCTCTCCCTGAGAACTGAATTTCTCTTCTTTGAGCAGCGCTTTAAACGCCTTCACTAATTCTTCTTGTTTTGACGAGCTACGCATAAGTCACCCGGAATATGACGAAAGAAACACCATTATTATGCATGTAAATGAATTTTTATGCAAATTATCTGCCCGGAGTTAGGCTGAATTAATGTTATGAAAGGGAGTGATTTTATCAAATTTCGTTATCAGAAAACATGCCTGGGTCACGGCGCGTAAATAACCTTAAAAGTAAATTAAATGTTATCAAAATGATGTTGTTTTGCTGGTGAGTGAGGGTGTATTGTAACCACCGTCTTGATTGGCTACTTCGTTGCCGCTATTTACTGGAAGCATAGTGGTAGAGGCGAAAGGCGCGTGACCTCAAATTCTTTAGCTACGAAAATTGTAATTATTTACCTGCTGAATTACTGTCGCCGCAACGGAGTAACAGATATTAAAGTTAACCATAATAAGGAGTTTAGGATGAAAGTTGCAGTCCTCGGCGCTGCTGGTGGTATCGGCCAGGCGCTTGCCCTACTACTGAAAACCCAACTGCCTTCAGGCTCAGAACTCTCCCTGTATGATATTGCTCCGGTCACCCCTGGTGTCGCGGTTGACCTGAGCCACATCCCAACAGCTGTGAAAATCAAAGGCTTCTCCGGTGAAAACGCTCGTCCAGCGCTTGAAGGCGCAGATGTGGTGCTGATCTCCGCGGGCGTTGCCCGTAAGCCTGGCATGGACCGTTCCGATCTGTTCAACGTCAACGCCGGTATCGTGAAGAACCTGGTGCAGCAGATCGCAGAAACCTGCCCGAAAGCCTGTATCGGTATCATCACTAACCCGGTCAACACCACTGTGGCTATCGCTGCAGAAGTGCTGAAGAAAGCGGGCGTGTACGATAAGAACAAATTGTTTGGCGTGACCACGCTGGACATCATCCGTTCCAACACCTTTGTTGCTGAACTGAAAGGCAAACTGCCATCTGACATCGAAGTGCCGGTTATTGGTGGTCACTCTGGTGTGACTATTCTGCCGCTGCTGTCGCAGATCCCTGGCGTGAGCTTCTCCGAGCAGGAAGTAGCTGATCTGACTAAACGCATCCAGAACGCGGGCACCGAAGTGGTGGAAGCGAAGGCGGGTGGCGGTTCTGCGACTCTGTCTATGGGTCAGGCTGCGGCACGTTTCGGTCTGTCTCTGGTTCGTGCGCTGCAAGGCGAGAAAGGCGTAGTAGAATGTGCGTATGTGGAAGGTGACGGCGAACACGCCCGCTTCTTCTCACAGCCGCTGCTGCTGGGCAAAAACGGCGTTGAAGAACGTCAGTCAATCGGCAAGCTGAGCGCGTTTGAACAACAAGCGATGGAAGGCATGCTCGATACGCTGAAGAAAGATATCACCCTGGGCGAAGAGTTCGTTAACAAGTAAGCGAATGCCAGGCGATAAAAAACCGGAGCCATAATGACTCCGGTTTTTTTATGCGGATTAGTTGGTCGCCGGGTATTCCTGAATCGTGACCTGAATCGTCAGCTTCTTATCATTACGCATGACTTCCACCGGTATGATCGACCCAGGACGAATTTCCGCGACCTGATCCATCGTTTCCAGGGCGGACACCGCTGGTGTGCCATTCACCGAAACGATCACGTCATTCACCTGAAGGCCCGCCGCCGCTGCCGGACCGCCTGGCGTAACTTCATTGACGACGATGCCCTGAATCTGATCGATTCCGCCACCCTGCGTATGCAGTGGCGCAATTTCACGCCCACCAATCCCGATATAACCACGGATCACGCGACCGTCGCGGATCAGCTTGTCCATAATTTTGTTGGCCAACTGGAAGGGTATCGCAAAGCCGATACCTTCCGGCGTTTCGCCGTCGTTACTTTTATCAAACGACAGGGTGTTGATACCCATCAGTTCGCCCAGCGAATTCACCAGCGCACCGCCGGAGTTCCCGTGGTTAATGGAAGCATCCGTTTGCAGGAAGTTCTGTCGCCCTGATGGATTCAGGCCGATACGACCGGTGGCGCTGATGATCCCCTGAGTGATGGTTTGCCCCAGGTTATACGGGTTACCGATGGCCATCACCACATCGCCGATATGCGGCGTGCGTTTACGGTTAATAGGAATCACCGGCAGGCCGCCGGTGGCCGTGATTTTGAGCACTGCCAGATCGGTCAGGCTATCGGAACCGACCAGAAGTGCTTCAAAGACACGTCCATCCTGCAGGGCAACAATTATCTGATCGGCGTCGTTGATCACATGCTTGTTGGTAATGATGTAGCCGCGCTCGTCCATTATCACGCCGGATCCGAGCGTGCGGATCTCCAGCTGATTATTCGCCGAGCTGTTGAGGCCACGGTTATAAACGTTCACTACGGCAGGCGCAGCACGGCGAACGGCCTGGTTGTAACTCACCGGCGTCTCATCGGTACTGTCGAACTGCGGCGCCGCCAGCTTATTGAACTGTCGTAAAGAGGGCATTGCAGCCAGTAACAATCCGCCAACGACTAAACCGATGGCGATCGAACGAAATAGCTTAAGAAACATGATGCGGGCGTCGTTAATTTAGGAACGGTTGCAGCATAACATGACTTATCCGGACATCACATGCAGCGGTGATGTCCGGAGGTCAATGCTAGCGTAACAAGATGTAGAGCGTGTCGCTGCCACGGACGATTTGCAAAGCGATGACCGTCGGTTTGCTTTCAAGCACTTTGCGCATTTCTGCGATCGATTGCACGCGGTTGCGGTTCACGCCGATAATCACGTCGTCCTGATGCAAACCTGCCTGCGCGGCCGGGCTGCTCTTTTCGACGCTCTCAATGGTAATACCTTTAGTGCCGTCTTTCAGCTGTCCGTCGCTCAGTGCCGCACCTTGAAGTGCAGGGGCAATCAGCTCGGCGCTGGCCGATGATGACGTGCTTTTATCCAGCGTCACTTCGACGTCCAACGGTTTGCCATCGCGCAGCAGACCGAGTTTCACTTTGGTCCCCGGTTCCGTGGTGGCAATGCGTGAGCGCAGTTCGGCAAAGCTGCTGAGCGGCTTACCGTTCAGGCTGACAATCACATCACCCGATTTCACGCCCGCTTTTGCTGAGCCTGAATTTGCCAAAACTTCGCTGACAAAAGCCCCGCGTTGAACGTTGAGGTTGAACGCTTTAGCGATATCAGCGCTCATCTCCAGGCCTTTGATGCCCAGTAAACCGCGTTTCACTTCGCCGGATTCAATCAGCTGCTGTGCCAGCGTTTTGGCCATATTACTTGGGATAGCAAACCCGATACCGATACTGCCGCCGCCAGGGGCGAGGATCGCGGTGTTAATCCCGATCAGCTCACCGTTAAGGTTCAACAATGCACCGCCGGAGTTGCCACGGTTAATAGAGGCATCGGTCTGGATAAAGTTTTCCAGCCCTTCGAGATTCAGGCCGCTGCGCCCCAGTGCCGACACAATTCCTGAGGTCGCTGTTTGGCCTAAACCAAACGGGTTGCCGACGGCCACGGCGAAATCGCCGACGCGCAGTTTGTCGGAATCTGCGATCACAATTTGCGTCAGATTGCTCGGGTTTTGAATTTGCAGCAGCGCGATATCACTCTGGTCGTCGCCGCCAATTAATTTGGCGTCAAATTCACGACCATCGTTCATCTGCACGCTGATTTTATCGGCCTGGCTGATGACATGGTTGTTGGTTAAAACGTAGCCTTTTGCCGCGTCAATCACCACGCCGGAGCCGAGGCCTTCAAACGGTTGTGCCTGCTGATCCGGACCTTCCTCACCAAAATACTTTTTAAGCTCTTCGGGCACGCGCTGGCTTTGTGCCGCTGTGCCTTCCACCTTCACACTCACTACCGCAGGCAGCACTTTTTCAAGCATAGGCGCCAGGCTTGGAATTGCCGCCGCACCAGGCACCTGCGAAGGAAGCGCAGCGGCCGCAGGCCAGGACGCCGTCAAAGATAACCCGACACTTAACGCTAACGCGCTTAACAGCTGGTTTTTTTTCTTCATTGATGCTGGCTCTCGTTGCCTGGAGTAAAGGAAAAATGGCCCAAAAACAGTTTGATGTTATTGAATTTTAAACCACTGAACAATGAGGTAATTGATTAAATAATAGCTGGGAAGGGAAAGAAAGGACGGGCGCAATGTTTGCGCCCGTGAAATATATTGCAGATGTGCGATTAATCGCGTTTTGCGCCACCGCGCAGCAGGCCAGATGCGCCGTCGGAGTAATCACGCGGCATTTGTACGGGTGCCTGATCGTTACTGGCTTCAGACTCCGCCAGACGGTTGCGGAACGGGTTGGTATCGCCACTCAATTCCGGCAGCAGGCTGCTGGAGCTTTTTGCCATGTGCTGATACAGCTGGCGGTAATCGGTCGCCATGTTGTCCAGCAGTTCAGCGCTACGGGCAAAGTGGCTGACCAGCTCTTCACGGTACTCTTCCAGCTCCGCTTTGTTTTTTTCCAGCTCATACTGCAGCGACTGTTGCTGACGCAATTTGCGATTTCCAAAACGCATGGCCACGGCACCGATGGCGATACCGACGACTAAACCAATTAGCGCATATTCCCAGGTCATGAACTTCTCCCGTTGTCTTGTTGTTCCGTAGGGTAGTGGCTCGGCTCCTGCCTGTGCCTGATTATGCCACTATAACCGCTATTTCTTCAGAAGTGGAATCCTGACGTATCATCGCGTACTGTAGAACGGCCTTTTTTTCGCCAGTCGCGCAGTCTGGCGAGGTTTAATTGAAGGAATAACAACAAGATTATGCAAAACCTGTCCCCCACATCGCGTTACCAACAAGCCCTGGAAGAGGGCACTCACCAGCCCGATGACGTCCAGCGTGAAGCCGTTAATCGCCTGAATGTTATCTATCAGGAATTAATCCACGAAACACCCGCACCTGCTGCCACGCAGAGCGGCGGTCTGAAAGCCGCGTTTGGTCGATTGTTAGGGAAAAAAGAGCCGCAAACTGCCGCGCCGGTTCGCGGCTTATATATGTGGGGTGGTGTCGGTCGAGGGAAAACCTGGCTGATGGACATGTTTTACCAGAGTCTGCCGGGTACGCGTAAACAACGTCTGCATTTCCACCGCTTTATGCTGCGCGTCCATGAAGAGCTGAACGCCCTGCAGGGGCACAGCGATCCGCTGGATATCATCGCCGAGCGATTTAAAGCCGAAACCGACGTTTTGTGTTTCGATGAGTTTTTTGTCTCCGATATCACAGACGCCATGCTGCTGGGCGGCCTGATGAAAGCGCTGTTTGCGCGCGGAATTACGCTGGTGGCGACGTCGAACATTCCGCCGGACGACCTTTATCGCAACGGTTTGCAGCGCGCGCGTTTCCTGCCAGCTATCGAGGCCATCAAAGAGCACTGCGACATTATGAATGTCGATGCGGGCGTGGACTATCGCCTGCGAACGCTGACCCAGGCGCATCTGTGGTTGTCTCCCCTGGATGACGAGACGCGTCATCAGATGGACAAACTCTGGCTGGCGTTGGCCGGGGCGAAGCGCGACAAAGCCCCTGAGCTGGAAATCAACCATCGCCCGCTGCAAACGTTGGGCGTCGAAAACCAGACGCTTGCCGTCTCTTTCGACACGCTGTGTGTCGATGCCCGCAGTCAGCATGACTATATTGCGCTTTCGCGCCTGTTCCATACGGTGATGTTGTTTGATGTCCCGACTATGACGCCTCTGATGGAGAGTGAAGCC
Source organism: Lelliottia jeotgali (assembly GCA_002271215.1). Lineage (NCBI taxonomy): Bacteria > Pseudomonadati > Pseudomonadota > Gammaproteobacteria > Enterobacterales > Enterobacteriaceae > Lelliottia > Lelliottia jeotgali. Next base: position 4,038,882 of record CP018628.1, on the reverse strand, counting down.
CGCCGTTTTATCGCGCTGGTGGATGAGTTTTATGAGCGCCATGTGAAGCTCGTCGTGAGCGCCGCGGTGCCGCTGTATGAGGTGTATCAGGGGGAACGACTGAAGTTTGAGTTCCAGCGCTGCCTGTCACGCCTGCAGGAGATGCAAAGCGAAGAGTATTTGAAACGTGCTCACATGCCATAAATGCCATCTACTCCCCGTGGGAGAGGGGCTGGGGGGGAGGCCATCAGCCCGCGCAGAGGCTATGCACGAAAACCTTGCGACTAATCACATTTAAGGGTCGATCTTTGACCTCGACTTCTCTATAATCTTGCGACCCCACGTTACGAGAAGGTTTTTTTCCCAAAACTTTCTATGTGCTGGCATAGGCTATTCGAAGGGGTAGGTTTGCCGGACTTTGTCGTGTGAGCCTCAACTTTTAAACGTTTGGGTGTTCACCAACGTGTAACTTATTTATTTGGGTAAGCTTTTAATGAAAACTTTTACAGCTAAACCAGAAACCGTACAGCGCGACTGGTATGTTGTTGACGCGACCGGTAAAACTCTGGGTCGTCTGGCTTCCGAACTGGCTCGTCGCCTGCGCGGTAAGCACAAAGCGGAATACACCCCGCACGTAGATACTGGTGATTACATCATCGTTCTGAACGCAGAAAAAGTTGCTGTAACCGGCAACAAGCGTGAAGACAAGGTGTACTACCATCACACCGGCCACATCGGTGGTATTAAACAAGCGACCTTTGAAGAGATGATTGCCCGCCGTCCTGAGCGTGTGATTGAAATCGCGGTTAAAGGCATGCTGCCAAAAGGCCCGCTGGGTCGTGCTATGTACCGTAAACTGAAAGTTTACGCAGGCAACGAGCACAACCACGCGGCACAGCAACCGCAAGTTCTTGACATCTAATCGGGATTATAGGCAATGGCTGAAAATCAATACTACGGCACTGGTCGCCGCAAAAGCTCCGCCGCTCGCGTGTTCATCAAACCGGGCAGTGGTAAAATCGTAATCAACCAACGTTCTCTGGAACAGTACTTCGGTCGTGAAACTGCCCGCATGGTAGTTCGTCAGCCGCTGGAACTGGTCGACATGGTTGAGAAATTCGATCTCTACATCACCGTTAAAGGTGGTGGTACTTCTGGTCAGGCTGGTGCGATCCGTCACGGTATCACCCGCGCTCTGATGGAGTACGACGAGTCCCTGCGTGGCGAACTGCGTAAAGCTGGCTTCGTTACTCGTGATGCTCGTGAAGTTGAACGTAAGAAAGTCGGCCTGCGTAAAGCACGTCGTCGTCCTCAGTTCTCCAAGCGTTAATCTTTTTTCTGCTTTGGCAGAAAGATTGGCGAAAAACCCGCTTCGGCGGGTTTTTTTATGGATAATCCGACGGTTATCCACAGTATTTATTTGATTCTCAGCTCTTTTTCCGCATTTCCAGAATCCCCTCACCACAAAGCCTGCAAAATCTGGTAAACTATCATCCAATTTTCTGCCCAAATGTCAGTGAATACACGATTTTTGTTCGATTTATGAGCGATGGCGTTTGTTCCTGGGATGGGTAACAAATCACATCTGGCTGGCCCGCGTGGCCGGTAGCAGTAATATTCTGAATATATACCTGGAGGTTTTCATGGCTGTCGCTGCCAACAAACGTTCGGTAATGACGCTGTTTTCTGGTCCTACTGACATTTATAGCCATCAGGTTCGTATCGTGCTGGCCGAGAAGGGTGTCAGTTTTGAGATCGAGCATGTGGAGAAGGATAACCCACCTCAGGATCTTATCGATCTCAACCCGAACCAGAGCGTACCAACGCTGGTGGATCGCGAGCTGACCCTGTGGGAATCCCGCATCATTATGGAATATCTGGATGAGCGATTCCCTCATCCGCCGCTGATGCCGGTTTATCCGGTTGCGCGTGGTGAAAGCCGCCTGTACATGCAGCGTATCGAGAAAGACTGGTACACCCTGATGAACGTTATCGTTAACGGTTCATCCTCTGAAGCAGACGCGGCCCGTAAGCAACTGCGTGAAGAGCTGCTGGCTATTGCTCCGGTGTTTGGCCAGAAGCCATTCTTCCTGAGCGACGAGTTCAGCCTGGTGGATTGCTATCTGGCTCCGCTGCTGTGGCGTCTTCAGTCACTGGGCGTAGAGTTCAGTGGTCCTGGCGCGAAAGAGCTGAAAGGCTACATGACTCGCGTATTTGAGCGCGATTCTTTCCTCGCATCTCTGACAGAACCGGAACGCGAAATGCGTCTTGGTCGAGGTTAACGATTGTGGAAATGTCACAGCTGTCTCCACGCCGTCCGTATCTGCTGCGTGCCTTCTATGAATGGCTGCTGGACAACCAGCTTACGCCGCACCTGGTAGTGGATGTGACGTTGCCGGGCGTGAGCGTTCCGATGGAATACGCGCGTGATGGGCAGATAGTCCTGAACATCGCGCCACGTGCGGTGGGTAATCTTGAGCTGGCTAACGACGAAGTGCGCTTCAACGCGCGTTTCGGCGGTATTCCGCGTCAGGTTTCTGTGCCGCTGGCTGCCGTACTGGCAGTCTATGCACGTGAAAACGGCGCGGGTACGATGTTTGAGCCGGAAGCGGCCTATGACGAAGACGTCGCCAGTCTCAACGATGAAGACGGCTCCACCGCCAGCGAAAGCGAAACGGTGATGTCGATTATCGATGGCGACAAGCCGGATCACGATAACGACAACGATCCTGATGACGATCCGCCGCCGCGCGGTGGCCGTCCAGCGTTACGTGTTGTGAAATAACTAAACAGGCCCGATGGGCCTGTTTTGCTTTCAGGGGTTTTCGCCCCGCTAAAAATCCTGTGTTATGATGAATCGTTGTCACTGATTGTCACTCTTCTGACCCGAGTCTTTATGAAACCATTTGATCTTCAGGCGGAAAATTCTACCGAAACCCTTGGCCGCAGTTTGCGTCGTCGCCCGCTGGCGCGTAAAAAACTCTCCGACATGGTGGAAGAAGAGCTTGAGCAGATGATCCGCCGCCAGGAGTTTGCCCAGGGTGAACAGCTCCCTTCCGAACGCGAACTGATGGAATTCTTCAACGTCGGCCGCCCTTCGGTGCGAGAAGCACTGGCCGCACTGAAGCGTAAAGGGCTGGTGCAAATCAACAACGGTGAACGCGCCCGCGTCTCAATGCCCTCAGCCGATACCATCATCAGTGAACTCTCCGGCATGGCGAAAGATTTTCTCACCCAGCCGGGTGGCATCACTCACTTTGAACAGCTGCGTCTGTTTTTCGAGTCCAGCCTGGTGCGCTACGCGGCGGAATACGCCACGGATGAACAGGTTGAACGCCTGTCGAAAGCGCTGGAAATTAACAGTCAGTCGCTCAACGACAATGCGCTGTTTATCCGTTCTGACGTCGATTTCCATCGGGTGCTGGCCGAAATCCCCGGTAACCCAATCTTCATGGCGATTCATGTCGCACTGCTTGACTGGCTGATTGCCGCCCGACCAAAAGTCTCCGACGCCGAGCTATATCAGCATAACGACGTCAGCTATCAGCAGCATATTGCGATTGTTGACGCCATTCGCCGCCGCGATCCGGACGAAGCCGATCGTGCGCTGCAAACTCACCTCAATAGCGTTTCCGCCACCTGGCACGCCTTCGGCCAGGGATCAAAAAAGAAAAAATAACGATCCTTTAGTGAAGCAGATCGCAATATAAGCGTTCTGTATGGCATTGCTGCATATTTGATCTGGTATAACAGGTATAAAGGTATATCGTTAAAACAGACCAAACATCACTTGAGGTATCTATGGCAAAGCAATTACGTGGCGTAATGGCCGCACTCCTGACTCCGTTTAATGCACAGCAGGCGCTGGATAAAGACAGCCTGCGCCGTCTGGTGCAGTTCAATATTCAACAGGGGATCGATGGCCTGTACGTGGGTGGCTCAACGGGCGAAGCCTTTGTGCAAAGCCTCACCGAGCGTGAGCAGGTACTGGAGATCGTGGCGGAAGAGGCGAAGGGTAAGGTCACGCTTATCGCCCATGTCGGGTGCGTCAGTACAGCGGAGAGCCAGCAGCTCGCGGCGGCGGCCAGCCGTATTGGTTTCGACGCTGTGTCAGCGGTCACACCGTTCTACTATCCCTTCAGCTTTGAAGAACATTGCGACCACTACCGTGCAATTATTGATTCGTCGGATGGTTTGCCGATGGTGGTGTACAACATCCCGGCGCTAAGCGGAGTGAAGTTATCTCTCGATCAAATCAATACGCTGGTCACGCTGCCGGGCGTTGGTGCACTGAAACAGACCTCTGGCGATCTTTTCCAGATGGAGCAGATCCGCCGGGCGCATCCGGATCTGGTGCTTTATAACGGCTACGACGAAATCTTTGCCTCCGGTTTACTGGCTGGCGCGGATGGTGGGATTGGTAGTACGTACAACATCATGGGCGCGCGTTATCAGGCGATCGCCAGCGCGATCCGTGAAGGGGACAACGCCACTGCGCAGCGCCTGCAAAGCGAGTGCAACAAGGTTATTGATTTGCTGATTAAAGTCGGTGTTTTCCGTGGCCTGAAAACCGTACTGCATTACATGGATGTGGTCTCCGTCCCGCTGTGCCGCAAGCCGTTTGCCCCGGTGGCCGAGCAATATCTGCCGGAACTCAAAACTCTCGCAGAGCAACTCATGGCTGAGCAGCGCTAATCCATTGCCGGATGGCGCTTCGCTTATCCGGCCTACAAAAAACATTGCCCGTAGGCCGGATATGGCGAAGCCGCCATCCGGCAATACGCCCAAGAGATCGTCGGGAGAGTGAAATGAGTATTTCTACCCAAAGCATCCCGTGGTACCGCCATCTTTCCCGCCCGCAGTGGCGCGCCTTCTCCGCCGCCTGGCTGGGATATTTGCTCGATGGCTTTGATTTTGTGTTGATGGCGTTGGTGTTAACAGAAGTCAAAAGTGAATTTGGTTTAACGACGGTCGAGGCGGCAAGCCTGATCTCAGCCGCCTTTATCTCGCGCTGGTTTGGCGGCTTACTGCTCGGCGCAATGGGCGATCGCTACGGGCGCAAACTGGCGATGATCACCAGTATCGTGCTCTTCTCCTGCGGCACACTGGCGTGCGGTTTCGCACCCGGCTACATCACCATGTTTATTGCTCGTATGGTGATCGGCATGGGGATGGCGGGCGAATACGGGTCCAGTGCGACCTATGTCATCGAGAGCTGGCCGAAACATCTGCGTAATAAAGCCAGCGGCTTCTTAATCTCCGGTTTTTCCATCGGTGCGGTGGTCGCGGCGCAGATTTACAGCCTGGTCGTCCCCGTGTGGGGCTGGCGCGCGCTGTTCTTTATCGGCATCCTGCCGATCATCTTTGCCCTGTGGCTGCGAAAAAATATTCCCGAAGCAGAAGACTGGAAAGCGAAGCACGAGGGCAAAGCGCCGGTGCGCACAATGGTCGATATTCTTTATCGCGGCAAGCATCGTCTGATCAATATTGTGATGACACTTTTCGCGGGAACTGCGCTGTGGTTCTGCTTCGCCGGAGAGCTGAATAATGCCGGTCTGGTAGTGATTCTGGGGCTGTTGTGCGCCTGCATATTCATCAGCTTTATGGTGCAAAGCAGCGGCAAGCGCTGGCCGACGGGCGTGACCTTGATGGTCGTCGTGCTCTTCGCGTTCCTCTATTCGTGGCCGATTCAGGCATTGCTGCCAACCTATCTGAAAACAGATCTGGCCTATGACCCGATGACGGTTGCGCATGTTCTGTTCTTCAGCGGCTTTGGTGCGGCGGTGGGGTGTTGCGTGGGTGGTTTCCTCGGCGACTGGCTGGGTACGCGTAAAGCGTATGTCTGCAGCCTGTTGGCCTCGCAGCTTCTGATTATTCCGGTGTTTGCCATCGGCGGGTCCAATATCTGGGTGCTTGGCCTGCTGCTGTTCTTCCAGCAGATGCTGGGACAGGGGATCTCCGGAATCTTGCCGAAGCTGATTGGCGGCTACTTCGATACGGATCAGCGTGCGGCGGGGCTGGGCTTTACTTATAACGTCGGCGCACTGGGCGGTGCGATTGCCCCGATAATTGGTGCACTGCTGGCACAGCGTCTTGAGCTGGGTACGGCGCTGGGTTCTCTGTCATTCGGTCTGACGTTTGTGGTTATCCTGCTGATTGGTCTCGATATGCCGTCGCGCGTTCAACGCTGGGTCCGCCCGGAAGCGCTGCGCACGCATGATGCGATTGATGGTAAACCGTTTAGTGGTGCCGTTCCGTTTGGCAGCATCAAAAGCCAGCGCGAGGCGGTGAAATGACCACGTTAGCCATTGATATCGGCGGAACAAAACTCGCAGCCGCGCTGATTGATGATGCGCTGCACATTCGTGAAAGGCGCGAAATGCCGACGCCCGCCAGTAAAACGCCCGACGCGTTGCGCGAAACACTGCAAGCGCTGGTGGAACCGCTAATACCATCGGCGCGGCGTGTGGCGATCGCTTCGACAGGGATTATCCGCGAGGGCACGTTGCTGTCGATTAACCCCCATAACCTGGGCGGTTTACTGCACTTCCCACTGGTGCAGACATTGGAGTCGATAACCGGTTTACCTGCGATGGCGGTGAATGATGCGCAGGCAGCGGCGTGGGCCGAATACCATGCGCCAGAGATAGACGCACAGAATATGGTGTTCATCACTGTCTCAACGGGCGTGGGTGGGGGTGTCGTGCTAGATGGCGAGTTGCAGACGGGCGAAGGAGGGCTTGCCGGACATCTGGGTCATACGCTTGCCGATCCGCACGGCCCGGTGTGCGGCTGTGGTCGCCGTGGATGCGTAGAAGCGATCGCCTCTGGCCGGGCTATTGCCGCCCGAGCGCAGGGCGATCTGGCCGGTCTTGATGCAAAAGCCATTTTCGATCATGCACAGCGCGGGCATCAGCCAGCCCGCGAGCTGGTTGCTCATTCTGCACAGACGCTGGCGCGGCTCATCGCCGATGTCAAAGCGCTGACGGATTGTCAGACCGTCGTGGTGGGCGGCAGCGTCGGGCTGGCAGCGGGGTACTTGTCGCAGGTGGCTGAGTTTCTGGCGCAAGAGCCATCGGTTTATCACGTCAATCTTCGTCCGGCCTGGTACCGCCACGATGCGGGTTTACTGGGCGCGACACTTTTGTCCCAAGGAGCACAACAATGATGATGGGGAAAGCCAGTGCGCTGTCGGGATTGCATCCCGTATTAGCAAATGCACTGACGCAGGCCATCGCAGCCTGGCCGCAGGACAAAGCGCCGGGGCGTTACGAACTGCAGGGCGACGATATCTTTATGAACGTAATGACGTTTGCCACGCAACTGCCGGAGCAGAAAAAAGCCGAACTGCATGAGCAATACATTGATATCCAGCTGCTGCTGGCAGGAGAGGAGCGCATTCTGTATGGCGTGGCAGGCTCTGCACGTCAGTGCGAGGAGATGCACACTGAGGAGGATTATCAGCTCTGCAGTACTATCGAAGGGATGCAGCGACTTGATTTGACACCCGGCATGTACGCAGTCTTTATGCCCGGAGAACCGCACAAACCTGGCTGTGTGGTGAAGGAAACGGAAGAGATAAAGAAGGTGGTTGTTAAGGTGCGCGTGAGTTTAATGAGCGCATAAAAAACCGGATGGCATTGCCATCCGGTTCATTTTTACACTTCCAGGTAGTTCATAATCCCGTCAGCCGCTTTACGGCCTTCAGCAATCGCAGTGACCACCAGATCCGAACCGCGAACGATATCGCCACCGGCGAAGATTTTCGGGTTGCTGGTCTGGAAGGCGTTCTCGTTGCCTTCCGGCGCAATCACACGGCCCTGGGAATCCAGCTCAACGCTGTGCTTCGCCAGCCACTCCATGCTGTGTGGGCGGAAACCAAACGCCATGACGACTGCATCAGCCGGAACCACATGCTCTGAGCCAGCCACGATTTCAGCACGACGACGGCCTTTGGCATCCGGTGCGCCCATCTCGGTACGCGCCATCTTCACGCCGCTGACTTTGCCGTTGGCATTCACTTCAATGCCCAATGGCTGGACGTTGAACTGGAACTCAACACCCTCTTCGCGCGCGTTTTTCACTTCGCGTTTAGAGCCTGGCATGTTCTCTTCGTCACGACGGTAAGCACAAATCACGTGCGTCGCGTCCTGACGAATCGAGGTACGTACGCAGTCCATCGCGGTATCCCCACCACCCAGAACCACCACGCGTTTGCCTTCCATAGTGACGTACGGCTCAGCGGCGGTTTCGCCGAAGCCCATCATCTGTTTGGTGTTAGCAATCAGGAACGGCAGGGCGTCAAACACGCCCGGTGCGTCTTCGTTTTCCAGCCCACCGCGCATCGACTGATAAGTGCCGACGCCAAGGAAGACGGCATCGTAATCTTTCAGCAGATCGTCGATCTGAATGTCACGGCCCACTTCGACATTCAGTTTGAACTCAATGCCCATGTCGGTGAAGATTTCGCGACGGCGAGTCATCACCTCTTTTTCCAGCTTGAAGGCCGGAATACCGAAGGTCAGCAGGCCGCCGATCTCTGGATGACGATCAAACACCACCGCTTTGACGCCGTTGCGGGTCAGCACGTCGGCACATGCCAGACCTGCCGGACCTGCGCCGATAATCGCCACGCGTTTGTCCGTCTGACGCACGCCAGTCATGTCCGGACGCCAGCCCATCTCGAAGGCTTTATCATTGATATAGCGCTCGATGTTGCCGATGGTCACTGCGCCAAACTCGTCGTTCAGCGTACAGGAACCTTCGCACAGACGGTCCTGCGGGCACACGCGACCACACACTTCCGGCAAGGTGTTGGTCTGGTGCGACAGTTCAGCCGCTTCGAAAATACGTCCTTCGTTGGCCAGCTTCAGCCAGTTCGGGATGTAGTTATGTACCGGGCATTTCCATTCGCAGTACGGGTTGCCGCAGGACAGGCAGCGATCTGCCTGTGCCTTGGCCTGGCCTTCTGAAAACGGCTCGTAAATTTCAACAAATTCAATTTTGCGGATCTTCAGCGGTTTCTTTGGCGGATCAACGCGCTGCAGGTCGATAAACTGGTATACGTTCTGACTCATTGTTACCCCTTACTGCGCCTGCACACGCAGCTCTGCTGCGCTACGACTACGGTGACCCAACAGTGCTTTAACATCGCTGGACTTCGGTTTAACCAACGCGAATTTCGCTGAGAACGCTGGCCAGTTCGCCAGGATCTCTTCCCCACGCGAAGAACCGGTATGCTGCACATGCTCAGTAATCAGACCGCGCAGGTGTTCTTCGTGGATCGCCAGTGTGTCAACGTCCAGCACTTCGACCAGTTCCGGGTTAACGCGTTTGCGGAACTCACCGTCTTCGTCCAGGACGTAGGCGAAGCCGCCCGTCATACCTGCGCCGAAGTTCACGCCGGTTTTGCCCATTACGCAGACAATCCCGCCGGTCATGTATTCACAACCGTTATCGCCGATGCCTTCTACGACGGTAATAGCACCGGAGTTACGCACCGCAAAGCGCTCGCCAGCCCGGCCTGCAGCAAACAGACGCCCGCCGGTAGCACCGTACAAACAGGTGTTGCCGATGATGCTGGCTTCATGGCTGCGGAATGCTGAACCGATCGGAGGACGCACTGCCAGTAAACCGCCCGCCATGCCTTTGCCGACGTAGTCGTTGGCATCGCCGGTCAGGTACAGTTCAACGCCACCCGCGTTCCAGACGCCGAAGCTCTGACCCGCAGTCCCGTTGAAGTGCGCGATAATCGGATCGGCTGCCAGCCCCTGATCGCCATGAGTTTGCGCAATATAACCAGAAAGCGTCGCGCCCACAGAACGGTCGGTGTTGCGGATATCAAACCAGAACGTTTTGCTCTGTTTGTCATCAACATACGGTTTCGCCTGTTGCAACAGCTGTGCGTTCAACACGCCGTTATCGAACGGTGGGTTAGTCTCGGTGCAGTAAACGGCTTTGCCTGGATGCGGCTCGGCAGTTTCCAGCAGTCGTGACAGCTTCAGTTTCTGCTGCTTCGCCGTAAAGCCTTCAAGCTCTTTCAGCAGGTCGGTACGGCCAATCAAATCGACCAGACGCTTCACACCCAGTTGCGCCATCAGCTCGCGGGTTTCGCGGGCGATGAATTCAAAGTAGTTGGTCACTTTGAACGGCAGGCCGTGGTAGTGATTCTTACGCAGTTTTTCGTCCTGAGTTGCCACGCCCGTTGCGCAGTTATTCAGGTGACAAATACGCAGGTATTTACAGCCCAGCGCCACCATTGGCCCAGTGCCGAAGCCGAAGCTCTCTGCACCCAGAATTGCGGCTTTGATGATGTCGAGACCGGTTTTCAGGCCGCCATCCACCTGCAGGCGAATCTTGTGACGCAGGCCGTTGGCCACCAGCGCCTGTTGTGTCTCCACCAGGCCCAGCTCCCACGGACAACCCGCGTATTTCACGGAGGAGAGTGGGCTTGCGCCCGTGCCGCCGTCATAGCCCGCGATGGTGATCAGGTCTGCGTAGGCTTTTGCCACACCGGTGGCGATGGTGCCGACGCCCGGTTCGGAAACCAGCTTCACGGAGATCATCGCTTTCGGGTTGACCTGTTTCAGGTCGAAAATCAGCTGCGCCAAATCCTCGATAGAGTAGATATCATGGTGCGGCGGCGGGGAGATCAGCGTCACGCCCGGCACCGAGTAGCGCAGTTTGGCGATGTACGGCGTGACTTTGTCACCCGGTAGCTGACCGCCTTCGCCCGGTTTTGCACCCTGAGCGACTTTAATCTGAATCACGTCGGCGTTGACCAGGTACGCTGGTGTGACGCCAAAGCGACCAGAGGCCACCTGCTTAATGCGCGACACTTTGTTGGTGCCATAGCGCGCAGGATCTTCGCCGCCTTCGCCGGAGTTGGAGTTACCGCCAATGCTGTTCATCGCCTCGGCCAGCGCTTCGTGCGCTTCCGGGCTGAGTGCGCCGATGGACATCGCTGCGGTATCGAAACGTTTATACAGTTCGCTTGCCGGTTCAACGTCATTAATGCTGACGGTTTCGCCGTCCGGATTCACCGCCAGCAGATCGCGCAGCGTCGCCGCCGGGCGTTCGTTAACCAGTTTTGAATACTGCTGATAATCGCTGTATTCGCCGCTCTGAACCGCCTGTTGCAGGGTGCGTACCACGTCCGGGTTGTAGGCGTGATATTCGCCGCCGTGCACGTATTTCAGCAGACCGCCCTGATCCAGAGGTTTACGCGCCAGCCAGGCGCGCTTCGACAGATTCAGCAGGTCCTGCTGGAAGTCTGAGAAACCGGCACCGCCGATACGGCTAATCACGCCCTGGAAGCACAAATCAGCGACGTCATCATGCAGACCGACCGCTTCAAACAGCTTCGAGCAGCGGTAAGAGGCAATCGTCGAGATGCCCATTTTGGACATGATCTTGTACAGGCCTTTGTTGATGCCGTTACGGTAGTTCAGCATCACGGTGCGGTAATCTTTTTCGATCGCTCGACCGTCGACCAGCTTCGCCAGCGTTTCGTACGCCAGGTACGGATAGATAGCCGTCGCGCCAAAGCCCAGCAGCACGGCAAAGTGGTGCGGGTCGCGGGCGCTTGCGGTTTCTACGATGATGTTGGCATCGCAGCGCAGGTTTTTATCCACCAGACGGGTCTGGATAGCGCCCACCGCCATCGGTGCCGGAACCGGCAGGCGATTTTTGGCAATATTACGGTCGGACAGCACCAGCAGAACGGTGCCGTTACGCACCATCTGCTCAGCTTGATCGCACAGAGCTTTCACCGTCTCTTCGAGGCTCGCTTCGGTCACGTCAAAGGTAATATCGAGCGTGTCGGCGCGGTAGTGCTCCTCGGTCATGGTGGTGAGCTGTTTGAAATCGGAGTACAGCAGAATCGGCGACTTAAAGCTCAGGCGGTGCGCCTGGCCTTCGGCTTCGCAGAAGACGTTCATCTCGCGGCCGATGCTGGTGGCCAGCGACATAACGTGGGCTTCACGCAGCGGATCGATTGGCGGGTTTGTCACCTGCGCAAACTGCTGACGGAAGTAATCGTACACGATGCGTGGCTGGCTGGAGAGCACGGCAAATGGCGTATCGTCACCCATCGAACCGACCGCTTCCTGGCCATTTTCACCCAGTACGCGGATGACGGAATCCAGCTCTTCAGCGCTGTAGTTAAACTGTTTCTGGAAACTGGCGAGCGTATCGTCGTCCATCTCACGGCTGCCGACATCTTCGTCCGGCAGATCTTCGAACGGCACCAGGCGGCGGACGTTTTTCTCCATCCACTCTTTGTAAGGATGACGGATTTTCAGATCATAATCGGTTTCGGCTGAGTGCAGAATACGGCCCGCACGAGTATCGATAACCATCAGTTCGCCTGGGCCGACGCGGCCTTTTTCGACCACTTCGTCAGGCTGATAATCCCAAATCCCGACTTCGGAGGCGCAGGTGATCAGCTTGTCTTTAGTGATGACGTAGCGCGCCGGGCGCAGACCGTTACGGTCGAGGTTACAGGCTGCGTAGCGTCCATCGGACATCACGATGCCCGCCGGGCCGTCCCACGGCTCCATGTGCATGGAGTTAAAGTCGAAAAATGCGCGCAGATCCGGGTCCATATCTGGGTTGTTCTGCCAGGCTGGCGGAACAAGCAGGCGCATCGCACGCACGATATCCATCCCGCCGGCCAGCAGCAGTTCCAGCATGTTATCCATCGAGCTGGAGTCGGAACCCGTTTCGTTAACGAACGGCGCGGCATCATGCAGATCCGGGATCAGCGGGGTCTGGAACTTATAGGTACGCGCACGCGCCCACTGGCGGTTACCAGTGATGGTGTTGATCTCACCGTTGTGCGCCAGGTAGCGGAACGGCTGAGCCAGCGGCCAGCGAGGAACGGTGTTAGTGGAGAAGCGCTGGTGGAACAGGCAAATGGCCGATTCCAGACGCAGGTCCGCGAGGTCCAGGTAGAAGCGCGGCAGGTCAGCCGGCATACACAGACCTTTATAGATGTTCACCAGGTTCGAGAGGCTACAGACGTAGAACTCTTTATCTTCCTGCAAACGTTTTTCGATACGGCGACGGGCAATAAACAGACGGCGTTCCATATCGCGTGGACGCCAGCCAGCAGGCGCATTCACAAAAATCTGTTCAATACGAGGCAGCGAGGAGAGGGCGATTTCACCGAGCACCCCTTCATTGGTTGGCACATTGCGCCAGCCGACAATCGACAGGGTTTCGCGTTGAAGTTCTTCTTCGACGATGCGGCGTGAGGCGGCAGCTTTTTCAGGATCCTGATTCAGGAACAGCATGCCGACAGCGTAGTTTTTGGCTAAACGCCAGCCGCGTTCTTCCGCAACGATTCGGAAGAAACGATCCGGTTTTTGTAGCAGCAAGCCACAACCATCGCCGGTTTTACCATCAGCGAGGATTGCACCACGGTGCTGCATACGGGCCAGTGCGTGTATAGCGGTACGCACTACCTTGTGGCTAGGTTCGCCTTCTATGTGGGCGATCAGGCCGAAACCACAGTTATCCTTCTCAAGGGATTTATCGTACAACATATCAGTGAACCTCCCCAGGCTCTTCGGGATTCCTATCTGGACCGTGGCGCACAGGCACAGAAAGAGCGCGGCGACGGGGTTTGCGTTTCATACGCGCACCTCGCATTCGCCCTCTTCATTTCCATTTCGCACAGGTCAAACAAGTTTGAGGACTTGCTTCAGAGGGAATCTCAATTACTGCATAAATATGATGAGCAGGCTGCTCATCCAGAAAGCTTCCAGCGGATTTCCAACTTATCGGGAATTGATACACAGGTCAAATGGCAATCTTATTTATACAAAAATGTGCTAAAGGGGTATTAGTTAATTGAATATAAAGGAATTTTAACGCTTTTTACATCCACAAAAGCCAAGGGGATGCTCCTGGGGAGTGTGATCTGACTCACTATCTGAAAGCGGTATTATCCCTTTACCGTGCTGAATGGCTGAATTTTTGCAGGATAATAATCTGGCACTGGCGATCAGGGCGCATAATCACACTGTTTTACAGCTGTGATGCGATAAGTGAAAAAATCCATCAGAACATAAGGAAAAGTAATTGCCAGGGTGATGAATGAAATTGCAGTAATAGTGAGTTTTTATTCAAATGAATAATAGCCGTCCAGGGCGATTGATCCAGGTCATCGCCGACAGAGGCTAAAAGTGGCAGGCTTGTCCCCTTTCTCCGGGACGGTCTATCAGATTATGCAGTTACAGAAATTAGTCAATATGTTTGGTGGGGATCTTTCACGTCGTTACGGACAAAAGGTCCACAAGCTCACGCTGCACGGCGGTTTCAGCTGCCCAAATCGCGACGGCACCATCGGGCGTGGTGGCTGTACTTTCTGTAATGTGGCTTCTTTCGCTGACGAGGCGCAGCAGCATAATTCTATTGCGGAGCAGCTCTCTCATCAGGCGAGCCTGGTCAACCGCGCAAAACAGTATCTGGGCTATTTCCAGGCCTACACCAGCACCTTTGCTGAAGTGCAGGTATTACGCTCAATGTATCAGCAGGCCGTGAGCCAGGCGAATATCGTCGGTTTGTGTGTCGGTACGCGCCCGGACTGCGTACCGGAAGCTGTGCTGGATTTACTCAGCGAATATAAAGATCTGGGGTATGAAATCTGGCTAGAGCTGGGATTACAGACCGCGCATGACAAAACTCTGCACCGAATTAATCGTGGTCACGATTTTGCCTGCTATCAGAAAACCACCCGACTGGCGCGTGAACGCGGGCTAAAAGTATGCTCCCACCTGATTGTCGGCCTGCCGGGAGAAGGGCAGCAGCACGGCCTGGAAACGCTTGAAAGAGTCGTTGAGACAGGCGTGGATGGCATTAAACTCCATCCGCTGCATATCGTGACGGGCAGCACGATGGCGAAAGCCTGGGAAGCCGGGCGATTAAACGGCATCGCGCTGGAGGAGTACACCGTGACGGCTGGCGAAATGATTCGTCACACGCCACCGGAGGTGATTTACCACCGCATATCCGCCAGCGCTCGTCGGCCAACGCTTCTCGCGCCGCTGTGGTGCGAGAACCGCTGGACGGGGATGGTCGAACTGGATCGCTATCTGAACCAGCACGGCGCACAAGGCTCAGCGCTCGGCACGCCGTGGATCTCTCCGCTATCGGCGGCGACCGCCCAGTAAACTTCCCAGCATGCCGCGCACTATCTGATTCGTCACCTGCCGCGCGGCGCTTTTCGCCATCGTTTGCACCACGCCATCGCGTTTACCGCCGCGTGGTCCTGTAGTGCCAAACAGAATATCTTTCAGCCCGCCGAGAATGCCGTCATCCACGGCTACGTTTTCGCCTTTAGTCGCTGGGGATTGCTGCTGTTCGGTGCTCGCCTGAACGCCTTTCTGTAGCCTCTCGAACGCAGACTCTCGATCTACTTCATCCTCGTACTTGCCGTAGACTGGTGAGTGGTTGATTAAGGCGTTACGTTCATCGTCCGTCACCGGCCCCATTCGTGAGAATGGCGCAATCACCATCGCACGCTCAACGACCGACGGGCTGCCTTTGGCATCAAGGAACGAAATCAGCGCTTCCCCAGTCCCCAGCGCCTGAATCGCCGCTTCGGTATCAAATGCCGGGTTGGCACGCATGGTTTGCGCCGCTGCTTTGACGGCTTTCTGATCTTTCGGGGTAAAGGCACGCAGGGCGTGCTGCACGCGATTCCCTAACTGCCCAAGAACGTTATCGGGAATGTCGGAAGGGTTCTGCGAGACAAAATAGACGCCAACCCCTTTTGAGCGGATCAGGCGGATTACCTGCTCGATTTTATCCAGCAGCACCTGCGGCGCGTCGCTGAACAGCAAATGCGCCTCATCAAAGAAGAACACGATCTTTGGTTTATCCAGATCGCCCGCTTCCGGCAGCTGTTCATAGAGTTCAGAGAGCATCCACAACAGGCTGGCGGCGTAGAGCTTTGGCATCTGGTAAAGCTTCTCGGCGCTCAGAATGTTGATAATCCCTTTGCCGTTACTGTCGGTGCGCATCCAGTCTTTGATATCCAGCATCGGCTCGCCAAAGAAATGCTCTGCGCCTTGCTGTTCGAGGGTTAGCAGTCCGCGCTGGATAGCGCCTACAGATGCCGGGCTGATGTTGCCGTACTGATTCTGGAAGGATTTGGCGTTATCTCCGATGTACTGAGTAATGGCGCGCAGATCTTTGAAATCGAGCAGCAGCAGGCCCTGATCGTCGGCAATGCGGAAGATGATGTTTAACACGCCAGACTGGACGTCGTTAAGATTCAACAACCGCGCCAGCAGCAGCGGGCCAAGATCTGAGACGGTCGCGCGCACCGGATGGCCTTTCTCGCCGAAAATATCCCACACCACCACAGGGTTCGCCTGTGGTTGCCAGTCAGTGACACCTATGTTTTTCAGCCGCTCAAGCAGTTTTTCTGATGCCGTGCCCTCCTGGGCCACGCCGGTTAAATCACCTTTTACGTCGGCCATAAAAACCGGCACGCCGTGACTTGAAAAAGACTCCGCCAGTTTTTGCAGGGTGACGGTTTTACCTGTCCCTGTGGCGCCGGTAATCAGCCCGTGGCGGTTCGCCATGCCTGGCAGTAAGAACAGCTCTTTATCCAGCGTCCGGGCAATCAGCAATGGTGTACTCATGGTGCGCGTCCTCTCTTTGTCCTGCGTCGAGTATAGGCAACCTGACGGCAAATTGACTCAGTAAATTCCTGACTTTGCGGCGCATTACCCAGCGCAGACTATGCTTTTGCATACGATTCACAAAAAGTTGGAAGGCTATGTCCAGATTCTTTTTTAATGACCGCAAACAGCTGGTCAATGACGCCATTGAAGGCATACTGATTTCCGCGCCGCACGGTAATTTGGTCAAACTCGATATCGATCCGGCCATCCGAGTGGTGGCACGCAGCGACTGGGATAAAAGTCGGGTGGCGGTGATTTCTGGCGGGGGTTCCGGTCACGAACCCGCCCATGCCGGTTTTGTCGGTAAGGGCATGTTGACCGCTGCGGTGTGCGGCGATCTGTTTGCCTCGCCGAGCGTAGATGCGGTGCTGAACGCCATCGTGGCGGTGACGGGCGATCGTGGCTGTCTGCTGATCGTCAAAAACTACACCGGCGATCGTCTGAACTTCGGTCTTGCAGCGGAAAAAGCCAAACGCTACGGGCTGAAAGTGGAGATGGTGATCGTTGCCGATGATATCGCCCTGCCGGATAACAAGCAGCCACGCGGGATTGCGGGTACGGCGTTGGTCCATAAAATCGCCGGTTATGCGGCGGAAAAAGGTAAATCGCTAAGCAACGTCCGGGATATTGCACAGCAGGCCTGCGATAACCTCTGGAGCCTGGGCGTGGCGATGCAGACCTGTAATCTACCGGGCAGTGACGACGAAGAGGGGCGTATTAAGCAAGGACATGTCGAGCTGGGTCTGGGTATTCACGGCGAGCCGGGTGCTTCGGTGGTCGATACGCAAAACAGCAAAGCCATTATCGATACGCTGATAGCTCCGCTAAAAGAAAAGGCGGGTGATGGGCGGTTTGCCGTGCTGATTAACAACCTCGGCGGCGTGTCGGCGCTGGAGATGGCGCTGCTGACAAAAGAGCTAGCGCATTCCGCGTTGCAGGATCAGATTGCATATTTGATTGGCCCTGCGCCGCTGGTGAGTGCGCTGGATATGAAGGGCTTTTCCCTGTCGTTGCTCAAGCTGAATGAGACCTTCGAGCAGGCGCTGAATGAGCCTGTCGAAACCCTCGGCTGGCAAAAGCCAGTGGCGTTTGCACCACTGCGTACGGTGCAGCATACGGCTATTCAGGATCGCGTGGAGTATGTGCCGTCTGAAAATGCTCAGGTGGCAGCATTAGTGGCGGGCGCAACGCAAACGCTGGTCGATCTGGAAAATCGGTTGAATGCCCTGGATGCTAAAGTGGGTGACGGCGATACGGGGTCGACCTTTGCGCAAGGCGCGCGGGATATTGCGCAGTTGTTGCAAGAGAAGAAACTGCCGCTCAACGATGTGCCGAAATTGCTGCTGTTAATCGGCGAGCGGCTGGCGACGGTGATGGGCGGATCGAGCGGCGTGTTGATGTCGATCTTCTTTACCGCCGCCGGACAGCAGCGACAGGACGGCAAACCGCTGGCGGAGGCCTTGCTGAGTGGGTTGGCGCAAATGAAGCAGTACGGCGGGGCAGATCTCGGCGATCGTACATTGATCGACGCGCTGCAACCGGCGCTGGAAGCGTTACAAACAGGCGATATTCAGGCTGCAGCTCAGGCGGCGAAACAGGGCGCGGAAGCAACTGCCAGCATGCAAAAAGCCGGAGCGGGGCGTTCGTCGTACGTGAATAAAGAAAATCTGGAGGGTGTCACCGATCCAGGTGCGGTGGCGGTGGCAGAGGTGTTTGCTGTAATGGCGCAGTAGTTAAAAAAATGCCCGGTGGCGCTACGCTTACCGGGCCTACAAAACCTAACCGTAGGCCGGGTAAGGCGCAGCCGCCACCCGGCAATTTAGCCTTAGAAGTCCGCTTTCAACACCACGCGGTAACGGGCTTTACCGTCACGTACGTGCTGGATGGCTTCGTTGATTTTCGACATCGGATACAGTTCGGTGGTGGGTGCCACTTTGGTGCGGCCTGCGAACTTCATCAGTTTGCGCAATTCATATGGTGTACCTGTGGCTGAGCCGGACACGCTGCGATCGCCGCCGATCAGGGTGAATGCCGGAACCGGAAGCGGCTTCAGCACCGCACCGACGGTATGGAAATTCCCGCCATAGGCCAGCGCTTCAAAATACGGTTGCCAGTCGAGATCGACGTTCACGGTGTTGATGATCAAATCGAATTGACCCGCCAGGGCTTTCAGCAGTTCAGGGTCGCGGCTATTGACCACCTTATCAGCCCCCATCGCCAGCACTTCTTTCTCTTTCGCCGGATTGGAGCTGAATGCGGTGACTTCGCAACCCATTGCATGCAGCAGCTTAATGGCGATGTGACCTAAACCGCCAATACCAATCACGCCGACGCGGCTGGTGGCGGTGACATGATGCATCAGGAGTGGTTTGAAGACGGTGATACCGCCGCACAACAGCGGGCCTGCGGATTCAATATCAATGCTGTCCGGGAGCGGAATGACCCACTGCCAGTCGGCGCGCAGCTTGTCGGCGAAACCGCCTTTATTAAGGATGGTGGGAACTGCGCCTTCCAGACAGTTGATCTGGTTGCCGCTGATACAGGCATCGCAATGGCCGCAGCTACGGGCGGTCCAGCCAATGCCGACGCGCTGGCCAATTTTAAGCCCTTTATCCTGAGCAGCGGTACCGAGTGCGACCACGCGGCCGATCACTTCGTGTCCGGCAACCAGTGGATAGCTGGAGAAGCCCCATTCGTTGTCGATCATCGACAGATCCGAGTGGCAAATCCCGCAATAATCGACCTGCACTTCGACGTCTTCTGCCTTCAGCTCGCCCGCATCGTATTCGTACAGTTCAAGTTCTGCACCTGCCTGCGGCGCGGCATAGCTTTTTATCTTCGACATCGTCTTTCCCCTGTTTTGGTGTGAACTGAGAGTGTAGAGCATTCAGTTTACAGCCGCTTAACAGAAGAGGGCAGGAATGGGATTTACAGAGTTTTCAGCATCCTGACTTCGCAATCGACGTGTCCGGTGCAGCCCAGTGGTGCATCGATATGTTCAAAGCCCAAATGTTCATACAAGCCGATAGCTTCTTTTAGGAAGGCAGTGGTTTCGAGGTAGCAGCGTTTGAAGCCCTGTGAGCGGGCATGATCGAGCGCCAGAAGTGCCAGCTTTTTCGCCAGGCCTTGTCCGCGAACGGTCGGCAGGAAGTACATTTTTTGCAGCTCGCAGATATCCGGCTCACTGCAGCTCAATGGGGCAATGCCGCCTCCGCCAACGACCTGGCCGTTTTGTTCAATCACCCAGTAGGCATGGCCCGGCTGGCTGTAGAGTTTAAACAACTCGTCGAGGTTGGGATCGGCAACGGTATAGCCCTTATCGGCCGTAAGACCGTACTCAGCAGACACTTCACGGATAACCGCAGCGATATCGGCGTTGTCTTGCACTGTAATCCGGCGCATAGCCGCAGCGACGGGGGTAATCACGCTCATAGCATTACTCATGACAAAAATTGACACACAACTGCAGTTAATAGCACCGCAGAAAGGGGAGTGCAAGCGAGGATATTTCAGGAAGGATGCCCCTTACCTGCGAACAGGTAAGGGGCAGAGACATTACAGCGCAGCGATAACCGCCTGCTGCTCAATCAGCTTCGCTTTCGCATCGGCGAAGGCCACCAGACGTTCACGCTCTTTGGCGATAACCGCTTCAGGAGCACGGGCAACGAAACCTTCGTTAGACAGTTTGCTCTCGATTTTCCCGATTTCCAGTTCGACTTTGGCGACTTCTTTTGCCAGACGAGCCAGTTCGGTTTCTTTGTCGATAAGCCCTGCCATTGGGATCAGCAGCTCGGCGCCTTCGATGATTTTGGTCACGGAGACCGGACCTTTGTCATCGGCTGGCAGCACGGTGATGCTTTCCAGACGTGCCATGTTCTGCAGGAAGCTACTGTTCTCGGTCACGCGACGCACCGCCGCTTCGCTGCAACCGCGCAGCAGCAGTTCCAGCGGTTTGCCTGGAGAGAGGTTCATCTCGGCACGAATGTTACGGATTGCCACAATCGCCTGTTTCAGCCATTCGGTATCGGATGCTGCTGCTTCATCAACCTGCGCTGCATCGAATTCCGGGAATGGCTGCAGCATGATGGTATCGGCAGTAATGCCTTTGATAACCTTCACACGCTGCCAGATGGTTTCGGTGATGAACGGAATGATTGGGTGCGCGAGGCGCAGCAAACCTTCCAGAACGGTAATCAGCGTGTTACGCGTGCCGCGCAGTTCCGCTTCGTTACCGCCGTTCATGACCGGCTTGGTCAGCTCCAGATACCAGTCGCAGAACTGGTTCCAGGTGAATTCGTACAGAATACCTGCCGCGATATCAAAGCGATAAGTATCCAGCGCTTCACGGTACGCTTTGATAGTCTGGTTGAATTCCGCCAGGATCCAGCGATCCGCCAGAGACAGGGTCATTTCGCCGCCGTTGAAGCCGCAATCCTGATCTTCAGTGTTCATCAGCACGAAGCGGCTGGCGTTCCACAGCTTGTTACAGAAGTTGCGATAACCTTCCAGACGTTTCATATCCCAGTTGATGTCGCGACCGGTAGAGGCCAGCGCCGCCAGGGTGAAACGCAGGGCGTCGGTGCCGTGTGGCTCGATACCGTCCGGGAATTGCTTCTCGGTGCGCTTGGCGATTTTCTCTGCCAGCTGCGGCTGCATCATGTTCCCGGTACGTTTCTCCAGCAGGTCTGCCAGTGAAATCCCGTCAACCATATCCAGCGGATCGATAACGTTACCCTTGGATTTGGACATCTTCTGGCCTTCATCATCACGAATCAGACCGGTCATGTAGATGGTCTTGAACGGAATCTGCGGCTTACCGTCTTCATCTTTGATGAAGTGCATGGTCATCATGATCATGCGGGCGATCCAGAAGAAGATGATGTCAAAGCCAGAGACCATCACGCTGGTCGGGTGGAACTGGCGCAGCGCGTCGGTGTTTTCCGGCCAGCCGAGGGTGGAGAACGTCCACAGGGCGGAGGAGAACCAAGTGTCCAGAACGTCGTCGTCCTGGCGCAGGGCCACGTCGGCACCCAGGTTGTTTTCCTGACGGACTTCTTCTTCGGTGCGGCCAACGAATACGTTGCCGTCGTTGTCATACCACGCCGGGATACGGTGACCCCACCACAGCTGACGAGAGATACACCAGTCCTGAATATCACGCATCCAGGAGAAGTACATGTTTTCATACTGCTTAGGAACGAACTGGATGTCGCCGTTTTCAACCGCTTCAACTGCCGGTTTCGCCAGCACGTCAGCGCGGACGTACCACTGGTCGGTCAGCATTGGTTCGATCACCACGCCGCCACGGTCGCCGTAAGGCACGGTCAGATCGTGAGGTTTGATCTCTTCCAGCAGGCCGAGTGCGTCAATAGCCGCCACAACGGCCTTACGCGCAGCAAACCGTTCCAGTTTCTGGAATTCAGCCGGGATGTCAGACGAGTAAACGTCAGACTCTTCGCCTTTGGTATCGTACACTTCCGCGCTTTCACGGATATCACCGTCAAAGGTCAGAATGTTGATCATCGGCAGGGCGTGACGACGGCCCACTTCGTAGTCGTTGAAATCGTGCGCCGGGGTGATTTTCACGCAGCCGGTGCCTTTTTCCATGTCAGCGTGTTCGTCGCCCAGAATTGGAATGCGGCGGTTCACCAGTGGCAGAACCACGAACTTGCCGATCAGATCTTTATAGCGCGGATCTTCTGGGTTCACGGCCACGCCGGTATCGCCCAGCAGGGTTTCCGGACGAGTGGTGGCAACCACCAGGTAATCTTTACCGTCTGCGGTTTTTGCGCCATCGGCCAGTGGATAGCGGATGTGCCACATGGAGCCTTTAGACTCGCGGTTTTCAACTTCCAGGTCAGAGATCGCGGTGCGCAGTTTCGGGTCCCAGTTCACCAGGCGTTTGCCACGGTAAATCAGGTCTTCTTTGTACAGACGGACGAAGACTTCTTTCACGGCGTTGGACAGGCCTTCATCCATGGTGAAGCGCTCACGCTCCCAGTCCACGGAGTTGCCGAGACGGCGCATCTGACGGGTAATGGTGCCGCCAGATTCCGCTTTCCACTGCCAGATTTTGTCGATGAACGCCTCGCGACCGTAGTCGTGGCGGGTTTTACCTTCTTCAGCGGCAATCTTACGTTCCACCACCATCTGGGTAGCAATACCCGCGTGGTCAGTACCAGCCTGCCACAGGGTATTTTTGCCCTGCATGCGCTGGTAACGGATCATGGTATCCATGATGGTTTGCTGGAAAGCATGACCCATATGCAAACTGCCGGTGACGTTCGGCGGCGGGATCATGATGCAGAAGGACTCTTTGCTTTCATCGCCATTAGGCTTGAAATAGCCCTGCTCTTCCCAGTGCTCGTAAAGCGGCTGTTCGATATCTCGTGGGTTGTATGTCTTTTCCATTATTTCCAGGTTGCCGTATTCAGGTTAAAACCAGCCAGGCGGTACGCTTTGTAGCGTTCGCGCGCCAGTTGTTTCAGAGAATCTTCGTGAGGGACAAAGTCTACCACTTCTGTGAAAGCGGTGGCAAAATCTGCAAAGCCGATACGCAGGCTGATCAGAATATCGCGCGCGCTGCTGTTACGCTTTTGCGGCCAGGCGATTTCCACCGGTGCGCCGCCGCGCGGACCTTCTCCCGACAAATTATGCGGAACAAAACTTTCGGGCGGCCTTGCCCACAGGGCTTCATCGAGTCGAATCGCCTGCGCTTCATCTTCGCAGGCGATCAGAACGCGTTTACCGCTGCGCCAACGTTCTGCGGCAATTTCACACACCAGCTGCTCGACGGCGCTTAAGCCATCGATGGTGTTGTCGTTGTCCAGAAGGTAGAACGTTGCATTCTTCATATATGGGGCTTCTTTGGGTGACTTTAAACGGGTTGCCCGGTGGCGCTGCGCTTACCGGGCCTACGGTTACGAGCCATATTGTATGCCGGGTAGCGAAGCCGCCACCCGGCATTTAACATCACTCTTCGCCGTTAAAACCGGCGCGGTTGAGCAGGAACTGTGACAGCAGAGCGACCGGACGACCGGTTGCGCCTTTGGCTTTGCCGGAGCGCCATGCGGTGCCCGCGATATCCAGGTGCGCCCAGTTGTACTTGCGAGTAAAGCGCGCCAGGAAGCAGCCTGCGGTAATCGCTCCGCCAGGACGACCGCCGATGTTGGCCATATCCGCAAAGTTGGACTCCAGCTGTTCCTGATACTCATCGCCCAGCGGCAGACGCCACGCACGGTCACCCGCTTGCTCGGACGCGCCGATAAGCTCATGAGCCAGCGGATTGTGGTTCGACAGCAGGCCGGTGATGTGATGGCCGAGGGCGATCACACAGGCACCGGTCAGCGTTGCCACGTCGATCACCGCTTCAGGGTCAAAGCGCTCAACGTAAGTCAGTACGTCGCACAGCACCAGACGGCCTTCGGCGTCAGTGTTCAGCACTTCAACAGTCTGGCCGGACATCGTGGTCAACACATCGCCTGGGCGATATGCGCGACCGCCTGGCATGTTTTCGCAGCCCGCCAGAACGCCAATAACGTTAATTGGCAGCTGAAGTTCTGCGACCATCCGCATTACGCCGTAAACCGCTGCCGCACCGCACATGTCGTACTTCATCTCATCCATGCCTTCGGCAGGCTTGATGGAGATACCGCCGGAGTCAAAGGTCAGACCTTTGCCGACCAGCACGATTGGACGCGCGTCTTCCGATGGATTGCCTTTGTACTCGATGACTGACATCAACGATTCATTTTGCGAACCATTACCGACGGCGAGATATGAGTGCATCCCCAGCTCTTTCATCTGCTGTTCGCCGATGACGCGGGTGACGACGTTTTTGCTATAGGTATCTGCCAGCTGACGCGCCTGCGAAGCCAGATAACCGGCGTTGCAGATGTTTGGCGGCATGTTGCCGAGATCTTTCGCGGCCTTGATACCGGCGGCAATCGCCAGGCCGTGCTGAATGGCGCGTTCACCGCTGGTTAGCTCGCGACGAGTCGGGACGTTAAAGACCATCTTACGCAGCGGACGACGCGGTTCGCTTTTGTTGGTCTTCAACTGATCAAAACTGTAGAGGCTCTCTTTCGCGGTCTCAACGGCCTGACGTACTTTCCAGTAAGTGTTGCGACCTTTGACGTGCAGTTCGGTCAGGAAGCAGACGGCTTCCATTGAACCTGTATCATTCAGGGTATTGATGGTTTTCTGAATGACCTGCTTGTACTGGCGCTCATCAAGCTCGCGCTCTTTGCCGCAACCAATCAGCAGAATGCGCTCGGACAGCACGTTGGGAACATGGTGCAGCAACAGCGTCTGCCCAGGTTTGCCTTCCAGTTCGCCACGGCGCAGCAGGGCGCTGATATAGCCGTCACTGATTTTATCGAGTTGTTCGGCGATCGGGGAGAGTCGGCGTGGTTCAAAGACGCCCACAACGATACAGGCACTCCGCTGTTTCTCCGGGCTACCGCTTTTTACACTGAACTCCATGCACTACGCTCCTGAATCTTAAAGACAACGACGGCTGCTACGGATAGAATTGAAACCTTTCGTAACTCATGTCCGCTGTTGTGGTGACTTCGTGTTAATCTTACGTTACTACGGTTTCGACACGTCAAAAATTATCCTGAAGCGCGACACCGCCGGGTTTTTTAATCTTAGCGATGTTTTCGACGACTCAAGAGAATAAATGA
The DNA here is from genome assembly GCA_002271215.1 of Lelliottia jeotgali. Lineage (NCBI taxonomy): Bacteria > Pseudomonadati > Pseudomonadota > Gammaproteobacteria > Enterobacterales > Enterobacteriaceae > Lelliottia > Lelliottia jeotgali. The sequence goes on along the minus strand of CP018628.1, from coordinate 4,013,519 downwards.
CGTTTAAGCCATGAAACAAGCAATTTTCCAGCAAAGAGACGGGTTTTTACGGGCGTATTTAAAGTGATAATCATAAGATATCTGGTGCGGGAGACGCTCAAAAGCCAGCTGGCGATCCTTTTCATCTTACTTCTGATCTTTTTCTGTCAGAAGTTAGTCAGGATCCTTGGCGCGGCGGTAGACGGCGAAATCCCAACAAATCTGGTGCTTTCTCTGCTCGGATTAGGCGTGCCTGAAATGGCGCAGCTTATTCTGCCGCTTAGCCTTTTCCTCGGCCTGCTCATGACGCTGGGGAGACTCTATACTGAAAGTGAAATCACGGTCATGCACGCTTGCGGCTTGAGTAAAGCCGTGCTGGTGAAGGCCGCGATGGTGTTGGCGTTATTCACGGGTATCGTTGCGGCGGTGAACGTGATGTGGGCCGGGCCGTGGTCATCCCGGCATCAGGATGAAGTGCTGGCAGAAGCCAAAGCGAACCCTGGCATGGCGGCGTTAGCGCAAGGCCAGTTCCAGCAAGCCACTGATGGCAGTTCGGTACTCTTTATTGAAAGCGTTAACGGCAGCACCTTCAATGATGTTTTCCTGGCGCAAATCCGCACCAAAGGCAATGCTCGCCCATCCGTTGTAGTGGCGGATTCCGGTCAGCTCTCGCAGCGTAAAGACGGTTCTCAGGTGGTGACGCTGAACAAAGGCACCCGCTTTGAAGGCACTGCGCTGCTTCGTGACTTCCGTATTACCGATTTCCAGAACTATCAGGCGATTATTGGCCATCAGAACGTGGCGCTCGATCCGACGGATACCGAGCAGATGGACATGCGGACCCTGATGAATACCGATACCAACCGCGCTCGAGCAGAGCTGCACTGGCGCCTGACGCTAGTATTCACGGTGTTTATGATGGCACTGATGGTCGTGCCGCTGAGCGTGGTCAACCCGCGACAGGGCCGTGTACTGTCTATGCTACCGGCTATGTTGCTGTATCTGGTGTTCTTCCTGCTGCAAACGTCAATTAAGTCTAACGGCGGCAAAGGTAAACTCGATCCGATGATTTGGACGTGGGTGGTCAACGGCCTGTACCTGTTGCTGGCAGTGGCATTAAACATGTGGGACAGCGTGGCGATGCGTCGCGTGCGTGCCAGCTTCACGCGTAAAGGAGCGGTGTAATGCAGGCGTTTCGCGTTCTAGACCGCTATATCGGTAAAACCATTTTTACCACCATCATGATGACGCTGTTCATGCTGGTGTCGCTCTCCGGCATTATCAAGTTTGTCGACCAGCTGAAAAAGGCCGGGCAGGGGAGTTATGACGCACTGGGCGCTGGGATGTACACCATTCTGAGCGTACCGAAAGATGTGCAGATTTTCTTCCCGATGGCTGCGCTGTTAGGTGCATTGCTGGGGCTGGGCATGCTGGCCCAGCGCAGCGAGCTGGTGGTGATGCAGGCTTCTGGTTTTACCCGTATGCAGGTGGCGATGTCGGTGATGAAAACCGCAATCCCATTGGTCTTGCTGACTATGGCCATTGGCGAGTGGGTGGCACCGCAGGGCGAGCAGATGGCGCGTAATTATCGCGCGCAAGCCATGTACGGCGGCTCTTTACTCTCTACGCAGCAAGGGCTGTGGGCGAAAGACGGTAACAACTTCGTTTATATCGAACGGGTGAAGGGCGATGACGAACTGGGCGGCGTGAGCATTTACGCCTTTAACGAACAGCGTCGTTTGCAGTCAGTGCGTTATGCCACGACGGCGAAATTCGATCCGGCGAAGAAGCTGTGGCGTCTGTCGCAGGTGGATGAATCCAATCTGCAGGACCCTAAGCAAATCACCGGTTCACAAACCGTTTCAGGCACCTGGAAGACCAATCTGACGCCAGATAAGTTAGGTGTGGTGGCGCTGGACCCGGATGCGCTGTCGATCAGCGGTTTGCATCAATATGTGAAGTATCTGAAGTCGAGCGGCCAGGATGCCGGGCGTTATCAGCTCAACATGTGGAGCAAAATCTTCCAGCCGATGTCAGTTGCAGTAATGATGCTGATGGCGCTGTCGTTTATCTTCGGGCCATTGCGTAGCGTGCCGATGGGTGTGCGCGTGGTCACGGGTATCAGCTTTGGTTTTGTCTTCTACGTGCTGGATCAGATCTTCGGCCCACTGACCCTGGTATACGGTATTCCCCCGCTGATTGGTGCGCTGTTGCCGAGTGCCTCGTTCTTCCTGATAAGCCTATGGCTGCTTCTCAGACGCTCCTGATCGTACAGTTTCCTCACTCCCGCATCGCCGGGAGTGAGGCTCTCTCCTGATTCACTCCGCACTTTTTCACACAACCTTCAACGCCTTGCCCCGAATTTGAGTATTATTGAGCGATGAAGTCGTGAAGGGATCCCCTATGAAGCAAATTCGTATGCTTGCGCAGTACTACGTCGACCTGATGATGAAGCTCGGCCTGGTACGTTTCTCACTGCTGTTAGCTCTGGCGCTGGTGGTACTGGCGATTGTCGTGCAGATGGCTGTCACTATGGTGCTGCACGGCCAGGTCGAAAGTATCGACGTTATCCGCTCGATCTTCTTTGGTCTGCTGATCACCCCGTGGGCGGTCTACTTCCTGTCGGTGGTGGTGGAACAGCTGGAAGAGTCGCGCCAGCGTCTATCACGGCTGGTGCAAAAACTGGAAGAGATGCGCGAGCGTGACCTGAAGCTTAACGTCCAGCTCAAAGACAATATTGCGCAGCTGAATCAGGAAATCTCGGATCGTGAAAAAGCAGAGGCTGAACGTCAGGCAACGCTTGAACAGCTGAAGGTGGAGATGAAAGAGCGTGAAGTCACGCAAATCCAGCTTGAACAACAATCCTCTTTCCTGCGTTCTTTCCTCGACGCTTCACCGGATCTGGTTTTCTATCGCAATGAAGATAAAGAGTTTTCCGGCTGCAATCGGGCGATGGAGCTGCTAACAGGGAAAAGTGAAAAACAGCTGGTTCACCTCAAACCGCAGGATGTCTACTCTGAGGAAGCGGCGGCCAAGGTTATCGAAACCGACGAAAAGGTGTTCCGTCACAACGTCTCGCTGACTTACGAACAGTGGCTGGATTATCCCGACGGGCGTAAAGCCTGCTTCGAAATCCGCAAAGTGCCGTATTACGATCGCGTGGGCAAGCGCCACGGGCTGATGGGCTTTGGCCGCGATATTACCGAGCGTAAGCGCTATCAGGATGCGCTGGAGCGCGCCAGCCGCGACAAGACCACCTTTATCTCCACGATCAGCCATGAGCTGCGTACACCGCTGAACGGCATCGTTGGCCTGAGCCGCATTCTTCTCGATACTGAGCTGACCAGCGAGCAGGAAAAGTATCTCAAGACCATCCATGTTTCTGCGGTGACGCTGGGGAATATTTTCAACGATATTATCGATATGGATAAGATGGAGCGTCGTAAAGTTCAGCTGGATAACCAGCCTGTAGACTTTACCGGGTTCCTCGCCGATCTGGAGAACCTTTCCGGGCTCCAGGCGCAGCAAAAAGGGCTGAGGTTTGTACTGGAGCCTTCGCTGCCGTTGCCGCATAAGGTGGTGACGGACGGGACGCGTCTGCGTCAGATCCTGTGGAATCTCATCAGCAACGCCGTCAAGTTCACCCAGAAAGGGGAAGTGGTGGTGCGTATTCGCTTTGACGAAGGGGATATGCTGCACTTTGAAGTCGAAGATTCCGGCATCGGGATTCCGCAGGAAGAGCAGGACAAAATCTTCGCCATGTATTACCAGGTGAAAGACAGCAATGGCGGTAAACCGGCGACGGGAACCGGGATTGGCCTGGCAGTATCGCGCCGTCTGGCGAAAAGCATGGGCGGGGATATCACCGTATCCAGTCAACAGGGCAAAGGCTCTCTCTTTACGCTGACGGTCCACGCTCCGGCGGTTGCTGAAGAAGTTGAAGACACCTTCGAAAATGACGATTTGCCGTTGCCTGCATTGCACGTCCTGCTGGTCGAAGATATTGAGCTGAACGTGATTGTCGCGCGTTCCGTGCTGGAAAAACTGGGCAACAGCGTGGATGTGGCGATGACCGGTACCGCCGCGCTGGAGATGTTCACGCCTGGCGAATATGACCTCGTGCTGCTGGATATTCAGCTACCAGATATGACCGGGCTGGATATTTCGCGCGAACTGACGCGTCGTTACGCTCGCGATGAGCTGCCGCCTCTGGTGGCACTGACTGCCAACGTGCTGAAGGACAAAAAAGAGTACCTCGATGCCGGCATGGACGATGTGCTCAGCAAGCCGCTGGCAGTGCCCGCCCTGACCGCCATGATCAAGAAATTCTGGGACACCTGTGATGAAGAAGAAAACATGATGACGCCTGTAGAGAGTGAAAAAGCACAATCGCTTCTGGATATCGCCATGCTTGAGCAGTACATCGAACTGGTGGGTCCAAAGCTGATTACCGATGGCCTGACGGTGTTTGAGAAAATGATGCCGGGTTATTTAAGCGTGCTGGAATCCAATCTGACGGCTCGCGACCAGAAAGGCATTGTCGAAGAAGGTCATAAAATCAAAGGTGCTGCTGGATCGATCGGATTGCGCCATTTGCAGCAGTTGGGCCAGCAGATCCAGTCTCCGGATTTACCCGCATGGTGGGATAACGTGGGTGAGTGGGTTGAGGAGATGAAACAAGAGTGGCAAAACGACGTGAATGTGCTGAAAGCGTGGGTGGAAAGTACAAAAAAATGACCCCGGTTAGACCGGGGTGCGCGAAATACTGCGCCAACACCAGGGAAATCGTGGCCGCGCCGGATTTTTTGTGTTGTTTTCGCATGGACGCTGCCTGAAAATTTAGGCCGCACGCAGATAAGATAGCAAATCTTAAATGATTTGTTACGGGAATCAGTGAAATGTGTGAAGCATAGCGTTTTAATCAGAATTATTAATATGCTTCAAACAGTTGAAGAGAAGGGCGGCAAAATGAAAAAGGTGGGTGTAGTACTGAGCGGATGCGGCGTTTATGACGGCGCAGAAATTCACGAATCAGTTCTGACGCTGCTCGCGCTGGCGAAGCAGGGCGCAGAAGCTGTCTGTTTTGCGCCAGATAAAAATCAGCTGGATGTCATCAATCATCTTACCGGTGAGCCGATGTCCGAAACGCGTAATGTTCTGATTGAAGCGGCGCGTATCGCTCGCGGCAATATCCAGCCTCTGTCACTGGCCAGCGCCGATGAACTGGATGCCCTGATCGTGCCTGGTGGTTTTGGCGCGGCAAAAAATTTGAGCAATTTTGCGAGCCAGGGCAGCGAATGTCGGGTCGATGACGGGCTGAAAAATTTGGCCCAGATGATGCACGCTGCGGGGAAACCGCTGGGTTTCATGTGCATCGCCCCCGCGATGTTGCCTAAAATTTTTGATTTCCCGCTGCGCCTCACTATCGGCACCGATATCGATACGGCTGAGTTGATCGAAGAGATGGGCGGTGAGCACGTGCCTTGCCCGGTGGAAGACATCGTTGTCGACGAGGACAATAAAATCGTCACCACTCCAGCGTATATGCTGGCGCAAAACATCGCGGAAGCGGCAATCGGTATTGAGAAGCTGGTTGAACGTGTACTGGTGCTTTCCCGGTGAGTAAAAAAAGGTCGCCTGTCGGCTGGGTGAAACGCATTTTGCTGCGCGCAGTGCTGGTTCTGGCCGTCTTTTGGGGCGGTGGTATCGCGCTATTCAGTATTCTGCCGGTGCCGTTTTCTGCGGTAATGGTAGAGCGGCAGCTCGGCGCGTGGCTGACGGGCGATTTCAGCTATGTGGCGCACTCTGACTGGGTAAGTATGGACGAGATTTCCCCGTGGATGGGGCTGGCGGTGATTGCGGCAGAAGATCAGAAATTCCCGGACCACTGGGGTTTTGATATCTCTTCGATTGAAAAAGCGCTGGCGCATAATGAGCGCAACGAAAACCGCGTGCGCGGCGCGTCGACGCTCTCTCAGCAAACGGCGAAAAACCTGTTTTTGTGGGATGGACGAAGCTGGGTGCGAAAAGGGCTGGAAGCTGGCCTGACGTTGGGCATGGAAACGGTGTGGAGTAAAAAACGCATCCTGACGGTGTACCTGAATATCGCCGAGTTTGGTGATGGCGTGTTTGGCGTCGAGGCGGCAGCACAGCGCTATTTCCACAAACCCGCCAGTCGCCTGACGATCTCCGAGGCTGCACTTCTGGCGGCCGTTCTACCCAATCCAATTCGCTTTAAAGCGAATGCCCCGTCAGGGTATGTCCACAGCCGTCAGGCGTGGATTATGCGCCAGATGCGCCAGCTAGGCGGGGAAGCGTTTATGACGGGGAATAAATTGTATTAGATGAGGACTCAGTCCTCATCAAATCCGGCGTTGAACAGCGCGACCACCGCTGCCAGCGCTTCCACTTCCTGCGGGCCGGTCGCTTCTACTTCAATCTGACGTCCTTTTGCCGAATCCAGCATCAGCAGCGCAATCACGCTATTGGCTTCGGCCTCGGTGCCTTCATCGTTACGCAGCAGCACTTCAGCGTCAAATCCCTGCATCAGTTCAAACAACTTCATCGCCGGGCGGGCGTGCATGCCCAGCTTATTGGTGATTTCAACAGTATGTTTTACGGTCATGTTTTACGTTTTTCCAGCGTGCGATGGCGAGACTGAACGTTTTTACCGCGTGAGCGGAAATAATCAGCCAGCTGCTCGGCAATATACACCGAACGATGTTTACCGCCGGTACAACCAATCGCCACGGTCAGGTAGCTGCGGTTGTTGGTTTCCAGCATAGGTAACCATAGCTCAAGGTAGCTTCGCGTCTGGTAAATAAAATTGTGAACTTCTGTGTGTCGGTCGAGGAACGCGGCCACTGGCTTGTCCAGACCGGTCATCGGACGCAGTTTTGGGTCCCAGTGCGGGTTCGGCAGGAAGCGTACGTCGAACACATAATCTGCATCGATCGGAATACCGTGTTTGAAGCCGAAGGATTCGAACACCATCGTCAGCTCACGCTCGCGTTTGCCCAACAGGCGGGTACGCAGCATTTCCGCCAGCTCATGCACCGACATCTCGGAAGTATCGACAATCAGATCCGCGCGGGAACGCAGCGGTTCCAGCAGGTCGCTCTCTTCGTCGATGGCGCTTTCAAGCGACAGATTCTTGCTAGACAGCGGGTGCAAACGACGGGTGTCGCTGTAGCGACGAATCAGCGTGTTACGGTCAGCGTCCAGGAACAGCAGCTGAGGCGTGAAGTTCTCCGGCAGGCTGTTCATCGCCTGCTCGAAAATTTCCGGGGATTCCGGCATATTGCGCACGTCGATACTGACGGCGGCAGAAATCTGCCGGTCCGCGAGCGTTCGCGCCAGGTCGGGCAGCAGTACCACCGGGAGGTTATCGACGCAGTAAAATCCCATATCTTCGAGCGCTCGCAGGGCCACGGATTTACCCGAGCCAGAACGACCGCTGACGATCATCAGCACCATGTTCCGTTTCTCCTCACGACTGCAGATGTGAAGGCCATCGCCTGGTTACGCATCATCCTGATTGCCTTCCGCTTCGGTGATAATTTGGTACAACTCTTCATCACTTTGGGCTGCGCGCAGACGGCGGCAAATGGTTTTATCTGCCAGACGTTTAGCCACCAGCGAAAGCGTATGCAGATGGGTTTTGGTCTGGTCAGCGGGCACCAGTAACGCGAACAGCAAATCAACCGGCTGGTTATCAATCGCATCAAAGGCGATTGGCGTTTCGAGCTGCACAAAGACGCCCACGGCGCGCAATGTGTCTTCTTCCAGTTTGCCATGCGGAATGGCAATGCCATTGCCGATGCCGGTACTGCCCATTTTTTCACGGGTCAGAATAGCTTCGAACACCACCTGAGGCGGCAGGCTTAACTGTTTTGCAGCCAGTTCACTGATAATTTCCAGAGCCCGTTTTTTGCTCTGACAGTGAACGCCACTGCGGGTACATTCCTGGTTAAGGACACTACTCAATTGAAGCGAGGAATCGTTGTTCATCATAATTTCACCTAAGCGCTAACTGTACAAATGGCCTGTTGTGTTTCACAACAGGCCGCCCTGCACCCGTTAACTGCCCGGACAATTAGTGTTGTTTCAGTTTATCTTTATGTTTATTAAGCTGCCGTGCCAACTTGTCAATCAAGCCGTCGATAGCCGCATACATGTCTTGCCCTTCCGCACTGGCATGGATTTCACCCCCGTTTATATGCAGGGTTGCATCCGAGATATGAGTCACTTTCTCCACTTTCAACACAATGTAGACCTGATTGATCCTCTCGAAATACTGTTCAAGCTTGGCGAATTTCGTATTCACAAAATCGCGTAAGGCTTCAGTGATCTCGACGTTGTGTCCTGTGATGTTGAGCTGCATAGTGTCTTCCTTATCAGTTGGGTCAAACCAGTTGTTTACGCTGGTTAGACGGCGGAATGGATAAAGACTCTCGATACTTCGCAACAGTTCGACGTGCCACCATAATACCCTGGTCGGACAGCATGGTGGTTAACTTACTGTCACTCAGTGGCTTCGCGGGGTTTTCCGCTGCGATCAACTTCTTCACCAGTGCTCGAATAGCCGTTGACGAGGCTTCGCCGCCGCCTTCGGTATTCACATGGCTGGAGAAGAAATACTTAAGCTCAAAAATGCCGCGCGGGCTGTGCAGATACTTCTGCGTGGTCACGCGCGAAATGGTCGATTCGTGCATCTCGACGGCCTGAGCGATATCCGCCAGCACCATCGGTTTCATAAACTCTTCGCCCTTTTCAAAAAACGCCTGCTGCTGTTCCACAATACAGCGACTGACACGTAGCAACGTATCATTTCGGCTCTCAAGGCTTTTGATCAGCCATCGCGCTTCCTGAAGATTGCTACGAATATATTGATTGTCGGAGTCGTTGCGCACGCTGGTGCACATGGAGGCGTACTGCTGATTAATTTGCAGGCGAGGAATGCTGTCGGAGTTCAGTTCTACCGTCCAGCGTTCGTTGTGCTTTCTGACCAGAACGTCAGGAATCACGTATTCAGGTTCGCTGGTCTGGATAGATTGTCCGGGGCGCGGGTCAAGCGACTGAATCAGATTCACCGCCTCTTTCAACACGTCCTCTTTGAGGCGCGTGACACGCATCAGGGATCGGAAATCATGATTCGCCAGCAGATCTAAATGTTCGCTGATGATCAGTCGGGCCTCATCAATCCACGGTGTTTCTTTTGCAAATTGCGAAAGTTGGATCAACAGGCAATCACGCAGATCCTTTGCTGCCACGCCGACCGGGTCAAAACGTTGGATGCGTTTCAGAACCGCTTCGATCTCATCAAGATCAATATCGCCGTTGCCCACGCTCTCAAGAATGTCTTCCAGAGAGACGGTCAAATAGCCCGTATCATCCACGGCATCCACAATGGAGGTGGCAATCGCGCGATCGGTTTCGGTGAAAGGCGTGAGCTCCACCTGCCACATCAGGTAATCCTGTAACGACTGGGTGGTTTCGCCCTGATAAACCGGAAGCTCGTCATCCTGGTAATCAGCACGTGTGCCGGAAGGGGTTCCGGCGGTGTAGATTTCATCCCAGCTGGCGTCTAACGGTAACTCGTCCGGCATCTCTTTTTGTTCGAGAGCATCTGCCGTATCAAGGGATTCGGTGTCCTGCTTTTCCTGGGTATCTACCTCGTCATGAAGATCGGTTTGCTCCAGCAGAGGATTGCTATCCAGCGCTTGCTGGAGTTCCTGCTGAAGTTCTAACGTGGACAACTGCAACAGACGGATCGCCTGTTGTAGCTGTGGCGTCATCGCCAGTTGCTGGCTGAGCCTTAATTGCAAACCTTGCTTCATGTTCAGAGCGTTTTTCCCCGCTTTGGCGTGACTTAACCTCTACCCTATCAGAGTCTGAAGTCTTCCCCAAGGTACACACGCTTCACATGCTCGTCTTCGAGAATTTCTAACGGAGTGCCGTGGGCGATTAAATGGCCCTGGCTGACGATATAAGCACGTTCACAAACCGCCAACGTTTCACGTACGTTGTGGTCAGTGATGAGCACACCGAGGCCGCTGTCGCGCAAATGCTCGATAATACGCTTGATGTCGATAACGGAGATTGGGTCGACGCCCGCAAAAGGTTCATCCAGCAGGATAAATTTCGGATTTGCTGCCAGGGCACGGGCTATTTCGACGCGGCGGCGTTCACCACCGGAAAGGGCCTGGCCCAGGCTGTCGCGTAAATGTTCGATGTGGAACTCTTCCATCAGCTCATTTGCACGATCCTGACGCTGCTCGGAGGTCAAATCGTCACGGATTTGCAGAACCGCCATCAGGTTGTCGAATACGCTCAGGCGGCGGAAAATCGACGCTTCCTGCGGCAAATAGCCAATACCGCGACGGGCACGCGCATGCAGTGGCAGAAGACTGATGTCTTCATCATCAATGATAATGTTGCCAGCATCGCGCGGGACAATCCCGACCACCATATAAAAGGTGGTGGTTTTACCCGCACCGTTTGGACCCAACAGGCCAACGATTTCGCCGGAGTTCACGGTCAGACTGACATCTTCCACGACGCGGCGGCCTTTATAGGCTTTGGCGAGGTTCTTTGCAGTTAAAGTTGCCATAACGAATTAGTTACTCTTTTTCTGTGCCGGGGCCTGGTCTTTGTTCTTGTCTTGCAGCTGAGACGGAACCAGAACGGTGGTGACGCGCTTACCTTTGTCGCTGAATGCCTGCATTTTCTGCTCTTTCACCAGATACGTGATCTTATCGCCGGTGATATTGCTATCCAGCTGTTCCAGATAGGCATTCCCGGTCAGGATGACGAGATCTTTCGCCAGCTCATAGTGCATATGAGATGCATGGCCTTTCACTGGCTTGCCGTTATCCTGCATTTGATAGAACGTTGCCGGATTGCCGTAGCCATCAATAATCTCTTTGCCCTGCTCGCCGCCCGGACGGGTGACAACCACTTTATCGGCATTGATTTTGATCGTGCCTTGGGTCATGACGACGTTGCCAGTGAAGGTGACGACGTTACCCTGCATATCAAGCGACTGCGTGTCAGATTCGATATGAATCGGCTGCTCAGTGTCGCCCGTCACAGCAAGCGCGGGGAGACTGGCGGCCAGCAGCGCGCTGGCAATGATAAATTTAAGGCTGAGTTTGTTTGTTTTGAATTTCATAGGAGGTTCTAACCTTTTCAATCAGCTCGGCGTTTTTGCTGCGTAAGTTCCCGCGCATTCTTAAACCGCTGGAATTAAATGTTGTGCCGTATAACGTCACCAGATCCTGCGACGTGACATCCTGGGTGACCAGGTTTATCTGGGCGTTATCCGTAGTAATTTTGCGCAGTTGAGAGTCTGGCGTCAGAGCATTGACTTCAACATGACCATACAGATAAAGCATACGGTCATTCGTCAATTTTGCCCGGTCAGATTTAATCGACCACGTCGGAATTTTGTTGGTATCAAATGTGGTCATCACCGGTTGGGTGAACCACGAGATACCGTCATCGGAAAAATATTCTACATGCTGCGCAATCAGACGGTAGTTCAGGGCACCTTCCGGGCTATAAACTACCGTATCGCTGTGATCGCTTTTGTAGGTTGGGTCGTTGGTATTAACGACTTCATCGGGCGTATCGTCGCGGTCAGCGATATTCACGCCAATCAGGACCAGCACGGCCAGTGAAAGCAGAATGATAACCCAACGTCTGGTTTTACTCATATCGATTGCCCTTTGGCCTCATCAAGCTTGCCCTGCGCCAGCAACAATAAATCGCATACTTCACGAACGGCGCCGCGACCGCCATTGATCCGGGTGACATAGTCAGCGCGCGGGATCAAAAGAGGATGGGCGTCGGCAACGGCGATACTCAAACCGACTTCGGCCATGACTGGCCAGTCGATCAGATCGTCCCCAACATAAGCTACGTTCTCAGGTGCGATGGCAAGCTTCGCCAGTAAATCCCTGAACGCTACCATTTTGTCGGATTGGCCTTGATACAAATGGGTGATGCCCAATGTTTCGCAGCGATCTTCTACCAGTTTAGCCTTACGTCCGGTGATGATAGCAACTTCGATACCGGATGTGATCGCACAGCGAATTCCGTAGCCGTCGCGTACATTAAAGGCTTTCAGCTCTTCGCCATTATTGCCCATAAAAATTAAGCCATCGGACAGTACGCCATCAACATCCAGAATCAGCAGGCGGATTTTTTCTGCCTGCGCCATCATTTGCGTACTGACTGGGCCATAACAGGTTGCAAGGGATGCACCCGCATTACTCATTGTCTTATCCTTCATTACACTACGCCTGCGCGCAGAAGATCATGCATATGTACCACACCCAGCAGTTGGTCGCCATCGGCAACCATGGTTGAGGTAATATGACGAGACTGCATCAGGTTTAGAACTTCAACCGCCAGCGTTCCGGGACGCACCCGGATCCCGCCGGGTGTCATGACGTCGGCGATGCCTAAAGTGCGCACGTCAACGCCCATATCAAACACACGACGTAAATCACCGTCGGTGAAGATCCCTTCGATCTTCATCAGGTCGTCACAGATGACCGTCATACCGAGGTTCTTACGCGTGATCTCCAGTAAGGCATCACGCAGCGAGGCGTCTTTGCTGACGTGAGGGATCTCTGCGCCAGTGTGCATAATATCGTTCACCCGCAACAGAAGTTTACGTCCCAGCGCGCCGCCTGGGTGGGAAAGGGCGAAATCTTCTGGGGTGAATCCACGCGCTTCGAGCAGGGCTACGGCGAGCGCATCACCCATCACCAGCGCCGCGGTGGTACTGGAGGTCGGTGCCAGGCCAAGTGGGCAGGCTTCTTTCGGCACTTTCACGCACAGGTGAACATCCGCCGCCCGCGCCATGCTGCTTTCTGGGCGGCTGGTCATGCAAATGAGTGGAACGTGCAGACGTTTCAGCACGGGGATCAGCGCCAGTATTTCGTTGGATTCACCGGAGTTGGACAGCGCAATAACCACATCTTGCGGCGTGACCATCCCGAGATCGCCGTGCGCCGCTTCACCTGGATGCACGAAGAAAGAGGATGTTCCGGTACTGGCAAAGGTCGCGGCCATTTTGCGGCCAATGTGACCCGATTTGCCCATCCCCATCACCACGACTTTGCCCGAACAGGAGAATATTTTCTCGCATGCATGAGTAAAGTCCTGATTAATATATTGATCTAACTGAGCCAGACCTTCACGTTCAATCTCCAGAACTTCTTTGCCTGCTTTCTGAAAGTCAAAACCCGGCTGCAATTCTATTTGCGACATAATGCGTTTCCGTTTACCCAGAGAGAAGAGGCGACAGCCAGTACAGCATCGCCATCCATACGATAAAACCACCCGTCAACAAGGCGCCAGCCCCTTTGCCTATCTGTTGTTTCCGCCGCCAGCAGAGCAGGGCGAAAATCACGCTGACTAACAGCATCACTCCGTAATCGCGGGAGAAAGCCAGCGGATTAAAGGCCCCTGGCGCAATCAGCGCGGGTAAACCCATTACGATCGCGATGTTGAAGATATTCGAGCCAATGATATTGCCAATCGCAATATCACCTTCGCCTTTGCGTGCGCCCGCTATCGCTGTGGCCAGTTCTGGCAAGCTGGTGCCGATCGCAATCACGGTCAGGCCAATGGTCAGTTCGCTGATTGCGAAATAGTTGGCCAGCACCGTGGCGTTATCGACGACCATGCGGGTGGACATCGGCATAATAATAAGTGCAACACCCAGCCACAGCAGGGCAACGGGCAGAGTGCCTTCACGCGGAAGTTCAGCGACTTGTTCACGTGTCAGGCTGTCATCACCTTGTTTTTCCGCCAGTCGGGCGATTTTAACGATATACAGCAGCCAGATGATCGCCAGCGCCAGCAGTAAAATGCCGTCGTCAAAGGTGAGTTGCCCATCATAAAGCACATACCCTGCCAGCAGGCTGACAATTAACATTAGCGGCAATTCGCGGCGCAGAACATCAGAATCCACGCGAAATGGATGCAGCAACGCAGCGAGGCCAAGAATCAATAAAATGTTAACGATATTAGAGCCGATTGCCGTTCCGATGGCGAGATCGATCTGACCGTGAAGCGAGGCGGAAGCGGAGACGATAATTTCCGGGAGCGATGTTCCCACGCTCACCACCGTCATCCCGATAATCAAAGGCGGTATACCAAAGAGTCGGCAAAGGATGGATGCGGCAAAAACCAAACGGTCAGCACTGTAGACCACCAACAGTAAACCAATTATTAACAGTGCCGTTGCTAAAAGCATCAAAAATCCTTTATTCAGGTATACTCGCCGGTCCACTGAGAATGAATCTCTGGCGCCGCATGCAGTCTGTAGACGTAACGAATTCCTAATTTTGACTTTATGCGCCGGAAAAGTAAAACAAATGCCAGCTTTCGCTAACCTGCGCGGATAATATTCTGTAAAAATGTCGGGTTTAAGGCTGAATTAAGCGCCATGCTTAACCTTAACGGGAAAGAAAGGAACTTTAAATGAGCCAAACGATGGCGAATTTAGTCGATGTCCGTGACGTTAGCTTCTCGCGCGGCAATCGATTGATATTTGAAGACATCACGCTGACGGTGCCACGGGGCAAGATCACGGCGATCATGGGCCCCTCTGGTATCGGTAAAACCACGCTGCTGCGTTTGATCGGTGGACAGATCCCACCGGATCATGGCGAGATTCTCTTCGACGGTGAAAATGTCCCGGCGATGTCTCGCTCACGCCTGTATACCGTCCGTAAGCGAATGAGCATGCTGTTTCAGTCGGGCGCGTTATTCACCGACATGAATGTCTTTGATAATGTCGCTTATCCGCTGCGTGAACATACCCGTTTGCCTCCTGAACTGCTGAAAACGACGGTGATGATGAAGCTTGAGGCGGTGGGCCTGCGTGGGGCAGCAAAACTCATGCCTTCGGAGCTTTCAGGCGGGATGGCGCGTCGCGCTGCGCTGGCGCGCGCAATTGCTCTGGAACCGGACTTAATCATGTTCGACGAGCCCTTCGTTGGTCAGGACCCTATTACTATGGGCGTGCTGGTGAAGCTGATTTCAGAACTGAACAGCGCGCTGGGTGTCACATGCATCGTGGTTTCGCACGATGTGCCCGAGGTGCTGAGTATCGCGGATTACGCTTACATTGTGGCGGATAAAAAAATCGTCGCCCACGGTGGCGCTCAGGCGTTGCAAAACAACAGCGATCCGCGCGTTCGTCAGTTCCTTGATGGGATTGCCGATGGTCCCGTACCGTTCCGCTATCCGGCGGGCGACTATCATCATGATTTACTGGGAATAGGGAGTTAAGCGCTGATGCTGTTAAATGCGTTGGCCGCCCTTGGACACCGTGGCATAAAAACCATCAGGACGTTCGGGCGTGCCGGGTTGATGTTATTCAATGCGCTGATGGGTAAGCCGGAATTCCGTAAGCATTCTCCGCTGCTGATACGTCAACTCTATAATGTCGGCGTGTTATCGATGCTGATTATCATCGTGTCGGGTCTGTTTATCGGCATGGTTCTTGGGCTGCAGGGCTATCTGGTTCTGACGACTTACAGTGCGGAAACCAGTCTCGGTATGCTGGTGGCGCTTTCGCTGCTGCGCGAACTTGGCCCGGTTGTAGCGGCGCTGCTTTTCGCCGGTCGAGCGGGTTCTGCGTTAACGGCTGAAATCGGTCTGATGCGCGCAACGGAACAGCTCTCCAGCATGGAGATGATGGCGGTCGACCCGCTGCGTCGCGTGATTGCTCCGCGCTTCTGGGCCGGGGTTATCTCTCTGCCGCTGCTGACCATCCTGTTTGTGGCCGTCGGCATTTGGGGCGGTTCATTGGTTGGCGTCCAGTGGAAAGGTATTGATGCTGGTTTCTTCTGGTCCGCGATGCAGGACGCTGTCGATCTGCGTATGGACCTGGTGAACTGCCTGATTAAGAGCGTGGCGTTTGCCGTGACTGTGACCTGGATTGCGTTGTTCAATGGTTATGACGCGATACCAACTTCTGAGGGCATCAGTCGCGCCACCACGCGCACTGTGGTTCATTCGTCGCTGGCCGTACTTGGCCTGGATTTTGTGCTCACCGCACTGATGTTTGGGAATTGAGTTCATGCAAACAAGAAAAAGTGAAATTTGGGTAGGTGTGTTTCTGCTACTGGCGCTGCTGGCTGCGCTGTTTATCTGTCTCAGAGCGGCGGATATCACCTCCATTCGGACTGAACCCACTTATCGTCTCTATGCGACTTTCGATAATATCGGGGGTCTGAAGGCACGTTCCCCGGTGCGTATTGGCGGTGTGGTGATTGGCCGCGTCTCAGACATAACGCTGGATGACAAAACCTATCTACCGCGCGTCGAAATGGACATCGAAGAGCGCTACAACCACATCCCGGATACCAGTTCTCTGTCTATCCGTACTTCTGGTCTGCTGGGCGAGCAGTACCTGGCGCTGAATGTCGGCTTTGAAGATCCGGAGCTGGGAACGTCTATCCTTAAAGATGGCGGCGTGATTCAGGATACGAAATCGGCCATGGTGCTGGAAGATATGATTGGTCAGTTCCTTTACAGCGGTAAAGGCGATGACAAAAAGTCCGACGATGCCCCTGCACAGACTGAAGGCCCAACTGACGTCGCGCCGACCCCTGGCACGACGAATTCATCTCAGGAGAAGTAATTCATGATTAAACGACTGTTAATGGTTGCCATGCTGGTGATTGCCCCATTGACCGCAGCGACCGCAGCGGATCTGAGCAACCCCTACAAACAGATGGACGAAGCGGCGCAAAAAACCTTCGATCGCCTGAAAAACGAACAGCCTAAAATCCGTGCAAACCCGGATTATCTGCGTGAAGTGGTTGATCAGGAACTGCTGCCGTATGTGCAGGTGAAATACGCCGGTGCACTGGTGCTGGGCCGTTACTACAAAGATGCGACTCCTGCACAGCGTGACGCTTACTTTGCTGCATTCCGTGAATACCTGAAACAAGCTTACGGCCAGGCGCTGGCGATGTACCACGGTCAGACGTATCAGATTGCCCCGGAACAGCCGTTGGGCGACGCGACTATCGTGCCAATCCGTGTGACGATTATCGATCCGAATGGCCGTCCGCCGGTTCGCCTGGATTTCCAGTGGCGTAAAAACACCCAAACGGGCAACTGGCAGGCGTATGACATGATCGCTGAAGGGGTGAGCATGATCACCACCAAGCAGAACGAGTGGAGCGATCTGCTGCGTACCAAAGGCATTGATGGCCTGACCGCGCAGTTGAAATCAATCTCCAGCCAGAAAATTTCTCTGGATGAGAAAAAGTAATGACGCAGCCCTTTAGCTGGTCGCGCGAAGGCGACAAACTGATGTTGTCGGGTGAGCTCGACCAGGACCTGCTGATTCCGCTGTGGGATGCCCGTCATGAAACCATGCAGGGTGTTGCGCTGATTGATTTAAGTGGCGTCACGCGAGTGGATACGGCAGGTGTTGCGCTGCTGGTCCATCTGGTCGCTGAAGGTAAAAAGCACGGAAGGGCGGTCTCGCTTTCTGGTGCCAGCGAAAACGTTGTCACGCTTGCGCAGCTGTACAATCTGCCCGAAGACGTTTTACCTCGCTAATATTTTCAGTGCGTTACTTCTGAAAGCCTCGACTGTTTCATCGTCGGGGCTTTTTGCCTGTTTAAGCCTGCGCCACTTTGCTCTAAGATGTTGGGCTTGTTTCACTACCCGATGATTTAGAACCCATGGAAAATCATGAAATCCAGACAGTGCTGATGAACGCACTCTCCCTTAAGGAAGTCCACGTCACTGGCGATGGCAGTCACTTTCAGGTTATTGCTGTGGGTGAGATATTCGACGGCATGAGCCGTGTGAAGAAACAGCAGGCTGTCTACGCGCCGCTGATGGAATACATTGCGGATAACCGCATCCATGCTCTGTCGATCAAAGCCTATACCCCGCAAGAGTGGGAACGCGATCGCAAGTTAAACGGTTTTTGAGCTGAGGGTATTGAGCCCGCAGCACGGTTGAATTCATAAGAGAGCATATTGATGGACAAATTTCGTGTACAGGGGCCGACGCGTCTCCAGGGCGAAGTCACAATTTCCGGCGCCAAAAACGCCGCGCTGCCGATCCTCTTCGCTGCACTGCTTGCGGAAGAGCCGGTAGAAATTCAGAACGTACCGAAACTGAAAGATATCGATACCACCATGAAGTTGCTCACTCAACTGGGCACCAAAGTGGAACGTAACGGTTCAGTATGGATCGACGCCAGTAACGTTAACAACTTCTCCGCACCGTATGATCTGGTGAAAACCATGCGTGCATCCATCTGGGCGCTTGGCCCGCTGGTGGCACGTTTTGGTCAGGGGCAGGTTTCTCTGCCTGGTGGCTGCGCCATCGGTGCGCGTCCGGTTGATCTGCACATCTTCGGCCTGGAGAAATTGGGCGCGGATATCAAGCTGGAAGAAGGTTACGTGAAAGCCTCCGTCAATGGCCGCCTGAAAGGTGCGCACATTGTGATGGACAAAGTGAGCGTAGGCGCGACCGTCACCATCATGTCAGCAGCAACGCTGGCGGAAGGCACCACGGTTATCGAAAACGCTGCGCGCGAGCCTGAAATCGTCGATACCGCGAATTTCCTCGTAGCGCTGGGTGCGAAGATTACCGGTCAGGGTACCGATCGTATCACCATCGAAGGCGTTGAGCGCCTGGGTGGCGGCGTGTACCGCGTTCTGCCAGACCGTATCGAAACGGGTACCTTCCTGGTCGCAGCGGCTATTTCTGGCGGAAAAATCGTTTGCCGTAATGCACAGCCGGACACGCTGGATGCGGTTCTGGCAAAACTGCGTGATGCCGGTGCTGATATCGAAGTCGGTGAAGACTGGATCAGCCTTGATATGCACGGCAAACGTCCGAAAGCGGTTAACGTGCGTACTGCACCGCACCCGGCTTTCCCGACGGATATGCAGGCACAATTTACGCTGCTGAACCTGGTGGCGGAAGGCACTGGTTTCATCACTGAAACTATTTTCGAAAACCGCTTTATGCACGTACCGGAACTTATCCGTATGGGCGCGCATGCAGAAATCGAAAGCAACACGGTCATTTGCCACGGCGTGGAAACACTGTCTGGTGCGCAGGTGATGGCAACAGATCTGCGCGCATCGGCGAGTCTGGTGCTGGCGGGTTGTATTGCGGAAGGCACAACGACTGTGGATCGTATCTATCACATCGATCGTGGCTATGAGCGTATTGAAGATAAACTGCGTGCGCTGGGTGCAAACATCGAGCGTGTGAAGGGCGAGTAATCGTTCCTGCAGCCCCCTGCCAGTATGGCCGGGGGGGTTGCTGTTCCTGCCTGTGTAAAAGCGTCAGATCTGGCGCTCTTTTTCCTCTGCTTTCTTGCGCATCATGCGTGTTCTGTCGATAAATTCGTGCGTAATAGGATCATGGTAACGTGATGGCCAGATCACCCAGGGCTGCGTTTCGAGCGCAGTGGCAATAATCAATTCTCCTTTTGGCCACGGGCGGGTTAACGCGTTCGCAAGCGTTGAAGAACTTAACCCACTGCGCCGTGATTCTGCTGCCAGAGAGGTCCCTCGTTTCCGCAGGGCGGCAATAATGTCGGCAGAATGCCAGTCAATAAATTTCCTATCCATAAGCTGTTCCCTGATTCAAATGCGTCCACGTCATTTTGGCTGGACTGACGTTGGCTATTATACCTTCTTCGAACAACGGTTCTAAAAAGTTCGCATAACAGAAATCAATATTCAGATTATGACAGGGCTTTATTCATGCGGCCTGTAAGCTGATTATTTAACGCGAATAGATGCTTTACTGGAGCTTATTGGAAGCTCCCCGCTAATTTAACGGGGAGCAAAGAGGGGGTTAACGATCGCGCTGAACAGCAATGTGAGCGAGCCCAATAAGTGCATCACGCCACGGGCTGTCTGGTATCACCTGGATGGCGGCGATGGCTTTATCCGCTTCTTCTTCTGCACGCTGGCGCGTCCATTCAAGCGATCCACAGATTGCCATTGTTTCCAGTACAGGTTCCAGAAGGTGTCGGCCGTTTCCTTGTTCGATAGCCTCGCGGATGAGCTTCGCTTGATCCGGCGTTCCGTTGCGCATGGCGTGCAACAGCGGCAGAGTCGGTTTGCCTTCATTCAGGTCATCACCGACGTTTTTACCGAGGGTTTCACCATCCGCACTGTAATCAAGCAAATCATCAATTAGCTGGAACGCGGTGCCCAGATAGCGACCATAGTCCTGCAGTCCACGCTCTTGCTCCTCAGAGCAGCCTGCCAGAATGCCGGAGCACTGAGCAGCGGCTTCAAACAGACGCGCAGTTTTGCTGTAAATCACGCGCATGTAGTTTTCTTCGGTGATGTCCGGGTCATTGACGTTCATCAGCTGCAGGACTTCACCTTCAGCGATAACGTTGACGGCCTCTGACATCACTTCCAGCACTTTCAGCGAGCCGAGACGAGTCATCATCTGGAAAGCGCGGGTATAGATAAAATCGCCCACCAGAACGCTGGCTGCGTTGCCAAAGGCGGCATTCGCGGTGGCTTTACCGCGACGCATGTCGGATTCATCCACCACGTCATCATGAAGCAGCGTCGCGGTGTGGATAAACTCAATCAGGGCCGCAATATTGACGTGAGCATTACCTTGATAGCCAACGGCCCTCGCGGCCAGGATGGCAATCATTGGGCGGATACGTTTACCGCCGCCACTGACGATGTAATAACCCAACTGATTGATGAGTTGAACATCAGAGTTGAGTTGCTCCAGGATTGCTGCATTCACACCCGCCATATCTTGCGCGGTTAACTCGTTGATTTTTTCTAAATTCATCGCAAAAGCCGGGCTTCTTATTCTGTTTAGCGCATGACTACTGGGCTAACGAAGGTTTCGGTTTATCAATAGTATTGTTGATTGTACTGAAAAAACGGCTCAGATAAACGTTAGCGTACGCGTTGTGTTTTTTTTCTTCATGTATTGATGGTAGCACTTGTCAAAGGCTCGCGTTTTGCGTAATATTCGCGCCCTATTGTGAATATTTATAGCGCACTCTGAATCACACGAGGATGTGCGCGGAAGCGGAGTTCTATATGTACGCGGTTTTCCAAAGTGGTGGTAAACAACACCGAGTAAGCGAAGGTCAGACCATTCGCCTGGAAAAGCTGGACATCGCAACTGGCGAAGCTGTTGAGTTCGCTGAAGTTCTGATGATCGCAAACGGTGAAGAAGTCAAAATCGGCGTTCCTTTCGTTGATGGCGGCGTTATCAAAGCTGAAGTTGTTGCTCATGGTCGTGGCGAGAAAGTTAAAATCGTTAAGTTTCGTCGTCGTAAACACTACCGTAAGCAGCAGGGCCACCGTCAGTGGTTCACTGATGTGAAAATTACTGGCATCAGCGCCTAAGACCTGAGGAGAGATTTAAATGGCACATAAAAAGGCTGGCGGCTCAACTCGTAACGGTCGCGACTCAGAAGCTAAACGTCTTGGCGTTAAGCGTTTCGGTGGCGAATCTGTTCTGGCGGGTAGCATCATCGTTCGTCAACGTGGTACCAAATTCCACGCTGGCAACAACGTAGGTTGCGGTCGTGACCACACTCTGTTTGCTAAAGCAGACGGTAAAGTGAAATTTGAAGTTAAAGGCCCGAACAACCGTAAATACATCAGCATCGTTGCTGAGTAAGTTTTTCGTGGTCCGGTAACGGATTAAAGCCCCGCAACGTGTTGCGGGGCTTTTTACATTGAAAGGCTGCAAAAATTTTCTGCAGGGAAAATGGGCATGAAACAGCAGGCTGGCATCGGCATTATTCTGGCACTCACTACAGCGGTGTGCTGGGGAGCGTTGCCAATCGCCATGAAGCAGGTCCTCGAAGTGATGGAGCCGCCTACGGTGGTATTTTATCGCTTCCTGATGGCCAGTATTGGCCTCGGCGCGATTCTGGCGATAAAAGGTCGGCTGCCACCTCTGCGGATTTTCCGTAAGCCGCGCTGGCTGGTGCTGTTAGCTATCGCGACAGGGGGTCTGTTCGGGAACTTCATTCTGTTCAGCTCTTCTCTGCAATATTTAAGCCCTACAGCGTCTCAGGTGATTGGCCAGCTTTCGCCGGTCGGTATGATGGTGGCCAGCGTCTTTATCCTCAAAGAGAAGATGCGGGGCACTCAGGTCATCGGGGCAATTATGTTGCTGTGCGGTCTGGTGATGTTTTTCAACACCAGCCTGTTTGAGATATTTACCCGACTGACGGATTACACCTGGGGTGTGATCTTTGGTGTCGGGGCAGCAACGGTCTGGGTGAGTTATGGCGTCGCGCAAAAGGTGTTATTGCGCAGACTTGCCTCACAGCAGATCCTCTTTTTGCTGTACACTTTGTGTACGATAGCACTACTGCCTTTAGCGAAACCGGGAGTCATTTCCCAGCTTAGCGACTGGCAACTGGCGTGCCTCATTTTTTGTGGACTGAACACGCTGGTCGGTTATGGCGCGCTGGCCGAAGCGATGGCGCGTTGGCAGGCAGCACAAGTGAGCGCGTTGATTACGCTCACACCGCTGTTTACGCTGTTATTTTCAGATTTGTTATCAATGGCCTGGCCCGATTTCTTCGTCAAACCGATGTTAAACCTGTTGGGTTATCTCGGTGCGTTTGTCGTGGTTGCGGGCGCGATGTATTCCGCCATTGGTCATCGTCTTTGGGGACGTTGGCGCAAAAGTGAAGCGGTTGTAGTTGTCCCCCGCTCAGGCGAATGATTTACGGAGAGTAAGATGAAGTTTGTTGATGAAGCAACGATCCTGGTTGTTGCAGGTGATGGCGGTAATGGTTGCGTAAGCTTCCGCCGTGAAAAATACATTCCTCGTGGCGGCCCTGATGGCGGCGACGGTGGCGACGGTGGTGACGTGTGGTTAGAGGCGGATGAAAACCTCAACACGCTGATCGACTACCGTTTTGAAAAATCTTTCCGCGCCGAGCGTGGTCAGAATGGTCAGAGTCGTGACTGTACTGGTAAACGCGGTAAAGACGTGTCGATCAAAGTACCGGTCGGTACGCGCGTTATCGATCAGGGTACAGGCGAAACCCTGGGTGACATGACCAAACACGGTCAGCGTCTGATGGTGGCGAAAGGGGGTTGGCACGGTCTGGGTAACAGCCGTTTCAAATCTTCCGTTAACCGTACTCCGCGTCAGAAAACGATGGGTACACCGGGTGATAAGCGCGACCTGCAGCTTGAGCTGATGCTGCTGGCGGATGTGGGTATGCTGGGCATGCCAAACGCCGGTAAATCGACCTTCATTCGTGCGGTTTCTGCGGCTAAACCGAAAGTGGCGGATTATCCGTTCACGACCCTGGTGCCAAGCCTGGGCGTTGTCCGTATGGATAACGAAAAGAGTTTCGTGGTTGCTGACATTCCGGGTCTGATCGCGGGTGCCGCTGAAGGTGCGGGTCTGGGTATTCGCTTCCTGAAACACCTTGAGCGTTGCCGCGTGCTGCTACACCTCATCGATATCGATCCAATCGACGGTTCTGACCCGGTTGAGAATGCGCGTATCATCATCGGTGAGCTGGAAAAATACAGCGACAAGCTGGCTGAAAAACCACGCTGGCTGGTCTTTAACAAGATCGACCTGATGGATAAAGCCGAAGCTGAAGCCAAAGCGAAAGCCATTGCTGAAGCGATGGGCTGGGAAGATAAGTTCTATCTGATCTCCGCAGCAAGCCAGATGGGCGTGAAAGATCTTTGCTGGGACGTGATGACCTTCATCATCGAAAACCCAATCACTCAGGCAGAAGAAGCCAAGCAGCCTGAGAAAGTTGAGTTTATGTGGGATGACTATCATCGTCAGCAGCTTGAAGAACAAGAAGTTGAAGTCGAAGACGACGAAGACTGGGATGATGACTGGGACGAAGACGACGAAGAAGGTGTCGAATTCATCTACAAGCACTAATCCGCTAAGAAGCCCCCGAAAGGGGGCTTTTTTTTAACTCAACTTTTTAACTTAATGTTGAGGGCAGCCAGCAGCTGGCGATTAACCCGCCTTCAGGCGCATTATCCAGTGTCAGAGTGCCACGATGCAGCTGCACAATTCGCTGAACGATGCTCAGCCCCAGCCCGCTGCCGCCATAACGTTGATCGAGACGGCGGAACGGCTCGGTAATCGAATGCCGATGTGCTTCGTCAATGCCAGGGCCTTGATCGATTACGCTGACTTCGGTTCCCCCATCATGTTCGGTGAGCTTCACTTCGATGGTGGTACCTGCAGGACTGTAGCGCGCTGCATTTTCCAGTAAATTACGCAGCATCAAACGCAGTAATACCGCATCGCCCTGGACCGTCAACGGGCTTTGTTCGGGCCAGATAATGCGGTGATCTTTCGCCTCATGCTCCAGAGTCAGCGGGGCAATAATATGCTCAGTCCAGGTCACGGTATCATAATGACCGCTGGCCAGCGCTTGTCCCGCGCGCGCCAACATCAGCAATTGTTCGACCGTATGCATCAACTGATCGATACGATTAATCAACGTGGTGGCCTGTGACGAGCCTGACTGCGCCATTAATTCCAGATGAAGCCGAATACCCGCCAGCGGCGTTCGCAGCTCGTGGGCCGCATCAGCGGTGAATAAGCGCTCCTGCTGGATGGTGTGGTCCAGACGGGCCAGTAGCTGGTTAAGAGAGGTCGTGACCGCGCCGATCTCTTCCATATCGGAATACACAGGCAGAGGCGTGAGATTATCCGCCGAGCGATTGGCAAGGCTGTCGCGAAGTTTGTTGAGCGGGCGCGTTATCCAGGTGATAGCCCAGAAAGAGAAGAGCAGGGTGAAACCGACCATCACAAGCGAGGGCACCAGCAGCGAAGCGATGGCTTCGCGGATCTCTTTCTCAACGTGCTGGTTACGCGCTTTCGCGGATAACGTCTCGCTAACCAGAAAACCGATTTGCTCGCGACTTTCATGCCACAGCCAGATAACGCTAATCAACTGGAAAAATAACAGAATGACCGCCAGCAAAACCATTAATCGCCGACGCATACTGTTCATTTTTGAGTCTCCAGACGATAACCGACGCCGCGAACGGTTTTGATGCGGTCTTTGCCAAGTTTGCGCCGCAAATTGTGGATATGCACTTCAAGGGTGTTGGAGCCGGGATCGTCCTGCCAGGAATAGATATCCTGCTGGAGTGTTTCGCGGTGGACTGTTTGTCCGGTACGCATTATCAGGCGAGTCAGCAGGGCAAACTCTTTCGGGGTGACTTCCACAGGCTGAGAATCGCGGATCACTTGCTGAGTTTGTAAATTCAGCGTGAGATCGCCATCGGTAACCAGGTTGTCACTGTGGCCCTGATAGCGACGAATCAGTGCGCGAACGCGAGCCTGTAATTCCGCCAGAGCAAAGGGTTTCACCAGATAGTCGTCTGCGCCGGAATCCAGGCCATTGATTCTGTCTTCCAGCGCATCTCGTGCGGTGAGAATCAGTACTGGATTTTCAACGCCACGGCGACGCCACTGATTCAGCAACGTAGCGCCATCTTTATCGGGCAGTCCTAAATCAAGGATCACCAGACTGTACTCGCCACTTTGAATCAGCGAGTCAGCCTCTGCCGCAGTTGCAGCACAATCTAGCGCGTATCCTTCGTTAGCCAGCGCCAGCGCTAGCCCTTCCTGTAATAACAGGTCGTCTTCGACAATGAGTAATTTCATCGCTAGTTATTCTGGTAAATGTCCTTGTAAAGCCTGCTTTCGAAACGCACCAGAGGGATACGGCGATTACGCTGGTCGCTCGGTTCGACGGCATAGCCAGAAAGATATTGCACAAACGCCATGCGTTGGCCGCTCGCCGTCGTGATGAAACCGGCAAGGTTGTAAACGCCCTGCAGTGAACCGGTTTTGGCAGAAACTTTGCCGTCTACGCCAGCGGCGTGAAGGCCTGCGCGGTATTGTAGAGAGCCATCGTAACCCGCAAGCGGGAGCATTGAGATGAAGTTTAGCTCAGTGTCATGCTGCGCAATGTACTGAAGAACCTGCATCATTGTTGCAGGTGAGATCAAATTATGGCGCGAAAGGCCGGAACCATCGACAGCAATAGTGTTACCAAGATCGATCCCAGCCTGCTGGCGCAGGATCTGGCGGACGGCATCAGAGCCTGCGCGCCAGGTTCCAGGAACACCGAAGCGGGCGTGACCAATCATTCGGAATACGGTGTCGGCAATCATGTTGTCGGACTTTTTCAGCATAATCTTAAGTAGATCGTGCAGCGGCGCAGACTGTTTACTGGCAATCACCGTTCCCGGTTCATTCGCCAGCGTTTGGCGCAGCAACGTGCCGGAATAGGTGATACCTGCTTGTTTCAACTCATCTTTCAGGATGGCACCTGCGTAGCTTGCACCATCCTGGATGGCAAAGGCCAGCGGCAGCGGGTCGGTACGCTGTGTGAGGCAGCCGGTCAGCGTGAAGCGGTTGAGATCGCCGGGAACCACATCCAGCTCGCAATATTGCGCATCAGGCGAGCCTTTCGCCAGGGTGCGAACCTGGCTGAACATCGTGACCGGATAGTAGGAGGCCACGCGGATAAACGCCAAATCATTGGCTTTAGGCGCGCTGTAAAGCGAGACAGAGAAGCAGTTGCGATCAACGATAGCGGCGGCGGGTGGGGCGCTAAAGCACTGAGTCATGTCATTCCACGGCCAGCCTGGCGCTTTATCGTGACTGGCAAAAATGGAGGTATCGATCAGCACGTTACCGTCGATTTTTTGCACGCCTGACTTTTTCAATACCGCGACCATATTGCGGATATCCTGGCGCTTAAACGTCGGATCGCCGCCAAAACGGGCGATCAAATCACCTTTCAGGACGCCGCCATCCACGCTACCTTTGCTCTCAAGCGTTGTGGTGAAACGAAAATCTGGCCCCAGCTGCAGCAACGCGGCCAGAGCAGTAATCACTTTCTGAGTACTGGCGGGGAGCGCCATTTGCTGGCTGTGATAATCAATCTCCGGCGCCTGGGCACCCACTTTTTGCACCATTAGCGCAAGGTTAGCGCCAGCTGGGAGTTGATTAATATACTCATCAACATTCGCTGCCTGGACAGTGAACGCCACACTGGTAGTCAATCCGATGATAAATCTGGAAAATCGCATAATCCCGCGCTAACAACCCGTAAACAAACCGTCATACTACGGTGCAACGCCCTGTAAAGTAAACGATGACCCATAGTGAACTTCGCGGTAAAATGCGCATCAAATTGAAAAATTGCTGCTGACCTGGAACTTTGCTTCCGGGTCAGTTTTCTTTTGCTCCCGACCTGTGACAGGCTTTGACGCCTGCGAGGCCGGAAGTCGGAGTGAGTACGTCGCTCCCAACAGGAATGTTTAAGAGGTATAACAAATGCAAGCTATTCCGATGACCTTACGTGGTGCTGAAAAACTGCGCGAAGAACTGGATTTTCTGAAATCTGTTCGCCGTCCTGAAATCATCGCTGCTATCGCGGATGCACGCGAACACGGTGACCTGAAAGAGAATGCGGAGTATCACGCCGCGCGCGAACAGCAAGGCTTCTGCGAAGGCCGTATTAAAGATATCGAAGCGAAACTGTCTAACGCGCAGGTTATCGATATCACTAAAATCCCGAACAATGGTCGCGTGATCTTTGGTTCCACCGTGAAGGTGCTTAACCTCGATAATGACGAAGAGCAGGCATACCGTATTGTGGGCGATGATGAGGCTGACTTTAAACAGAACCTCATCTCCGTTAACTCACCGATTGCACGTGGCCTGATTGGCAAAGAGCAGGATGATGTGGTTGTTATCCGCACGCCAGGTGGCGAAGTGGAATACGAAATTCTCAAGGTTGAGTACCTGTAATTCGCATCTGCACGCAGTTGTTGATACATTGTAAAGAAAGGAAAAAGGCCGCATAGCGGCCTTTTATCAACTCTCAGAGCGTGGCATTTTGCTCACCTGCTAAAGGAAATCCCTCGTTTTACACTGAAAAAGTGTTCGATTCGGGATATTCTTAGCGTGGCAGCGAGATTTTACGCTCTTTAGACGGACGATAGAGCACCAGCGTTTTACCGATAACCTGTACGTTACAGGCACCAGTATTGCGCACGATAGCTTCCACGATCAGGGTTTTAGTGTCTCTGTCTTCAGAGGCAATTTTCACCTTAATCAGCTCGTGGTGCTCCAGCGCTTGTTCGATCTCGGCAAGCACCCCTTCGGTCAAACCATTATTGCCAAGCATGACTACAGGCTTGAGTGGATGTGCCAGACCTTTAAGGTGCTGTTTTTGTTTAGTACTCAGATTCATCGTATATTTTTGCTTACGTTGGGATTGAAAACGGTTCATTCTACCGCCATCTCCCTTATATCGCCAAATAGCTGCGTAGAAATTTACGTCGAAGGCAGGTTACGATGAACCAGGACGGAAAGTTAAATGACAGGTAAAAAGCGTTCTGCCAGCTCCAGCCGCTGGCTCCAGGAACACTTTAGCGATAAATATGTTCTTCAGGCACAGAAAAAGGGGTTACGTTCCCGTGCCTGGTTTAAACTTGATGAAATACAGCAAAGTGACAAACTCTTTAAACCGGGAATGACGATAGTTGACCTCGGTGCTGCACCTGGCGGATGGTCCCAGTATGCTGTTACGCAAATTGGCGGACAGGGGCGAATCATCGCACTCGATCTTTTACCTATGGATCCGATTGTCGGTGTTGACTTCCTTCAGGGCGATTTTCGTGATGAATTAGTTCTGAAAGCATTACTCGAACGTGTAGGTGACAGTAAAGTTCAGGTTGTCATGTCCGATATGGCGCCAAATATGTGCGGAACACCGGCGGTGGATATTCCCCGTTCCATGTATCTGGTTGAACTTGCGTTAGAAATGTGTCGTGATGTTCTAGCGCCTGGTGGTAGTTTTGTAGTGAAGGTGTTCCAGGGCGAAGGTTTCGAGGAGTATCTTAAGGAAATTCGCTCCCTGTTTGCGAAGGTGAAAGTTCGTAAGCCGGACTCTTCCCGTGCTCGTTCACGTGAAGTGTATATTGTAGCGACCGGGCGGAAATGATAACCGGCTGACTTCGGACGAACGTTCGAAAGACACTGGATAGAGAGTCTCCTGACGCTGTTTTTAACACAGTTGTAATATGAGGTTAATCCCTTGAGTGACATGGCGAAAAACCTAATACTCTGGCTGGTCATTGCCGTTGTGCTGATGTCAGTGTTCCAGAGCTTTGGGCCCAGCGAGTCGAATGGCCGCAAGGTGGATTATTCTACCTTCCTGCAAGAGGTCAATCAGGACCAGGTTCGCGAAGCGCGTATCAACGGACGTGAGATCAACGTTACCAAGAAAGATAGTAACCGTTACACGACTTACATCCCGGTGAACGATCCTAAGCTGCTTGACAACCTTCTGACCAAAAACGTCAAGGTGGTAGGTGAGCCGCCTGAAGAGCCGAGCCTGCTGGCTTCAATCTTCATTTCCTGGTTCCCGATGCTGCTGCTTATCGGTGTCTGGATCTTCTTCATGCGTCAAATGCAGGGCGGCGGTGGCAAAGGTGCCATGTCGTTCGGTAAGAGCAAGGCGCGTATGCTGACGGAAGATCAGATCAAAACCACTTTTGCCGACGTCGCAGGTTGTGACGAAGCAAAAGAAGAAGTGGCCGAACTGGTTGAATACCTGCGTGAGCCGAGCCGTTTCCAGAAACTGGGCGGTAAGATCCCGAAAGGCGTTCTGATGGTTGGTCCTCCGGGTACCGGTAAAACCCTGCTGGCGAAAGCCATCGCGGGTGAAGCGAAAGTCCCGTTCTTTACCATTTCAGGTTCTGACTTCGTTGAAATGTTCGTGGGTGTTGGTGCATCTCGTGTGCGTGACATGTTCGAGCAGGCTAAGAAGGCAGCGCCGTGCATTATCTTCATCGATGAAATCGATGCCGTAGGCCGCCAGCGTGGCGCGGGTCTGGGCGGTGGTCACGATGAACGCGAACAGACTCTGAACCAGATGCTGGTTGAGATGGATGGCTTTGAAGGTAACGAAGGTATCATCGTTATTGCTGCGACTAACCGTCCTGACGTACTTGACCCGGCATTGCTGCGTCCAGGCCGTTTCGACCGCCAGGTTGTGGTTGGTCTGCCGGATGTTCGCGGTCGTGAACAGATTCTGAAAGTCCACATGCGTCGCGTGCCGCTGTCTCCGGACATCGATGCCGCTATCATCGCCCGTGGTACTCCAGGCTTCTCCGGTGCAGACCTTGCAAACCTGGTAAACGAAGCAGCGCTGTTTGCCGCTCGTGGAAACAAACGCGTTGTATCGATGGTGGAATTCGAAAAAGCGAAAGACAAAATCATGATGGGTGCGGAACGTCGCTCCATGGTGATGACGGAAGCGCAAAAAGAGTCCACGGCATACCACGAAGCAGGCCACGCGATTATTGGTCGTCTGGTGCCAGAGCACGATCCGGTGCATAAAGTGACCATTATCCCACGCGGTCGCGCATTGGGTGTGACGTTCTTCCTGCCAGAAGGCGATGCGATTAGCGCCAGCCGTCAGAAGCTGGAAAGTCAGATTTCAACGCTGTACGGCGGCCGTCTGGCTGAAGAAATTATCTACGGTGCAGAACATGTTTCTACCGGTGCGTCCAACGACATTAAAGTTGCGACAAACCTGGCGCGTAACATGGTGACCCAATGGGGCTTCTCTGAAAAACTCGGTCCGCTGCTGTACGCGGAAGAGGAAGGCGAAGTGTTCCTGGGCCGCTCTGTGGCGAAAGCGAAACACATGTCCGATGAAACTGCGCGTATCATCGACCAGGAAGTGAAGCTGCTGATTGAACGTAACTACGCTCGTGCACGTCAGCTCCTGAATGAAAACCTGGACATTCTGCACACCATGAAAGATGCATTGATGAAGTATGAAACCATCGATGCACCGCAGATTGATGATCTGATGGCTCGTCGTGATGTTCGCCCGCCAGCTGGCTGGGAAGACAACAACGGCGGCAGCAGCAACTCTGACAGCAATGGCACCCCGCGTGCACCGCGTCCGGTCGATGAACCGCGTACGCCAAATCCGGGCAATACCATGTCAGAACAGCTCGGCGACAAATAAGTCACCGCTGAAGATGTGTTTATCTTCACCTGAAACCCTGGAGCTTGCTCCGGGGTTTTTCATATCTGCATAACTCAAAATACCAGGGATTAAGCCATGAAACTTTTCGCCCAGGACACGACTCTCGATCTCTCACATCCTCATGTGATGGGCATCCTGAACGTTACCCCTGACTCCTTCTCTGATGGCGGCACGCATAACACACTGATTGAAGCGGTGAAGCATGCCAATCTGATGATTAATGCAGGTGCAACGATTGTTGATATCGGCGGCGAATCGACGCGCCCCGGTGCGGCTGATGTGAGTGTGGATGAAGAGTTGTCGCGCGTAATCCCCGTGGTCGAGGCTATCGCTCAACGTTTTGAAGTCTGGATTTCAGTCGACACGTCTAAACCGGAAGTCATTCGTGAGTCAGCGAGAGTGGGCGCTCACATTATCAATGATATCCGTTCGCTGTCTGAGCCGGGCGCGCTGGAAGCTGCCGCAGAAACGGGTTTGCCGGTTTGCCTGATGCACATGCAGGGCCAGCCAAAGACAATGCAGGAAGCACCAAAGTATTCTGATGTTTACGCGGACGTAAATCGCTACTTTATTGAGCAAATCACACGCTGTGAGCGTGCCGGTATCGCAAAAGAGAAATTGCTGCTCGACCCAGGATTCGGTTTCGGTAAAAATCTCTCCCATAACTATGAGCTGCTTGCGCGCTTA
The DNA here is from genome assembly GCA_002271215.1 of Lelliottia jeotgali. Taxonomy (NCBI): domain Bacteria; kingdom Pseudomonadati; phylum Pseudomonadota; class Gammaproteobacteria; order Enterobacterales; family Enterobacteriaceae; genus Lelliottia; species Lelliottia jeotgali. The sequence goes on along the minus strand of CP018628.1, from coordinate 3,981,739 downwards.
TCGGCGTTCCACCATTTTGGTCTGCCGCTGCTGGTCGGGATGTCGCGTAAAACGATGGTCGGTCAGTTGTTGAATGTGGGCCCGAACGAACGTCTAAGCGGCAGTCTTGCCTGTGCGGTGATCGCGGCCATGCAAGGGGCTCACATTATTCGCGTCCATGACGTCAAAGAGACTGTAGAAGCTATGCGTGTGGTCGAAGCCACATTGTCAGCGAAGGAAAACAAACGCTATGAGTAATCGTAAATATTTTGGCACCGATGGTATCCGTGGACGCGTGGGTGATGCGCCTATTACGCCTGAATTTGTGCTCAAGCTGGGTTGGGCGGCGGGCAAAGTGCTGGCGCGTCACGGTTCACGTAAAATTATCATCGGTAAAGACACCCGTATTTCTGGCTACATGCTGGAGTCCGCGTTAGAAGCGGGGCTCTCAGCCGCCGGGCTTTCTGCTTCGTTTACGGGTCCAATGCCAACGCCTGCTGTCGCGTACCTTACGCGTACTTTCCGCGCTGAAGCCGGTATTGTTATCTCTGCTTCCCACAACCCGTTCTACGATAACGGCATCAAATTCTTCTCTATCGATGGCACCAAACTGCCGGACGAAGTCGAAGAAGCCATCGAAGCGGAAATGGAAAAAGAGCTGACCTGCGTTGACTCATCCGAGTTAGGTAAAGCCAGCCGCATTGTCGATGCTGCAGGCCGTTATATTGAATTCTGTAAAGGCACGTTCCCGAACGAGCTGAGTCTGAGCCATCTGAAAATTGTGGTCGATTGTGCCAATGGCGCGACCTACCACATCGCACCGAATGTATTTCGCGAACTGGGTGCCAAAGTCATTACGATCGGCTGCGAACCTGATGGCCTGAACATTAATGAAGAGGTCGGTGCAACTGACGTTCGTGCGCTGCAGGCCCGCGTGCTCGCAGAAAAAGCCGATTTGGGGATTGCGTATGACGGCGATGGCGACCGCGTCATCATGGTCGATCATGAAGGCAATAAGGTCGATGGCGATCAGATCCTCTACATCATTGCTCGTGAAGGACTGCGCCAGGGGCAGCTTCGCGGCGGTGCAGTGGGCACACTGATGAGTAATATGGGACTGGAGCTCGCGCTGAAACAGTTGGGTATTCCGTTTGCCCGTGCGAAAGTCGGCGACCGCTATGTGCTGGAAAAACTGCAGGAAAAAGGCTGGCGCATTGGCGCTGAAAATTCCGGTCATGTGATCCTGCTCGACAAAACCACCACCGGTGACGGTATTGTGGCCAGCCTTCAGGTTGTTGCTGCGATGGTGCGCAACCATATGAGCCTGCACGACCTGTGCAGTGGCATGAAAATGTTCCCGCAGATTCTGGTCAATGTGCGCTTTACCGCAGGAAGTGGCGATCCGCTGGAAACAGAAAACGTGAAGGCGGTGATGGCGGAAGTGGAAGCGGCATTGGGCAATCGCGGCCGTGTTCTGTTGCGTAAATCGGGTACTGAGCCTTTAATCCGCGTGATGGTCGAAGGTGAAGACGAGACACAGGTCACTGAGTTCGCTCACCGAATTGCTGATGCGGTAAAAGCTGCATAACTTTTCGCAGTAAGTGTTTAAAAAGGCGGCGCTTGCCGCCTCTATTTTGTTCGATGAAAGCGCTTTTGCTGTTTTTTTCCGCAGTTGATACAATGCGCTGAAATTGCCCTTGCGAAGGCCATTCGCTTTGGTTAGTATTCACACCCGCTTCAGTGGGAAACACAAATCCCGCTAAATTGGTCGAAGCATTGGTATGCGGCAAATCCGCAAGGAACAGGTTGATTATGTACGAAGCTCTTTTAGTTGTTTTCCTTATTGTAGCCATCGCTCTCGTAGCGCTGATTATGCTGCAGCAAGGTAAAGGCGCTGATATGGGAGCCTCCTTCGGAGCAGGCGCTTCCGGTACGCTGTTTGGCTCAAGTGGTTCTGCGAACTTCATGACCCGTACAACTGCGATTCTGGCTACGCTGTTCTTCATCATCAGTCTGGCGCTTGGTAATATCAACAGCAACAAGACCAGCAAAGGAAGCGAGTGGGACAATCTGAGTGCTCCGTCTAAAACTGAGCAGACTCAGCCAGCTGAACCGGCTAAGCCGACCAGCGATATCCCGCACTAAGTATTTCAGTACCGAGGTGGTGGAATTGGTAGACACGCTACCTTGAGGTGGTAGTGCCCTAACGGGCTTGTGGGTTCGAGTCCCATCCTCGGTACCAATATTCCAGAAGAAAGACGTCGAAAGACGTCTTTTTTTTCGTCTGTATCTTTTGCTTTTAGTGTTTTAGTAGGCCCGGTAAGCGCAGCGCCACCGGGCCTACGATGACTGCAAACTGCAACAGACAACAAAAAAGGCGCCATCAGGCGCCTTTTGCATTTCTTCTGAACGATTACTTCTTATCGCTGTGTTCCAGGTTTTCAACCTGTGGCAGGCCATTGCCGGAAGAGGCAGAGAGCAGGCCAGTTTCGATGTAGTTGAACAGCTTCTCACGAGTATCGGTAATATCCAGATTACGCATGGTTAACTGACCGATACGATCGTCAGGAGAGAATACAGAGTCACCTTTCTCCATGGTCAGACGCTCTGCTTTATAGGTCAGGTTGTCTGAGACGGTGTTGAGGATGGAATAGTCGTTACCACGGCGCAGTTCCAGCGTCACTTCGCCGGTGATCGCGCTCGCCACCCAGCGTTGCAGCGCATCACGCAACATCAATGCCTGCGGATCAAACCAACGTCCCTGATACAGCAGTTTACCCAACTGACGACCATGTGAATGATACTGCTCGATGGTATCTTCGTTGTGGATACCGGTCAGCAGGCGCTCATAAGCGATATGCAGCAGAGCCATTCCCGGCGCTTCATAAATGCCACGGCTTTTCGCTTCAATGATGCGGTTTTCAATCTGATCGCTCATGCCTAAGCCATGACGACCACCAATGCGATTGGCTTCGAGCATCAGTTCCACATCGTCAGCAAATTTTTTGCCGTTCAGGGCGACAGGGTGACCGCGCTCAAAGCGTACCGTCACTTCTTCTGCCTGGATTTTGACGTTTTCATCCCAGAACTTCACGCCCATGATCGGGTTCACGATCTTCACGCTGGAGTTCAGGAACTCCAGATCTTTCGCTTCGTGGGTTGCACCCAGCATGTTGGAGTCGGTGGAGTAGGCTTTTTCAACTGACATCTTGTAGTCGAAACCGCAGGCGATCATGAACTCGGACATTTCATGGCGGCCACCCAGTTCGTCGATAAAATCGGTGTCCAGCCACGGTTTGTAAATCTGCAGTTCGGCATTGGTCAGCAGGCCGTAACGGTAGAAACGCTCGATATCATTGCCTTTATAGGTGCTGCCATCGCCCCAGATGTTCACGCCATCGTCTTTCATTGCCGCAACCAGCATCGTACCGGTCACCGCGCGCCCCAGTGGCGTGGTGTTGAAATAAGTCAGACCGCCGGTGGTGTTATGGAAAGCACCACACTGAATTGCCGCGATGCCTTCAGCAACCAGCTGCTTACGGCAGTCAATCAGACGTGCGTTCTCTGCGCCATATTCCATGGCACGGCGAGGAATCGCATCATAATCTTCCTCATCCGGTTGGCCCAGGTTCGCAGTATATGCATAAGGAACCGCTCCCTTTTGGCGCATCCACAGCAGTGCAGCGCTGGTATCCAGGCCGCCAGAAAAAGCGATGCCAATACGTTGTCCTACCGGAAGATGCTTGAGAATCGTCGTCATAAAATAAAACCCTGCTTGATTGACTGATAAGAGACCGCTTTCGCTCTTATTGCATGATTATGCAAAATAAGTGAGTTTTCATTTAATCATCTTTTGTCGATGACCGGAAGGGATTCGTGCATATTTTGTAAAAATTCCTTTGCTGCTGCCCGTTGCGGAGTGAGACGACAAAGACACACAAACATTTAACGCTATTCAGCGTAGCGCATGGAAACCAGGGTTGACAGCCGAATGCACTAACCAATATAATGCTTGCAGATTTTACGTCCCGTCCTCGGTACCAAATCCCAGCATTATTTGCATTTTTTACCCAAAACGAGTAAAATTTGCCACGTTTCAGGCGCGGGGTGGAGCAGCCTGGTAGCTCGTCGGGCTCATAACCCGAAGGTCGTCGGTTCAAATCCGGCCCCCGCAACCACTTTCCTATAAAGTTCTTTTTCAAATATACTGTGAAGGCTCAGAGCTTTCGTAGCTGGATTTGAAAAAATTCTTTCAGAAAGTGCTCCAGGCCGCAGTTGCGGCTATAGGGTTCAGTTATCTAAAGCCCCGATTTATCGGGGTTTTTTGTTATCTGACTACAGAATAACTGGGCTTTAGGCCCTTTTTTTATGTCTTGGGGGTGGGCTTGTCCACATTAGAGCAAAAATTAACAGAGATGATTACGGCACCGGTGGAAGCACTGGGCTACGAACTGGTCGGCATCGAATTTATTCGCAGCCGCACATCCACGCTGCGCATCTATATTGATAGTGAAGATGGCATCAATGTTGATGATTGTGCTGATGTCAGCCACCAGGTCAGTGCGGTTCTTGACGTTGAAGATCCTATTACTGTTGCCTATAACCTGGAAGTTTCCTCGCCTGGTCTCCATCGTCCAATGTTCACCGCTGAGCATTACACGAAGTATCTCGGTGAAGAAGTGACTGTTGTCCTGCGAATGGCTGTGCAAAACCGCCGTAAATGGCAGGGCATTATTAAGGCCGTTGATGGTGAGATGATCACGGTAACAGTCGAAGGCAAAGATGAAGTGTTCGCGCTGAGTAATATCCAGAAGGCGAACCTGGTTCCCCACTTTTAACAGTCTGGATTGAGGTGAAAAGCCCGCGATGAACAAAGAAATTTTGGCTGTTGTTGAAGCCGTCTCAAATGAGAAATCACTGCCGCGTGAGAAGATTTTCGAAGCGCTGGAAAGTGCACTGGCGACAGCAACCAAGAAAAAATACGAACAAGAGATCGATGTTCGCGTAGAAATCGATCGTAAAAGTGGTGACTTCGATACCTTCCGCCGTTGGGTGATTGTTGAAGAAGTGACCCAACCGACTAAAGAAATCACGCTTGAAGCGGCTCGTTATGAAGACGAAAGCTTCAACGTTGGCGAATATGTAGAAGATCAGATCGAATCTGTCACCTTCGACCGTATCACTACCCAAACCGCTAAGCAGGTTATCGTACAGAAAGTACGTGAAGCTGAGCGCGCGATGGTGGTTGATCAGTTCCGCGAACACGAAGGTGAAATCATCACCGGTGTGGTGAAGAAAGTTAACCGCGACAACATCGCGCTGGATTTGGGCAGCAATGCTGAAGCCGTTATCCTGCGTGAAGATATGCTGCCGCGTGAAAACTTCCGCCCTGGCGACCGTATCCGCGGTGTTCTGTACGCAGTGCGTCCAGAAGCGCGCGGTGCGCAACTGTTCGTCACTCGCTCTAAGCCAGAGATGCTGATCGAACTGTTCCGCATTGAGGTGCCAGAAATCGGTGAAGAAGTTATCGAGATCAAAGCAGCGGCCCGCGATCCGGGTTCTCGCGCTAAGATCGCGGTAAAAACTAACGACAAGCGTATCGACCCTGTTGGTGCTTGCGTTGGTATGCGTGGCGCACGTGTCCAGGCCGTTTCTACTGAGCTGGGCGGCGAACGCATCGATATCGTTCTGTGGGACGATAACCCGGCGCAGTTCGTGATCAACGCGATGGCTCCGGCTGATGTGTCTTCTATCGTCGTGGACGAAGATAAGCACACAATGGATATCGCCGTTGAAGCGGGTAATCTGGCACAGGCTATCGGTCGTAACGGTCAGAACGTACGTCTGGCTTCTCAACTGAGCGGTTGGGATCTGAACGTCATGACGGTTGATGACCTGCAGGCGAAGCATCAGGCTGAAGCCCATGCAGCGATCGATAACTTTACTAAGTACCTGGACATTGACGAAGATTTCGCCACTGTTCTGGTCGAAGAAGGTTTCTCTTCGCTTGAAGAACTGGCCTATGTGCCAATGAAAGAACTGCTGGAAATTGACGGTCTGGATGAAGCAACCGTTGAAGCCCTGCGTGAACGCGCTAAAAACGCACTGACCACCCTGGCGCTGGCTCAGGAAGAAAGCCTTGGCGATAACAAGCCGGCTGATGACCTGCTGAATCTGGAAGGTCTTGATCGTGCGATTGCGTTCAAGCTGGCTGCCCGTGGTGTTTGTACGCTGGAAGATCTCGCTGAGCAAGGCGTTGATGACCTGGCTGATATCGAAGGTTTAACCGACGAGAAAGCCGGCGAACTCATCATGGCCGCACGTAATATTTGCTGGTTCGGCGACGAAGCGTAATAAACTGTAGCAGGAAGGAACAGCATGACTGATGTAACTGTAAAATCGCTGGCTGCTGAGATTCAAACCCCTGTGGACCGCCTGGTACAGCAATTTGCTGATGCAGGGATCCCAAAGGCGGCTGATGACTCAGTGACTGCGCAAGAAAAACAAACCTTGTTAGCGCACCTGAACCGTGAACACGGTTCAACGCCTGACAAACTGACGCTGCAGCGCAAAACGCGTAGCACGTTAAATGTTCCTGGTACCGGTGGAAAAAGTAAATCGGTACAAATCGAAGTCCGCAAGACACGCACCTTTGTAAAACGTGATCCGCAAGAGGCCGAGCGCCTTGCAGCGGAAGAGCAGGCGCAGCGTGAAGCGGAAGAGCAGGCCCATCGTGAGGCAGAAGAAACAGCCAAGCGTGAGGCAGTATTAAAAGCTGAACGTGAGGCCGCAGAAAAAGCGAAACGCGATGCCAGTGATAAAGCAAAGCGTGACGCTGCGGAAAAAGACAAAGTGAGCAATCAACAGACTGACGATATGACCAAAACCGCCCAGGCAGAAAAAGCCCGTCGTGAAAATGAAGCAGCAGATCTGAAGCGTAAAGCGGAAGAAGAAGCGCGCCGTAAGCTTGAAGAAGATGCGCGTCGCGTAGCTGAAGAAGCTCGTCGTATGGCGGAAGAAAATGCTGGTGTTTGGGCAGAGCAAGAAAAAGAGAAAGGTGAAGAGGATAAGAGCGATTATCACGTCACCACTTCTCAGCATGCTCGCCAGGCCGAAGATGAGAATGACCGCGAAGTCGAAGGCGGCCGTGGCCGTACTCGCACGACAAAAGCAGCGCGTCCTCAGAAGAAAGGCAATAAGCACTCTGAAACCAAAGCTGACCGTGAAGAAGCGCGTGCCGCCGGTCGCGGTGGTAAAGGTGGCAAGCGTAAAGGTTCCTCTTTACAGCAGGGCTTCCAGAAACCTGCTCAGGCCGTTAACCGCGACGTTGTGATTGGCGAAACCATCACCGTGGGTGACCTGGCGAACAAAATGGCTGTTAAAGGCTCTCAGGTCATCAAAGCGATGATGAAACTGGGCGCAATGGCGACCATCAACCAGGTTATCGATCAGGAAACTGCTCAGCTGGTTGCTGAAGAAATGGGCCACAAAGTTATCCTGCGTCGTGAAAACGAACTGGAAGAAGCGGTCATGAGCGACCGTGATACTGGCGCAGCGGCAGAATCCCGCGCTCCAGTTGTGACCATCATGGGTCACGTTGACCACGGTAAAACCTCTCTGCTGGACTACATTCGTTCAACGAAAGTGGCCTCTGGCGAAGCGGGCGGCATTACTCAGCACATCGGTGCATACCACGTTGAAACTGACAACGGTATGATCACCTTCCTGGATACCCCGGGTCACGCCGCGTTTACCTCTATGCGTGCTCGTGGTGCTCAGGCAACGGATATCGTTGTTCTGGTTGTTGCAGCAGACGATGGCGTGATGCCACAGACAATCGAAGCTATCCAGCACGCGAAAGCGGCGCAGGTGCCGGTGGTTGTTGCTGTGAACAAGATCGATAAGCCAGAAGCTGACATGGATCGCGTTAAAAACGAACTGTCTCAGTACGGCGTTATGCCGGAAGAGTGGGGCGGTGAGTCTCAGTTCATCCCAGTTTCTGCGAAAGCAGGTACCGGTATTGATGACCTGCTGAACGCTATCCTGCTGCAGGCTGAAGTTCTGGAACTGAAAGCCGTTCGTAAAGGCATGGCAAGCGGTGCGGTAATCGAATCCTTCCTCGATAAAGGTCGTGGTCCGGTAGCGACTGTTCTGGTCCGTGAAGGTACCCTGAACAAAGGCGATATCGTACTGTGTGGCTTCGAATACGGTCGCGTTCGTGCAATGCGCAACGAACTGGGTCAGGAAGTTCTGGAAGCAGGTCCATCTATTCCAGTGGAAATCCTGGGTCTGTCCGGTGTTCCGGCTGCCGGTGATGAAGTCACCGTTGTTCGTGACGAGAAGAAAGCGCGTGAAGTTGCACTGTATCGTCAGGGCAAATTCCGTGAAGTTAAACTGGCTCGTCAGCAGAAATCTAAACTCGAGAACATGTTCGCTAACATGACTGAAGGCGAAGTTCACGAAGTGAACGTCGTACTGAAAGCTGACGTTCAGGGTTCTGTGGAAGCAATCTCCGACTCTTTACTGAAACTGTCTACCGACGAAGTGAAAGTGAAGATCATCGGTTCTGGTGTCGGTGGTATCACCGAAACCGACGCAACCCTGGCAGCGGCGTCCAACGCGATTCTGGTTGGCTTCAACGTCCGTGCTGATGCTTCTGCGCGTAAAGTTATCGATTCTGAAAGCCTGGATCTGCGTTACTACTCCGTCATCTATCATCTGATCGACGAAGTGAAAGCAGCGATGAGCGGCATGCTGTCTCCAGAACTGAAACAGCAGATCATCGGTCTGGCTGAAGTTCGTGACGTGTTCAAATCACCGAAATTCGGTGCGATCGCAGGTTGTATGGTGACGGAAGGTCTCATCAAACGTCACAACCCAATCCGCGTTCTGCGTGACAACGTGGTTATCTATGAAGGCGAGCTGGAATCCCTGCGCCGCTTCAAAGATGACGTTAACGAAGTCCGTAACGGCATGGAATGTGGTATCGGCGTTAAGAACTACAACGACGTTCGCGTTGGCGATATGATCGAAGTGTTCGAAATCATCGAAATCCAGCGTAGCATCGCTTAATCCCTCAGCGGATTAAAAAAATTGTAAGCCGGGTAAGCGAAGCGCCATCCGGCATGAAATATCAAAAGGGGCTTATGGCCCCTTTTTTGTCTGGAGAATTTATTATGGCGAAAGAATTTGGTCGCCCACAGCGCGTGGCTCAGGAGATGCAGAAAGAAATCGCTCTCATCCTGCAACGTGAAATTAAAGACCCACGCGTGGGCATGATGACCACCGTTTCGGGTGTTGAGATGTCCCGTGATCTGGCGTATGCCAAAGTGTTCGTCACATTCCTGAACGATAAAGACGAAGCCGCTGTTAAAAACGGCATTAAAGCATTGCAGGAAGCCTCTGGTTTCATTCGTTCTTTGCTTGGCAAAGCCATGCGTCTGCGCATCGTGCCTGAGCTGACCTTCTTCTACGATAACTCACTGGTAGAAGGTATGCGGATGTCCAACCTGGTGACCAGCGTGGTTAAACATGACGATGAGCGTCGTGTGAACCCGGAAGAAGACAGCAAGGAGGACTGATGAGTCGTCCTCGTCGTCGCGGTCGCGACGTGCACGGCGTGCTGTTGCTGGATAAACCACAAGGTGCATCCAGCAACGACGTGCTGCAAAAAGTAAAACGCATTTATAATGCCAACCGCGCCGGTCATACCGGTGCGCTAGACCCACTGGCGACCGGTATGCTGCCGGTTTGCCTGGGTGAGGCAACCAAGTTTTCTCAGTACCTGCTCGATTCCGATAAGCGTTATCGTGTGATCGCTAAACTTGGCCAGCGCACGGATACTTCCGATGCGGATGGTCAAGTTGTCGAAGAGCGTCCGGTGACCTTCAGTGAAGAACAGCTTCAGGCGGCGCTTGAAAGCTTCCGTGGTGATACCCAACAGGTGCCATCCATGTATTCGGCGCTGAAGTATCAGGGTAAGAAGCTGTACGAATATGCACGACAGGGGATTGAAGTCCCGCGTGAAGCACGCCCGATTACTGTTTACGAGCTGCTGTTTATTCGCCATGAAGGTGACGAACTGGAGCTGGAAGTTCACTGTTCGAAAGGCACCTATATTCGCACTATCATTGACGATCTCGGTGAAAAGCTGGGCTGTGGCGCGCACGTGATTTATCTGCGTCGTCTCGCGGTCAGTAAATATCCGGTTGAACGTATGGTGACGCTTGAGCATCTTCGTGCGCTGGTCGAACAGGCAGAAGAGCAGGGGATCTCCCCGGCTGATTTGCTCGATCCGCTGCTGATGCCGATGGACAGTCCGGCCTCTGATTTCCCGATCGTGAATTTGCCCCTGACGTCATCCGTTTACTTTAAAAACGGTAACCCGGTTCGCACGACAGATACCCCGCATACCGGGCTGGTTCGTGTGACGGAAGGCGAAGAAAACAAGTTCATCGGAATGGGTGAAATCGACGACGAAGGCCGCGTCGCACCGCGTCGCCTGGTGGTTGAATATCCGGTTTAAGGCATTTACTTGCCTTGCGATAAGCAGGGGAGACGGGTAGAATATCGCCGCTTAACGCCTGGCTAATTGTTTAACAATCTGCGAGGCGTAAACTGGGGTTGCTGAATTAGAGATCGGCACCCTTTCATTCTTTATATTTTGGAGTTCATCATGTCTCTAAGCGTTGAAGCTAAAGCTAAAATCGTTTCCGAGTTCGGTCGTGGTACTAACGACAGCGGTTCTACCGAAGTTCAGGTTGCCCTGCTGACTGCACAGATTAACCACCTGCAGGGTCACTTTGCAGAGCACAAAAAAGATCACCACAGCCGTCGTGGTCTGCTGCGTATGGTTTCTCAGCGTCGTAAACTGCTCGACTACCTGAAACGTAAAGATGTTGCACGCTACACCGCGCTGATCGAGCGTCTGGGTCTGCGTCGCTAAGTCTTGCGAGTTTCAGAAAAAGGGGCCTAATGGCCCCTTTTTTCAACCAGACGGCAGCAATTCACTGGAAACTATTGTATTGTTGCTATAAATGATCTTCATTGCAGAGGTTCGCGCGGCTAATGAGAGGCTTCACCCATGAGGGTGTCGGTTGTCATTAGTCGCGAGGATGCGAAGAAGGTCGGGTTAAATCGACAGCACACCGTGGGTGTGCTGTCATTCATTAAGAAAGGACAGAACTTTGCTGAATCCGATCGTTCGTAAATTCCAGTATGGTCAGCATACCGTCACGCTGGAAACCGGCATGATGGCACGTCAGGCTACTGCTGCCGTTATGGTAAGCATGGATGACACTGCTGTATTCGTGACCGTTGTTGGCCAGAAAAAAGCAAAACCAGGTCAGGACTTCTTCCCTCTGACCGTTAACTATCAGGAGCGTACCTACGCTGCTGGTAAAATCCCTGGTGGCTTCTTCCGTCGTGAAGGCCGTCCAAGCGAAGGCGAAACCCTGATTGCGCGTCTGATTGACCGCCCGGTTCGTCCGCTGTTCCCGGAAGGCTTCGTTAACGAAGTTCAGGTTATCGCGACCGTTGTTTCCGTTAACCCACAGGTTAACCCGGATATCGTTGCGATGATCGGTGCATCCGCTGCACTGTCCCTGTCAGGCATTCCATTCAACGGTCCTATCGGTTCTGCTCGTGTGGGTTACATCAACGACCAGTATGTACTGAACCCGACTCAGGATGAGCTGAAAGAAAGTAAGCTGGATCTGGTTGTTGCCGGTACCGAAGCTGCAGTACTGATGGTTGAATCCGAAGCTGAACTGCTGAGCGAAGACCAGATGCTGGGCGCTGTGGTGTTTGGCCACGAACAGCAGCAGATTGTTATCCAGAACATCAACGACCTGGTGAAAGAAGCCGGTAAACCACGTTGGGACTGGCAGCCAGAAGCCGTGAACGAAGCGCTGAACGCGCGCGTTGCTGCCCTGGCAGAAGCTCGTCTGAGCGACGCATACCGCATCACTGACAAACAAGAGCGTTACGCTCAGATTGATGTCATCAAATCTGAAACCATCGCTACGCTGGTTGCAGAAGATGAATCCCTGGATGCAAACGAGCTGAGCGAAATCCTGCACGCTATCGAGAAAAATGCCGTACGTAGCCGCGTTCTGGCTGGCGAACCGCGTATCGATGGCCGTGAAAAAGACATGATCCGTGGTCTGGATGTGCGTACTGGCGTTCTGCCACGTACTCACGGTTCCGCACTGTTCACCCGTGGCGAAACTCAGGCGCTGGTAACAGCAACTCTGGGTACCGCACGTGACGCGCAGAACATCGACGAACTGATGGGCGAGCGCACTGACAGCTTCCTGTTCCACTATAACTTCCCTCCGTACTCCGTAGGCGAAACCGGTATGGTTGGCTCACCTAAGCGTCGTGAAATTGGTCACGGTCGTCTGGCGAAGCGCGGCGTGCTGGCTGTTATGCCGGAAGCTGACAAATTCCCGTACACCGTTCGTGTGGTTTCTGAAATCACCGAATCTAACGGTTCTTCTTCTATGGCTTCCGTTTGTGGCGCTTCTCTGGCCCTGATGGATGCAGGCGTGCCAATCAAAGCCGCTGTTGCGGGTATCGCAATGGGCCTGGTGAAAGAAGGCGACAACTTTGTTGTTCTTTCTGACATCCTGGGCGACGAAGATCACCTGGGTGATATGGACTTCAAAGTTGCGGGTTCCCGCGAAGGTATCTCTGCTCTGCAGATGGATATCAAAATTGAAGGCATCACCAAAGAGATCATGCAGGTTGCACTGAACCAGGCTAAAGGTGCGCGTCTGCACATCCTGGGCGTGATGGAGCAGGCGATTAACGCACCGCGTGGCGATATTTCTCAGTTCGCACCGCGTATCCACACTATCAAGATCAGCCCGGACAAGATCAAAGACGTGATCGGTAAAGGCGGTTCTGTGATCCGTGCTCTGACCGAAGAAACTGGCACCACCATCGAAATCGAAGATGACGGTACTGTGAAGATCGCTGCGACCGACGGTGAAAAAGCGAAATTCGCTATTCGTCGTATCGAAGAGATCACTGCAGAAATCGAAGTGGGTCGTATCTACAATGGTAAAGTGACCCGTATCGTTGACTTTGGCGCGTTCGTTGCCATCGGTGGCGGTAAAGAAGGTCTGGTTCACATCTCTCAGATCGCTGACAAGCGCGTTGAGAAAGTGACCGATTACCTGCAGATGAACCAGGAAGTACCGGTTAAAGTTCTGGAAGTTGACCGCCAGGGCCGTATCCGTCTGAGCATTAAAGAAGCAACCGAGCAGTCTCAGCCTGCTGCCGCGCCGGAAGCACCGGCCGCAGAACAAGGCGAGTAAGGTTGCATTTGCCCTCCGCTCTGGCGGAGGGCGTATTATCAGGCAGGACGCCTTGTTAGCAGCCGGGGGACAGGACGTTCATCCAATAGTTGTCTTCGGGAGTGGGAAATGAAGCCTTTTTTGCGCTGGTGTTTCGTTGCGACAGCTTTAACGCTGGCAGGATGCAGCAACTCTGCCTGGCGTAAGAGCGAAGTCCTCGCAGTGCCATTGCAACCGACTTTGCAGCAGGAAGTGATTCTGGCACGCATGGAACAAATTCTTGCCAGTCGGGCTTTAACCGATGATGAACGCGCACAGCTTTTATATGAGCGCGGAGTGTTGTATGATAGTCTCGGTCTGAGGGCACTAGCGCGAAATGATTTTTCACAAGCGTTGGCAATCCGACCTGATATGCCTGAAGTATTCAATTACTTAGGCATATATTTAACGCAGGCAGGCAATTTTGATGCTGCCTATGAAGCGTTTGATTCTGTACTTGAGCTTGATCCAACTTACAACTACGCGCACTTGAATCGCGGTATCGCATTGTATTACGGCGGTCGTGATAAGTTAGCGCAAGATGATCTGCTGGCGTTTTATCATGACGATCCTAATGATCCTTTCCGCGTCCTGTGGCTTTACATTGTCGAGCAGAAGCTCGATGAAAAGCAGGCGAAAGAGACGTTAAAGCAACGTTTCGAGAAATCGGACAAGGAACAATGGGGATGGAACATTGTCGAGTTCTACCTGGGCAACATTAGCGAAGCAACGCTGATGGATAGGCTCAAGGCGGACGCAACGGATAACACCTCGCTCGCTGAGCATCTCAGTGAAACCAACTTCTATTTAGGTAAGTACTACCTAAGTCTGGGGGATAAGGACAGCGCTACGGCACTGTTCAAATTAGCGGTCGCTAACAACGTACACAACTTCGTTGAGCACCGTTATGCATTGTTGGAATTATCGCTCTTGGGCCAGGAGCAAGACGACCTGGCAGAATCGGACCAGCAATAGCTGACGACACCACATCAGCCCGTAATCATTTTTCTTGATTGCCATCATCTTAACGGGTGAGGGCGTTGTTGTTCGTCAATACACCTACTTTGAGCCGGTTCACACTTTTCAATGAAAATTGCTAATCATTTTCACGACGAGTTATGTAGACTGGCCGCCATTAATATCGAGGCACTTGTACTACATGGCTGAATTCGAAACCACTTTTGCAGATCTGGGCCTGAAGGCCACTATCCTTGAAGCCCTTAACGATCTGGGTTACGAAAAACCATCTCCGATCCAGGCTGAATGCATCCCGCATCTGCTCTCTGGTCGTGACGTGCTGGGCATGGCCCAGACTGGTAGCGGTAAAACCGCAGCGTTCTCGCTGCCACTGCTGCACAACATTGATCCGGAACTGCGTGCACCGCAGATCCTCGTGCTCGCTCCGACCCGTGAACTGGCTGTTCAGGTTGCGGAAGCGATGACTGAATTCTCTAAACACATGCGCGGCGTGAACGTGGTTGCCCTTTACGGCGGCCAGCGTTATGACGTGCAGTTACGCGCCCTGCGTCAGGGTCCACAGATTGTTGTCGGTACACCTGGCCGTCTGCTGGATCACCTGAAACGCGGTACGCTGGATCTCTCTAAACTGAGCGGTCTGGTTCTGGATGAAGCTGACGAAATGCTGCGCATGGGCTTCATCGAAGACGTAGAAACCATTATGGCTCAGATTCCAGAAGGTCATCAGACCGCTCTGTTCTCTGCAACTATGCCAGAAGCGATCCGTCGTATTACCCGTCGTTTCATGAAGGATCCGCAGGAAGTGCGTATCCAGTCCAGCGTTACCACTCGCCCGGACATCAGCCAGACTTTCTGGTCTGTACATGGAATGCGTAAAAACGAAGCGCTGGTGCGTTTCCTGGAAGCAGAAGATTTTGATGCGGCGATCATCTTCGTTCGTACCAAAAATGCGACCCTGGAAGTGGCTGAAGCTCTGGAACGTAGCGGCTATAACAGCGCTGCACTGAATGGCGACATGAACCAGTCCCTGCGTGAGCAGACTCTGGAGCGTCTGAAAGACGGTCGTCTGGATATCCTGATTGCAACCGACGTGGCAGCACGTGGTCTGGACGTAGAACGTATCAGCCTGGTTGTGAACTATGACATCCCAATGGATTCCGAGTCTTACGTTCACCGTATCGGTCGTACCGGTCGTGCGGGTCGTGCTGGCCGTGCCCTGCTGTTCGTTGAGAACCGCGAGCGTCGTCTGCTGCGTAACATTGAACGCACTATGAAGCTGACCATTCCAGAAGCAGACCTGCCAAACGCAGACCTGCTGGGCAAACGCCGTCTGGAAAAATTCGCCGCGAAAGTACAGCAGCAGCTGGAAAGCAGCGATCTGGATCAGTACCGTGCTCTGCTGGCGCAAATCCAGCCGACTGCGGAAGGCGAAGAGCTGGACATCGAAACTCTGGCTGCAGCGCTGCTGAAAATGGCACAGGGCGAACGTGCTCTTATCGTGCCACCTGATGCACCGATGCGTCCTAAGCGTGAATTCCGTGAGCGTGATGAGCGTTTCGAACGTCGTGGTAATGACCGCAACGATCGCAATGACCGTGGCCCACGTGGTGACCGTCCAGAGCGTAGTGGCGAAGACCGTCCACGTCGTGAGCGTCGTGACGCTGGCGATATGGAACTGTACCGCATTGAAGTTGGCCGTGATGATGGTGTTGAAGTTCGTCATATCGTTGGCGCTATTGCTAACGAAGGCGATATCAGCAGCCGTTACATCGGTAACATCAAGCTGTTCGGTACTCACTCTACGATCGAACTGCCAAAAGGTATGCCGGGCGAAGTTCTGCAGCACTTTACTCGCACTCGCATCCTGAACAAACCGATGAACATGCAGCTGATGGGTGATGCCCAGCCGCGTCCTGACCGTGGTCCTCGTCGTGAAGGCGATCGTCCAGCTGGCGAACGTCGTTTCGGTGGTGGTGAGCGTCGTGAAGGCAGCCGTCCTCCTCGTCGTGATGGCGCAGCACCTGCTGGTGCAGGCCGTTTCAGCGGTGAGCGTCGCGAAAATCGCGGCCCACGTCGTGAAGAAGGCACTTCCCGTCGTCGTGACGCGTAATTGCCACGCCTGATAGCGTAAAGTAATCATTACAGCCCCGATATTATTATCGGGGTTTTTTTTATTCCATTTGTACTATCGTACTGGTACAGTGCGACACATTAAAATGCAGTAGCAAAATGTTTAACTGGAGAAACGGCTGTATGGCGACACTAACCACCACACAAACTTCACCTTCGCTGCTCGGCGGCGTGGTGATTATCGGCGGGACGATAATCGGTGCAGGGATGTTTTCCCTGCCGGTGGTCATGTCCGGTGCGTGGTTCTTCTGGTCGCTGGCTGCGCTAGTGTTTACCTGGTTCTGTATGCTGCATTCCGGGCTGATGATCCTCGAAGCGAACCTGAACTACCGTATCGGGTCGAGCTTCGACACCATCACTAAAGATCTGCTGGGCAAAAGCTGGAACCTGGTGAACGGCATCTCCATTGCTTTTGTGCTCTACATCCTGACCTACGCCTACATCTCGGCGAGCGGCTCGATACTGCACCATACGTTTTCTGAAATGTCGCTGAACGTCCCGGCGCGTATGGCCGGATTAGTTTTCGCGCTGGCGGTAGCGTTTATCGTCTGGATGAGCACCAAAGCGGTGAGCCGCATGACAGCTATCGTTCTTGGCGCAAAGGTCATCACGTTTTTCCTGACCTTCGGCAGCTTGCTTGGGCACGTCACGCCACAAACGTTGTTTAACGTCGCCGAGAGCCACGCGTCGTACTCCCCGTACCTGCTGATGACGCTACCGTTCTGCCTGGCGTCGTTTGGCTATCACGGCAACGTTCCAAGCCTGATGAAGTACTACGGCAAAGATCCGCGCACGATTATTCGCTGTCTGGTTTACGGTACGCTGCTGGCACTGGGGCTGTATGTGATTTGGCTGCTGGGGACGATGGGCAACATCCCACGTCCTGAATTTATCGGTATTGCTCAGAAGGGCGGGAACATTGATGTGCTGGTACAGGCGCTGAGTGGCGTGCTGAACAGCCGCAGTCTGGATCTGCTGTTGGTGGTGTTCTCGAACTTTGCGGTGGCGAGTTCATTCCTCGGCGTGACGCTGGGCCTGTTCGACTATCTGGCGGATCTGTTTGGTTTCGATGATTCCGCAATGGGCCGTCTGAAAACCGCGCTGCTGACCTTCCTGCCGCCAATTGTTGGTGGCCTGCTGTGGCCGAACGGTTTTCTGTATGCCATCGGGTATGCGGGATTAGCTGCGACCATCTGGGCGGCGATTGTTCCGGCGCTGCTGGCGCGTAAATCACGTAAACGCTTCGGCAGCCCAAAATTCCGCGTCTGGGGCGGCAAGCCGATGATTGCACTGATTCTGGTGTTCGGTGTTGGCAACGCGCTGGTGCATGTACTTTCGAGCTTTGATTTATTGCCGGTATATCAGTAAACAAAACGCCCGGTGGCGCTACGCTTACCGGGCCTACGTTCTTCTCCCTCTCCCTGTGGGAGAGGGCCGGGGTGAGGGCAACAAACAGCACTACCCCAACAACTCCTCTTTCACCTGCATCGCTAAATCAAACGAATGCAAACGCGCCTGGTGATCGAAAATCTGCCCGTTAACCATAATCTCATCCGCCTGCGTCTCGCGCAGCACCGACTCCAGCCCGTGACGTACTTTCGCTTTATCGCCCACCAGAGACATGCTCAGTGCCTGCTGCACGCCGTACTGTTCCGATGCTGACCACAGCTGATGCATATTTTCCACCGGCGGCGGCAGTTGCCCGCTTTCTCCACGGCGCAGTTTGGCGAAGGCCTGCTGCATTGAGGTAAACAGAAATTCCGCATCGCGGTTGCTGTCGGCGGCGATGATATTGATACACACCATCGCGTGCGGTTTCTCCAGTCTTTCTGACGGTTTGAAATTCGTGCGATAGAGATGCAGCGCCTGATGCAGCATATCCGGGGCAAAGTGGGAGGCGAACGCAAACGGCAGGCCGAGCTGTGCCGCCAGCTGTGCACTGTAGAGGCTTGAACCTAACAACCACACCGGGATCTTTTCGCCATAACCGGGGACCGGACGCACCTGCGGATTTGGATCGCGGGCATCGAACCAATCCACCAGCTCCGCCACATCGCGCGGGAAGTTATCAATATCACCGCTCATATGACGGCGCAGCGCACGCATTGTTGGCTGATCGCTGCCCGGCGCACGCCCAAGCCCCAAATCAATACGGCCAGGGTAGAGCGTATTCAGCGTGCCGAACTGCTCGGCAATCACCAGCGGGGAGTGGTTCGGCAGCATCACGCCGCCCGAGCCGAGATGCAGGGTGGTGGTATTCGCGGCCAGATAGCCAATCAGCACAGAGGTCGCTGCGCTGGCGATGCCCACCATGTTGTGATGTTCCGCCAGCCAGTAGCGATGATAGCCGCGCTGTTCAGCGAGACGTGCGAGATCCAGAGAGTGAGAAAAGGCTTCTCGTGCAGAGGAGCCTTCTGGGATCGGCGCCAGATCGAGCACCGAAAATGGAATGGATTTATCAGTCATAACAGCTCACTTTGTCGACGGCATATCTTTTAATAGTGCATTAAAATTTAATAACCGTTGTTAACAAAGTGAGCTTTTTTTAGGCCTGCAACTCCAGCCCCGCCACACGTTTCCAGTAACCGTTACAGTCACTGTGCGCCTTCAGCGGCAGTGGTGCAGCGCCATTTTCGTTGGCGCGAAACGCATCCAGCATCGCAAAGACATCAGTATCCAGCGGTGACAGACGCACCATATCCACCACGCCGTGCATCGACGTCAGTTCGTTACCGAGGTTATAAACATAACCGCTCATGGTTTGAATGCCGTTCAGCACAAACACCTGCTGGTTCTCCTGCGACAGCATATTGCGGCCGTTCGGATACTTGATGCAGCAGGTTTCGCACTCGTCTTTCGGGCGATCTTCCGAGCGGGCGGTAAAGCAGCGCGCGGAGTAGGCCAGCGGCAAATGCCCGTAGCTCAGGACTTCCACTTCGAACTGATCGCGGATGCCTAGCTCTTCACACTGAGTCAGCAGGTTGACCAGCCAGTCGCGGGACAGTTCCACCGGCATACACCAGCGCGTCATCCCCTGTTTAAGCAGCAGGCGCAGCGTCACTGCGTTATAGCAGTTGAGCGCATGTCCGGCGACAAACGGCAGCTTACGTTCGGCGCACATATTCACCACGCCAAGATCGCTCGCTTCCAGCAGAAAATCGCCGTTCTCTACGTAGCGCTTAATTTCGCCCAGCTCAGATGAAGCTTGTACCAGCGCCAGCGTCGACAGCACCACCTGCTTGCCGCTACCTGCGAGGTTTTTCGCCATATCCAGCCAGTCGCCCACTTTGGTCGCACGACGCTTGCTGCACACGGACTCACCGAGATAAATCGTATCGGCGCTACTGCTCGCCGCCTGCTGGTAAAAATCTTCCAGCGTCTCTTTTGACCAGTAATAGAGCACCGGTCCTAATGAATATTTCATGATTATCTCACTGCCATTTACGGTGATACGCGCCAAGCGTGGTTTGCGTGCCTTCAGACATCGCCCCGAGGGTCTCCATCCAGGCAGGTTGTGCGGCGTAGTTCTGCGGATCGGCCATGCAGCGGTCGATTGCCTGACGCCAGACTTTAGCGACCTGGCTCACGTACGCCGGGCTGCGCTGGCGGCCTTCGATTTTCACCGAGGCAATATTCGCCGCCAGCAGTTCCGGTAGCAACTCAAGCGTATTCAGGCTGGTCGGTTCTTCCAGGGCATGATAACGCTCGCCGTCGACCAGATAGCGGCCTTTACACAGCGTCGGATAACCGGCGTTTTCCCCGTCCTGATACCGGTCGATCAGCACGTCGTTCAGGCGCGATTCCAGGCCTTGAGGTGTCTGCTGCCAGCGCACAAAGCGGGCAGGGGAGCACGCGCCTACGGTGTTTGGCGATTCACCGGTGAGGTAAGACGACAGATAGCAACGGCCTTCCGCCATGATGCACAGACTGCCGAACGCAAAAACTTCCAGCGGAACTGGCGAGACCCGCGCCAGTTGCTTAACCTGATGAATAGACAGCACGCGCGGCAGCACCACGCGAGCGACGTCGAAGTGGCGGTGATAAAAACGCACGGCCTCTTCATTCGTTGCCGAAGCCTGAACAGAGACATGGCGCTCAATATGTGGATAGCGTTCTGCGGCATACTCCAGCATAGCGAGGTCGGCGAGAATCAACGCGTCCGCCCCGAGCTGTGCCGCCATATCCACCGCACGCTGCCAGCGTGCATAGCCATCGGGATGCGCAAAGGTATTGATGGCGATATGCAACTTGCGGCGGTGCTGATGAACGAAGTTGACCGCTTCCTGGAGCTTTTTCTCCGTGAAGTTAAGACCCGCAAAATGGCGGGCATTGGTGTCATCTTTCAGCCCGATGTAAACCGCGTCGGCGCCATTTTCGATGGCCGCTTTAAGTGCCGGAAGGTTTCCGGCTGGACAGAGCAGCTCCATAATTTATCCTGACGTTGGCTGCCCCAGAGGGCGCAAAATTGTTAACGAACGGGGAGTTTAATTAACCTCCACGCGACAATTTTTGATTTAAGGCAGTTAATGGCGTATTGATGACACCAATAATCAATGACGGCACAATACGGTTTGTTGATTTACGCCGCTACGATGGCCGCCGGATATGGCAAAATAACAGGATTATCGACATCAGGGAGTAAAGCTCGTGCTGGAAAAACTGCGTTCACGCCTCGTACAATTTGGTCCTTCAATGCTGAGCGTGCCGGTAAAACTGACACCGTTCGCCCTTAAACGTCAGGTCCTGCAGCAAGTGCTAAGCTGGCAGTTCCGCCAGGCGCTTGAAGAGGGCGAGCTGGAGTTTCTGGAAGGTCGCTGGCTGAGTATCGACGTGCGTGACATTGGACTGCGCTGGTTTACCTCCGTAGAGAACGGCAAGCTGCTGGTCAGTGATTCCGCTCCGGCGGACGTCAGTTTCAGCGCGAATGCCAGCGATCTGCTGATGATCGCCGCCCGTAAACAGGACCCGGACACCCTCTTTTTCCAGCGCCGTCTGGTGATTGAAGGCGATACTGAACTGGGTCTGTACGTCAAAAATTTAATGGATGCCATTGAGCTGGATCAGATGCCGAAGCCGCTGCGCACGGTGTTGATGCAAATGGCCGATTTCGTTGAGGCTGGCCTGAAAAACCCGCCTGAAAGTAAACACACTTCAGTAGGTGAGCCATGCTGATTCGAGTTGAAATTGGGATTGATGCCCCTGGTATCGATGCATTATTACGCCGCTCTTTCCCGGAGGACGGCGAAGCAAGATTGGTCCATGACCTGCGCGAAGACGGGCTGGTAACGCTCGGTCTGGTGGCAACGGACGATGAAGGCCAGGTCGTCGGGTACGTGGCGTTTAGTCCGGTCACGATCCAGGGCGAGGATCTACAGTGGGTGGGAATGGCACCGCTGGCTGTCGATGAAAACTATCGCGGTCAGGGACTGGCGCGCCAACTGGTGTATGAAGGGCTGGATTCTCTGAATGAATTTGGCTATGCAGCGGTGGTGACGCTGGGCGAGCCGGAATTTTACGGTCGCTTTGGTTTTAAGCCTGCCGCGCCTTACGATCTGCACTGCCGCTGGCCGGGCACCGAAACCGCCTTCCAGGTGCATCCTCTGGCGGATGACGCCCTGAACGGTGTCAGCGGTCTGGTTGAATATCACGACCACTTTAATCGCTTTTAATCGGCGCTGTTTGCAGGCTCTCGCGTAGGGCCTCAAACGAGCCATCCCCGGCGACGAGGCGCTCTTTCTGGCGCTTCGTCAGTTGCTTAATGCGGTACTCCATCTTTAGCGCCAGCGAGCGCTCGCCCACGGGTGCCGAAAAGGCCAGCGTCAGCTCACCTTTCCCCCGCAGTGCTTTAGCGCCTTTCCCCGTTTGATGTTCAAGAAAACGCCGCGCCACGTCGGTGGTAATTCCGGTATAAAGCGCATTATTGCGCGTTCGTACAAGATAGAGAAACCAGCACACAGTTCGCAGATTCAGTATGTTAAGGTGAACGCACGATAGCATGAGAGAGCGCAAAAATGGAAACTCTGGCCGCCATTAGCCGCTGGCTGGCAAAGCAGCATGTCGTCACCTGGTGCGTCCATCATGAGGGCGAACTGTGGTGCGCAAATGCCTTTTATTACTACGACCCCGATCGTGTCGCTTTTTACCTGTTAAGTGAAGACAAAACCCGCCACGCACAGATGTCAGGCCCACAAGCGCCAGTTGCGGGGACGGTCAACGGTCAGCCGAAAAATGTCGCGCTGATCCGTGGCGTACAATTTAAAGGCGAGATTCGTCGTCTGGAAGGAGAAGAGAGCGACGCAATGCGCAAGTGCTACACGCGCCGCTTCCCGGTGGCTCTCGCCATGTCAGCACCGGTCTGGGAAATTCGCCTCGATGAGCTGAAATTTACCGACAACACGCTGGGTTTTGGTAAGAAGCTTCACTGGCTACGATCCGAGCAGGCGTAATGCTTCGCGGTTAAAGGCCGGCAGATCGTCTGGCGTCCGGCTCGTTACCAGCTGATTGTTATCGACGACCACTTCCTGATCGTAGAAATCCGCTCCTGCATTTTTCAGATCGATGACGATGGGTTTAACCGCGGTCAGCTTACGCCCCCGCACGACCTCTGCGCTGATCAACAGCTGTGGCCCGTGGCAGATGGCGAAAACAGGTTTGCCGCTGGAGACAAAATCACGTGTGAACGTCACAAAGCGCTCGTCGCCGCGCAGCGTATCCGGGGAGTGACCGCCAGGTAACAGCAGGGCGTCAAAGTCTGCCGGGCGCACTTCATCAATGGCTTTGTCGATGGCCACACTGGCCTCGCCCTTATGGCCTTTTACCGTTTTACCGGCCTGCTTATCGATCGTCACCACCTCGTGCCCGGCTTTGCGGAACGCCTCTGCGGGCGAGGTGAACTCTGAATCTTCAAACTCGTCGGTGATCAAGACGGCTATTTTCTTGCCCATGTTTCCTCCGTTGTTTTGGCTTCAGACAGATTTTTTTCCGTTTGTGGTAAATACTTACCCGTAACAGACTTTTAAGTGTGGCTAAGCAGGCTGAAATCGCAAACGGACTAATCTGCAAAGGAGAGAAAATGAGCCAGGTATTAATCACAGGATCCACCGGGCTGGTGGGCGATCACCTTCTGAGAATGCTGATCCGGGAGCCGAGGATCAATTACATCGCCGCGCCCACCCGACGCCCGTTAGCGGACATCTCGGGCGTATACAATCCTCACGATCCACAGCTGACCGATGCGCTCGCGCAGGTGCAGGACCCGATTGATATCGCCTTTTGCTGTCTCGGCACCACCCGCCGCGAAGCCGGAAGCAAAGAGGCTTTTATCCACGCCGACTACACGCTGGTGGTGGACACGGCGCTCACCGCGAAGCGTCTGGGGGCGAAGCACTTCTTAGTGGTCAGCTCGATGGGCGCGAACGCTAACTCGCCGTTCTTCTACAACAAAGTGAAAGGCAAAATGGAAGACGCGCTGATCGCCCAAAACTGGGATCGGCTTACGATTGTGCGCCCGTCAATGCTGCTGGGAGATCGTGAAAAGCAGCGCTTTAATGAGTCGATTTTTGCGCCACTGTTCCAGCTTTTTCCCGGCAACTGGAAATCCATTCAGGCGCGTGATGTGGCCAGCGCCATGCTCCACGAAGCTCGCTCCCCCTCAAAGGAGGGCGTGAATATCATCCCGTCGGCTAAACTGCGTGAAATCGCAAAAGGCGAGGCGTAAACTCCTCGGCCTAAACGAATCTCACTTCCGGGGAATGCTATGACTGGTCAGTCTTCATCTCAGGCGGCAACGCCATTTCAGTGGTGGAAGCCCGCACTCTTTTTTCTCGTCGTTATTGTGGGTCTTTGGTATGTGAAATGGCAGCCTTATTACGGCAAAGCGTTCACTGCCGCCGAAACCCATAGCATCGGTAAATCTATTCTCGCCCACACCGATTCCAGTCCACTTCAGGCAGCCTGGGATTACGCGATGGTCTACTTCCTGGCGGTCTGGAAAGCCGCGGTATTAGGCGTGCTTTTAGGTTCACTGGTTCAGGTTCTCATTCCGCGTAATTGGTTAATGCGCACGCTCGGACAACCGCGCTTTCAGGGAACGCTGCTTGGTACGATCTTCTCGCTGCCGGGGATGATGTGCTCCTGCTGCGCGGCGCCCGTCACGGCAGGCATGCGTCGTCAGAATGTGTCGATGGGCGGCGCGCTGGCGTTCTGGATGGGAAACCCCGTTCTTAATCCGGCTACGCTGGTGTTTATGGGCTTTGTGCTGGGCTGGCATTTCGCACTTATCCGCCTGGTTGCCGGGCTGATTATGGTGCTGGTGGTCGCCTCATTAGTGCAGTCTCTGGTGAAAGATATCGCACAACCCGCGAGCACTCTCGATGTAAGTCATATTGAATCACAGGACGGCTTTTTCAGCCGCTGGGGCAAAGCGCTGTGGCAGCTCTTCTGGAGCACAATCCCGGTCTATATTCTGGCGGTGCTGGTTCTGGGCGCGGCGCGCGTCTGGTTGTTCCCGCACGCGGACGGGGCGATCGATAATTCCCTGCTGTGGGTGATTGCGATGGCGGTCGCTGGGTGTCTGTTCGTCATTCCGACGGCGGCGGAAATTCCGATTGTGCAAACCATGATGCTGGCAGGGATGGGCGCGGCACCCGCGTTGGCGCTGCTCATGACGCTACCTGCGGTAAGTTTACCGTCGCTGATCATGCTGCGTAAGTCATTTCCGGCGAAAGCCCTGTGGCTGACGGGAGGGCTGGTGGCATTGAGTGGGGTGATAACAGGAAGTATTGCGCTACTGTAAGACAAAAAAATCCCCGGTCAGAGCCGGGGATTTTCTTATTTGATAAAGGTAAACGCGGTGGTGACTTTCTTCACGCCGCTCACCCGGCTGGCAATATCCGCAGCCGCTTTGGCTTCACGGTCTGTAACCAGGCCGAGAAGGAAGACTTCGCCATTCTCGGTCGTCACTTTGACGTTTGACGATTTCACCTGATCGCTGCCCAACAGTTGAGAGCGCACTTTGGTGGTTATCCAGGTGTCAGACGATGCGGTTCCCAGACCAATCGGCTGGCCCTGACGTACTTCGTTGAATACCTCGGTCGCCCCATCGACGCCCATAGCGATTTGCTTGGCGCGGGAAGCGAGATCCATATTCGGTGCCTGGCCTGCCAGTAGCACTTTGCCCTGATAAGCGGTCACGTTAATACGCGCTTCTTTCTTAATCTGTTCGTCTTTCGACAGAGCGCTGTTGACGCGAAGTTCCAGCGTACTGTCGTCAACCTGAGTTCCCACAGAACGCGGATCGGTTGCGGCTTTGGTGCCGACAGCTGCGGTGCCTACAACGGCCGCCGCGATGCATCCCTGAAGCAGCAGCGCAGAAATAAGGACTGCGAGGGGCGTTAATGCCTTCATTAGTACTCCTTAATCATTCCTGGTGAGGGAAAAGCGTGTTATCGATCAGATCGCATAAGCAGTTCACCGTCAGCATGTGCATTTCCTGAATGCGCGCGCTGCGATGCGAAGGAATGCGGATCTCCACATCCTGCGGCCCTAACAGACCCGCCAGTTCGCCACCGTCATAGCCGGTTAGTGCGACGATGGTCATATCGCGCGTCACGGCCGCTTCAACGGCTTTGACGATATCGCGGCTATTACCTCGTGTGGAAATCGCCAGCAGAACATCCCCGGCATGCCCTAAGGCGCGCACCTGTTTTGCGTATATTTCGTCATGCAGACGATCGTTGGCGATCGCCGTTAAGACCACATTATCGGTATTAAGTGCAATGGCAGGTAAACTTGGGCGTTCTGTTTCGAAACGATTGATCATGCTGGCAGCAAAATGCTGTGCGTTGGCGGCCGATGTGCCATTGCCACAACAGAGGATTTTGTTGCCGTTCAGCAGGGACTGCACCAGCGTCATCGCGGCACGAGAAATAGCATCCGGGAGGGCTTCCGCCGCTGCAATCTGAGTTTGAATGCTTTCTGTGAAACAAACCTTAATTCTTTCGAGCACGTTATCCCTTTAAAACTTTGTTTTAGACGTCTTCGCCAAAGGCGTTTTTCAGCCATTCTACGTCGTTTCCGGTGAAGGCTACCACATCGAACCGGCAATCCACAGTATCAAAACTCCCATTATGGCGGGCGAGCCACAAGTGGGCAGTCTGTAATAATTTTC
This sequence comes from Lelliottia jeotgali, assembly GCA_002271215.1. NCBI lineage: Bacteria > Pseudomonadati > Pseudomonadota > Gammaproteobacteria > Enterobacterales > Enterobacteriaceae > Lelliottia > Lelliottia jeotgali. The sequence continues at coordinate 3,955,144 of CP018628.1, read as the reverse complement.
GTTGTTTGGCGAGGGTCACGCTGGCGGCAGCGCCACCAAAGCGGGACGACTGACGAAAACGGACCTCAATAAACACGGTTACCTGACCCTCTTTCATGATCAGATCAATTTCGCCGCCCCGTTCACGAACGTTGGCGGCGATAAAACGCAGTCCTTTGCCTTCCAGCCAGCGACGCGTTTTTAACTCCCACGCGTCGCCGGTCTGTTTGCGGCTTAACTGGCCGGGACGATCTGCCCCTGCTGGTATTTGAGCCATGATAACTTCCTGTTAATCACGCAATCTTGGGTGGCGGTCAGATCGCCGGTGTTGCCGTTAAGCTCAAATCCCGGCACCTGGCGCATCTGGGTAAAGTGGTTCGCCAGCGCCCACGCATCCACACCCATCGCGTAGAGACGTGCGAGGGAGTAATCGTTACGCACGCTGCTCAGCGCCTGTTGCATCAGTGCCGGATTGCTGCCTGCCAGCATCGGGATCTCGCTGTACTGCAGGCCGTCCATTTCCAGACGGAAATCCGGGCCCGCCGTACCTTGCGCGCTGCGCGAGCTGGCGTACAAGGTCACTCCGCTCTGACTGCCGTTGCGCATCGCAATCATCGGTTTAATAAAGGCAATCTCTTCCGGTGTCGCGACGATATAGGCCGCATCCACTTTACCGCCACCGCTGATTTGCGCGTCAGTCGGCGGAGCGGGGATGGTCAGGCCGCCGATGGTAACACCCTGCTGCTGCGGCAGGCTGGCTGAAACCGGACTGCCGGTCAGGGCGATACCCGAGCCGCCGTTAACGCCCGCACGCAGCTCAGACGTTGAACCAAATTTCTGCTGCAGCACGACGCCGCCACCCAGTTGCTGCCACTCCTGAGCAAAGGCATTCGCCACGCGATCGCCCAGTGCGCTACGCGGCGTTAACAGCAGTGGCGCTTGTTTTCCCTGTTCGTGGATATGGCGCGCGGCGTCGCGAGCCTCATCTTCTGGGGAAAGGGCGAAGTAGCAGATGTTCGCACGATTCTGCACCTGCTCTGGCTGGTTGAGTGCCAGCACGTTCAGGGAGGTATTGCTCTTCATCAGCTCTTCAACGTTGTTCTTCAACAGTGGGCCGACAACAATGCTGGCGCCGTCCTGCTGAACCTGCGCCAGAACTTGATCGAGCGGCTGCGAACTGGTGTCATAAATCTTCAGCTCAGCGCCTGGATTAGCGGTTGTGTTGGCAACGGACTGCGGCTGTGCGGCGGGCTGTTGTTCCGGTGTTGCTGCGGTTTGCGGCTGCGCGACAGCTGCATCAGTCGCCGGAGCGGCTGGCGCTTGCTGTGCCGCCGGAGCTTGCGGTTGTTGCGCAGGAGCAGTGGTCGGAGGCGTCGTTGGCGCCGTCACCGGATTTTGCAGGGTGCCCTGGGCAGGCGCCTGTGTGGTGGTTAAATCAGTAGTTTCCGCCGCAGATGGGCTCACCACGTCATTCACGTTGGCTGCCTGTGCGGCTTGCGCTGGAACCGCGCTGCCCGCAACCGCAGTGGTGCCATTTTTCGCCGCTTCAAAACCCTGCTGAATGGTGCGACCAAACACCGCCGCCTGGCCGTTCAGAGGCAGTAACAAGGCGATTTTATTCACGGATGCTGGTTTGAAATTCTGTACGTTAACCAGCTGCGTTGGCAGCATTTTCGCGCCTGGATTTTGCGGATAACGGGTCTGCCAGTCGGTGATTCCGGCTTTCAGCATCTTCGGATCGCTGCGGTTGGTGAACCACATTTGTTGCAGATCCAGCCAGCCCTGCAGCACGTTTTCGTCGGCGTTGATCACCAGCGTTTGTGCCTGCTCTGGCGTCATGGCCGACAGCGCCTGCCAGGTGGCGTCGATATTTTTCTGCTTAGCGTCACCGCTCAGCAGCGGCTCCTGGGCAATCAGTGCGCGAAGCAATGGCAGAGAAGGGCGACCCTGTTCGGCGGCAATCGTCGCCTGCCAGTAGCGCGCCTGCTGGTTGTTATCCAGCGCTTTTACGTCGATATCGGCGAGGATCTTTTTCGCGGCCGGATAATCTTTCTGCGCGGTTTTCACTTCCGCCGACAGCAGAGTCTGTTCGCGACGCTGAGTATCGTTCAATTCCTGCGGCAACTGGTTGTACAGATCGACCGCCTGCTGGGTTTTGCCCTCTTTCAGCAGTGAACGAATGGCAAGTAATTGCCAGTTGGTCTTGGTATCATCTGAGCTTTGCGACATCTGTTGCAGATAATAGCCGGAATCAGCCTGCGCAGTACCCTCCATATGGGCAGCAGTCTGATCGGGCGCCTGAGTGCCACAGCCTGCGAAAATCAAGGCTGCCAGCACAATGGGCAGGCTGCGCGAAGCTTTTGTTCGAAGAAACGTTAAGGGTACCATACTGTATCCAGTGATATTTTTTAGGCAATGCTCAATATTAAATCGGCAATACGGACTAAACAATGAAACAACACGAAACGGCAGATAATTCTCAAGGCCAGCTTTATATTGTACCTACTCCTATCGGGAATTTGTCTGATATTACCCAACGTGCGCTCACCGTTTTACAAGCTGTTGATTTAATTGCCGCTGAAGACACTCGCCACACCGGCCTGCTGCTGCAACACTTCGCCATTAGCGCCAAAATGTTCGCTTTGCACGATCACAATGAGCAACAAAAAGCCGAATCGCTGGTGGCCAAACTGAAAGAAGGGACGAACATCGCACTGGTGTCTGATGCCGGCACGCCGCTGATTAACGATCCTGGCTATCATCTGGTGCGTACCTGCCGCGAAGCAGGTATCCGCGTGGTGCCTCTGCCGGGGCCGTGCGCCGCGATTGCCGCGCTGAGCGCTGCGGGTCTGCCATCCGACCGTTTCTGCTACGAAGGTTTCTTACCGGCAAAATCCAAAGGCCGCCGCGACGTACTGAAAGATCTTGAAGCCGAACCGCGTACCCTGATTTTCTATGAATCCACCCACCGTCTGCTGGACAGTTTAGAAGATATGGTCGCCGTCTGGGGCGAGTCCCGCTACGTGGTGCTGGCCCGCGAGCTGACCAAAACCTGGGAAAACATCCACGGCGCACCGGTCGGTGAACTGCTGGCGTGGGTGAAAGAGGACGAAAACCGCCGTAAGGGTGAGATGGTCCTGATTGTTGAAGGCCATAAAGCGCAAGAAGACGCGCTGCCTGCCGAAGCGCTGCGCACCCTGGCGCTCCTGCAAGCCGAACTGCCGCTGAAAAAAGCCGCTGCGCTTGCCGCCGAAATCCACGGCGTGAAAAAGAATGCGCTGTACAAGCATGCGCTGGAGCAGCAGGGGGGATAATGTTCCTTCTTATCCGACATAAAATGTCGGAAGAAATGTCGGAAGAAATCCGCTAATTGTAGGCCGGGCAAGCACAGCGCCGCCCGGCACGCCCTTCGTTACAAAATCCCCAGCGCCGACCCGACAATCGCCAGCACAAACGTGACGGCAATCAACAGCACCGGATGCGCTTTCTTCACCCGCAGCAGGTAGTACATCAGCAGGGTATAACCCATCGGCAAAATGTTCGGGAACACTTTATCGAAGAAGTCCTTTTGCAGCGCCACGCTATGAGTGGCGTCGATAGCGAAGCTAGTTACCACGTTGATATGTACGTATGAGGCAATAAGCCCACCGATCACCGTGATCCCGAGAATCGTTGCCGAGCGGGCAATCATCTGCGAATTTTCTCGCACCTTATCGATAGCCTTGATCCCCACCGTATAACCCACGTGGGTCCAGCCGACGCGCAGGAAGAAGATCGCAAGATAAACGCCGAAGAACAGGATCGGTCCCAGCAGGTTGCCCTGGCTGGCAAAGGAAGAGCAAATCCCCGCCATGATCGGCAGCAGCGTAAACCAGAAAATTGCGTCACCGATCCCAGCGATAGGGCCAAACAGCGCCACTTTCAGCCCTTTGATGGTGCTACGGTCTTCACCTTTCTCCTCCATAGAGATCAGCAGCCCCATCAGGAACCCGACCAGGTTTGGGTGGGTATTGATAAATTCCAGATGATCCTTCATCGCCGCGCTGAGACCTTCTTTGTCGCCTTTGTAGATCTTCTTCAGGATCGGCAACATCGCCCAGGTAAAACCGCCTGCTTGCATGCGTTCGTAGTTAAAGCTCGCCTGCAACAGAGAGGATCGGAACCCCAGGCGCGTAATGTCTTTTTTACTGATTTCAGATCCCATTGCTGTAATCCTCTTCATCTTTTTTCGCGGTATTTGCGGGTGGCTGCGCCGCGTTTTTGGCTTTAGCGTTAAAGAATTCATACACTGCAAATCCGGCGCCTAACACGGCCACCGGCAGCAGATTGCTGACCTGGATGTAACAGACAAACAAGAATCCGGCGATGAGATAAGGGATGTACTGCGCCTTGAACATCACGCGAAGCAGCAAGCCAAAACCGACCGCTGGCAGAATACCGCCCGCCACTTCAAAGCCGTGGGTCAGCCAGGCTGGCATCGCTTTGACCAGCGCCTGCATCGCCCCTTGTGCCAGGTAAGTGCACAGGAAGGTGATAATGGCGTAGGTGCAGGCGACAATCAGCGTCGTGGTCCAGTTCAGCCGGGCGAAAGCGGAGGTATTGGTCTCTTTCGCATATTTATCGGCCTTCGACATAAACAGCGAGAATGCCGAGTAGAAGAACAGAATCACGTACTGCATTAGCAGGCTAAACGGCAGCCCAAGCCCGATGGCGGTTTTCGCATCGACGCCGGTCGAAAAGGCAATGACGGTAGTCATCACCCCGGCCATGATCGGGTTCGGTGGCTGTACGCCCCCGGCAGGCGTTAAACCAGCAAAGGCCAGCTCAGTCAAACCGCCGGTGATGAGGCCAATGTGGATATCGCCCAGAATCGCCCCGGTAAGCGTACAGACAATGATCGGGCGAAACAGAAACAGCGCTTCCAGCCAGAAATCTATCCCTAGAAAGAAAACTAAAGCAGCCAGGGATATCCCCTGAATTAATGTTATTTCGTGCATTTTTTTGCCTCGTAATGATGACTTCAGCTATTTGAATGTCGAGACACTGCCACTAATCGGGGATACCTTCTTTTGCGTCCCCCGGAACATCCTGGATAAAGAGATTCACGCCGCTGCGCTTGATAAAACGCAGATCGTCGAGATCCCGTTCGTCGACATACACCTTGCTGCTGATTTGTTTTTTGCCTTCCGAAAAGTGCATATTCCCAACGTTGACATCATTGAGCGGCACGCCGCCTTCAATCAGTTTTCTGACGATGTCCGGCGTGCGACAAATCAGGAAAATTTTCTGGTGCGGCGCGGCTTTTTCAATGATGGCGATAGTCTTCTCGATGGAGAAAAAGCGGATACCAAAACCGTAGGTATCCGCGGTGATCCCCATGAGTTTTTGTTGGATCTCGTCTTTGGCAACCTCATCGTCGACGACGATCAACAAATTGGCACCGATAGTTGATGTCCATGTCACACCCACCTGGCCATGCACCAGGCGGTTATCGATCCGGGTTAAGAGAATATTGGGGCTACTCATAGTCTTCCTTCCTGCCGATATTGGATTGTGAGTGTTGTTGTATTTATGCAACGGTTGTCGAGTCGAGCACCAGCTTATTGGCCGAACCGCAGACGTTGATTTTGTTTTTGACCACCTCTTTCATGGCATCCATGCCCACCCGCATGTAGTAACGCGGGTCGTTGCCCTGCGGATTTTCACGGAACCACGCTTTGACTGCGTCGGAAAATGCGATTTTCAGCTCCGTCGCCACGTTCACCTTGCACACGCCCAGCTCAATGGTGCGACGCACATACTCATCGGGCACATCGCTCGCACCGTGCAGCACCAGCGGAATATCCACCACATCGCGGATCTCGCCCAGACGCTTAAAATCAATTTTCGGCGTTTTGGTGTACAGACCATGCGCCGTGCCAATTGCCACCGCCAGGCTGTCGACGCCGGTCAGTTCGACAAAGCGCCTGGCCTCCTGCGGATCGGTCAGAAACGCGCTTTCGGCGTCCACGCTCATGTCGTCCTCCACGCCGCCCAGCCGTCCCAGTTCTGCCTCGACGCTGCAATCATTGAGATGGCAGAAATCCACCACCGATTTCACCAGTTTCACATTCTGCTCGAACGGGAAATGGCTGCCGTCAATCATCGCGCTGCGTACGCCAGCGTTGACCTTACGGCGAATATCCTCCAGAGATTCATGGTGATCGAGGTGCAGCGCCAGCGGCATGTCGTAGCTGATGGAGTAGGCGCTACACAGGGCGTAGATCTCTTCGAGTGCGATATGTTTAAAGGTGCCGGGCGTCCCGGCGAGGATCACCGGGGATCGCATTTCGCTGCACACTTCGAGGATCGCCTGGATCGTCTCAGCGTTGTGGATATTAAACGCAGGCACGGCGTACCCTTTTGCCTGCGCATCCTGCAGAAGATATTTGGTTGAGATGATGCTCATGATGCGCTCCTTGGGGTCTGCCACGGGTGAATCACAACGCCTTGCACCACGCGGTTCACGGTGCCGCTGGCGGATGGGGTGTCTGGGGTATTCCCGACGTTAATTGACTGCGTTAATGCGAAGACCTGGGCGTAAATCAGGAAACAGAAGGCCAGTTCTACATCGAGTAACGGGCGTGAAGCGGGCAGCAGAATGTGAGGGCCGGAGTCGGTCACCGGATCGCGTTCAGCGGTGATGGCGACGACGTGCATTGCCTGGCCATCGCGGCGCAACTCTTCCAGCAGGTCAAGATCGTACTGACGCGTATACGGATGGCTGGAGACAAACACCACCACCAGCGTTTCGTTATCGATCAATGATTTCGGGCCATGACGGAATCCGGTTGGTGAGTCGTAAAAGGCAACCACTTTCCCGGCAGTCAACTCCAGCACTTTCAGCGCGGATTCACGCGCGGCTGCCTGCAAACCGCCGCTACCGAGATAAACGATCCGCTTCCACGGTTTCTCGCCAAATACACCCTGGCTGAAATCGCTGAGTGAAGAGAGGATCGACTGACAGCGATCCGCCACGTCCTGGAAGGTGTTGCTGTTGATCGTGTCCGGGGCGAACACCGCGAGGCAGCTGGCCATCATGGTGGTGATGCTGCTGGTCATCGCAAAACCGCGATCGTGGGTTTCGGCAGGCATCAGCAGAGCGAAAGCGTTGTCGCTATCGACCGCATTTTTGTAGAGGCTACCGGCCTCGTTACAGGTGATCGACAGGTGATAACACTCAGGGACGAACTGGTTTGCCAGCTCTACGGCCGCCACGCTTTCCGGGCTGTTGCCGGAGCGGGCGAAAGAGACCAGCAGCAATGGATGCGCCGGGCTCAGATAATCCATCGGGTTGGTCACCAGATCGGTGGTCGGAATAGCACTAAAATTTTTCCCGGTGTGGCGCGAAAGCCATGGGGCGATAATGTCGCCGATAAATGCCGATGTTCCCGCACCCGTCAGCACGATCCGCAGATCGTCTTTTTGTAACAACGGGGAGAGGAACTGATCGAGAGTCTGTCTAATGTTGTCGATATGATTAAGCGAACGGCTCCAGCATTCTGGCTGCTGACGGATCTCTTTTTCCGTCCAGGTGCCGGTGGCAGTTTTGGTTTCTGGCATAACGCAGTCCTTAGTAGGGTGAAACCGACATCAGACTTCAGCAACAGTGCCTTATCTTTCGTTTCGTTTCACTTGTTCGATTGATTAAAATTTATCGAAAGGAAATAGAAAGATCAACAGGTATAAAAGAAATAAAACGAAAATGTGAGTTCAGGAGTTTTTAGAAAGGAAAAGAAAGGCCTTGCGGATCTCACCGAAGGCCAAGGTCATACACAATAAAAGGGCTAAGGGGGAGAGCCTGCCCGGAATAAAATCAGTGTTTAGATGCCTTCCTCAACGGGCTTTTCTTCGCGACAGCGCCCGAGTTCATCGACCAGACTGGTCAGCCCGCGATGCCCGCACTCCAGAGCCTGCAAACGAAACGCTTCGCTGCTCAGGCCGTCACGCTCCATCACCATCTCCAGCAGTAGCTGTAAGTTGGTGCCGGTGATCACTTCCCAGCCCGGTTTTTCCATCGCCATCGTCGAGGCGACGCGAAACGGCGTGCCGCCGAGTAAGTCGGTCAGAAAGACGATGTCTTGCCCACCGTCCAGGCTGCCAATCGCCTGTTCCAGCTGCGAAGTCAGCAGCGCAGTGGTGGAGGTTTCGGGAAAGTCGATGGCGACAAACTGTTCCTGTTCACCGAGGATCTGCTTCATCGCTTTTTCCAGCCCGCTGGCAAATCCACCGTGGCCCGTCAAAATAATGCCTAACATCGAAGACCTCTTTAATTTAAAGGAAGTGACAGAACTTACCGACTACGCCCAGAACCACCGTGATGCCAATCAGGCGTAACGGACTCCAGCCACGGCGTACCAGCCAGAACATCGTCAGGGTGTAGACCAGCGGCAGAAACGCGGGCATCAGCTTGTCGATAACATCGGTTTGCAGTTTCACCACCGCATCGCCCGCCGTGATCTCAAGCGTCGTGTTCAGGCGCACATAGGTGGCGACCAGCGCACCAATGACCGTCATCCCGACAATAGACGCCGCATGGCCTACCTTTTTGGTGTTGGCTTTGATCAGTGGAATAGCGGCGACACCCATCCGATAAGCATAGTGCGCCAGCCCAAAACGCAGCCCCAGATGTACCACGTTAAACATCACAATAAACACGACTGCGCCAAGAATTGAGCCTTGCAGCGCGAGGCTGGCACCGATACCGCCGCAGATGGGCAATAGCGTTAGCCAGAACATGGCATCGCCAATTCCCCCAAGCGGTGCACCTACCGCAATTTTAGTGCTTTGAATGCTGTTCACATCCTGCTTGGAACGTTCCATCGCCAGGATAATGCCGATCACAAAGGTCACCAGGAACGGATGGGTGTTGAAAAATCCCATGTGGCCTTTCATGGCGCGAGCCAGATCGCGTTTGTTAGTGTGGATTTTTTTCAATGCCGGAAGCAGGCCATACAGCCAGCCCGAAGCCTGCATACGCTCGTAGTTGAACGACGCCTGCAGCAGCATCGAACGCCACGCCACGCGGTTGATATCCTTTTTTGTCAGCTCCGCACCGATAGTCTGATCTTCATAGATATTTTCATTCACGCCGGACAGCAGCGTCTCGTCGGTTTCGGAAACAGTCGGCAGAGTCGTTTGATTAGATGCCATCTTCGAATTCCTCTTTCTGAGCGACCGGCGCGGCCGGTTCCGGGGATTTACGCACAAAATCGATCAATGCCATTGCCAGCGCAGCGGCAGCAATCGCCAGCACCGGCAGTTTGAGCCACGCGGCGGCAACAAAACCGAGGATGAAATACGGGATGTAGACGTTTTTCATCATGATTTTCAGCAGCACGGCAAAGCCAATCGCAGGCATGATGCCGCCCGCCACGCCGAGCCCATCAATCAGGCGAGCCGGCAGCACGTCAATGGCGGTTTTGGCATGTTCTGCCCCGAAGTAAATCGGCAGGAATGCGCAGAGAAAATAGAATATCCCCAGGGCCAGCAGCGCCAGATAATTCACCCGCTCGATCCCGTTGGTATCGGCGTTCGCCGCCATTTTGTCGCAGCGGGCCATCACGCCGGACATCACCGAGAACAGGAAGGTAATGCCCATCTGCACCGCCACGGCGAACGGCACGGCGACGCCGACGGCGACCTCCGGTTTCACACCCGTGGTGATGGCGAAGGTGGTCCCGACGATGGTGCCGATAATGACGTTTGGGGGCTGCGCGCCTGCCAGCGGGGCCAGACCCATCCACACCAGTTCCAGCGTCCCGCCGGTCAAAATCCCCGTATGCAGATCGCCCAGAATCAGGCCCACCAGTGGCCCAAGCACCACCGGGCGGTGCATGTGTGTTAACCCGTTGAACATATCCAGGCCCGCGATAAAGGCGAGAATGCCCAACGCGAATGCCTGCAACAGACTGATTTCCATTGTGAATCCCTCAGAGTAGTTTAAAGAGATCCAAAGCGGGTTCTGTCGGAACGCCCTGAACAAAGCATTCCACCCCGGCGGCTTTCAGGCCGCTAAATGCCGCGATATCACCGGCATCGACAGAGACCGTTTTGGCAATTTGTTGTTTGCCACTGGCGTAGTGCATGTTTCCCACATTGATACGTTTAACCGGAACGCCACCCTCGACGAGGGTCAGAAAATCGGCGGGTGATTTGCAGACCAGCAGGATTTTCTGGCGGTCTGCCGCGCGATGAATGTTGTCGATCACTTTTTGCAGAGACCAGAAGCGCACGTCGATACCTTCTGCCAGCACCATTTCCATCAGGTTTTGCTGGACCGAATCCTCAGCGACCTCATCATTGGCGACCAGCACCAGATTCGCGCCTGCGAATCCGACCCACTGAACGCCGACCTGACCGTGGATTAGACGCTCATCGATGCGGCATAAGACAATGTTTGGCATAGCATTATCCTCTTCGTTGTTATGCGTTATGGGACGACGTGCCCTGACAGGCTGCGTGATACTGGCGCAGTATGTCCTGAATGTGGTCGATGATGAGTTCTCGCGGCGTCGCCTTGAGAGCCTCCTCGCGAACTTTTCGATACTGCAGCGGTAAGTACTGACTCACGAGCGGGAGCGGAATAGGCTCATCCGCCAGATTACGCACCAGTCGTTCGAAGGCGTCGTCGATCTGGCTGTCCGGCCAGTAGTAGCGAACGCGATCCGAATAGCTGTAACCGCGAGCCAGTCGTCGCGCGTTGCCGTCACCGTGGTAGTGGCTTTGCCAGTATTCGGGGCGATCCAGCATCACGCTTTCCAGCACCTGGCGCAGGCCGGAGCTGGCTTTGGCGGGCAGCAGCTCTTCTTCAATAGCGGCCAGCGAGAACAGGGCTTCGCGCAGGGCAAAGGTCAGCGCCGGGCCGACTTTCAAAATCGCGAAGTGATCTTTCACCAGCTGGCGCAAGGCCTGCGGCGTCTGGTAATCGGTGGAGTGCGCTTCAAAGACGAGCGAATCATAGGCGTTCACCATTTCGCTCAGTGCGACGGCTTTTTCTGGCCGATAGTCAATCACGTGGGTGTTGTCGAACTCGACGCCAGGCTGCACCACCAGGCCGATGATGCGCTGCCAGATATCAGCCAGCCCCTGTTTTTCGAAAGCGAGGCGATGGGCTTCCAGCGTGGCGCGCGCCGCTTCGGGCGTAGTGACTTCCAGCTCGGTTAACGCCTCATGAGCACCGCCGGGAACCGGGACTTCTGTGCCAATGATGTACACCAGGTCAGATTCGCCAAAATGTTCGCGGCGGGCCTGTTCAGCTATTTTTGCCAGTCGCGCAGCGCGCTCTGCGACGATCTCATCCGTCAGTGGAACCGGATCGTCCTCGCAGGACATGCTGCAATCGAGGTGGATCTTTGTGAATCCTGCGGCCACGTAGCTTTTGATCAGGTCGTCAGCGTTCGCCATTGCTTCACTGGCGGTGAGGTTTTGCCAGCGATTTGGGCCGAGATGATCGCCGCCTAAAATCAGCTGCGAGAGCGGGAAATTAAGACGCTCGGCAAGCTGGCTGACAAAGCCGTGAAAATCAGCGGGTGTCATGCCCGTGTAGCCGCCAAACTGATCCACCTGGTTGGACGTTGCTTCAACCAGCAGGGCGGTGTGACTATCGCGGGCGAAGCGAATGGCAGCTTCGAGTACCAGCGGATGTGCGGAGCAGACGGCATAAATTCCGTTGGCTGCACCTGCTTTATGCAATTCCACCATTTCAATAAGATGTTTCACTTTCCTCTCCACGTTGGATAGTTCGCGTGCTTATCTTTCGTTTTATTTCACTTTATACTGCGCTATGGTGCTATAAAAATAAAACGAAAGATAATAGTTTTCCGATCTGTTTCACAAAAGAAACATAATGAAAGGTTTCAGCAAAGGTATCAGCCACGGTTGGCAGGCTAATGGGGCTTGCATTCCCGCAAAAGAAAGGCGTTAATGGATAAAACGAAATGAAACGAAAGATTTTCTCAAAGGAGCTCGTATGAGCAGCACTGATTCCTCTATGGAAAAGCGCATCACTGGCACCAGCGAAAGGCGTGAACATATTATCCAGCGGCTGAGGCAGCAGGGAAGCGTACAGGTAAACGATCTTTCGCAGCTTTATGGTGTTTCAACGGTGACGATCCGTAACGATCTGGCGTTCCTCGAAAAACAGGGCATCGCGGTTCGCGCCTACGGCGGCGCGTTGATTTGCGACGGGAATACGCCTGGCGTAGAGCCTTCCGTCGAGGATAAAAGTTCGCTTAATACGGCGGTCAAACGCAGTATTGCGCAGGCGGCGGCGGATCTGATTAAACCTGGCCATCGCATCATTCTTGACTCCGGGACCACCACCTACGAAATCGCGCGCATGCTGCGCCAGCATACTGATGTGATTGCTATGACCAACGGCATGAACGTGGCGAATGCACTGCTGGAGGCTGAAGGTGTCGAGCTGCTGATGACCGGCGGCCATCTGCGTCGACAATCGCAGTCGTTTTACGGCGACCAGGCCGAGCAGTCATTGCAAAATTATCATTTCGATCTGCTGTTTCTGGGCGTGGATGCTATTGATACGGACCGAGGCGTCAGTACGCATAATGAAGACGAAGCCAGGCTGAATCGGAAGATGTGTGAAGTGGCGGAGCGTATTATCGTGGTCACCGACTCCAGCAAGTTCAATCGCTCAAGTCTGCATAAAATCATCGATACCCCGCGTATCGATATGGTCATCACCGACGAAGGCATTCCGGCGGAGAGCTTACAAGAGCTTCAGCGGTCGGGGATTGAAGTGGTGCGGGTAAAAGAGTAAGTGCGAACAGAGCCGGGTGGCGGCTACAAGGTAAAAGCAAACGGCAACCCTCGGGTTGCCGTTTTGGTGTGTTCTCCCTCTCCCTGTGGGAGAGGGGCGGGGTGAGGGCTTCAGGCAGCAAAAGGCATCACGTCACCGGAGCCGGGTTAAACACAGCCAGCTGGTTATGCAATCCCCATTGATCCGAGAAGGTTTTCTTACGCCCGCTCGCCACATCCAGAATAAAGTGGAACAGCTTCCAGCCCACATCCTCAATCGTCTCTTCACCCGTCGCAATCGTCCCGGCGTTGATGTCCATTAAGTCATACCAGCGGTTTGCCAGCTCGGTGCGGGTCGCCATTTTGATCACCGGCACCGCCATCAGGCCGTACGGCGTGCCGCGCCCGGTCGTGAACACTTGCACCGTAATGCCCGACGCCACCTGCTGCGTGCCGCAAACGAAATCGCTGGCCGGTGTGGCGGCATAAATCAGGCCGCGTTTTGTTGGGCGTTGACCCGGAGAAAGCACTTCGGAGATCGCGCTCTGGCCGGATTTGGCAATCGATCCGAGAGCTTTTTCAACCACGTTCGCCAGCCCACCTTTTTTGTTGCCCGGAGACGGGTTCGCGCTGCGGTCGGTTTGCCCCATATCGAGATAATTGTCGTACCAGGCCATCTCTTCCAGCAGGCGTTTGCCCACTTCTTCGTTAATGGCGCGCGGGGTGAGGAGGTGGATCGCATCGCGCACTTCGGTCACTTCCGAGAACATCACCGTGGCACCGCAGCGTACAAACAGGTCTGAAGCATAGCCAACAGCCGGGTTGGCCGTGACGCCAGAGAATGCATCGCTGCCGCCGCACTGAGTACCGACAACCAGCTCAGATGCCGGGCACGTTTCGCGCTGGCGTTGGTTGAGTTTTTCCAGGTGGCGCACCGCGACTTGCAAAATATCGTCAACCATTGATCTAAAGCCGACGTGATGCTCGTCCTGCAGGCGAACAATGCTGGCATCATCCACCGCAATCGCCTGCACATCTTCAGTGCCCTGCAACAGACGTTCTGGCTGAAGTTTTTCGCAGCCCAGACCAATCACCATCACTTCTCCGCCAAAATTCGGGTTAAGCGAAATGTTGTGAATGGTGCGAATCGGCACCACGGCAGCCGGAGCGTTGATCGCCACGCCGCAGCCGTACAGGTGGTTCAGGCCCACCACACCGTCGACGTTCGGGTATTTTGGCAGCAGATCGCGCTCGATGATTTTCACCACGTAATCCACCACGCCCGCCACACAATGCACGCTGGTGGTAATGCCGAGCAGGTTTTTGGTGCCGACACTGCCATCTTTGTTGCGATAGCCTTCGAAGGTGTAGCCTTCCAGCGGCGGTAGCGGTTCAGGCACGCGTGTCGCCAGCGGCAGGGTATTCAGCGGCGGCGCTTTCGGCAGTTCAACTAACGATTCGTCAATCCAGCTGCCCTGCGGGAGAGCCCGTACGGCGTAGCCGATGACTTCCCCGTAACGGACGATTTCACCGTGAGCAGGAATATCGACCAGTGCGACTTTGTGCCCCTGGGGAATATGTTCAATCAGCGTCAGGCCATCTGGGAAACGCGTTCCAGCTTTCAGGCCATTGTCGTTAACAATAATCGCCACGTTATCCGTGTCGTGCACCTTTATATAGAACGCCGTCGGCGACGTTTGTCGAATGTTAATGTCGGCCATTGCTCATTATTCTCCAGTAAAACTTTAGATATTAAATGCTGTTAAGCGAGTGTTTATTTTCTTGTTGTCAGAAATAAAGACGCTGCCTTCTTGGATAAAGAATGTCAGGACTGAAACGATAAAAATGTGACCGAGATCACTCATCGGTGCGAGCCATAGCGCCGCCTGGGAGGCAATGCGTAAATCTGTGCATCAGCGCCCATGATGTTGTGCATATGCTCAAAATAACGTTTGAACAGGCATTTAAAATTGAGCGATGCGACAATGTGCAGCCCCAGTCGGATGTTTATACTTAATCACGATTTCAATGCATCTGGTTAATTAACGGATATTGCCTGCTATCAATAAATAATCAGTAATGACTTATTCAAAATAATAAAAATATCTGGATCGATGTGCCTGAGGAAATAAACATGTCACTGGAAACAGCTGTAGAAACGAAAAAGGGTATTCATACCCGTCATTTAATATTACTGATTATTTTTATCGTGACGGCGGTGAACTACGCTGACCGCGCCACGCTGTCAATTGCCGGAACCGAAGTGGCGAAAGAGCTGCAGTTAAGCGCCGTATCGATGGGCTACATCTTCTCCGCGTTTGGCTGGGCCTATCTGCTGATGCAAATTCCAGGCGGCTGGCTGCTGGATAAATTTGGCTCGAAGAAAGTCTATACCTACAGCCTGTTCTTCTGGTCGCTGTTTACGTTCATGCAAGGTTTCGTCGATTTCTTCCCGCTGGCGTGGGCTGGTATCTCCATGTTCTGTATGCGCTTTATGCTCGGTTTCTCGGAGGCGCCGTCATTCCCGGCCAACGCCCGTATCGTGGCGGCCTGGTTCCCGACCAAAGAGCGCGGCACCGCCTCGGCGATTTTTAACTCTGCGCAGTATTTCTCCCTCGCGCTGTTCTCGCCACTGCTCGGCTGGCTGACCTTTGCGTGGGGCTGGGAACACGTCTTCACCGTGATGGGGGTGATTGGTTTCATTCTGACTGGCATGTGGGTGAAGTTCATCCATAACCCAACCGACCACCCGCGTATGTCTGCCGAAGAGCTAAAGTTCATCTCTGACGGCGGCGCGGTGGTCGACATGGATCATAAAAAACCGGGCGACAAAGCGGCGAGCGGTCCAAAGCTGCATTACATCAAACAGTTATTGACCAACCGCATGATGCTGGGCGTATTTTTTGGTCAATACTTTATCAACACCATTACCTGGTTCTTCCTGACCTGGTTCCCGATTTACCTGGTGCAAGAAAAAGGCATGTCGATCCTGAAAGTCGGCATGGTGGCGTCCATCCCGGCGCTGTGCGGTTTTGCGGGTGGCGTGCTAGGCGGGGTGTTCTCGGACCATCTGATTAAAACCGGTAAGTCGATCACCCTGGCGCGTAAGCTGCCGATTGTGCTCGGCATGCTGCTGGCCTCCTCCATTATCCTGTGCAACTACACCAACAACACGGTACTGGTTGTCGCGCTGATGGCGCTGGCGTTCTTCGGTAAAGGCTTTGGTGCGCTGGGCTGGCCGGTGATTTCCGATACTGCGCCAAAAGAAATTGTGGGCCTGTGCGGTGGCGTGTTTAACGTCTTCGGTAACGTGGCGTCGATTGTCACCCCGCTGGTGATTGGTTATCTGGTAAGTGAACTGCATTCGTTCAATGCGGCGCTGGTCTTCGTTGGCTGTTCTGCGCTAGGGGCGATGTTCTGCTACCTCTTCGTCGTAGGCGATATCAAGCGTATGGAATTGCAAAAATAACGATTCATTGAAGGTGAAAGCGATGAGTAACGATATTTTCCCGAACAAGTTTAAAGCAGCTCTGGCGGCAAAAGAGATTCAGATTGGCTGCTGGTCTGCGCTGGCAAGCCCTATTAGCACCGAAGTTCTGGGGCTGGCAGGTTTTGACTGGCTGGTGCTCGACGGTGAACACGCCCCGAACGATATCAGCACCTTTATTCCGCAGCTGATGGCGCTGAAAGGCAGCCACAGCGCGCCGGTGGTGCGTGTCCCGACCAACGAGCCGGTGATTATCAAGCGCCTGCTGGATATCGGCTTCTATAACTTCCTGATCCCGTTTGTGGAAAATGTGGAAGAAGCCGTGCAGGCCGTCGCCTCGACCCGCTATCCGCCGGAAGGCATTCGCGGGGTATCGGTTTCCCATCGCGCCAACATGTTTGGCACCGTGCCGGACTACTTTGCCCAGTCCAACAAGAACATCACCATCCTGGTTCAGATTGAGAGCCAGCAGGGCGTGGACAACGTCGATGCCATCGCCGCTACCGACGGTGTGGACGGCATCTTTGTCGGCCCAAGCGATCTGGCGGCAGCGTTTGGCCACCTCGGTAACGCCAATCATCCTGATGTGCAGCGCGCCATTCAGCACATTTTCGCTCGTGCTAAAGCGCACAACAAACCGTGCGGCATTCTGGCACCGGTCGAAGCTGACGCCCGCCGTTACCTGGAGTGGGGCGCGACCTTTGTGGCGGTAGGCAGCGATCTCGGCGTCTTCCGCTCTGCCACGCAGAAGTTAGCCGATTCCTTTAAAAAATAATCACCACTGAGAAGAGAGAACGTTATGACGATGAAAGTTGGTTTTATTGGCCTGGGGATCATGGGTAAACCAATGAGTAAAAACCTGATTAAAGCAGGTTACTCACTGGTGGTTTCTGACCGCAATCCGGAAGTGATCGCCGAGCTGATTGCCGCCGGAGCCGAAACGGCCCTCACGGCCAAAGCGATTGCCGAGCAGTGCGACGTGGTCATCACCATGTTGCCCAACTCTCCGCACGTGCAGGACGTGGCGCTGGGTGAAAATGGCCTGATCGAAGGCGCGAAGCCGGGCCTGGTTCTGATCGACATGAGCTCTATCGCCCCGCTGGCGAGCCGCGAAATCAGCGAAGCGCTGAAAGCGAAAGGCGTGGAGATGCTGGATGCACCGGTGAGCGGCGGCGAGCCAAAAGCCATCGACGGTACTCTTTCGGTAATGGTTGGTGGTGATAAAGCGATTTTCGACAAATATTACGACCTGCTGAAAGCGATGGCCGGTTCCGTGGTACACACCGGTGAAATCGGCGCGGGCAACGTCACCAAGCTGGCGAACCAGGTGATTGTGGCGCTGAACATTGCCGCGATGTCTGAAGCCCTGACCCTGGCGACCAAAGCAGGCGTCAATCCGGACCTGGTGTATCAGGCGATTCGCGGCGGTCTGGCGGGCAGCACTGTGCTGGACGCCAAAGCGCCGATGGTGATGGATCGAAACTTCAAGCCGGGCTTCCGTATCGATCTGCATATTAAAGATCTGGCGAACGCGCTGGATACCTCTCACGGCGTGGGCGCGCAGCTGCCGCTGACCGCTGCGGTGATGGAGATGATGCAGGCCTTGCGTGCCGATGGTCTGGGAACGGCTGATCACAGCGCGATTGCGTGCTACTACGAAAAACTGGCGAAAGTGGAAGTCACTCGCTAATGACGTTCTGCCCGGTGGCGCTGCGCTTTCCGGGCCTACATTGTAGGCCGGATAAGTGAAACGTCATCCGGCGCTGTGCAGTAACAGGCTACCACTATGAAAATTGTAATCGCCCCTGACTCTTATAAAGAAAGCCTGTCTGCTTCCGAGGTAGCTCAGGCGATAGAAAAAGGATTTCGGGAAATATTTCCGGATGCTCAATATGTCTCGGTGCCCGTCGCTGACGGTGGAGAAGGCACGGTCGATGCGATGATTGCCGCCACTCAGGGGACGGAGCACCACGCCGTTGTCACCGGTCCACTGGGCGAGAAAGTGAATGCCTGCTGGGGAATGTCCGGCGATGGCGCGACTGCGATTATCGAAATGGCCGCCGCCAGCGGTCTGGCGCTGGTTCCGTCGGCAAAACGCAATCCGCTGATAACCACCTCTCGCGGCACGGGCGAGCTGATTCTGGATGCGCTGGATAAAGGCGCACGCAACATTATTATCGGTATCGGCGGCAGCGCGACTAACGATGGCGGAGCTGGCATGGTTCAGGCGCTGGGCGCGAAGCTGTGCGATGCCAACGGCAAAGAGATTGGCTACGGTGGTGGCAGTTTGATGGCGTTGAACCGAATCGACGTTTCCGGGCTGGACCCGCGACTGAAGGGCTGCACTATTCGCGTGGCCTGCGACGTGACCAATCCACTGATTGGCGAGCAGGGCGCATCGCGCATTTTTGGTCCGCAAAAAGGGGCCGATGAAGCAAAAATCGTCGAGCTTGATCGCAATCTCAGCCACTTCGCGGATGTGATAAAAAAATCCCTGTCGATTGACGTGAAAAACGCACCGGGTTCTGGCGCGGCTGGGGGAATGGGGGCTGCGCTGATGGCGTTTCTTGGCGCCGAGCTGCGAAGCGGGATTGAGATTGTTACCCAGGCGCTGAACCTCGAAGAACATATCCACGATTGCACTCTGGTGCTGACAGGAGAAGGGCGGCTCGACAGCCAGAGTATTCATGGCAAAGTGCCGGTTGGCGTGGCGAGTGTCGCCAAAAAATATCACAAACCGGTGATCGGTATTGCGGGCAGTTTAACCAGCGATGTCGGCGTGGTGCATCAGTACGGTATCGACGCGGTGTTCAGCGTGCTGAACAGCATTGGCTCGCTGGAAGAAGCCTTCCGTGGGGCATTTGACAATATTTATCGCTCATCGCGCAACATTGCAGCGACTTTGCAGGTGGGGATGCGCACGCAAGGGTGACAGCAGCCCTCAAACCCTCTATACTTCGCGCCGAAGCTGACCAGACAGTCGCCGCTTCGTCGTCGTCCCTTTCGGGGGAGACGGGCGGAGGGGAGGAAAGTCCGGGCTCCATAGGGCAGGGTGCCAGGTAACGCCTGGGGGGGAAACCCACGACCAGTGCAACAGAGAGCAAACCGCCGATGGCCCGCGCAAGCGGGATCAGGTAAGGGTGAAAGGGTGCGGTAAGAGCGCACCGCGCGGCTGGCAACAGTCCGTGGCACGGTAAACTCCACCCGGAGCAAGGCCAAATAGGGGTTCACCAGGTACGGCCCGTACTGAACCCGGGTAGGCTGCTTGAGCCAGTGAGCGATTGCTGGCCTAGATGAATGACTGTCCACGACAGAACCCGGCTTATCGGTCAGCTTCAACTCTTTATAAAACCCCGCTTCGGCGGGGTTTTTGCTTTTAGGGTCAGCAAGAAAGATGTATGACTGCCCACGACGCTGTGCTCAAAAGCACGCGGCTTATCGGTCAGCTTCAACCATTCAGAAAACCCCGCTTCGGCGGGGTTTTTGCTTTTAGGGTCAGCAAGAAAGATGAATGACTGCCCACGACGCTATGCTCAAAAGCACGCGGCTTATCGGTCAGCTTCAACCATTCAGAAAACCCCGCTTCGGCGGGGTTTTTGCTTTTAGAGTCAGCAAGAAAGATGAATGACTGTCCACGACGCTATGCCCAAAGAACGCGGCTTATCGTTCAGCTTCAATCATTCAGAAAACCCCGCTTCGGCGGGGTTTTTGCTTTTAGGGTCAGCAAGAAAGATTTATGACTGCCCACGACGCTGTGCTCAAAAGAACGCGGCTTATCGTTCAGCTTCAACCATTCAGAAAACCCCGCTTCGGCGGGGTTTTTGCTTTCTGGGGCCTGAATATTTGCACAGACGGCCCCCTCTCCCTTGAGGGAGAGGGCTGGGGTGAGGGGGGAAGGCTCCCGCCAAATCAAACCAATTCTCATTTTTGCGACTGATAGCACATTTCACTGTTTCTGGTGGGGATGGTGATTTTTTACCAACATAAGCGATCCCATTCACAAAATTACGCGCTAAAAATGGTCCATTTTTCAGTGTTGAGTTGATGTTATAAATGCTGTTGAGTTGTAATTCATTTATAGCTCATAGATTAAAGAAATCTTTCCGTTCAATACATTTGCCCTGTGAATGTGTGATGCCTTCGACGCTTTTTCAGATGTTGACCAGTATTTATTAAATTATTTGATAATATACAAAAATGTTTAACTCTAATAACGCCTAATTATTCACCTTTAATTGCCTGAAATATCACCTTTATTCATTCTGGTTTATTGCCATAAATAGATCGTGGTTATCGCCATAAAATTAATTTATCTCTCTGTCTTTTGTTGATCAATATCAGGCGAATCATTGATTGCAGAAATGCTATCAGCATGATTTATAATGATAAAAGTGGCTTTTTGTTGCTACCTGGAAAATACGAAAAAGCAATCTGTGAGTAACAGCACATACCCTCGTCATCAATAATGGGTAGAATTCTGTCACGGGATATGGAAATAAGAGCAGAATATAATGAACACTATTATTCTACCGAAAACACAACATCTGGTTGTATTTCAGGAAGTCATTAAAAGTGGATCTATTGGTTCTGCCGCCCGACAACTTGGTCTGACTCAGCCAGCCGTTAGCAAAATCATCAACGATATCGAATCCTACTTTGGCGTCGAACTGATTGTGCGTAAAAACACCGGCGTGAAGCTGACCAGCGCGGGGCAAACGCTCCTCGCCTACTCCGAATCCATCACGCGCGAAATGAAGAATATGGTCAGTGAGATGAACAACCTGAGCTTCAGCACCGTCATTGACGTCTCGTTCGGTTATCCGTCGCTGATTGGTTTTACGTTCCTCTCCAGCATGATCAAAAAGTTCAAGGAAGTGTTCCCGAAAGCGCGAGTTTCGATGTTTGAAGCACAGCTCTCTTCGTTCCTCCCGGCTATCCGTGACGGACGGCTGGACTTTGCCATCGGTACACTGAGCGATGAGATGCTGCTCCAGGATCTGCACGTTGAGCCACTGTTTGAGTCTGAGTTTGTACTGGTAGCCAGCAAAACACGAACGAGCACGGGAACGACGACACTGGCATCACTCACGCACGAGCAGTGGGTGATGCCGCAAACGGATATGGGCTACTACAAAGAATTATTAACCACCCTCCAGAATAACCACATCAGCATCGAAAACATCGTCCAAACCGATTCCGTCGTCACCATCTATAACCTGGTTCTCAACGCTGATTATCTTACCGTGATCCCAAGAGACATGATTACGCCGTTCGGTTCAGATCAGTTTGTGGTGTTGCCCGTAGAAGATGAATTACCTATTGCACGTTATGCCGCAGTCTGGTCAAAAAATTATCGTATTAAAAAATCCGCTTCGGTATTAGTGGAGTTGGCGAAGCAATATTCCGCTCAAAATAGTGAAAGGCGAAAACAGCTTACAATTACTGAATAATGAATTAAGTATTTAATTTTAAAAACACCCGGCGAAAATATACTTCGCTGACACCCAGATTTTGTCTATAGAAAATTAATTATTATAATGAGGATTATATGCACATTACTTACGATCTTCCGGTAACGATTGAAGAAATACAAGATGCCCGCAAACGACTGGCTGGTAAAATTTATAAAACAGGTATGCCGCGTTCTAATTATCTGAGTGAACGCTGCAAAGGCGAAATTTTCCTCAAGTTTGAAAATATGCAACGCACGGGTTCGTTTAAAATTCGCGGTGCGTTCAACAAATTAAGTTCATTAACCGAAGCCGAACGCCGCAAAGGTGTCGTCGCGTGCTCTGCAGGCAACCACGCTCAGGGCGTTTCACTCTCCTGTGCGATGCTGGGCATCGACGGTAAAGTGGTGATGCCGATGGGCGCGCCTAAATCGAAAGTGGCTGCCACGCGTGATTACTCCGCCGAAGTTGTGCTGCACGGCGAGAACTTTAACGACACCATCGCCAAAGTGAGCGAAATCGTTGAGCTGGAAGGCCGCATCTTTATCCCACCGTATGACGATGTGAAAGTCATTGCCGGACAGGGAACCATTGGTCTGGAAATCCTGGAAGACTTATATGATGTCGATAACGTGATTGTCCCTATCGGCGGCGGTGGTTTAATCGCGGGTATTGCGACTGCAATTAAATCCATTAACCCAACCATTAATATTATCGGCGTTCAGTCAGAAAACGTTCACGGTATGGCGGCGTCATACCACGCCGGGGAAATTATGAATCACCGTACCACCGGGACATTAGCCGACGGTTGCGATGTTTCTCGCCCAGGTAATTTAACCTTCCAGATTGTACGTGAATTAGTCGATGACATCGTGCTGGTCAGCGAAGACGATATTCGTAACAGTATGGTCGCGCTGATTCAACGCAATAAAGTGGTAACAGAAGGGGCTGGCGCGCTGGCAACTGCTGCATTATTAAGCGGCAAACTGGACCATTATATTCAGGGTCGTAAAACGGTAAGTATCATTTCCGGTGGTAATATTGACCTTTCCCGCGTTTCCCAAATTACCGGCCTCGTTGACGCATAAATAAGGATAAATTATGAGCAACTCTGAAACCATTATTGCCAGTCAGACAAAAACGTCCTCCTGGCGAAAATCAGATACCACCTGGACACTGGGGCTGTTCGGTACCGCAATCGGTGCAGGCGTGCTGTTCTTCCCGATCCGCGCCGGTTTTGGCGGCCTGATTCCGATCCTGCTGATGCTGCTTCTGGCATACCCGATTGCCTTCTATTGCCACCGCGCGCTGGCACGTCTGTGTCTGTCTGGCAGCAACCCATCCGGTAATATTACCGAGACGGTCGAAGAGCATTTTGGTAAGACCGGCGGCGTGGTCATCACCTTCCTCTACTTCTTCGCCATCTGCCCGCTGCTGTGGATTTACGGCGTTACCATTACGAACACTTTTATGACCTTCTGGGAAAACCAACTCCAGTTGCCTGCGCTGAACCGTGGCTTTGTCGCCCTGTTCCTGCTGCTGCTGATGGCCTTCGTTATCTGGTTTGGTAAAGACCTGATGGTGAAAGTGATGAGCTTCCTGGTGTTCCCGTTCATTGCCAGCCTGATCCTGATCTCCCTGTCGCTGATCCCTTACTGGAACTCAGCGGTGATCGACCAGGTCAACCTGAGTGATATCTCCTTTACCGGACACGATGGCATTCTGGTTACCGTCTGGCTTGGGATTTCCATCATGGTCTTCTCCTTCAACTTCTCGCCAATTGTCTCTTCGTTTGTGGTGTCAAAACGTGAAGAGTACGAAGGCGAATTCGGCAAAGAGTTCACCGAGCAGAAATGTTCCAAAATCATCGGTCGCGCCAGCATGCTGATGGTGGCGGTGGTGATGTTCTTCGCCTTTAGCTGCCTGTTCACGCTCTCTCCGCAGAACATGGCGGAAGCCAAAGCACAGAACATTCCCGTGCTGTCTTACCTGGCCAACCACTTTGCTTCGCTGTCAGGCACCAAATCGACATTCGCTACTGTGCTGGAATACGGCGCATCGATCATCGCCCTGGTCGCCATCTTCAAATCCTTCTTCGGACATTATCTCGGTACGCTGGAAGGGCTGAACGGCCTGGTGCTGAAGTTTGGTTACAAAGGCGATAAGAAGAAAGTTTCCGTCGGCAAACTCAACACCATCAGCATGATCTTCATCATGGGTTCCACCTGGGTGGTGGCTTACGCCAACCCGAACATTCTGGATCTTATTGAAGCGATGGGCGCACCGATTATCGCCTCCCTGCTGTGCCTGCTGCCGATGTATGCCATCCGCAAAACGCCAGCACTGGCGAAATACAAAGGCAGAACCGAGAACATCTTCGTTACCGCGATTGGCCTGCTGACCATTCTGAATATCGTTTACAAACTTTTCTGATTCAAAGCTCAGGATGAGCGGAGTAAAGACATGAATGAATTTCCGGTTGTATTGGTCATTAACTGTGGATCGTCCTCTGTGAAGTTTTCGGTACTGGATGCAGCGAGTTGTGATGCGCTGATGACCGGTATCGCAGATGGAGTGAACACCGAAAGTGCCTTTATATCCGTGAACGGGAGCGAGCCAGTCAAACTGGCTCGCAAGGACTACGAAGGGGCGCTGGCTGCCATCGCCCTGGAGCTGGAAAAGCGCGATTTGATGAGCAGCGTGGCCTTAATTGGCCACCGTATCGCTCACGGTGGCAGCCTGTTCAGCGAGTCCACCCTGATCACCGATGAGGTTATCGACCAAATCCGTCAGGTTTCCCCCCTGGCTCCGTTGCACAACTACGCTAACCTCAGCGGCGTGGAAGCCGCGCAGCAGCTGTTCCCAGGCGTGCAGCAGGTGGCGGTGTTTGATACCAGTTTCCACCAGACGCTCGCGCCACAGGCCTATCTCTACGGCCTGCCGTATCGCTTCTTTGAGGAGCTGGGCGTGCGCCGTTACGGATTCCACGGCACCTCCCACCGCTATGTTTCTCAGCAGGCCCGGTCCTTGCTGAATATTCCCGAAGCGGACAGCGGGTTGGTGATTGCGCACCTCGGTAACGGGGCGTCGATTTGCGCGGTCCGCAACGGACACAGCGTGGATACCTCGATGGGCATGACGCCGCTGGAAGGGCTGGTGATGGGCACGCGCTGTGGCGATGTTGATTTTGGCGCCATGTCCTGGATTGCCCAGCAGACCGGGCAGACGTTCGAGGATCTTGAGCGCGTCGTCAACAAAGAATCAGGCTTGCTCGGGCTTTCCGGCCTCTCGTCTGATTTACGCACTCTTGAAAAAGCCTGGCACGACGGACACGAGCGCGCCCGCCTTGCGATTGAGACCTTCGTCCATCGCATAGCCCGTCACATCGCCGGTCATGCCGCGTCCCTGCACCGTCTGGACGGGGTGGTCTTTACGGGCGGCATTGGCGAAAACTCAAAACTGATTCGCCAGCTGGTGGCCGACCGCCTGCAGGTATTTGGCATCCGGCTTGATGAGCAGAAAAACGCCCAGCCAGGTAGCGCGGGTGAGCGCATCATCTCCGCTGACACGTCCCGCGTGCCGTGCGCCGTGATCCCAACCAACGAAGAAAAAATGATCGCACTGGATGCCCTCCGTCTTGGAAAGGTCCATCTGGCTGCGGAAATCGCCTGATACAGAGAGAAAATCATGAAGGTTAATATCGATATTCGTGTCGCTCCCTACAGCGACGCGTGGGCCGGCTTTTGCGGGAACGAATGGCAAGACAGTATTAATGTGCGGGATTTTATCCAGCAAAACTACACGCCGTATGAGGGCGACGAGCACTTTTTAGCGCCCGCGACGCCTGCCACCACGGCGCTGTGGCAGAAGGTGATGGAGGGCATTCGTCAGGAAAACTCGACTCACGCTCCGGTCGATTTCGACATTAACGTCGCCACCACCATTACTGCCCACGGGCCGGGCTATATCGAGAAAGCGCTGGAAACGATTGTCGGCCTGCAAACGGACAAGCCGCTGAAACGCGCCCTGCATCCGTACGGCGGAATCAACATGATCCGCAGCTCGTTTGAAGCCTATGGCCGCGAGATGGACCCGCAGTTTGAGTATCTGTTCACCCATCTGCGCAAAACTCACAACCAGGGTGTGTTTGACGTCTATTCCCCGGAGATGATGCGCTGTCGTAAATCCGGCGTGCTCACTGGCCTGCCGGACGGTTACGGGCGCGGGCGTATCATCGGTGACTATCGCCGCGTGGCGCTGTACGGCATCAGCTATCTGGTGCGTGAACGCGAGCTGCAGTTTGCCGATCTGCAGCCGAGAATGGAGCGCGGAGAAGATCTGGAGGCGACCATTCGCCTGCGTGAAGAGTTATCCGAGCACCGCCGCGCGTTGCTGCAAATCCAGGAGATGGCGGCGAAATATGGCTGTGATATTTCGCGCCCGGCGATGAACGCCCAGGAGGCGGTGCAGTGGCTGTACTTTGCCTATCTGGCGGCGGTGAAATCACAGAACGGCGGGGCGATGTCCCTGGGCCGCACGGCGACCTTCCTTGATATTTACATCGAACGCGACATGAACGCCGGACGCCTGAACGAGCAGCAGGCGCAGGAGTTGATCGACCACTTCATCATGAAGATCCGCATGGTGCGCTTCCTGCGTACACCGGAATTCGACACCCTGTTCTCAGGCGATCCGATTTGGGCCACGGAAGTGATCGGCGGGATGGGATTAGATGGCCGTACGCTGGTCAGCAAATCCTCGTTCCGCTATCTGCACACGCTCAACACGATGGGGCCTGCGCCGGAGCCGAACCTGACGATCCTGTGGTCCGAACAGCTGCCGATTGCTTTCAAAAAATATGCCGCGCAGATGTCGATCGCTACTTCCTCGTTGCAGTACGAGAATGACGATCTGATGCGTGCCGATTTCGACAGCGATGATTACGCCATCGCCTGCTGCGTCAGCCCGATGGTGATCGGCAAGCAGATGCAGTTCTTCGGTGCGCGCGCCAACCTCGCCAAAACGCTGCTGTACGCAATCAATGGCGGGGTGGATGAGAAGCTGAAAATCCAGGTCGGACCGAAAACCGAGCCGCTGCTCGACGATGTGCTGGATTACGACACCGTGATGGCGAGCCTGGATCACTTTATGGACTGGCTGGCGGTGCAGTACATCAGCGCCCTGAACCTGATCCACTTCATGCACGATAAATACAGCTATGAAGCCTCGCTAATGGCCCTGCACGACCGCGACGTGCATCGCACGATGGCGTGCGGGATCGCGGGCCTGTCGGTGGCGGCGGATTCCCTGGCGGCGATCAAGTACGCCACGGTGAAACCGGTGCGCGACCACACCGGCCTGGCGGTCGACTTCGTGATTGAAGGTGAGTATCCGCAGTACGGCAACAATGACGATCGGGTGGACAGCATCGCCTGCGATTTGGTTGAGCGCTTTATGAAGAAAATTCAGGCGCTGCCGACCTATCGCAACGCTGTGCCGACGCAGTCGATTCTGACCATCACCTCGAACGTGGTGTACGGCCAGAAAACGGGTAACACACCGGATGGACGTCGTGGCGGCACGCCGTTTGCGCCGGGGGCGAACCCGATGCACGGGCGCGATCGCAAAGGTGCGGTGGCCTCGTTAACGTCTGTCGCGAAATTGCCGTTCACCTACGCCAAAGACGGGATTTCTTACACCTTCTCAATTGTGCCGCAGGCGCTGGGCAAAGACGAAGGGGTACGTAAAACTAACCTGGTCGGTCTGCTGGACGGATATTTCCACCATGAAGCGGCCATCGAAGGCGGGCAACACCTGAACGTCAACGTTATGAACCGGGAAATGCTGATGGATGCCATTGAACATCCAGAGAATTATCCAAACCTGACAATCCGCGTTTCAGGCTATGCAGTGCGCTTCAACGCCCTGACGCGTGAACAGCAGCAGGACGTGATTTCACGAACTTTCACCCAGGCCATTTAAGCCAACACCTGTGGATACGCCCCCTTCCATGAAGGGGGCTTTTTTTTGCCCGCTGCACATACAAATTTGTTTATATAATTGATCACACATCTTCATCCAGTCTTGAAAAACAATGCACCTGCTTCCCCTACAACTCTTTAAGGACAGTAAGATGATGAAAATGACCCGAATTGCTCTGCTCGCAGCAACGCTCGCTGGTTTTAGTTTTACCGCGCAGGCGGCAAACGTTGAGGCCGCACCGTCCCCGTCGCAAGATCCTCTCGTGCAGCATCTTAAACTCAGTACCGATCAGGTGAAGAAAATTGAAGATCTGCACCAGAAACTGGAAGATAACGTCAGCAAAATCCCGATGACCGGCGTGAAAGATGGCGCGCTGATTGATATGTTCCAGTCCGGCAAATGGAACGAAAGCGTAGTAAAAAATCAACTGTCCGCTTTTAGCAAAGTAGAAGAACAAGCGCGCTACTATCGCGTGAAATACTACTTCGACGTCAGCCAGGTGCTCACGCCGGAGCAGCGTAAGCAGATCAAAACTGATATGGCGAATGCCCTGAGCGAGTGATTCTGTGCGCCCGCGTGCGTCGCGGGCGTTTTAATTCTTTGAACTGCGTCACTGTTAGAAACGCGTTTCTAAAATCCCTTCTTTCAGAGCATTTTTTCCTTTTAATATCCAAAAGCCACATAAATGTTGTGACTTTTTTCTCTTGCTCCCTCGGTATCATCTCTCCATTCAAATAATAAGCACCTGTACTCTTCTGGCTCATTATCGCTGGTGAGCGGAACCCATAAAAATAACTGTTTACCCTACAAAATAAGCGAGTGCCTTATGGATACGGCGACAAACAACAGCGTTATTGTGATTGATTCCCCGGCGGCAAGACGGGCGGGAATGAGTGAAAGCGAGTGGCAGGAAGCGATTAAATTTGACAGTAATGACACCGGCTGGGTGATCATGAGTATCGGCATGGCGATTGGCGCGGGGATTGTTTTTCTCCCTGTGCAGGTCGGATTAATGGGGCTTTGGGTTTTTCTGCTCTCGTCAATTATTGGCTATCCGGCGATGTATCTCTTTCAGCGTTTATTTATTAACACGCTGGCAGAATCCCCCGAGTGCAAAGATTACCCGAGTGTGATCAGCGGTTATCTCGGCAAAAACTGGGGCATCTTATTAGGTGCGCTCTATTTCGTGATGCTGGTTATCTGGATGTTTGTTTATTCCACCGCGATTACCAACGACAGCGCCTCGTATTTGCATACCTTTGGCGTCACCGATAGCCTGTTATCTGAAAACCCTTTCTACGGTCTATTTCTGATTTGTATCCTGGTGGCCATTTCATCACGCGGTGAAAAGCTGTTGTTTAAAGTGTCGAGCCTGATGGTTCTGACCAAGTTGCTGGTGGTTGCAGCGCTCGGTCTGTCGATGATTGGCATGTGGCAGCTGATTAACGTCGGGATGCTGCCGCCGATGGGCTTACTTATCAAGAACGCCATTATCACACTGCCGTTTACCTTAACCTCTATTCTCTTTATTCAGACACTCAGTCCGATGGTGATCTCTTATCGCTCGCGGGCCAAATCTATCGAAGTGGCGCGCCATAAAGCGCTGCGGGCGATGAATATTGCGTTCGGTATTCTGTTTGTGACGGTCTTTTTCTATGCGGTTTCGTTTACCCTGGCGATGGGGCATGACGAGGCGGTGAAAGCGTACGAACAAAATATCTCGGCTCTGGCGATTGCCGCGCAGTTCATTAGCGGCGACGGTGCGGGCTGGGTCAAAATCGTCAGCGTTATCTTAAATATCTTTGCCGTGATGACCGCGTTCTTCGGCGTTTATTTAGGCTTTCGGGAAGCGACGCAGGGTATTGTGATGAATGTGCTGCGCCGCAAATTGCCTGAAGAGAAGATCAATGAGCGTCTGGTGCAGCGCGGAATAATGCTATTCGCCATTCTGCTGGCCTGGAGTGCGATTGTTCTCAATGCACCGGTCCTGAGTTTTACCTCTATTTGTAGCCCGATCTTTGGCATGGTCGGCTGTTTAATTCCGGCGTGGCTGGTCTATAAAGTCCCCGCGCTGCACAAATATAAAGGCGTATCACTGGTGATTATTATTATTACCGGGCTGCTGCTTTGTGTTTCTCCTTTCCTCGCGTTCTCCTGAGGGGCAATTAAGGTCGTAACGATGTCTGAGCAAATTAATCCTTTATGGAATCATTTTATTCGTGCCGTGCAGGAGGAAGTCAAACCTGCGCTGGGGTGTACGGAACCGATCTCGCTGGCGCTGGCCTGCGCAATCGCCGCGCAGCAGTTATCCGGAGCAGTCACGCGCATTGAGGCCTGGGTCTCTCCGAACCTGATGAAAAACGGTCTCGGCGTGACGGTACCGGGTACCGGCATGGTGGGTCTGCCGATTGCCGCTGCGCTGGGTGCTCTGGGTGGCAATGCGCAGGGCGGGCTTGAAGTGCTGAAAGGCGTTTCAACGGATAGCGTTGAGCAGGCGAAGGCGCTGCTCAACGCGGGAAAAGTGCAGGTGAAATTGCAGGAACCGTGCGCGGAGATCCTCTATTCCCGAGCGCGCGTCTACGCCGGCGAAGAGTCGGCGAGTGTAACGATTGCGGGCGGGCATACACGCGTCGTGCAGATAACCTGTCAGGGTGAAACCCGCTTCACGCTGGACGAGCAGCCGCAAAGCGACGCCGACGATCCGCTGGCCATGCTTTCACGCACCACGCTGTCGCAGATCCTTGAGTTTGTCGAACAGGTTCCGTTCTCAAAGATTGGGTTCATTCTGGAGGCCGCGCGCCTGAACGATGCACTTTCCCGCGAAGGACTCACCGGGCAATGGGGGCTGCATATCGGTGCGACGTTGAATAAGCAGCGCTCTCGCGGATTTATGGCGCAGGATTTGGGCTCGGATATTGTCATTCGCACCAGCGCTGCGTCGGATGCGCGGATGGGCGGTGCGACACTCCCGGCCATGAGCAATTCCGGTTCAGGCAATCAGGGGATCACCGCAACCATGCCCGTGCTGGTGGTGGCCGAGCATCTTCAGGCTGACGACGAAAAGTTGGCGCGGGCGCTCATGCTCTCGCATCTGGCGGCGATCTACATCCACTACCAGCTTCCACGTTTATCAGCGCTGTGCGCGGCCACCACGGCAGCGATGGGCGCGGCGGCGGGAATGGCGTGGCTGCTCGATGGACGCTATCAAACGCTGTCGATGGCGATCAGCAGCATGATTGGTGACGTCAGCGGTATGATTTGCGATGGCGCTTCCAATAGCTGTGCCATGAAAGTGTCAACCAGCGTGGGAAGTGCCTGGAAAGCGGTGATGATGGCGTTGGATGATTCTGCTGTGACGGGCAACGAAGGGATTGTGGCCGATGATGTGGAGCACTCAATCGCCAATTTGTGCTCACTGGCGTGTCAGTCGATGCAGGCCACCGATCGGCAGATTATCGAGATTATGGCGAATAAGGCGACTTGACGTGCAGGCTCTCTCCCGTGAAGGGAGAGAGTCGTTATTACACAGGCAAATCAATCAGCAGCGCGCGCAGCGGAGTATCGGCGACCAGCGTAATGTTCGCTTCATCGCGAATAAACGCGCCGTCACCGCAGGTGAGCGCTTCTTTCTCTTCCGTATGCGTCAGAGCATGTACCGTGCCGTGAATGGATTGCAGGTAGGCTCGTGGCCCGTGGAGCTGGAAGCTCGCCTGTTCACCTTTTTTTAGCTCGATATGATGCAACCATACCTGCTGGCGCAGTTGCAGGCTGCCGTTGCTGCCATCCGGCGTTGCTATCAGCTGCTGTTTATCGCCGCTGAGATTGATCTTCTGCACCAGCGGATTTTCCCGCTCCGGGCAGGCGTCCAGCCACAGCTGCATACGCGTTAGCGTCTTATCTTTGCTGAGGTTGTGTTCGCTATAGCTAATGCCCGGCTGCGTTGATATCAGCAACGCTTCGCCCGCCTTCGCCTGGACATGATTGCCCTCGCTGTCGCGATATTCCGCTTCACCTTCCAGGATCAGATTCAGGATATCCACTTTCGGATACGTGCGAGGCTGGAAGGAGGCGCCCGGTGCGAGCACTTCCTGATTCAGCACGCGCAGTGAGGCGTAACCGAGCAGTTTTGGGTCAAAGTAGTGTCCAAAGGAAAAGGTGTAGCGGGCCTGCAGCCAACCGAAATCGGCTTGTCCGCACTGTTTTGCTGTTCTTGTCGTAATCATAAAACTGACCTCTCTTTACACTAAAACAATGGTAAAGGTATGGACGCTTCATTGTTAGCCAGATATTCTGCCCGGTATGTTCAAATTTCCTGAATGAGAACGAGATGGCTAAAGAGAGAGCATTGACGCTTGAGGCGCTGCGCGTCATGGACGCGATAGACAGGCGTGGCAGCTTTGCCGCTGCGGCAGACGAGCTGGGGCGCGTTCCATCTGCCCTGAGCTACACCATGCAGAAGCTAGAAGAAGAGCTGGATGTGGTGCTTTTCGACCGTTCCGGTCACCGAACAAAATTCACTAATGTCGGGCGAATGCTGCTGGAGCGTGGCCGCGTTCTGCTCGAAGCAGCCGACAAACTGACCACCGACGCCGAAGCTCTGGCGCGTGGTTGGGAAACCCATCTGACGCTGGTCACCGAAGCGCTGGTGCCGACTTCGGCCCTGTTCCCGCTGGTGGACCGTCTGGCCGCCAAAGCCAACACCCAACTTTCCGTCATCACCGAAGTGCTGGCGGGGGCGTGGGAGCGGCTGGAGACGGGCAGGGCGGACATCGTGATCGCGCCTGACATGCACTTCCGCTCCTCGTCGGAGATCAACTCGCGCAAGCTTTATAGCGTGATGAACGTCTACGTTGCTGCGCCGGATCACCCGATTCATCAAGAGCCGGAGCCGTTATCCGAAGTGACTCGCGTGAAATATCGCGGCGTGGCGGTGGCGGATACTGCGCGGGAACGACCGGTGCTCACCGTTCAGTTGCTGGACAAGCAGCCGCGTCTGACGGTGACCTCTCTGGAAGACAAGCGTCAGGCGCTGTTAGCGGGCCTGGGTGTCGCCACGATGCCGTATCCGTTTGTGGAAAAAGATATCGCTGAAGGGCGGCTGCGCGTGGTCAGCCCGGAATACACTAACGAAGTGGATATTATTATGGCGTGGCGTCGTGACAGCATGGGCGAGGCCAAATCCTGGTGTCTGCGCGAAATCCCGAAACTGTTCGCGCATCATAAGTAGTTTTTGTAGGCCCGGATCGCTACGCGTCTCCGGGCAAATTTCACGGCTCTAACTTAGGGTCCGGCCCGAAGCGGTTTTCGCCCGGCGTACCGCTCTGGCAGTTAAAGGCCAGAATGATCAGCCAGCCGATAATCGGAATCAAAATCAGCAGTAACCACCACGCTGAACGATCCGTATCGTGAAGACGGCGGAACAACACAGCCCAGGAGGGCAGTAGAACCAGCACGGCGTAAATTGTGGTGAGAATGCCTTCGCCACCTGCGCGTTCCCACCCCAGAATTTTATCGACAATACCTAGCACGATGGCGAGGATGAAGTTCACCAGAATGAACATCCAGTACTCTTTGCGACGCGCACGGCCACCAAATCCAACGTAGTTTCTCAGTACTTTTAGATACCAGTCCATTTTCCTTAGCCTCGACATTCAGTCAATCACTTGTTTTTTAAGCAATCACTTAAAGCGTAGACGGGAATAAAAGAGTGGTAAAGGCGCCACAGTGGGCGCCTTTATGCTTTAGCGAAAACGCGTATCGCGACCGTGCGGTTCGCCCAGATCCTGCCACGGACCGATGGAAATAATCCCCGTCGGGTTAATCGTTTTGTGGCTGCGATAGTAGTGGGTGCGGATGTGGTCGAAATCGACGGTTTCAGCAATACCTTCCATTTGATAAATATCGCGCAGGAAACCGTACAGATTCAGGTAATCGCTGATGCGGTGTTTGTCGCATTTAAAGTGGGTGACGTAAACCGGATCGAAACGCACCAGCGTGGTCCACAGGCGAATGTCGGCTTCTGTCAGGCGGTCGCCCGTCAGATATCGGTGCTGGCCAAGGATTTGTTCGAGGCGCGCCAGAGATTCAAACACCTTACCGACCGCTTCGTCGTAAGCTTCCTGGCTGGTGGCGAAACCGGCTTTGTAAACGCCGTTGTTCACATTGTCGTAAATCCAGCTGTTCAGTTCGTCGATTTTATCGCGCAGCTCCGGCGGATAAAAATCACCGGCCCGTGCACCGTGCGCATCAAACGCAGTATTGAACATACGGATGATCTCAGCGGATTCATTGCTGACGATGGTCTGGTTTTTCTTGTCCCACAGAACCGGCACAGTAACGCGTCCGGTGTAGTGCGGGTCGGCGCGCAGGTAAAGCTGATAGAGGAAATCGTGGTGATACAGTTCATCGCCGGTGGCGGCAGGGAAGTCGCTGTCGAAGGTCCAGCCGTTTTCCAGCATCAGCGGATTGACGACGGAAACGGGAATTAAGGAATCCAGCCCTTTCAGTTTGCGCACAATCAGCGTGCGGTGTGCCCACGGACAGGCCAGAGAAACGTAAAGGTGGTAGCGATCTTTTTCTGCCGCAAAACCGCCTTCACCGCTTGGGCCCGGTGCGCCGTCCGCTGTTAGCCAGTTACGGAAGGCCGAAACAGAACGCTTGAAGCGTCCTCCAGTGGATTTGGTGTCGTACCAGATATCCTGCCAGACGCCGTCAACTAATTGTCCCATTCTTTCCTCCGTCTTCTTTCCGTCTTGAAATGACAAAAGCGAGGAGATATCTCCTCGCTTTTTTATTCAGTATAGCGTGCTTACCACTTCTTATTCAGAACACGGTCGATGCTGAATGCGCCAGGACCGGTGATAGCCAGCAGCAGGAAGCCGCCTGCGATGGTCAGGTTTTTCATGAACATCAGGGAGTTCATGCCTTCCGCAAAGTTGCTGTGGAAGATAAACGCGGTGAGCAGGGTGAAGCCCGCAGTGAACAGCGCGGTAGTGCGAGTCAGGAAGCCAAACAGAACCGCCAGGCCGCCGCCGAACTCAAGCAGAATGGTCAGAGGCAGCAGAAAACCTGGGACGCCCATCGCTTCCATGTACTGCTGAGTTCCTGCATAACCGGTGATTTTGCCCCAGCCCGCAGTGATAAACAGAATTGGCATCAGAATGCGCGCAACCAGTAAACCAACATCTTCTAATTTTTTCATTTTACTCTCCAGAAAACCACTTGCGCGGCTGACGATTATTTGTGTGCAAATCCGGGTAGATACCGCGTGTTTGCTGTCGATGGAGAGGATAATAAACGTGACGAATGACAATTGTTAGCAAGGAAAACTGTCAATCTTCTTCAAAGATATTGAGTGAGTGGAATCAGGGAAATGTGCCGGGTGGCGGCTTCGCCTTACCCGGCCTACGGGCACGGCTTGGTTTTGTAGGCCGGGTAAGCGTGAGCGCCACCCGGCAATACCACAGATATTAAGATCGTAACTGCTGCTGTCGCAGCGTCGCTTTCACCAGCCGCCAGGCGCTCCATACACCGAAGCCACGGCGTGCCATGCGGACCAGCATACTCGGATGACGTACTGACCAGATGGCCATAACGCTACTGCCGACCATCACCCATGAGCGCAAACTCAGGAACGTATTCCAGCGACGGTCGTAAGATTGCGTCACGTCGAGCCAGTCGCGACGGCAGGCGGTTAGGTCCAGCCGCTGCTGCTGGATCTGGCTTAGCAGATACGCTTTGCGCTTGCGACGTTCCGTTGTGCTGCTCACGGCTTGTCTTCCTCCAGCAGTGCGCGGTCGTTGGCAAGCTCCTGACGAGTGTGACGCAGCAGCGTAGAGCTGCGCGCTTTATGCAGCGTCCAGACGCCACCAATGAGCGCAGCCACCAACAGCACCACGGTTGTGGCGATCATCGCGTTCAGACGATACTGCGGATCGATAGCCCAAATGATTAACACCATCAGGCTCATCAGTCCGAACGCGGCGAAGAGCATGGTTAAACCCAGCATGAGCAGCATCTGGAAGAGATTGGCTTTCTCCTCTTCCAGCTCCACGACTGCCAGTCGAACCCGCGTTTCGGCAATGCCGACCAGCGTAGTCAAAATACGCTGGCCGATGCCGAGGACGTTTTTTGCCGGCCCTTGTGCGTGACGAGGATCTTCCATATCAGCGACGCGTCAGTAGAACGCCCAGAACGACGCCGACGGCGGCACCAATACCCACGCCAGCCCACGGATTATCGCGGACATATTCGTCTGCCTTAGCAGCGGCTTCGCGGGTCTGTTTCGCCAGCACATCACCGGTTTCACCCAGACGATAGCGGCTCTCTTTCAGCGCACTTTCGGCTTTAGAGCGCAGTTTGCTCAACTCTTCTTTCGATTTGTCGGTCGAAGAGTTCAGCACCTCTTCCAGGGTATCGGCCAGGGATTTCAACTCAGCGCGCAGATTTTCTGAAGTAGTATCTTTAGACATGATTTTCTCCTGTTGAGATTTCCGTTAACTCAATAATCGCGAGCTTCCAGGGCTTTCAGTTCTTCCTGAGCCTCTTTCAGCTTAGCTTCGCGCTTTGCAACTTTATCCGCATCACCTTTCTCTTGCGCTTCTTTCAGGTCTTGACGGCGTTCGACAATCTCGTCCTTCTGTTCAGCGATTTTCTTCTGGTGATCGGCACGCAGCTTGCTGTCTGAGCAGTTAGCTTTCACTTCGCTCAGCGCTTTTTTCAGACCGTCGATACGATGCTGATTGTTATGCTTTTCGGCATAACTGATCTCGCGTTGAATGTCCTTTTCTTTCTCCTGACAGAGAGAGTTCGCGAAAGAAGCGGTGCTTAAAGAAAACAGAGCCAAAGCCAGAGTGATGCGGTATTTCATTATAGAAACCTTCCATTGTGTTACGGCACTTGTGAAGAGTATGCCGCTTTTCCAGTGTCATGCGGAGAACTTCTGAGGGGTGCTCCGCGTACTTAAGCATAGTAAGTAAACGGGGTTATCACCAAAGTGAGTGAAAAGATTCAGAATCCTGGTAATTAACCAAATCGATGCGAGGTGTCTCGCAGCCGTGTTAACCATAGCGCAGTCTGACTCTCATCGTCCTGCAGTGCAACGATATAACCCTGAGGCAGGGACCGGTCCAGCACTTCTTTTGCGGCGGCGCTTTGCGCACTGGAGTCAAACTTAATCAGTAAAACGTCGTCTTCAGGCGTGATGCTTTTAAAGCGAATGCCGTTCGCATCAAGATGATGCCAGACAGAAAAACCGTCTGGTACGCTGGCGCCCTGACTCACCGGGCGAATGGACAGCGTCGATTCCTGATGCTGAACGGCCGTCCATACCAGCACTATCGCGCTGAGAATCATCAGCGCGATCAAGGCAAAGGATAACCGGCGCAAGGAACGCGGTGTGATTTCCATATTAGTTTCTGGTCCCGTATTTCTTTTTCAGCAGGACGTAAACCGAACCCAGAAGACCAAAGACCAGCAGCACCACGGGCAGCAGCATCAGGCAGGACATCAACTGATCTTCATATTTCAGGAACACCGGCGTTTTACCCAGCAGATATCCCAGAGAAGTTAAAATCAATACCCACAGCAGGCCGCTCATCCAGTTGAAGAACTGGAAACGCGCGTTGTTAAGGCCAGAAAGGCCTGCGATGGTTGGCAATAGAGTTCGAACAAAGGCGATGAAGCGCGCAATCAGCAGCGCTGAAAGCCCATGTTTATGGAACAGATGGTGTGCGCGTTGGTGATAGTGTGCCGGAAGATGGGAAAGCCAGTTCTGGACGATGCGCGTATTACCCAGCCATCGCCCCTGAATATAACTCACCCAGCAACCGAGGCTCGCGGCGATGGTGAGCAATAACACGGTTTGCGGAAAGGCCATCGCCCCTTTGGCACACAATACGCCAACCAGCACCAGCAGGCTGTCGCCGGGTAAAAAGGCAGCAGGAAGTAATCCGTTCTCTAGGAACAGAATCATAAACAAGACAAAATAGAGCATGCCAATCATGGAGGGATTGGCCAGGGTTTCGAAATCCTGGGCCCATAAGGCATTCAGTAGTTGGGTCAAAAGTTCCATTCAGTGTTCCTGGAAATCGGTTAACGTCTCGCCTGTTATCCGGGTCAAACAGCAAAGCGACATGATTTATGATTTCATTATGGTCGCTCGCGGACACATTGTGGTGGCCAGAACTGTTCCCTGTTAAGTGGCTAGGTAAGCAAGCACTAACTAAAAAATGCAATTTGCATCCAATTGTAACAAAGCCCAACGTAATACGTCACAGATTTTGCGATCGGCCGGGGAAATGATTTTGGCCTATGGAGAGGAAGTGACGCGAGGGTATTTACACAGGCTGACACTATATATGTTTACTGACCCACGATATGCCGGAAGGCGCAGCGGTGCGCCTGCCAGCGAGATGGCGAACTATTTTGCCTGACTGGATGCTGTATCAAGATGAACCACCGGATTATCGGCAAAAAGATAGCGGTCGGCGTTAAATTCAAAGTCATCACTGGTTTCGTTGAACAGCATCAGCTTGGTGTTTTCCAGATGCTGCCACATCGCCAGTTTTGCAGCATGTGGGTCTTTACGAATCAGCGCTTTAAGAATTTGATCGTGATCGTCGCACCAGTTGTCGACGGTACGCGAATCAATGTGATCGTGTAATTTCTTCCAGTACGGGTTGTGAACGCGCTGAGTCCACATTTTTTCGACGATTGCTGCCAGGGCGGTATTTTGCGTGGCCAGCGCCACCTGAACGTGGAATTGCAGATCCCATTCGGAATCGCGGAAACATTTTTCTTTGCGCGCCTGATCCTGAATTTCCATCAGTTTCATGATGTCCTGCTTGGTCACCTGGGTTGCAGCAAACTCAGCGATATTGCTTTCTATCAGCTGACGCGCCTGGAGCAGTTCAAACGGACCATAGCTGGCAAATTCCAGACTTTCGTCCGGCACCGGAGAGTGTTTTGGAAGATTGGAAATCACATGAATGCCTGAACCTTTGCGCACTTCAACGTAGCCTTCGACTTCCAGCATGATGATGGCTTCACGCACCACGGTGCGGCTGACGCTCTTCTCATCAGCAATAAAGCGTTCGGCAGGCAGTTTATCACCGACGAGATAGACACCTTGCTCGATGCGATCTTTCAGCTCGGCAGCAAGTTGCTGATATAAACGACGTGGTTCGGTGATTTCCATATGCGCTCCAGGCAGGGTACGGCAGATGATTTGTTATACCACTTTTGCGAGCCAGTCTCCAGATTTCCCCATGAAAAAGCCGCCCTGGAGGCGGCTTCGTTGATATCAGATAAAAACGCTAACTTTGTTGTGCAGGCCCACCGACCTGAGAACTGAGTAGTTCCTCGGCGGACTGGTTTTTCAGCACCGTCCAGATAACCACGGCACCCAGCAGGTCGAAGATAGCCAGTACCGCGAACAGCGGGCTGAAGCCGATGGTGTCAGCCAACGCACCGACCACCAGAGCGAACATGGTACTTGCGGTCCAGGCGGCCATACCGGTCAGGCCGTTGGCGGTCGCCACTTCGTTGCGTCCAAAGACGTCAGAAGAGAGCGTAATCAGTGCGCCAGACAGGGACTGGTGAGCAAAACCACCAATACACAGCAGGCCGATAGCCACGTAAGGGCTGGTGAACAGACCGATCATCCCAGGGCCAATCATCAGCAGCGCGCCCATAGTCACGACCATTTTACGCGAGACAATCAGGTTCACGCCAAACCAGCGCTGG
This sequence comes from Lelliottia jeotgali, assembly GCA_002271215.1. NCBI lineage: Bacteria > Pseudomonadati > Pseudomonadota > Gammaproteobacteria > Enterobacterales > Enterobacteriaceae > Lelliottia > Lelliottia jeotgali. Next base: position 3,915,703 of record CP018628.1, on the reverse strand, counting down.
AACAGCGGTGGCAGGTATCCGCCGACGATACAACCCAGGTCAGCAAACAGCATTGGCATCCAGGCAAACATCGCGATTTCTTTCAGGTTAAAGCCGTAGACTTTAAACATGAACAGCGGGATCCAGGCGTTGAACGTACCCCAGGCCGGTTCTGCCAGGAAGCGCGGCAGGGCGATACCCCAGAACTGACGGGTGCCCAGGATCTGCCAGACGGACATTTTTTTGCCGTTGTTGGTTTGGTGATGGGATTCCTGACCACCAATAATGTATTCGCGTTCTTCGTCAGACAGTTTCTTCTGATCGCGCGGATGTTTGTAGAAGATCAGCCACGCCATCGCCCAGGCAAAGCTCAGTGCGCCAGAGATGACGAACGCTAACTGCCAGCTGTGCATCACGATAGCCCACACCACCAACGGTGGAGCAATCATCGCGCCGATGGAGGAGCCAACGTTGAAGTAGCCGACCGCGATTGAACGTTCTTTTGCCGGGAACCACTCAGAGCTGGCCTTCAGACCCGCAGGGATCATCGCCGCTTCTGCGGCACCAACCGCACCGCGCGCCAGTGCCAGTCCGCCCCAGCTTCCCGCCAGCGCCGTCGCGCCACAGAAGATAGCCCAGGTCACGGCGAAGACGGCGTAACCGACTTTGGTGCCAAGGATATCAAGGAGATAGCCCGCTACAGGCTGCATGATGGTATAAGCCGCGGAGTAGGCCGCGATAATATAGGAATATTGCTGCGTGGAAATATGCAGCTCTTCCATTAGCGTTGGCGCCGCCGCCGCTATGGTGTTACGCGTCAGGTAACCCAGCACGGTGCCAAGCGTCACCAGTGCAATCATGTACCAACGTAACCCTTTAATTTTACGCATGTAAAACCTCATCGTTATAGTATTGCCGCGCCGGAGCACGGTACATCTCGACCGTTTCCGGGAGCTGTCTTGTAACGGGAGGGCGTAACGGGAGTGACTCCCGGAACGGCCCGAACCTTGCCAGTTGTAATCGTGCATAAGTCGGTATCCGTACCGCTAATTCCGGTGTTCAAACACCGGTAATGCATTCCGTCGGCTTATATGTTGCGACGGCGAAAAGATAACTTGTCATACAACTTTAAAAGGTGAGTGACATCACAAATGTGTGAATCTTTGTGTGGTCATTATTAACCCTGCTTGAAGCCATATGCGGCGCGGCTTACGACGGGGTTTGCTCCTTAAGGGGTAATTTATTTGTCGACGTTTATTGATCTAACTCACGAAAAAAACATCGGTCTCTGGAAATTGGTGTGATAACTTTGCAGCATCTGAACACAAGCTTTAGCTTTCCGACGCTCTCGTGATAGAGGAAGACGATAATGACGCCGTTTATGACCGAAGATTTTCTGTTAGATACCGAATTTGCCCGCCGTCTGTACCACGACTACGCAAAAGACCAGCCGATTTTCGACTACCACTGCCACTTACCGCCGCAGCAGGTTGCCGAAAATTACCGTTTCAAAAACCTGTATGACATCTGGCTGAAGGGTGACCACTACAAATGGCGCGCCATGCGTACCAACGGTGTGGCTGAACGCCTGTGTACCGGTGATGCGACTGACCGTGAGAAGTTTGACGCCTGGGCTGCAACTGTTCCGCATACCATCGGCAACCCGTTATACCACTGGACGCATCTTGAACTGCGTCGTCCGTTCGGTATCACCGGCAAACTGCTGTCGCCTGCGACCGCTGACGAAATCTGGAACCAGTGCAATGACCTGCTGGCGCAGGACAAATTCTCCGCGCGCGGCATCATGAAACAGATGAACGTGAAGATGGTCGGCACCACCGACGATCCGATTGATACTCTGGAACACCACGCGGTCGTGGCCAAAGACACCTCTTTTGATATCAAAGTGCTGCCAAGCTGGCGTCCGGATAAAGCTTTCAATATCGAACAGGCGACCTTCGGCGACTACATGGCGAAGCTGGCTGAAGTCTCTGATACCGATATCCGTCGTTTCACCGATCTGCAAACCGCGCTCACCAAACGTCTCGACCACTTTGCGGCTCACGGCTGTAAAGTCTCTGACCACGCGCTGGATGTCGTGCTGTTCGCCGAATCTAACGAATCTGAGCTTGATAACATCCTGGCGCGCCGTCTAGCGGGTGAATCCCTGACCGAGCACGAAGTGGCTCAGTTCAAAACCGCCGTGCTGGTGTTCCTCGGCGCGGAATACGCGCGTCGCGGCTGGGTGCAGCAGTATCACATCGGTGCGCTGCGCAACAACAACCAGCGCCAGTTCAAACTGCTGGGCGCAGATGTGGGCTTCGATTCCATCAACGACCGTCCAATGGCCGAAGAGCTGTCGAAACTGCTGAGCAAACAGAACGAACAAAATCTGCTGCCAAAAACCATTCTCTACTGCCTGAACCCGCGCGATAACGAAGTGCTGGGCACCATGACCGGTAACTTCCAGGGCGAAGGGATGCCAGGCAAGATGCAGTTCGGTTCCGGCTGGTGGTTTAACGATCAGAAAGACGGCATGGAACGTCAGATGACGCAGCTCGCGCAACTGGGCCTGTTGAGCCGCTTCGTGGGGATGCTGACCGACAGCCGTAGCTTCCTGTCTTATACCCGCCATGAATATTTCCGTCGCATTCTGTGCCAGATGATTGGCCGCTGGGTGGCTGCGGGTGAAGCGCCGGCGGATATCCAGCTGCTGGGCGAAATGGTGAAAAACATCTGCTTTAACAATGCGCGCGATTACTTCGCCATTGAACTGAACTAAGGCCGTTTGAGGTTGATATGCAATACATCAAGATCCATTCGCTGGATAACGTTGCCGTAGCGCTGGCGGATCTGACCGAAGGCGCGGAAGTGACCGTTGAAAACCAGACCGTCACCCTGCGTCAGGCTATTGTTCGCGGGCATAAATTTGCCGTGTTCCCGATTGCCAAAGGCGAAAACGTGGTGAAGTACGGTTTGCCGATCGGTCATGCGCTGGCGGATATTGCGCCGGGTGAACATATTCATTCCCACAATACCCGCACCAATCTCAGCGATCTGGACGAGTACAGCTATCAACCTGATTTTCAGGCTGAAGAAGGGCAGGGGGAAGATCGTGATGTCGAGATCTACCGCCGCGCTAGCGGAGAAGTTGGGATCCGCAACGAGCTGTGGATCTTGCCGACCGTCGGCTGCGTGAACGGTATTGCGCGTCAAATTCAGAACCGATTCCTGAAAGAGACCAATAATGCCGAAGGCACCGACGGCGTGTTCCTGTTTAGCCACACCTATGGCTGTTCGCAGCTGGGCGACGATCACGTTAACACCCGCACCATGCTGCAAAACATGGTGCGTCATCCAAATGCGGGCGCGGTGCTGGTGATTGGTCTTGGCTGTGAAAACAACCAGGTCGATGCCTTCCGCGAAACGTTGGGGGATTTCGATCCTGAACGCGTGCACTTTATGGTGTGCCAGCATCAGGACGACGAAGTGGAGGCCGGCCTCGAACAGCTGCATCAGCTGTATGAAGTGATGCGCCACGACAAACGTGTACCGGGTAAACTGAGCGAGCTGAAGTTTGGTCTGGAGTGCGGTGGCTCTGATGGCCTTTCAGGCATCACCGCCAACCCAATGCTGGGCCGCTTCTCGGATTACATGATCACCAACGGCGGCACTACCGTGCTGACCGAAGTGCCGGAAATGTTCGGTGCGGAACGCATTCTGATGAGCCACTGCCGCGATGAAGAGACGTTTGAAAAAACGGTCACGATGGTGAACGACTTCAAACAGTATTTCATCGCGCATAACCAGCCGATTTACGAAAACCCGTCGCCGGGCAACAAAGCGGGCGGCATTACCACGCTTGAGGAGAAATCCCTCGGCTGTACGCAAAAAGCCGGTGCCAGCCAGGTAGTTGATGTGCTGCGTTATGGCGAACGCCTGAAAACGCACGGTCTGAATCTGCTCAGTGCGCCGGGGAACGACGCCGTCGCCACCAGTGCGCTGGCTGGCGCGGGCTGTCATATGGTGCTGTTCAGTACCGGTCGCGGAACCCCGTACGGCGGCTTTGTGCCGACGGTGAAAATTGCCACCAACAGCGAGCTGGCGGCGAAGAAGAAGCACTGGATAGATTTTGACGCCGGGCAGTTAATTCATGGCAAAGCTATGCCGCAGCTGCTGAATGAGTTCATCGATACCATTGTGGATTTTGCTAACGGTAAACAGACCTGCAATGAAAAGAACGACTTCCGCGAACTGGCGATTTTCAAAAGCGGTGTGACCTTATAAGGCGTCGCATATGTTGCCGGGTGGCGGCTGCGCCTTACCCGGCCTACAAGGTCAACGCAAAACGGCAACCAAAGGTTGCCGTTTTTTTATGTTTTCTCCCTCTCCCTGTGGGAGAGGGCCGGGCTGAGGGCACCAGACCGCACCTGCCCTGGGCCCGCTCGCTGCGCGCCACCGGGCAATCTTTTACTGCGCTCGCTGTTTCTTATCGTGCTGATGGTTAACCCAGGCGTTAATGATTAGCGTCAGCGCCAGAATACCAAATACCACGCCCAGCGAAATCGCGATCGGGATATGGTAGAAATCGACGATCAGCATCTTGATACCGATAAACACCAGGATAATCGACAGACCGTATTTCAGCATCGAGAAGCGCTCTGCCACGCCCGCCAGCAGGAAATACATAGCACGCAGACCGAGGATTGCAAACAGGTTAGACGTCAACACGATGAACGGATCGGTGGTCACCGCGAAGATAGCCGGAATGCTGTCGACCGCGAAGATAACGTCACTCAGCTCAACCAGAATCAGCACCAGCAGCAGCGGCGTGGCAAACAGAATCCCGTTCTTACGCACGAAGAAGTGCTCGTTGTCGATGGTGTCGGTCATGCGCAAATGCCCACGGATCCATTTCACCAGCGGCTTCTCGCCAATCCCGGTTTCATCCTCTTTCGCCAGCGCCATTTTCACACCGGTGAACAGCAGGAACGCACCGAAGACATACAGCAGCCATTCGAACTGGGTAATCAGCCAGCTACCCGCGAAGATCATCACCGTACGCAGGATAATCGCGCCCAGCACGCCGTAAACCAGCACGCGACGCTGCAATGCAGCAGGCACCGCAAAATAGCTGAACAGCATCAGCCAGACAAAAACGTTATCAACGGCGAGGGCTTTCTCAATCAGATAGCCGGTCAGGAAGGCGAGCGCCTGAGGATCGGCCACCGCGCGGCCTTCCGTTTGTACCAGATACCACCAGAACGCGGCGCAGAACAGTAGGGAGAGGGTGACCCACACCAGCGACCAGGCGGCGGCCTGTTTCATGGTCATGCCATGTGCGCCGCGACGGCCCTGTAAAAAGAGGTCGATCGCCAGCATGATGACCACCACGACTGCGAATCCGCCCCATAACATTGGAGTGCCGACAGAGTGCATATCTATTTCCTTACGCATAAAAAACAAAAACGGCCAACGTCAGAAGACGATAGCCGTTGCGTTATTTATGCAGGGACCTCGCCTTCCGGCAAGGTCTCACTTACAACCAAAAAGAACACGTGTCGTGACTCTTTTTCGTTGCCCGGCGACCGGATGCGGTATTGCACGCATCGTAATGACGACCCACCGGCAATGAAGTTACTCCCCTTTGCAGGTAACAAAATATGTCAGGACGCGGTTTTCGTCAATGCCCTTAACGATTCTATTACACAGCTTTACGCGACTGCTGTTGCACTCACGTCATCCGCAGGGAATACCACGCCGGTCTGACGGCGGATTTCTGTCTGCAGTTTCGCCGTGGTGCGACTCACGGCCAGCCCCGGGTGGTTCACTTCATTGGTTTCGACCAGGCGCGCGAACACCTCTGCCTCATACAGCATAGTGTTAATATGCTGAGGTTGCGTCAGCTCCTGCGCCTTGCCACCGCGCGGGATAAAGCTCACTTTCTGGCACTCAGAGATTTTCTCGATAACCAGCGAACCCTCTTCGCCCTGAATCTCGCTCGGCAGCACCGAATCACTGACTTTGGAATGCTGGAGCGTCACGCTAAAATCACCGTAATCCAGAACCACTAATCCGTGAGCATCCACGCCGCTGTCGAGCAGGCTGGCGGTGGCGATCACACCATGCGGCTCGCCCCACAGGGCAACAGCCGATGCCAGACAGTAAAAACCGATATCCATGATCGAGCCGTTCGAGAAGGCTGGATTAAAGGTATTGGGATTTTCGCCGTCAAGATAGCGCTGGTAGCGCGAGGAGTACTGGCAGTAGTTGATAAAGGCTTTGCGTACTTTGCCGAGCTTCGGCAAAGACTGCTGCAACAGCAGGAAGTTAGGCAGGCTGGCGGTTTTAAATGCTTCAAACAGCACCACCTGATTTTCTCGTGCCAGTTGAATGGCCGCCTCCACTTCCTGAATATTCGACGCCAGCGGTTTCTCGCAAATCACATGTTTTTTGTGCGCAAGGAACTGCAGGGTCTGAGGGGAGTGCAGGGAGTTCGGGCTGGCGATATACACCGCGTCAATCGCATCGCTCTGCGCCATCTCATCAAGCGAGGTAAACAGATGCTCGACGAGATAATCATTCGCAAACGTCTGTGCCTGTTCAAGGCTGCGGGAATAGACGGCGGTGAGTTTGAATTTGCCGGTTTCATGGGCGGCGTCGACGAACTGGCGCGTGATCCAGTTCGTGCCTATAACTGCGAAACGTATCATAAACGTTCACGTACTCCGTAGCGGGGAACCTTTTGTCACTTTAGCACGCGTTGATGACAAAACCAGTGCTTCACACCGCATTACCATTTAACGATAAATGCGTTAGCCACAGGCGCGTATCAAACTCCAGCTGGTGGTACTGCGGCTCCATGTGACAACACAGGGAGTAGAACGCTTTGTCGTGCTCTTTTTCTTTCAGATGCGCCAACTCATGCACCACAATCATGCGCAAAAAGGCTTCCGGTGCATTGCGAAACACAGTCGCCACGCGGATCTCCGCTTTAGCCTTCAGCTTACCGCCCTGCACGCGAGACACGGCGGTGTGCAAACCCAGGGCGTTTTTCAGCACGTGGATCTTGTTGTCATACATCACTTTATTGATCGGTGGGGCGTTGCGCAGAAACTGACTTTTCAGATCCTGCGTATATTGCCAGAGCGCTTTATCGGTCGCGAAGCTGTGGGTTCCTGGATACCGTTTTTCAAGAACACTGCCCAGCCGCTCCTCGGCAATTAAAGTGCGAACCTGGGAAAGTAAATTCTCCGGATAGCCCTGGAGATAACTAAGATGACTCATCAATGCTCCACGCAAATCGTAAAAAGGGTATACTCACGCACCCTTTTCAGGGATAACGCCAAATTTTACCACTCAGGAGGGCCGATGAGCCACTTAGACAACGGTTTCCGTTCACTCAATCTTAAACGTTTCCCGGAAACGGACGACGTTAACCCGCTTCAGGCGTGGGAAGCGGCGGATGAATATCTGCTGCAACAGTTGGATGACACTGAAATTGTCGGCCCGGTTCTGATCCTGAATGACACCTTTGGTGCGCTGGGTTGCGCGCTGGCCGAACACACGCCTTATAGCATCGGCGATTCCTATTTAAGCGAACTTGCAACGCGCGAAAACCTGCGTCACAACGAGATTGCGGAATCCAGCGTCAAATTTCTCGACAGCACGGCAGAATATCCGCAGGCGCCGGGCGTGGTGCTGATTAAAATCCCTAAAACGCTGGCTCTGCTGGAACAGCAGTTGCGCGCGCTGCGTCAGGTCGTTACCCCAGAAACGCGCATTATCGCGGGTGCTAAAGCGCGTGATATTCACAACTCCACGATTGAGCTGTTCGAAAAAGTGCTGGGTCCAACCACCACTACGTTAGCGTGGAAAAAGGCGCGTTTGATCAACCCAACCTTCACTAAACCTGAACTTGCGGATGCACCAGAAACGCTGAGCTGGAAACTGGACGGAACCAACTGGACTATCCACAACCATGCAAACGTCTTCTCGCGCACCGGCCTGGATATCGGCGCACGTTTCTTCCTGGAACATCTGCCGGACAATCTGGAAGGCGAAATCGTTGATCTTGGCTGCGGTAATGGCATCATCGGTTTGACGTTGCTGGAGAAAAACCCGGAAGCCAGCGTTATCTTCACCGATGAATCGCCAATGGCGGTGGCGTCCAGCCGACTGAATGTTGAAACCAACATGCCGGAAAATCTGGACCGTTGCGAGTTCATGATCAACAACGCCCTGTCAGGCGTGGAGCCTTTCCGCTTCAACGCGGTCATTTGCAACCCGCCATTCCACCAGAAACACGCTCTGACGGATAACGTGGCGTGGGAAATGTTCCACCATGCGCGTCGTTGTCTGAAAATTAACGGTGAGCTGTACATCGTGGCGAACCGTCACCTCGACTACTTCCACAAACTGAAGAAGATCTTCGGTAACTGCGAGACCATCGCCACCAATAACAAATTCGTGGTGCTGAAAGCGGTGAAACTGGGTCGTCGTCGCTAAGCTCTTTTTGCCGGGCGGCGCTTCGCTTGCACCGGCCTACGAGGTTTTGTAGGCCCGGTAAGCGCAGCGCCACCGGGCAACAGGTTAAATGGTTAACGCCAGTTTTGTCCCCTGCGCAATCGCGCGTCGGGCGTCCAGCTCCATCGCCACATCACACCCGCCAATCAAATGCACCGTTTTCCCGGCTTCGCGCAGCGGATCGGCCAGATCGCGCTTCGGCTCCTGTCCGGCACACAAAATCACATGATCCACGCGTAATACCTGCGGCTCACCACCGATTGTCACGTGCAGTCCCTCATCGTCTACCTTCTGATAACTCACGCCCGGAATCATCTTCACGCCGCGTGACAGCAGCGTCGCGCGGTGGATCCAGCCGGTGGTTTTACCCAACCCTTCGCCCGGTTTACTGGCTTTACGCTGGAGCATCACGATCTGGCGCGGGCTTTTCGGCAACTGTGGCCCTTCCGGGCGCAGACCGCCGGACTGATTCAGGCTGGTGTCGATCCCCCATTCCACGCAAAATTCAGCGATATTCTGGCTGGTCGCTTCGCCCGGCTGACTCAAATACATCGCCGTATCAAAGCCAATACCGCCGCAGCCGATAATCGCCACGCGCTCACCGACCGGGGTTTTATCGCGCAGGACATCGAGATAGCTCAGCACTTTAGGGTGATCGATGCCCTCGATCGCCGGCGTGCGCGGGGCGATCCCGCTGGCGAGGATCACTTCGTCAAACGCGGTCAGATCTTCCGCGCGAACATACTGATTGAGCCGCAGATCGACGCCCGTCAGGGCGATCATCCGACGGTAATAGCGCAGCGTTTCGTAAAACTCCTCTTTGCCGGGGATCTGTTTGGCGATATTGAACTGCCCGCCGATCTCTGCCAGAGCGTCGAACAGCGTCACCGAATGCCCGCGCGACGCGGCGTTGACCGCAAACGCCAGCCCCGCCGGGCCTGCGCCCACCACCGCCAGACGTTTAGTTTTCACCGCAGGCATAATCGGCATTTTAGTTTCGTGACAGGCGCGCGGGTTGACCAGGCAGGAAGTGACTTTCCCGACGAAGATCTGATCCAGACACGCCTGATTACAGCCGATGCAGGTGTTGATCTCATCCGCGCGGCCGCTCTGCGCTTTGGACAGCAGCTCGGCATCGGCGAGGAACGGACGCGCCATCGACACCATATCGGCATCGCCTTTTGCCAGCACGTCGTCCGCGACCTGCGGATCGTTGATTCGGTTGGTCGTCACCAGCGGAATCGACACTTTGCCCTTCAGCTTGCGCGTCACCCAGCTAAACGCCGCGCGCGGGACCGGCGTGGCGATAGTAGGGATGCGCGCTTCGTGCCAGCCAATACCGGTGTTGATGATGGTCGCGCCTGCCGCTTCGATGGCTTGCGCCAGCAGAACTGTTTCGTCAAACGTGCCACCACCCTCGACCAAATCCAGCATCGACAGGCGAAAGACGATAATAAAATCGGCCCCGGCCCGCTCGCGGACGGCGCGGACAACCTCGATAGCAAAACGCATCCGACGTGGGTAATCGCCGCCCCATTCGTCGTCGCGCTGGTTGGTGCGTGCGGCCAGAAATTCGTTAATCAGATAGCCTTCGGAACCCATGATCTCCACGCCGTCGTAGCCTGCTTCACGCGCCAGAGCGGCGCAGCGGGCGAAGTCATCGATCAACGCGAGGATCTCTTCGTGGGTGAGGGCGTGGGGTTTGAAACGGTTGATCGGCGCCTGAATGGCGGAAGGCGCTACCAGATGCGGCTGATAGCTGTAGCGCCCGGTGTGCAGGATTTGCAGGGCGATTTTACCGCCTTCTTTGTGCACCGCGTCGGTCACAATCCGATGATGCGGCAGCTGGCTGGCGTCGTTCAACACCGCACCGCCCTCCATCCCGACGCCCGAAAGGGCAGGTGCCACGCCGCCGGTGACAATCAGCGCCACGCCATGACGCGCGCGCTCGGCGTAAAACGCCGCCAGACGCTCAGCGCCGTCTGGATGCTCCTCCAGACCGGTATGCATAGAGCCCATCAACACGCGGTTTTTGAGCGTAGTAAACCCCAGATCGAGGGGGGCAAAAAGCGACGGATAGCGGCTCATAATCTCTTCCAGTGTAAAATTATTGTTATGTGGTCGGATGAGTTACTAATTTAGCCAGTCGCAGACAAAAGGGGAAAAGAGGAGTGCGGTGATTGTGATGGGATTCAAAGATTGGCTGCGGCCTGATGCCCTCACCCTGACCCTCTCCCACAGGGAGAGGGAACAATACCGTAGGCCGGATAAGCATCGCGCCATCCGGCATCTTTTCAAGGTGCCACAACTCTTACAAGCCCCGGCGCCTGCCACATCGACGTCGTCAGTCCGCTGTCCACCAGCCCAAGCTGATCGGCGTAGACCGCCTGCCACTTCTGCATCATGCCGTCGTACAGCTCGCGGTGCTCGGGATTGGGCGTAAACTCCCGGCTCCAGCGCACCAGTTTTTCCCCCGTCGACGCCATATCTGCATACAGCCCAGCCCCCGTACCTGCCGCAATGGCACAGCCCAGCGCGGTGGCTTCTTTCACTTCCGGCACGCGCACCGGCAAGCCAGTAACGTCGGATAAGATCTGGCTCCAGAGTGCCCCTTTTGCGCCGCCACCCGCGAACACCAGGCTCTCAAAGGTCACGCCGGAAAAGTGCGAAATCTGCGCCAAATTACAGGCGGAGACAATCGCCGCGTTCTCTTCCAGCGCGCGGAATAACGTCGCTTTATTGCACTTTTCCGGGTCGATGGAGAGGTTAATAAACGACGGTGCCGCGTGATACCACTGCTTAAAATGCATCGCATCGGAGAAGATCGGCATCACGCCGTGTGAACCCGCCGGGACGCGGGCGGCCATCTCTTCGAGCAGGGAATAGGCGTCCATCCCCATCCGCTCGGCGATCAGCTTCTCTTCGGCGCAAAACGCGTCGCGGAACCAGCGCATCGTCAGCCCGGTAAAGAAGCTGATGGATTCAGCCTGCGCCATGCCGGGGATCACGTGCGGATTCACGCGGATATTCATCTCCGGATCGGTACGCACCTGCGGGAGATTCACCACCTGCTGCCAGAAGGTCCCGCCCAGTACGGCGGTTTGCCCGGCGCGCACCACGCCGAGGCCCAGACAGCCCAGCTGCACGTCGCCGCCGCCCATCACCACCGGCGTGCCTTCGCGCAAACCACATTCTTGCGCCGCCTTGTGGGTCACGGCCCCGAGCACAGTGCCTGTTTCTCTGACGGGGGAGAGAATATCAGCGCGCAGCCCGGCCATATCCAACAGGGCAGGGCGCCAGTCGCGACTGAACAGATCGAGCATCCCGGTGGTACCCGCATTGGACGGGTCCACCGCCAGCTCGCCGGAAAGTTTCGCCGCCAGCCAGTCGCTGATCATGGTGATGGTCGCTGCCTTGCGATAAATATCCGGGCGATGGTGCGCCAGCCACAGCAGGCGCGGCATGGCGGAGAGAGCCAGAGTCTGGCCGGAGACGTCATACACTTCGGATTCAAAACGATAGTCGTGGATCTCTTTCAGCTCAGCCACTTCGCGGCTGGCGCGGGCATCGACGTTGGCGCAGGCCCAGATGGCGTCGCCGTTGCGATCGTACAGCACGATCCCCTCGCGCATCGAACAACAAGCGACAGACTGAATATCTGCCGCGCTCAGATGTGCGCGCTCCAGCGCCTGATGAATGCACTGGCAGGCCAGACGCCAGTTGGTGTCGAGATCGAACTCCATCGAGCCGGGCACGTTCTCCACGCTCAGGTGTTTCCACTCTGCCTGGCCGACGGCAATTTGGTTGCCCTGTAAATCAAACACCACGGCGCGAACGCTTCCCGTCCCTGCATCTAACGCTAAAAGGTAACTCATGAGCTTGCCTCGTGTTGGCACGGGGCAAGTGGCTTAGTTCGCCAGGGCAAGCACCGCGCGGGCTGTCGTCTCTTCCGTCACCAGGCCATTAATCAGGCGACCTTTCAGTGCGGCGTAAATCGCATCTGCTTTTTCTTCCCCTCCGGCCACGCCGACGATGGTGGGCAACTGCGCCAGTTCATCGAGCGTCACGCCGAGCAATTCCTGATGAATCTCCAGATCCGGCACCCGTTCGCCTGCGGCATTGAGGAAATAGCCGAGAATGTCGCCGACCGCCCCTTTGCGCGCATACATGAGCTGCTCGCCTTCGCTGATATAACCGGAGCGCAGAATAGTGGCGTCGCGGCGCTGATTCACGGAGCCAATCCCCACGACCGCTGCGTCGGCGGCGGTGGCGGCGAGGATCACATCCCGCACGCTGGCTTCGCGTTTTAAAATCCCTGCCACTTCTGCCGATGAAACCCGCAGCGGAGCCGGGATCATGCTGATACTGCAGGCTGCATCCAGCTGGCCGATGCCGGTCATGTACGGCCCTACGCCGCCGGAAAGTGTCACCAGCCGCACCTGCTGTGAGCTAATAAAGCCGCTTAAGTGCTGAATGCAGCTCATGGTGGCTTCACCAAATCCCACCGCCAGCAGCTGTCCGGGTTCCAGTAAACCCATCAGCGACTGCGCTGCGCCAATCCCCAGGCGCACGTTCATCGGCGCGGAATTCAGAGCCGGCACCACGCGAACCAATTTCAGGCCAAAGCGCTGCTGCAACTCAGTTTCCAGCGACAGACATCCCTCATAGCGAGAGTTGATCTGCACGCGGATCACCCCCGACTGACGCCCTTTTTCCAGTAAGCGCGAGATCTTCAGGCGTGGCAGCCCTAAGCGCTCGCCAATATCGTTCTGCGTCAGGCCGTCGTGGTAGTAACACCACGCCACCCGGGCGACCAGTTCTTCCTCTGCCAGCGCCAGTCCGGCAAACCGACTCTCTTCGGCAATGCGTTTATCGCCCATATTTTGAACTCTTATAAAAATTTAGATCATATGTTCGCTTTGACGCAGGCAGAAAGTGTGAGCCACGCGGCAAAACGGATCTTTAAAAAAACGACGATCGGTTATTAGGATCTTAATCCATGAAATTGTGATCCCTGCACGGTTGTCAATATAGTTCACCGTCTACGCTTTTGAACATTATTAAATCAAAAAATCATTTGTTCAAAACGGAGCGATGATGACGATCCTGATCGAAGCGCGTGATATCCACAAGCAGTTCTCCGGCGTGCCGGTGCTGAAAGGCATTGATTTCACGCTGCTGTCCGGTCAGGTCCACGCCTTGATGGGCGGTAACGGCGCGGGAAAATCGACGTTGATGAAAATTATCGCCGGGGTGGAAACGCCCGACGGCGGTGAACTGACCGTTGAAGGAAAACCTTTTGCGCGCCTTAAGCCCGGCCAGGCGCACCAGTTAGGGATCTATCTGGTGCCGCAGGAGCCGATGTTATTTCCCAATCTTACCGTGCGTGAAAACATCCTGTTCCGCCTGCCGCGCGGAACTGCGCTCGAAAAACGCCTCGCCGATAAACTCCAGCAGCTGCAATGCCAGCTTAATCTCGACGCTGCCGCCAGTACGCTGGAAGTGGCGGATCAGCAGATGGTGGAGATCCTGCGCGGATTAATGCGCGAGGCGAAAATCCTGATCCTCGATGAACCGACGGCGTCGCTCACACCAGGGGAAACCGAGCGCCTGTTTCGCCAGATTCGCGCGCTACAGGCGCTCGGCGTCGGCATCGTGTTTATCTCCCACAAACTGCCGGAGATTCGCCTGCTCGCCAGCCACGTCTCGGTGATGCGCGACGGGGCGGTGGTGCTGAGCGGCGAAACCGCGGCGTTCGACGACAGCGCCTTAATTGCGGCGATGACGCCCGTCAGCCGTGAACACACCTTAAGCGACACGCAAAAATTGTGGCTGGCGCTGCCGGGCAATCGGCGCACCCAGGCGCAGGATTTCCCTGTGCTGCGGGTGGAAGATCTGACGGGCGAAGGCTTTATCGATCTAAATCTTGAGATCTATGCCGGAGAGATCGTCGGGCTGGCGGGTCTTGTAGGATCGGGGCGCACGGAATTTGCTGAAACGCTGTACGGACTGCGCCCCGTTCGCGGCGGAAAGATCTGGCTGGAAAATCAGGAGATCGGTGGCGACTCGGTGCTGTCGCGCCTCGACAAGGGGCTGGTTTACCTCCCGGAAGACAGGCAGGTGTCCGGTCTGTTTCTCGATGCGCCGATCCGCTGGAACACCGTGGCGCTGAATGAGCCCTCCATCTGGCAGCAGCGCAAACGTGAAGCGGCGGTGGTGGAGCGTTATCACCGGGCGCTGGGGATCAAACTCAATCACCCGGATCAAACAGTGCGTACGCTCTCCGGCGGCAATCAGCAGAAGGTCCTGCTGGCGCGCTGTCTGGAGGCCAATCCGCTGCTGCTGATCGTCGATGAACCGACGCGCGGGGTGGACGTTTCGGCCCGCGCGGATATCTATCAACTGATCAAAAGCGTGGCGGCACAAAACGTGGCGGTGCTGATGATCTCCAGCGATCTCGATGAATTTCCGGGGCTCGCCGACCGCGTACTGGTGATGCATCAGGGCGTGCTCAACGGCGAACTCCCGCGCCACGCCGTCAGCGTCGACAGAATGATGGCGCTGGCTTTTGGAGGCCAATCATGAAGACCTTACTTAAAAACCGCGAGTTGAGCGCCTTCCTCGCCATTCTGGCGCTGTTTGGCGTGCTGGTTGCGCTCAATCCGGCCTATCTGAGTTTTCAGACCCTGGGGATGATTTTCGCCAGCTCGCAAATCCTGATCCTGCTGGCGCTGGGCGCGACGCTGGTGATGCTGACGCGCAACATTGATGTGTCGGTCGGTTCGACCGTCGGGCTGTGTGCGATCGCCGTCGGCGTGGCGCTCAACAATGGCTACAGTCTGCCGGTTTCAATGCTGTTTGCGGTGGCGATTGGTGCGCTGGCCGGGGCCTTTAACGGGCTACTGGTGGTCGGGCTGCGCATTCCGGCGATTGTCGCCACGCTCGGTACGCTGGGGATGTACCGTGGCGCGATGCTGCTGTGGACCGGCGGGAAGTGGATCGAAGGTTTACCGTCTAGCCTGAAAGCGCTGTCGGAGCCGGTCGCGGTGGGCATTTCGCCGCTTGGGATGGTGGTGCTGTTTCTGGCACTGATTGGCGCGTGGACGCTGTCGCGCACCGCGTCGGGCCGCGATTTTTACGCCGTGGGCGATAACCTCGCCGCTGCGCGCCAGCTCGGCGTGGCGGTGAACCGCACCCGGATGATCGCCTTTACGCTTAATGGCGTGCTGGCTGCCTGCGCCGGGATCGTCTTTGCCTCGCAGATCGGTTTTGTGCCGAATCAGACCGGCAGCGGGCTGGAGATGAAAGCCATCGCCGCCTGCGTGCTGGGCGGCATTTCGCTGCTTGGCGGAACCGGGACGCTGGTCGGCGCGTTTCTCGGTGCCTTTTTCCTCACGCAAATCGACACCGTGCTGGTGCTGTTCAAACTCCCTGCCTGGTGGAACGACTTTATCGCCGGGCTGGTGCTGCTCGGTGTACTGGTGCTCGACGGGCGCTTGCGTCAGGCGCTGACCCGCCATCAGCGCGCGCTGAAGTACAGCCGTTTCCAGCCGGGCAACAAAGGGGGAAAGCACGTCACCCCGTTTCCGAAACGCAAAAAAGAGGTGGCGTAAATGAAGCTTAACTGGGAAAGCGCGCTGCTGATTCTACTGGTGCTGGAGATCCTGCTATTCGGGGCCATCAACCCGCGCATGCTAGACATCAACATGCTGCTGTTCAGCACCAGCGATTTCATCTGCATCGGTATTGTGGCGCTGCCGCTGACACTGGTGATCATCAGCGGTGGGATTGATATTTCTCTCGGTTCGACCATTGGCCTGTGCGCGATTGCGCTGGGCGTGATGATGCAGGCAGGCTGGCCGATGGCGCTGGCGATCCCACTCACGCTGCTGGTTGGCCTGCTGTGCGGCCTGTTCAACGCCGCACTGATTCACTACACCGGCATCAGCCCGCTGGTGATCACCCTCGGCACGCTTTACCTCTACGGCGGCGGCGCGCTGCTGCTCTCCGGCATGGCGGGCGCGACCGGCTATGAGGGCATCGGCGGCTTCCCGGACAGCTTTACGGCGTTTGCCAATCTCACGCTGTTTGGCCTGCCAATTCCGTTAGTGCTTTTTGCAGTGATCACCTTCTTCTTCTGGCTTCTCACCCATCGCGGGCGCTTTGGTCGACACTTGTTTTTGATTGGGCAAAACCCGCGTGCGGCACGCTATGCGGCGCTGTCGGTGAACGGAATGCCCTATGCGCTGTACGGGCTGGTTGGCGTGGCGTCGGCCATTGCCGCGCTGGTGATGGTCTCCTATTTTGGCTCGGCGCGTTCTGATTTGGGGCGCGACTTGCTGATGCCTGCGCTCACGGCGGCGGTGCTCGGCGGGGCGAATATTTATGGCGGTTCAGGTTCGGTTGTCGGTACGGCGCTGGCGGCATTGCTGGTGGGGTATCTGCAACAGGGTTTACAGATGGTCGGCATCCCCAACCAGGTGTCGAGCGCGCTGTCAGGGGCGCTGTTGGTTGTGGTGGTGATGGGACGTTCGCTGAGTCTGCACCGTGAATGGCTGCGCACTCTTCTCACAAAAAATACCCGGAGCGTAAGATGAAAACAAAATTGATAGTCCTGGCGATGGCGTTAAGCTTTGCCTCGGCGCAGGCCGCCGAACGGATTGCCTTCATTCCGAAACTGGTTGGCGTCGGCTTCTTTACCAGCGGCGGCAACGGCGCGAAAGAGGCGGGTAAAGAACTCGGCGTGGACGTGACCTACGACGGCCCGACCGAGCCGAGCGTCTCCGGCCAGGTGCAGCTCATCAACAACTTCGTTAACCAGGGCTTCAACGCGATTATCGTCTCCGCCGTCTCGCCGGACGGCCTCTGCCCGGCGCTGAAACGTGCGATGCAGCGCGGCGTGAAAGTGCTGACCTGGGATTCCGACACCAAACCTGAATGCCGCAGCGTCTATATCAACCAGGGGACGCCGGAACAGCTCGGTGGATTGCTGGTCGATATGGCCGGAAAACAGGTCACCAAGCCGAACGCCAAAGTCGCCTTCTTCTACTCAAGCCCGACCGTAACCGACCAGAACCAGTGGGTGAAAGAGGCGAAGGCCAAAATCGAGAAAGACCACCCGCAATGGCAGGTCGTGACCACCCAGTTTGGCTATAACGACGCCACCAAATCTCTGCAAACCGCCGAAGGGATCTTAAAAGCCTATCCGGATCTGGATGCGATCATTGCCCCGGATGCCAACGCGCTGCCAGCGGCGGCACAGGCGGCGGAAAACCTCAAACGTGAAGGGGTGGCGATTGTCGGTTTCAGTACGCCAAACGTGATGCGCCCGTACGTCGAGCGCGGCACGGTGAAAGCCTTTGGCCTGTGGGATGTGGTACAGCAGGGCAAAATTGCGGTCAATGTCGCCGATCATTTGTTGAAAAAAGGCGATCTTAATGTCGGCGACAGCGTGGATGTGAAAGGCATCGGCGTGCTGAAGGTCGAGCCGAACAGCGTGCAGGGCTATCAGTATGAGGCGAAAGGGAACGGCATCGTGCTGCTGCCGGAGCGCGTGGTGTTCACCAAAGAGAACATCGACAAATACGACTTCTGACGGGGGAGAACATGGCTGATTTAGATGACATCAAAGACGGAAAAGATTTTGGCATCGGCACGCCGCAGCAGAACGTGCCCTTTACCCTGAAGGGTTGCGGCGCGCTGGACTGGGGGATGCAGTCGCGGCTGGCGCGCATCTTTAATCCAAAAAGCAACCGCACGGTGATGCTCGCCTTCGACCACGGCTATTTTCAGGGGCCAACCACCGGGCTTGAGCGCATCGATCTGTCGATTGCTCCGCTGTTTGCCGAGACCGACGTGCTGATGTGTACCCGTGGCATTTTGCGAAGCACCGTGCCGCCAGCCACCAACAAACCGGTGGTGCTGCGCGCCTCGGGCGGTAACTCGATTCTGGGTGAGCTGTCGAACGAATGCGTGGCGGTGGCGATGGAAGATGCGCTGCGCCTGAACGTCTGCGCCGTGGCGGCGCAGGTGTATATCGGCAGCGAATTTGAGCATCAGTCGATCAACAACATTATCAAACTGGTGGATGCAGGGAACCGCTACGGCATTCCGACGCTGGCGGTAACCGGCGTCGGGAAAGAGATGGCTCGCGACGCGCGCTACTTCTCGCTCGCCAGCCGTATTGCTGCCGAAATGGGGGCGCAATTCGTCAAAACCTATTTCGTGGAAGAGGGCTTCGAAAAAGTGACCGCCAGCTGCCCGGTACCAATTGTGATCGCCGGGGGTAAAAAGCTGCCGGAACACGAGGCGCTGGAGATGTGCTTCCGCGCTATCGATCAGGGGGCGTCGGGCGTGGATATGGGGCGCAACATCTTCCAGTCCAGCGCGCCGCTGGCGATGCTGAAGGCAGTGAAGAAAGTGGTACACGAGAACATGAGCGCCCGCGAGGCGTTCCAGTTCTGGCAGGAAGAGAAACAGGGAGAGGTGAAATGAACGTGACGTTAGTGGAAATCAATATCAAACCGGAGCGCGTGGATGAGTTTCTGGAGGTGTTTCGCGCTAATCACGAAGGGGCGATTCAGGAGCCGGGAAATCTGCGGTTTGACGTGTTGCAGGACCCGCGAGTGAAAACCCGGTTCTTTATCTACGAGGCGTATAAAGACGAAGAGGCGGTGCTGGCCCACAAGAAAACCCCGCACTATCTGGCGTGCGTCGATAAGCTTGAGGCGTTGATGTCGGAGCCGCGTAAGAAGCGCAGTTTTGTGGGGTTGATGCCGGAGTAAGACCTTGCCCCTCACCCTAACCCTCTCCCACAGGGAGAGGGGATCGTCCGGTGTTCTCCCTGTAGGTGAGGGGGTCATTCGCTTTTCTCCCTCTCCCTTGGGGAGAGGGCCGGGGTGAGGGGCCCAGACTACTCCTTACGGAAAAAATCGTTATACAACATATACAAATGCGCAGAACTCCATGAGAAGTTCGGTGCACCTTGCTGCGCACCGGTCAGCGGGTTGTAGTTCTCCTGAATCGGCCCGTCGCTGGTCAGCCCTTTGGCGTGCTGGAAGAAGGTATCCGCCAGTTTCAGTGCCGCGTCGCGATGCCCGTAGCGCTCCATCCCTTTGAGCCCAAACCAGAACTGATCCACCCATACGCGCCCACGCCAGTAGATATCTGCGCCAAACGCCGGGTTGGTTAACGCCGCGGTGCCGAGTGGCACGAAGGTGTTGAACTCTTTCGGGTCCAGCATCACTTTCACCACCGCATCGGCGTGCGCCTGCGTCGCTGCGCCGTTAAACAGCGGCGACCAGCCTTCCGGCCCTTTGCCGCGCTCGACGATCGGTTTGCCCGCGCAGCCGTTGGACAGCGGTTTTTCTTCAATGCGAATGTCGTAATAAAAACCACTTTTCGCATCAAACATGCAGGTATTGATGTAGCCCGCGAGCTTATCCGCCAGCTGTCCGTAGTGCTTCGCCGCTTCGGGTTTACCGAGGATCGTCGCCATTTCCGCCAGATAGCGGTTATCGCTGAACATATAGCTCGCCTGATCGACGGACTCCTGCATCAGGGAATAGCCGAGCAGGGTGCCTTTGGCGTCGCGGTTTTCGGCGAAGCTCACCGTCCAGTCGCTGCGTTTCCCGCCATTCTGCACATATTTATCCAGCTGATCTTTGTCGATAAAGCCAAACACCGCCGCATCGTCGCGCCCGGATTCCCAGGACGCCGCCACCTGCGCCGGAATTTGCAGGCTGTCGTACTGGCCTTTGCTGACGGTCGCGTCGTAATTTTTAAGCCCGGAAAGGGTGTGCTCTTTATCGCCGGTTTTCACCGTGAACAGCATCTCGCCGTTTTCAGTGTTGTGGGCTTTATCGCGCGTCGCACCGTACTCCGGCACGCCGTTGTGGTTGTGATCGCGGTTGCGCAGCCACCAGTCGTGATAAGCCACCAGTTTCGGATACATCTCCTCCAGCCAGGCTTTGTCCTGGGTGGTTTTATACACTTCCATCACCGACCAGGCTGCGAGGCTCGGTTTGGTATTGCGTTCGTTCCAGTTCCCGCCGTCGCCGCCGCGATCCGGACTGAGGTTCCAGGCGATCAGATCCGGAACAAATCCGGCATCCTGCGGACGCACCTTATCGTCGGCTTTGACCTGCCACGAGAAGACCGCACGGATGTTCTCTTTGGCGATCTCCGGATTGAAGTGCGCCATCGCAAACGCCTGTTTCCAGGTATCCCACGGCCAGGTCTGGTTGCCGGAGAACCAGCGCCCGGTAACCGACGGCGTGACGGTATTGAATTTCACCGCGCCGCCCGGCGAGCGCCAGTTGCCGTTCAGGGTTTCGATGGCTTTCACCGCGACGCGCGTCTGTTCCGGCGTGGCGTCTGGATTCGTCAGTCCGCGCTGCAAGTAACCTTCCCAGCGCTTCTCCGACGCCTGCATAAAGTGCGCAGGGCGGGCGAGGATATCGCGGATCTGCGCCTTCTCATGGCTGACGTCGTCGGCGGTCAGCAGATGAGAATAAGTGGTCCAGATCGTCGTCGAACCATTGATGTGCGCGGTGCTGGTAAAGCGATGCCCGTCAATGTGAGTCTCAACGGGAATCGACCTATGCACCTGATACTGCGATGCCCCGGAGGTCAGCAGATCCCAGGTCGAACGCACTTTGCCAAACGTCACGTTCACGCCGTCGCGCGTGGCGGCCAGGTGGCGCTGATAGTCCGGATACGTGCCATCGATGGTTTTATCGGAAACCGCTTTGCCCTCTTTGGCTTCCAGTTTTTCCAGCAACTCGCCATCCCATTGCAGAACGAGAGGTGCGTCGCTAGTGATTTGTGTTTCCAGAAGCGAGGTGCGCGGGCTGGCGAAGCGCAGGGTCATGACGATCTTCACGCCCGGCGCGGTCAGGGTCTGGACTAATGCGCCGGGAAGGCTCCATGCCTGCATTGTGAAATCGACTTTTTTGCCGCCGCGAGTGACCGTCAGCCGGTCAAAGTTGGTGGCCATAAAGTTGATGTACTCTTCTGTCAGCAGCGCCGGGCCGGGGAAGCCGCCCATTGTTTCCGGGCCATCGGGCAGCAAATGTCCGTGCCAGGCCCCGAGATCGAAGAACGGGTTAAAACGCTGGTGGTCGTCGCTGTCGAAATCCTGCATGTAGTGCGGCGCGCCGACGCGGTTAATCACGTTTTTATAGCTATCAGCGGTAGCCGCGTGCGCCGAGAGGCTGAGCATCAAAGCACAGGCCAGCGGGGCGAGTGGGGTAGTCAGTTTCATGGTTAATCGGTCCTTGTTACCAGTAGAAATATTGCATCAGGAAAACCTGGTCGCTGGGGTCGCCGGAGGCGGTTTTCATGTACCAGCGGCTGTCGGCGGCGGTGGCAAAGCGTCCGTTGCCGTATTCGTACCAGATGCCGAACTGCGCAAATGAGGTGGTTTCGTCGGCAGAATCATCAGGGCGATGTTTGGCGTAGCTCCAGGCGGTGGATAAGTAGAGCCCTTTTAGCGTTTCGACCATCGCGCTCGCCATAAACCCGGTTTCCGTTCCCGGCACGTTTTGTCCTTTGGCGCGCCCGGTATGATGCCATGCGCGGGCAGCGAGATTAGGTGACAGCAGTCCGGTTAAGAATAATTCGCCGGTGCCGTCGGTTACTTCCAGGCCGTTCATCCAGGTCACGCCATCGATGAATTCGTACTGCAAATAACCGTTCATCATCGCTGGATAGATGTACTTATCGTCGTAGCGATCGTACTTGCCGAAGTGCAGCAAGGCTTTACTCTCGTCGTGATGTCCGGCGGGCGTGGCGGTCACGCTGTAGCGCAGTTTTCCTGCCAGATTTTGCACTTTAAGCGCCGTCATGATGTCGCGGGTGTTGGGGATGACATAGCCCAGATCGGGCGTGAAATCGCCCCACCATTGCAGGTCGTCGAGAGATGAATCCTGGCGCAGGCTAAGCATGATTTCGGTGCTGTCATCCGTGCGATAGCCGCCGTAAAAACGGTTCAGGCCACCTTCAAAACCTCCCCAGCTGTGATCGGGAACCCAGGCGTTACCCTGATGATCCGCTTGCACGGTCCAGCCTTCGCCGTAGATCAGGCCGAACCACGGGCCGTGTTTGATCTCCAGCCCGCCTTCGATATAGGTTCCGTCGCTGTATTTGTGTTTCTCCGGGCCTTCGAGATCCATATACCCGCCGACGCCCATCTCGCCGTAAAAACGGAATGACGTGGCGCTCAATTCTGGCGTACGTGTATCGTCATGTTCTGCCGGTCGTACTTCTTCCGCTGCCATCGATGGCGTGCAAAAAGAGAGGGCAGCGAGTGCCCCATAAAGAGAAGGAGTTATTTTCATTGTTATTTTCTGGTGTGATCAGGAGGTGGTCGAAGCTGGCGCGGCTTCAATCTTTTTTTCGTCTTGCGATAATCCCTTGACGTATTTGCTGTATTTCCACCACGCAAAGCCGAGGAAAATCACAATGCCGCCAACGTTATAGAACACAATCGTCAGAATATTGCCGCCGGTCGGGAAGGTGGAGGCAATAAAGCCAATGGTGAAAATAACAATCAGCATCGACACCACCACTATGCCGGTGGTGCGAGAGCCCATTTTAAATTCACGCGGCAGATGGTCGAGTTTGCGACGCAGGTTCAGATAGGCCAGCATGATAAACAGCGGCGGCAGCATCGACGCGGCGGCGGTCATATTAATCACCGTGTTCATTAGATCCTGCGCGGTATTTGATCCCATTGTCGGAATAATCATCAGCGGAATGACAATCAAATATTGAATCCACGCCGCGCGCGCCGGAACGCCGTTTTCATTGAGGGCCACGGTTTTCGCCCCAAAGATGCCGGTTGGGATTTCTGAGAAGAAGATTTTCACCGGCGTGGCGGTCCACATCAGCAGGGAGCCGAACATCGCGGTGAAGGAGACCAGGCCCACGAAGCGGTTCATCAGTACTTCAGGCAGGCCAAACCAGACCGCCAGACCGTGGAATACCTGCACCGAGCCGCCGGTAAATTTCAGCTCTTTGCTGCTGATAAAGATGTTGATCAGCACCGAGGTGATGGAATAGAGCACGCCGATGACGATCCCGGCGAGGATAATCACTTTGACGAACGACTTCGAGCCTCCCTTCACGTCGTTGACGTACACCGCGACGGATTCCGCGCCGCCAGCGGCCATAAAGATCCAGGTGGTTATCCCGAGGAACGCCCAGTTAAAATGGGGGATCATCGCATCGACGGTAATCGGATCGGCAGGCTGTACGCCACCCATCAGCGCCGCGCCCGCCAGTAAAATGTAGGAAAGCGTGAGCAGCAGCATCAGAGTGGATGTCACGGACGTAATCGGCCCGAGCATTTTCGCGCCGTTGGTCGACACCCACGTCGAAAATGCAAACAGCACCAGACTCAGCACCACGGTCGCAAACGGCGTGAGAATGTACTCATAGCCGAGAAAAGCATAGGAGGCATAGGCAATGACGCGCGGTAATAACGAGGTGAAAAAGAATAAATTCACGAACCAGTAGGTGTAGGCGGTAATAAATGCCCAGCGCCCGCCGAGCGAACTTTTCACCCACGCATAAACGCCCGCCTCGGAGTTTTTATTCAGCGAGACGAATTCGGCGATGATCAGACAGAACGGAATAAAGTAGAACAGCGTCGCCAGGAAGAACATCGGCGCGGATGCCAGTCCCAGCTCGATATTATTGTTGATGACGTTGTTAAAGCTAAAAACGGCGGCAAAGGTCAGCGACAGCAGGCCGAACTTGCCGATGGTATTACGCTTGGACTGTGAAACAGTGGACTCTGACATAACGAATCTCCGGGTACGAGGAGTGTAGTGGCGCTACTTCGGCGCCACCGGATCTTTTTATTTGTTATGGAAATAGCCGTCTTCTACGGTCACCCGCAGGACGACCTTCTTCACCGCGCCGTCGCTAATAAAGCGGCAGGCTTCGTCGATATCACAAATCACCATCTGGCCTTCGTGCACCTGCACGGTGGTCCCGCAGCCTTTAAAGAACTCTCGGTCGGTTTCATCGCGGTAGCACTCCACCACCTGAAGCTGCGCTTTCGGTGCGTACTCGATTTTTTGCGCACCCTGCAGGTAGTAATGCACGTCGAAATAACGCCGATGACCGAGGAAAAGCGCGTCGGTGGCGGTGTCGGTGGTCAGGCGATAGCTGAGCGAATCGCCAATTGAATGGGCCACGCCGGGACGAATGCTGTCGATGTTCTGTATGGCTTCCACGCAGCGCTGCCATTTGCGACCACCGTGGTAGCGGCGGGTAAACTCTTCCAGGTTGTTAATAATGTCCATTATTCGGCCTCGCTTTCGGCGGCTGCGGGAGTAAGAGAAAACGCCTGGGCCTGCACGTCACCACAGGTCGGCAGCAGGGTGAAGCCGTAGCGGAACGGCTGGAAGCGCACGCGCCAGCTGTCCAGCACTTCGCTGCCCCAGGAGTTAGAACCTAATCCCAGCAGTTGGTGATCAAGATTCAATGTGATATGCCCGCTGCGCTCGAGTTCGTTGCAGTGTCGCGCGGCATGAATTGCTTCGCCGCTGTACGGCCAGGCGCTGAAGTGGATCGGCTTTTGCGCCACCACGAGCAGGCCGTGGCCGCTATGGTTGGTGAGCGACGCCCAGCGCACCTGCTGGCGGTTGCCGTTGTTCTGCGGGAACGGGTAGTTTTCGAACATCGCATCGACGTCGCTTTTCCAGACGTCGATCAGATTCGCCTGCTGGCTGTCTGGGTAGTTTTCGCCTGGCCCACGCCCGTAGTACGTCACCTGATCGAAGTGTTGGTTGATGCCGAGCGTAAAGCCGATGCACGGGATCATGTGCGGGTAGTCGCCATACGGCGTGCCCGCCAGCTCGACGCCGAGTGCGCCGGCAGGGCTGATGCGCCAGCGGTAGGTGCAGCGCATGCCGAAATCAAACACCGGCGGCGCGATGATGGTCTGAGTTTCAATCACCAGTTCATCGCCGTCGTGCTCAATGCGAAACGCGCGCAGATGTTCCTGCATGATGTGCAGATGATTCGGTTGCCACAGCCCTTCGTACTCCTGCTTGTGGTTATCAATCATCGGTTTGAAGAAGTTAATTTTGCCCTCTTCGGCGATCAATTCTTCACCGTTCACCCGCCATGACGTGAGCTTGCCGCTGAGTTTCGAGAACACCATGCGGAAGTTGTGTCCGCTGACGACGCAGGTCAGGCGTTCGTCACTGACGACCAGCGGCGTGGCGCTGTCTGTCTGCCACGGCTGCGCGACCAGGGTGCGCGGGGCCAGCGCAAACTGATACTGCGCAATCGGGTGATTCGCATCGCTGTAAGAAGTGGCGGAATCTTTGCTGACGAATACGTTGGCCCAGCTTTCGCGCCCGTCTGTGTTTGGGACGGTAATCTGAACGGTGCGGGCGCTGTTCGGGGCTAAATCACTTACTTTCAGCGCCTGGCTGCTGAGCAATTCGCCTTCGGCTTTGATCTCCACGCGCAGGGTGTAGTCGTCGAGTGTGCTGAACCACAGTTTGTTCTCGACCCGCAGCTCGCCGCGCGCGAGATCGACGGCGCTGACTTTCACCGGGGCGATCACCTGCTTGTATTCCAGCAGGCCGGGGCCAGGTGTTTGATCGGAGTAGATCAGCCCGTCGAGGCAGAAGTTGGCGTTATTTGGGTAGTCACCAAAATCGCCGCCGTACTGGTAGAAGGTTTTGCCGTCCGCGTCCTGCGCCTGAATGCCGTGATCGCACCACTCCCAGACGTAATGCCCTTGCAGGCAGTCGTGACGATAAAACACGTTCTGGTATTCATTTAATCCGCCGGGACCGTTGCCCATCGCGTGGGCGTATTCGCAGATGATGCGCGGTTTTGGGTGCGGATATTCGCCGAACTCATTCATCAGCGGGACGCGGGTGTACATGGTGGAGATGATGTCCACCACGTCGGCGTCGCGGTCCTCTTCGTAATGCAGCAGGCGGGTTGGGTCCAGCGCCTTGCAGGCTTTCGCCATCGCGCGAATGTTGCAGCCATAGCCGGATTCGTTGCCGAGCGACCAGATGACAATCGACGGATGGTTTTTCTGCGCCTGCACGTGGCGCACGATGCGCTCGACATACACGCTTTCCCACGTTGGATCGTCGGTGATGCGGCTCAGATCGCCGACGTTGGCAAATCCGTGGGATTCGACGTCAGTTTCCGCCATCACGAACAGACCGTAGAGATCGCACAGCTCGTAAAAGCGCGGATCGTTCGGATAGTGGGCGGTGCGTACCGAGTTGATGTTGTGTTGCTTCATCAGGATCAGATCTTTCTCGACGCGATCCATACTCACCGCGCGCCCCTTGCGATGATCGTTATCGTGGCGGTTCACGCCGTGGAGCATCACGTAATGGTTGTTGATGAGCATCAGGCCGTCGCGCACCTGAATGTCGCGGAAGCCCACGCGTTGCGGCACCACTTCCAGTATTTCGCCCGCCGCGTTTTTCAGGATCAGTAGCAGGTGATACAGATAAGGCGTTTCGGCGGACCACTGTTTTGGCTGCTTCACATCCACGCTGAAATCGAGAGCCTGGCGCTGACTGACGCTGGCCTGCGCTTCGCCCTGATACAGTCGCTGTTCGCCGTCGAAAAGCTGAACGTTAAGGGTGACGTTTTGCGTCTGGGCGGCCAGGTTTTCCAGCTCGACGTGGCAGGAGAGAGTGGCGTCGCAATAGTCGTCGTTGAAGGTTGTGGTGACGGTGAAATCGTCGATGTGCGTCAGCTCGCGACCCACCAGATAGACGTCGCGGAAGATCCCCGCCGTCCACCACATATCCTGATCTTCGATGTAGGTTGAATCCGCCCACTGCATCACTTTGACACACAGCAGGTTTTCACCCGCATGAACGAACGGCGAAACGTCAAATTCAGCGGTCAGGCGACTGCCCTTGCTGAACCCGACGTAATGGCCGTTTACGTACACTTCGAAATAGGTCTCTACGCCGTCGAATTTAATCAGCGTCTGACGCGTGCTCCAGCTTTCACCAAGCATGAATACGCGCTGATAGGCGCCGGTAGGATTCGCACTCGGAACGAATGGCACGTCAATCGGGAAGGGGAAGCCTTCATCGGTGTATTGCAGTTTGCCGTGGCCTTCCAGCTGCCACATGGACGGCACGCTAATCTGGCCCCAGTCGCTCATCAGCTGGTGGGGAAACGCTTCGGGCACTTCAAGCGGATGGTCGAAATAGCGGAACGCCCATTGGCCGCTCAGCAGCAGAAAATGGCTGCTGGCCTCGCGGGCAAAGCGGCGGGCTTGATCGATATCGTGATAGGCAAAAAAGTACGCGCGCGGCGGCAGCCGGTTCTCGTGCGTTAACTGAACATTCTCCCAGCGGTTCATGTCATCTCCCTGTGGGTTAAAACATCATTGCTGGGGAGTTTAGTAAATAATTTACTAAATAAAATCAGTAAAAATGAAATGAGTTAAGTGGATCACGAAAATAGGGGGGAGAGGGAGATGAGGTCATTGCCCGGTGGCGCTGCGCTTACCGGGTCTACAAAACCTTCAACGGCCTCGGGTTTTGTAGGCCGGGTAAGGCGTAGCCGCCACCCGGCAAGGGGTTTAACGAGTCGTGCCGCGCAGCTTCAACCGGCTGGGAACAAACACCTGCAGCGGCAGTGCACGGCCATCGCGTGCTTTTTCCACCAGCAGGTTTACACCCTGGCTGCCCATCATCTCAGAATGGATGCGCACGGTGGTCAGCGGCGGGAAGGTAAAGCGGGCGGTGGGGATATCATTGACGCTTATCAGGCTAATATCCTGCGGAATGGTCAGCCCTTTCTCGTGGATCGCCCGCAGCACGCCGATGGCGATGGAGTCGGAGGCGACAAACAGCGCTTCGGGGAAGTCGTCCTGCGCCAACATCTTCGTCGCCAGCTCATAGCCCGATGAACTGGAGAAGCCGCCGCGCCAGATATCTTTCTCCGACACCACGCCTTTGAGCTGGCCGTATTCGACGAACGCTTTTTCGCGAATATCTGCCTTACCCGGCTCATCTTCGCCGCCGATAAAGCCGATACGCTGCACGCCCTGGGCGGCGAAGAAGTCGATCACCTCTTTGCTGATGCGCACCAGGTCGATATCCACCGAGTCAAAAGCGGAACCCGCCTCGTGAAAATCGACAAAGCAGATATTATCGCTCAGGGCTTCGGCCGCCAGGCGCATCTGCTCTGCCGGTTTGCCGACAATCAGAATTCCGCTGACTTTGCTTATCTCCGGCAGCCCCTGATTTTCATAGCAATTGGTCAGGCCAATATTCAGCTTTTCGCATTGGGTTTCAATGCCATGACGGATAGCGAGGTAGTAGGGGTCATTGATTTCCAGCTCCTGACGGTAGCTGTAAAGTGCCAGCACGTGATGGCAGGCGTCATGCTGGATCAGGCTTTTACGCGCACTGCTGCCGCGATATTCCAGCTTTTCAGCAATTTCCAGGATCCGGTGACGCGTCTCTTCTTTGACGTTTAGCGTCCGGTCGTCGTTAAGAATGCGCGACACAGTGGCCTGCGACACGCCCGCTTCCTTTGCGATATCTTTCAGTGTTGCCATGTGGCCCCTCAGCGCGGGAGTTAAAATAGAGTCTGTCGCCATTGTAATGAATCCCGCGTATTTAGTAAAAATCCATTGATCGGCAACGCCGCTTATGCTGTGATATTTTTACTAAATATTTACTTGAGGGGTTGATCATGGAAACTGTTTCTTACGGGGATTTCGCCCGCCTGGAGATGCGCACCGGGAAAATTATCGACGTAAAGCGTCACGGCAATGCCGATAAGCTGTATATCGTGCAGATTGATATTGGCGAGCGCCAGCTTCAGACCGTCACCAGCCTGGTGCCGTATTACACCGAACAGGAATTACTCGGTAAAGAGGTGGTGGTGCTGTGTAATCTGGAAAAAGCCAAAATGCGCGGGGAAGTGTCGGAATGTATGCTGCTGTGCGCTGAGACCGAGGACGGCAGCGAAAGCGTGCTGTTAACAGCGGAGCGCGCGATGCCAGTGGGCGTTCGTATCGTTTAAAAAAAGCCGGATGGCGCTGCACTTATCCGGCCTACGAAACCACTCTCACGTAGGCCGGATAAGTGCAGCGCCATCCGGCGAGATATCGGCACTTATGCCTCTTCCACACTCACCCTTATTGCCGCCAGCGCCTTACGGGCCGCTTTCAGCACTTGCTCGCACTGCTCAATGGTCAGCGTCAGCGGCGGTTCAATGCGGATGGTTTTCGAGTTGTTCAACGTCCCGGCCACTAACACACGCTGGCGGAACATCTCGCTCGCGAAGTTGTAGCCGATTTCGTTATCCACAAACTCAATGGCCATTAGCATCCCTTTTCCGCGCGCGTCCTGCACCAGATCCGGGTACTCGCGGCCTAACTGCAGGAAACCGTCCAGCAACATATCGCCTTTCTGCTCCGCCTGAGCCGGTAAGTTCTGCTCCAGCAGCACGTTGATGGTCGCCAGCGCGGCCGCACAGGCCAGCGGGTTACCGCCAAAAGTGGTGGTATGCAGGAACGGATTATCGAACAGCACCGAGAACACCTCTTCGGTGGCGATGGTTGCGCCAATCGGCATCACGCCGCCGCCGAGAGCTTTTGCCAGACACAGAATGTCCGGTTGCACGTTTTCGTGTTCACAGGCAAACATCTTGCCGGTGCGTCCCATCCCGGTTTGCACTTCATCGAGGATAAGCAGCGCGCCAAACTCATCGCACAGCTTGCGAACCGCAGGCAGATAGCCCTGCGGCGGCAGGATCACCCCCCCTTCGCCCTGAATCGGCTCAAGGATAATCGCCGCCACGTCGTCACCGGTTTTACGGCACTCGGTCAGCACGGTGCGCATCGCGTTGATATCGCCGAACGGCACGTGACGGAAGCCCGGCAGCAGCGGCATAAACGGTTTGCGGAAGGTCGATTTTGCCGTAGCCGACAGTGCGCCAAGGGATTTCCCGTGGAACGCGCCGGTGGTGGCGATAAAGGTGAATTTCCCGCGCGGAGACTGGTACGCTTTGGCGAGTTTCAGCGCCGCTTCGACCGATTCCGTGCCGCTATTGCAGAAGAAACTGTATTTCAGTTTGCCAGGCGTTAAGGCCGCCAGCGTCTTCGCGAGCATGGCGCGAAGCGGGTCCAGCAGTTCCTGGCTGTGAAGGGGTTGTTTCGCGAGCTGATTCTGTACGGCGGAAACCACAACTG
Organism: Lelliottia jeotgali; assembly: GCA_002271215.1. Taxonomy (NCBI): domain Bacteria; kingdom Pseudomonadati; phylum Pseudomonadota; class Gammaproteobacteria; order Enterobacterales; family Enterobacteriaceae; genus Lelliottia; species Lelliottia jeotgali. The sequence goes on along the minus strand of CP018628.1, from coordinate 3,884,976 downwards.
GATTACGGTGCCCCACGTTGAAAATTCCAAAACCACCCAGGCAATCTATAAACTCCTGTCCCTGGGTGTCGACAAGCGTATTCAGACTTCCCGCTTGCCACTCTACGGCTCCGTAATCCCCGCCAGCGGTAACAGATTTTCGGTACTCTAAAAACCCCGGATTTACATGCTCTTTAAAGTAATCAATCACCTCTCGGTTAAGTTGTTTCATCTCCTCATGGTCAAGCGTTCGCTTTTCAATGAGATTCAGTGCGTGCGCGGTACAGGCAAGAGCCGAGGCGCTGGAAGGTAACCTGTTCAAAATGAGCTCCGGGGGATCGCGTATCACATGATACTGAATTAATTATTGCAGGGATTACGCCACTTCTGGTGACTTAACGAAAATCGGGATAAATGCCAGGTTAAAATAATGTTGCGCAAAATTTAATCGTGCCGGGAGGGCGAAACGAGGTTTGCCGCTGGGCTTTGCGAGGGAGTTATTTGCGCCTGAATGGGTCAGTTGCACCCTTGTGGTGCGGACTTTGATTCTTAAGGAGACGTTAACAGGTCAGCCTTTGTGGGTAATTTCTTTATGAAAGTATTTGAAATCAATCAATTAGAAATGCGTACAAAAAGTGCGGTTTAACCGCAATTTGCGATCTCGATCGGATTTAACAACTAAAGATAAACTGTTTACCGCCGAAAAAAGATAAACCCACAAAATTAACATTCAAATAACCTGCAAGGGATGCCCATCATGTCCGCTCAACCGTATGTCACTCAGAATGAATATCCTCTGAACGACGATACCACCCTCATGTCCACCACCGATCTCCACAGCCACATGACCCACACCAACGACACCTTCGTGAAAGTGAGCGGCTACCAACTGGATGAATTGCTGGGGCAGCCGCACAATTTAGTGCGCCACCCGGATATGCCGAAAGCGGCGTTTGCCGATATGTGGTACACGCTAAAACAGGGCGAGCCGTGGAGCGGGATCGTGAAAAACCGCCGCAAGAATGGCGACCACTACTGGGTGCGTGCTAACGCAGTGCCAATGGTGCGCGGCGGTGCGGTGACGGGGTACATGTCGATTCGTACCCGGGCGACGGCGGAAGAGATCGCGGCGGTTGAGCCACTGTACAAAGCGCTGAACGAAGGGCGCTGCAACAAGCGCGTTCATAAAGGGCTGGTGGTGAGTAAAGGCGTGTTTGGGAAATTACCGGCGATGCCGCTGCGCTGGCGGGTGCGTAGCGTCATGGCAATACTGTTTGTGGCACTGGCGGCCACGCTTATTGCAACGCATGCGAGCTGGGCCGCATTGGGTGCGAGCGCGCTGGTGATGCTGCTGGGCACCGTTCTGTTCGAGCAGCAAATCGTCCGTCCGGTAGAAAATGTGGCCCGACAGGCGCTCAAAGTCGCAACCGGTGAGCGGAACAGCGTCGACCATCTTAATCGCAGCGACGAGCTTGGGCTGACCTTACGTGCCGTTGGACAGCTGGGGCTGATGTGTCGCTGGCTGATCAATGATGTTTCAAGTCAGGTGGTGAGCGTGCGTGATGGCAGCGATCGCCTGGCGAAGGGCAATGAAGATCTTAATGACCGCACCCGTCAGACGGTGGCTAACGTGCAGCAGACGGTGACCACCATGAATCAGATGGCGGCATCGGTGCAGAGTAATTCTGAAACCGCAGCGGCGGCTGATAAACTCTCGATAGTGGCGAGCGGTGCGGCGGCTGAAGGCGGCAGCGCAATGCAGACCGTCGTGAAAACGATGGACGATATTGCCGACAGCACCCAGCGGATTGGCTCCATCACTAAACTCATCAACGATATCGCCTTCCAGACCAATATTCTGGCGCTCAATGCGGCAGTAGAAGCGGCGCGTGCGGGCGAGCAGGGCAAAGGCTTTGCCGTGGTGGCCGGAGAGGTTCGCCACCTGGCAAGCCGCAGCGCCAGCGCTGCGAATGATATCCGCAAACTGATTGATGCCAGTGCCAGCAAGGTTCAGTCGGGTTCCGACCAAGTTCATGCCGCCGGGCGCACTATGGATGACATTGTTGAGCAGGTACAAAATGTGACGCGCCTGATTGCCCAGATCAGTCACTCGACGTCCGAGCAGGCGACAGGGCTATCTGACCTGACTCGCGCGGTGGCTGAACTGGATGACATCACGCAGAAAAACGCCGATCTGGTGGAAGAGAGCGCCCGCGTTTCGGCAATGGTGAAGCACCGCGCCGGACGTCTTGAAGATGCGGTAACGGTTCTCCATTGAGTCAGTAAGGTTCAGGAAAAAAGCCCGCTTATTTCGGCAGAAATAAGCGGGCTTTTTCGTTCCTAAAGTTGTAATTATATTTACGTTCAAATGTTAATTTAATATTAAATAACTAAAATAATCACCTCAGTTATTTATATTCACCTAAGCCAATTTACCCCAACGCTATTTCACAAAGAGACTGTCTGAAGCTTAAGTAACGATCGATGGCGCGTTATTAATAGATTCAGCCTATCCATTGCCGTGGTTATGAAATATAAAAACGATCAAAGTCATAAAGTTAGCGAGAAAGTTACCGATAACGCTGATCGTCTGAGAAATAATCACATCGATGGAGTATATATGTTCTTACATGACGTAAAGATCGGCACAAAATTATTTCTGGCCTTTGGATTCTTAATTGTTTTGATGGTCGTAAGCGCCAGCCTGTCGCTCCTGAGCCTGAATCGGGCAAATAATGGGATGCAATCCATCATTACCCAGGATTACCCGACGACGGTAAAAGCCAATCAGTTAATCGATAACTTCCAGGAATTTGTTAGCACTCAACAGCTCATGCTGCTGGATGAGCAGGGCCAGTATGCCGCTCAGTCGCAGCAGCGGCTGAAGGAGATCAGCGAACACATTACCGTCATCCTCACGGACCTGAATAACTCTCTTAAAGACCCCAAATCGCAACAGATCCTTACCGGCATTCGGGATGTGCGTCAGCAGTATCTGGATTCTCGTTACCGGATATTGCAGGCGGTGCAGAACAAGGATCGTGAGGGCGCGATCCAGGAGATGATGACCAAAACGGTGAACCTGCAACAGGCATACAAGGCCAAAGTGCAGGAGCTGATCGCGGTGCAAAACAGTGAAATGCAGAGCGCCGGGAAGCAGGTCGACGGGGATTTCAACACCAACCGCCTGTTGCTGGTGATCCTGACCGTGTTTAGCGTGGTTATCGGCAGTACGATTGGCTGGTTTATCGTGCGTTCCATCACCCGCCCACTGGGCGAGGCGGTCTCGTTTGCCGAAGCTATTGCCGAAGGCGATTTAACCCGCAACATCACCACACGCAGCAAAGACGAAACGGGTTTGCTGCTTCATGCGCTGATGGAGATGAAAACCCGGCTTCTGGAAATTGTGCAGCAGGTTCAATCTGGCTCGGAAAATATCTCCAGCGCGGCGGCGCAAATTGTCGCGGGGAATCAGGATCTGGCGGCACGTACCGAAGAACAGGCCAGCTCGGTTGAGCAGACTGCCGCGTCGATGGAGCAGATCACCGCGACGGTGAAAAATACGGCGGCGCACACTGGTGAAGCGACAAATCTCTCCGCCGATGCGGCGAGTGTGGTCAAAAACAACGGCGAGATGATGAAGCAGGTGACGCAGAAAATGCGCCTGATTAATGAAACCTCTAACCGCATGTCCGACATCATCAACCTGATCGATGCGATTGCCTTCCAGACCAACATTCTGGCGCTGAATGCCGCTGTCGAAGCGGCGCGTGCCGGTGAGCATGGGCGTGGATTTGCGGTGGTAGCGGGCGAAGTGCGCCAGCTGGCGCAGAAAAGCGCCTCTTCAGCCAGCGAAATTCGCCAGCTGATCGAAAGCTCGACTAGCCAGACTCAGGACGGAATGAACCTGGTGGAAAAAGCCAGCGGGCTCATTAACGGCATGGTGGGGAATGTGGAAGAGATGGACGTTATTTTGCGTGAGATACGCCAGGCGAGCCACGAACAGACGGAAGGCATCTCGCAAATTAACAGTGCGATTGGCCTGATCGACTCCACCACCCAGCAGAACTCAGCGCTGGTGGAGGAGTCTGTTGCGGCGGCGGCTTCGCTTAACGATCAGGCGCTGCACCTGAAAGAGCTGGTAAAAGTATTCCGCGTGCGCGAGGAAGCGCTGGCTTAATCCAGCTGGGAGATATCCAGCGCTGCGCGGTCGATAACGCCAATAATCTGCTTAAGCTGCGCGTCGCTGATCTCTCCCTGATTAACTTTCAGGTCCAGTACCGCTTTGAAGTTATCCAGAGCCCGCTTCATTTGCGGGTTTTTACGCAACTGGAACCCCACGCAGCGTGCGGTAATGCGTGCCTGAATGTGTTCCAGATGTTCCTTATTTTCATCAAGCCAGTGCTGCCCGGCAACGGTGATGGCAATCTTCCTGCGCCCGCCTTCCTCTTCTGAAATCGTAATAAACGCCTGATCTTGCAGGAAATCGAGAGTCGGATAAATCACACCAGGACTCGGGGTGTAGTTTCCCTGCGTCATGCTCTCAATCTCTTTAATCAGCTCATAGCCGTGACTGGCGTTGCGGGTGAGAATATCCAGAATCACCAGGCGCAACTCGCCGTGGCCAAAGAAGCGCTGGCGGCGTCCGCCACCGCCACCGTGATGCTCCCCGCCACGGCCATGATGGTGGTGTTCGTGGCCAAAATCGTCGTGTGAATGTCGCATGAGTGTTCTCCTTAATTTGATATATCTAATTTATATCTAAAGTTGTCTGGTTAGCAAATTCGTTTTTTATTTTTTCTTTAACATATTGAAATAATTGTCTTTGTTGTTATTTTTTAGATTGGGGATGTGCATGAATCATCTATATCAAAAAAAGACTTGCAATCTCGTTTGTTAGCAATCATTATCATTTGAATCTGATTTAGATATATCGTATTCACTTCACGAAGGCAGAAAAATGACATCACCTCGTTACCCACAACGTGTACGCAATGAACTGCGCTTTCGCGAGCTGACCGTGCTCCGCGTTGAGCGTGTAAGCGCTGGCTTTCAACGCATCGTCTTAGGTGGTGAAGCGCTGGAAGGTTTTAGTTCAAAGGGTTTTGACGACCATACCAAAGTCTTTTTCCCGGCTCCGGGCGCAGCTTTTGTACCTCCGGTTGTGACCGACGAAGGCATCAACTGGGGTGAGGGTGTACGCCCGCAAGCGCGTGATTACACGCCGCTGTACGATGAGGCGCGCAACGAACTGGTGCTCGATTTCTTTGTTCATGACGGTGGGCTTGCGAGCAACTGGGCGGTACAGGCTAAAGCAGGCGATAAGCTAACGATCGGCGGCCCGCGCGGATCGCTGGTGGTGCCGGAAGATTATGCGTGGCAGTTGTACGTTTGCGATGAGTCCGGCATGCCTGCGCTGCGTCGTCGTCTGGAAGCGATTGCTGCACTGCCGGTCAAACCGGAAATTCACGCCGTGGTGACCGTGGGTGATGAGTCTTATAAGGACTATCTGGCGCATCTGAGTGATTTCAACATAACCTGGATTGTCGGACATAGCGAGCAGGCGGTGGCCGATCGTCTGGCGATGCTGAGCGTGCCTGCTGCGGATTACTTTATCTGGTTGACCGGGGAAGGGAAGGTAGTCAAAAACCTGAGTTGCCAGTTTGAGACTGACGCGATTGATCCACAGCTGGTGCGTGCCAGCGCATACTGGCACGCGAAGTAACTAGGCAACTTCGTCGAGCTGTGCTTCGTTCACCTGGTGTTCGAGCGCACTACGAACGTCGTGCAGCGCTTTCTCCTGCTGGGCAAAATAAGACTCCATATTGCTCAGCGAGGAGACCAGCAGCCAGGACTCTTCTTTCTCCAGCTCCGCCAGCTCGTTCACTAAAGTGTCGATTTGTTCGCGAACCTGAGCCATTTTTTTGCGAATACGTTCCAGATCGTTCAGTCGATCGCTGGCCATCAGGGGCTCAAAGCCCTGCTGCAGACGCGCCACCAACGAGCGAATCGCTTTCACATCTCCGCGCTGTTTGGCCTGGTTGAGCTGCACCATCATGGTGTTGGCTTCTTCTTTCAGATCGTCCGCTACCAGATCCGGATGGCAGAGTTTGCTGGCCTGACGCCAAAGCCGTTTCAGCTCATTCTGATCTTCTTCTGACAGATCCTTGCCTTTGCGCAGACGCATTTCTGCATCGTGGTGCTGCTCGCGATATTTCTCGTACTCTTCGTTAGCCTCGTCCCGCGCCTGACGCGCCGGTTCTTCTTCGCGTGTTAAGCCCATTTCCAGCTCTTGCGCTTCGGCCAACAGATTGGCAATCAGATCGCTTTGCTGCTGCAAATGCTTACGCGCGTCGGCGGCCTGCACCGAATCGGCTGGCAGCGCACGCCAGCGCTGCGTCAGTGTGGTCAGCACTTCAACGGCCTGCGCCATATATTGCTGGCAGCGACGATAATCCTCTTCGCGGCGACGCGACTCCGCCTGCTGGCGGCGCAGATTCAGTTCTGCGAGGGTTTTACGCAGCTGAAGTATTTGCGACATCAATGGGCCAAGACGGGAGAAATAGAGATCGTTGAACTCGTCCAGTTGTTGCACGCGGGCGTTACGGCGATCAATCAGCTCGCGCAGGCGCTCTTCCAGAGCCTTCAATTCAAGCTTGCTGGCGGCAACCTGCGGATCGCGCCACTGAGTCAGTGAGCGCTGACTCTGCAACCAGGCGGTGATGGCTCTGATCGCTGCGGTATAGTTTTTATTCTCAAGCGCTACGACGATCGCCTGTAGCTCATCGTCAAACGCTTCACTTTTCAGCCGTGCCAGTTGGCTGTCGATGATGTCGTCATCTTCCAGTTCAATGGCATTTTTTATGATTTCTAGCCGTTTGATCGGTGTGCTCATGATGCCTTTCGCTTTAGCGCTTAAGTATTTGAGTTAAGGTTAGTTGTGGTCAGAGCTACAGGAAATAATACACACGGATGATGATCGGCGCGACGGGGGATTTCTTTAGTTTTAGATGTTTGTGAGGGGGTTAATGGTTCGGGGGTGTGGATTATGCAATGCTTCAGGAACGTATCGGAAGCGCTCAAAGGTGTGTGATGTGGTTTCCGGTACCGTGACAATCTCTTTGAATTTCCGATCAATTTCAGGCCATAGTATAACCTTGTTTACTAGATGGTTAATTTTAAGGATAAGAGTATGCCAACAGTCATTGAGAAAGCATTGGATTTCATTGGTGGTATGGACACTTCCGCGTCAGTGCCGCATTCGATGGATGAAAGTACTGCGAAGGGAATTTTCAAGTATTTGAAGGAGTTGGGTACGCCTGCAAGTGCGGATGACGTTATGGCGCGAGGGGCACAAGAAGGATGGGATCCCGACTTTACGAAAAAAGTGGCCGGGTGGGCCGAGAAAATTAACGCAACTGATCACGTTGTTATCAAAAACCCTGAATACTTTTCTGCCTACATGCAGGAGCAACTCCGGGAGCTGGTGTGAGTTAAGCACACGCTGATTCATCAATCCTGAAAAAACTAAGGGCCTACGTTTTCACGTAAGCCCTTGTTATTTGGTGGCCCCTGCTGGACTTGAACCAGCGACCAAGCGATTATGAGTCATAAAATTGGCATGTTTTTAATTGTTCGCCATTGTCTCTGTTTGTATTTTTAATTGTCTATAATCAATCGGTTATGAAGTTGTTTTTGTTTCTGATTGGTTCTCTTATTTCCCCATTGTACTATCCTTACCTGACCCGTTACCTGACCCGAAATGGGCATCGGGTCAGGTAACGCTTATTCTCAGAAAGGTAAACTCATGGCCGCTAATCTTACCGAGACTGCTATACGTGGATTGAAGACAAAAAGCACGGCGTACTACGTGTGGAGCAACAGTGCTCAACGTGGTACTGGCAGGCTTGGTGTTAAGGTTCAGCCTTCAGGCAGCAAAGTTTTTTATTTCCGTTATTACGTTGAGAAAGGGAAGAAAGAGAAGTTCATCCAGTTGGGCATCTGGCCTGAGATGAAACTGGTGACGGCCAATGAACTGGCGAAAAAGTACGGAGCCTGGCTTGTCGAAGGAAAGGAACCCCAGCAAGAGCTTGAGCAACAGCGCCTGGCCGAACAGCACATTATGCAGATCCATCGTTCTCAAGGATCGTTTGAAGAACTGGTACATGGCTACGTTAACAAGATGAAGCTCGACAACAAGCGTACTTGGGCTGATGTATTGAAGCGCATGGAGCGAGAGTGCTACACCGTTATTCCTCGTGATACTAAAGCGAAGGACGTGACGCCTCTGCAGATCAAAACCATCCTCTCGGGTATTATCCAGCGTGATGCGGTGGTCCATGCGAACCGAGTTCGTTCTTATTTGATGGCGGCATTCAACTACGGTCTGAAAGCTGATAACGATCCGATGAATACCAGCGTGGGTATTACGTTCGGCCTTGAAGTTAACCCGGTATCGGCCATACCGAAGCAGTCTTCGGCGGAAAAAGTGGGTGATACATGGCTAACGCTGGAAGAGTTGCGTGTTGTCATGGAGCAGTTCGCAGAGGCCACCAATGTTGGGCCGCTGATGCAGCATTTAATCCGCTTCTGCGTTTATGCTGGTGGGCAGCGTCCATTTGAAATGATTGCCAGCCAGTGGAGTGCGATTGACTGGCAGCAAAAGACGCTCCTGGTCATTGCCGATGTATCGAAAAACAAGCGTGAGCACCTGATCCCGCTGACTGAATCGGCGCTACAGGAATTAGCTTCAGTGAAAGAGCTGACTAAGGAAAGTAACAGTCCCTATATTTTCCCGCTATCAACAAACGGTGAGCGCCCGGTGCGTACCGACAGTCTGGCGCGTTCCATCATGTATTTCCGGGCCTTTAATCCTGAGTTTAAAGTTTTCACGGCGCGAGATTTACGTCGGACCTGTAAAACGCTGATGGGAGAGGCGGGGATCAGCAAAGAGATCCGCGACCGTATTCAGAATCACGCTTTGAACGACGTCAGCTCGAAACACTATGACCGTTATGATTACCTGACTGAAAAGCGCAGGGCGCTTGAGATTTGGGAAGATAGAGTCAACAACTACCAGCGACAGCAGGAAAACAACGTTGTGAACTTGTTTGGACGGAGGTAAGGGCTTGTCAAAATATGAGCTTAATTCAGCAGAAGAGCGGTATCAGCCGGGCTCTGGGGACTTGGTGCTGGCTAATAAGCTGGGAATCATTGATGAACAGGAAATGGATACGCTGGAGTCTGGCCTGCTGCTGATGCTGTATGAGCAGCTATTTATTGAGAGCCAGCCGCCTGAGGCGCTGGCTTTTGAGCACATCAGTAGGTGGCATCGTCAATGGCTGGGGAATGTGTACGACTGGGCGGGGAGGCTGCGTAATGCCAACCTAACTAAGGGTGGCTTCCAGTTTGCTGCTGCCGACAGGATTCCTCTGCTTCTTGATGGTTTCGAGAGGCAGTTTCTCTCCCGAACTGGTGAACTGAAATCCCTGGCTCGCCCGGAGCTGGTTAGTTCTCTGGCTGAATGCCACGTGGAGTTTATTTTGATCCACCCATTCAGAGAAGGTAACGGGCGTCTGTCGCGGCTGCTTTGCGATGTACTGTCGGTTCAGGCAGGGAAGGGCTTACTGGATTACAGCCTGTGGGATGAGCACAAGGAGTTTTACTTCAAGGCAATACAGGCAGGCGTATCAGGGAACTACAGTCCCATGATGCAACTAGTGGGCGATATCTTGCCTGACTAACGGGCGAGGCCAACGGCTTTCGCCTGTGCCTGGTTTTGTTTGAGTTGCTGCTCAATTTTTTGCACAGAAACGCCCGTTTCGATCGCGGTTGAGCTGGCAACGGAACGATAAATCTGGGCTTTTGTAACTTGCGGTGATGTTGATTGGCTACTCATCTGAGGACTCCTTATGCTATCTGGCTATAATAGTGGTACAAGCTAAGTCTAGCAAGGTTGCTGAATGTGTTGTAAGACTTACAACTACACCATAGTCGATTAGAAAAAATTTAATAATTGCTCGATACTTATTGAGCCTGCTCGGATTATATCTCATTATCAATATGTAGTTTGTTAAAAGTGACATATGTAAAAAACTCCCATGTAAGTTGGATTTTTTAGTATTGTACTAATTAGTTATCAATTACAATGATAGCAATGAATTAAAAAATACAAATGAATTAAGGTGTTGTGTGATGGGGGTTGGTAATGAAGTTATTCTATTCTTTATCCGAAGTTGTTGATAAGTTTGGTCTGGATATTGAGTTTATTATTAGCGAGTGGATAATAGGGAAGTTTTATATTTTTATTCATTTTGATGGTGAACCATGCACGTTAAGGCATTGTCGAGAAAATAAGGATGATTTTGAATATGATGTCCGTAATGGAATGGATTTATTTCAACACGAAAGTAACCCGCTTCATGAATATTTATCGTTTACACCTGAGCAGAACTTAGAAAAACACTTTCAATGGAAGTTTAAACATGAGTGGTCTATTCGCTTCTTTAAAGGATATAACGAGTATAGATATGATGGAATGGCGTATGGTTACTGGCATATAAGACCGACAAAGACTACGCATTTTAGCCGTGCACAGTACGTATTGTCTGATAAAGAAAAATATAATAATTTGAAAAACAAAGCTGGAGTTGTTTTTGTTTCTCCTTTTTATAATTCTGATTATGACTATTTGGTTTTCCGTAAATCTTTAACATCAGAAATAAAAAATCTTTATATTGAAAGAGAAGCGATTGAGCTATTTTATAATGATCTGATATCTGAATCTACTATTAAAAATACTGATGGTAGTGTTAGTGCTCCTGAGGAATATGAAGATGTAATAGTATCTTACTATCCACCGAATAGTAGAATTGCAATATACATTCTAATCAATGAGATTTTTTCTCGAAATGGAAAGGTCCCTCCAGGTAAAGCTGCTTGGTTTTTTCAAAAAGAAGGTATTCCGATTAACCCATCAACGGTGAAATTGTGGATGGATAATCCACCAGTCGAACGGAATGTACAGTATCGAGAAAAAGCAAGAGTTAGTGAGATGATCTATATGCTACTGCGTGAGCATTTTAAAGATAAAAAATTTTTGAGAAATCATTCTGCTGTAGCTGAAGTACTAACAGAAATAGCACAGTCAAATACATACAATTTTGATGTTAACTTCACTTGCGAAGAAGTACGTAACTGGTTGAAATTAAGTAAAAAATAATCACTACCACCACTTGCTAAGCACTTACTAAGCCTTAGCAAGTGGTATGCCGCTTTTTTTAGACTCATCCATAGTTCATTCTTCTTCAACCAAAACGAAGGAGGCAGAATGGAAACATTATTTAACTACCCAACAACTCAACAGCGGTTACAACTTTTGCAGGGCTACGGTGAACCTAGCGATCGCCTGGTTCGAGAGAAAGAACGTCAATACATCACATCTGTATCTCGGTCAACAGCATGGAAACTGGAGCGATTAGGGAAATTCCCTCAAAGGAAATCAATTGGATTAAAATCTTGTGGTTGGTTATTAAGCGATCTTCTTTATTGGATCAATGAACGTTAAGGATAATTAAGTTTTTATAGAAAATAGGAGAGAAACCTGTAGTTTTTTATTTTTTTTCTGAAAACAGAGGAGTGATGACATGTATGTCTAAAAGAAATAAATCCCAGCAAAACAAAGAGCTCTGTCTAGAATTTCAGACGCTACCCACTTTTGCTCAAGAAATAATAAATTACATACATTATAAAACAGGAGCCGCCGCTGAACTTATTTTAATAGTGTTACTTGGGGTAATGGCACTTGCCTGCCAGGACAAATTTGATGTTCAGCTTAAAAATGGGAAAACCTTTACATCACTTTATCTCATGCTATTGGCACGCTCAGGTAGCAGGAAATCAACCGTATTCAGGTTGTTAATGGAGCCTATCTACCGACTGGAAAAAGAGCTGAAAGATGATTTTCTGTTAAAGGAGAAACTTTATGAGCTGAAGTTAATATCTTGGGAAACTGAGTTAAAAGAGCTTAAAAAACAATATAGCAAAGCTATTCGTCAGAAGACCGATGTGACTGAAGCGCTTGAAGTACTGGAGGAATGCCAAAGAAGAAAACCAGCAGTTCCAGCAAGAAAATATCTTACTAAAAACGATTCGACAAGTGAGGGGCTTAGAAAAGTATTAGCACTTGGGTCTCCGTCGTTGATGCTCGGTTCTGATGAGGCCGGAGGATTATTCGACGGTAATCTTTTCCGCAATACACCAGTACTTAACTCTCTTTGGGGGGAAGGAAGAATTTCAGACAGCAGGGCTTCTCGTGACAGTTACGATGTTGATGATGCACGGCTAACGATGCTGCTGATGATGCAACCTAGTTTGTTTGATGGCTTTCTTGATAAACAGGGACAAAAAGCAAAAAGTTCTGGGTGTCTAGCCCGGTTATTACCTATTGACATGGAGCAGATACATGAATTGTGTGACGTCCCTAATGCCTGTTCATGGTCTAGTGAGTCAGGGCTTGAAGGATTTTTCTCTACTCTCACTAAGCATTTGCAAGATGGGATAAAGCGCAGAGAGAAAAATGAAGAACGTATCTGTGTTACTTTTTCTCCGGAGGCACAAGTCGCCTGGAATTCACAGAGTGGAGAAATTCAGGAAAAAATAAAAAAAGGAGGCGAACTACACCATTATGATGATTTTGGTGCTCGATTTATGGAGCATGCTTCAAGAATTGCAGCTGTAATGCAAATGTTTATTACACCCGACTCACCAATAATTACTAAGGAGACTTTGGTATCAGCGTTTAAAATAACTGAATGGTTTATTAATCATTTGATGATGAAAATAGATTCCACCAGAAAATATAGTGATTCTGAAATATTGTTTTTTTGGCTTGAGGAACATGTTCCCAGTAATAAATCTTACGACTTTAGGAGGCATAGCATTCGTAGAGATGGTCCAAATTCTCTTAGGAGCATAGAGCGCCTGATATCTGCTTTAAATAAGCTTGAAAGTGAAGGAAAGGTTCAGTTATTCAAGGAGGGTGGTGTTGATTACGTGAAATTAATTGGTTCAGAAATTAAGCCTGAAGATTTGGCTATTGCATTAAACATACCATTAATTTCATCTGGGTCTGTTGGTTTTAATAAACTACCAAGGCATGAATAACTTCAGAGTAACCAATGTCTTTCTGATTAATATATTTTATTCTAGAAGCTAGTCACGCTGCGGATTTAGCTTGATTTATTAGCGAGGGTAATCAATGGGTTTTAACTGGTATATGTAATATACCTTTATCAATAATCTAATCTTATACCTGCATATCCCCCCCACTAGGGATTATATCCAACATCACATGGGTAGCGTGAGGGCTACCCATTACCTAATGATTAATATTTACAGAATGAAGGATTATTATGGAATCACAATATTCACTTACCAACGAAGAAATTGATTATTTGGCAGCAATAGCTTCCAAAAAGTATAAATCACCTATAGACAGATACATGCTCATCGCATTACTTAACATGGTCTATAACGCGCTGGAGCAGCATAAGCGTATACTGGGTATTCGTACTGACCCGAGGTTCGCTCTGTCTCATGTACCGGGAGAGCCTGATCTACCACTGTGCTTCCAGCGAGACGATACGCAGGCAATCACTCGCTTCTTCGATTCACTGAAAAGCCAGTTAAGGGCAGATCATAACCGGTCCAGGAGACCGGGTAATCCAATATTGCCATTTTATGGATGGTGTAGAGAACGTGACACAAGCGAGCATCCCCATTACCACCTGATGTTGTTGTTTAATGCAGATGTGTATGGGTACCTAGGCAATTACCAAGAACTCAATGCTAAAAATATGGCAACCCGAATACAGAAAGCCTGGTGTAGTGCTATAGGGCTTGCTCACGAAGAATACGCGACATTAACTGAATTCCCACCTAATGCTGTTTACAGGTTTACCAGGATTGATGCCTTGGATCGTAACTCAGTCTACTGGGATTTCCTGATTCGACTGGCGTATCTGGCGAAGACTAGAACCAAGGATACCCACAGCAGCAACCGTAACTTTGGCACAAGCCAGTGTCCAACCTTAGGCGGATTAGCCTGTAAATAGCACTCAGGGTGAGGTATTTATCCTCACCCAGTCTATTAACATAATTGATACATTTCTCGGTAAAAAATTCGATACTGTGTCTCGGTACCCTGCTACAACCTGCTACATGTAGCAGCTGTAGCAGTCTTCAAAGATTGGAATAATCATTTTGGTTGAGTATAAGACCATCCCAATACAACCAACTGAATGTCTGGGCTGCTGACAGTTCAGTATGCTTATGTAGAGTTACCTGTGAGATTTAACTTCGGACTTTAAAAGTACGCTCCACTGTCGCTATATGATGCTGCAGTCGAAGCTCGAAATCGTTACGGTTCGCATCTGGAGAGTATACCCCTTCTTCATCACGCGATTTTGCGAGTTCATAACCTGCTGCATCTATCCAATGAATAGTGTTGCCCTGTAGAACAGGGACGACGGCGTAGCGTTTCAATTTCCCGTCCGTACCTGTCAGCTCCGCGTTTTCCACTCCACTTTCGGCTTGCATTACCCTGTTGTGTTGCTGGCTGCGTTGCCATTTGAGGAATAATTGAGGATCAATCATGTCTTCATCTTCAAGGTTTTCATACCCCTCGTTAAGCCATTTCTCAAATTCTGCACGGAGTTCTATCGCTTCATTTCGCGTTTTTGCCAGTCCCTGTGCCAGAACAAATGCAACAAATGGGTCAAGTGTACCCCAGCGTAATAATTCTCGTGCCCAGAAACCGAACCACGGCAATCCCGTTGTAGCACGCCACTTCTCTAACGTTGGTACAGCCAGCGGATCCCCTTCCCCGTTAGTCCAAGCTCTAGCAACTACGGCTCCAATAGCCACGCCCAATCGAAACTCAAGATTATCGGTAACGAATCGTTGCCACGCCCGTAGGTCGCCAGGAGCTGGAAAATCTGCAACGGTTCCTTTCATCCACCATGATAAGAGGCTTGGCCAATCGTCTAGAAGACGCTGGTCAGTTGCCGTGTTGCGAATACGGAAGCCAAATCCTCGATCATTAGCAACCAGTTCACCAATGTTCTCGAAGAGTGCCAAACGCTCAGCATCGGTGGCACTACCATAGTTAATTGCCTGCACAATCAACTCGTATATTTTCTGCGCCACTGCTTCGAAGCGACGGCCGACATAAGGCGTAAAACCGTAGAGGTAAAGTCTTTTCCGTTCATCACTGTCTGGGTAGATATTGTCGATAAGTGCCCGCCCGCGCCTCACAAAAGTCTTTGCAAGCCATTCTTCTTGCGCTGCGACAACATTTGTAAACGTTTTTTGCCACAACTGAACAAGGTGCACTTCAGCCTGCATAGCAGTCAATTCCTGAGCCTGTCCTTGGTTTAATTCTTCTATCGCGCTTAGCAAAACTCCATCAAGTTCGTCCAGACTATCGGCAAGGCGAGCAATAGGGATTGTTTCGGCTCTCCCAGCCATATCGCTTATTTCACCTGGGCTCGCAAAGTCAAGCCATTCCAAGAAATCTTCACCTTCTATTCCAAACAGTTCCGCAGCGCGTGCAGCAATCGTATCAATCAATAGGGCAAGTGGACTGGAGACAACCTGAGCATCCCTCGCGTCATCTAATAAACGCCCACGCAACAAGCGATAGTCGGCAATGAGTTCTCTACGTTGCTTTTGTTGGGTTATAGCGTCACTGATACAGAAGGCATGGTTGAGTGCCCTTCGGATAAGTGGTTTCAATGAGTATCGAACACTGGTCCATTTCCCCGAGAACCCGCGCTATTACCTCAACATCAACGCCAATAACTTCAGGCAGGTTTATGAGGATCTGAGCTTCAGGTTAAGTTACTTCGCAAAAAAACGGACGAAGTCCTACAGCCGGGAGATACGGTCATTTGGTTGTAGCCAGAAATAATAAGGGAGTATGACGCCGGCGTGGCTGAAGTGGCTCAGCAATTTTGCTGAGCTGTTCAGTGAGCCCGGATGAGCACCATTGGACTATATTGGCCCGGTTGAGCTCTCTATTGCTCCGTCTTCAGTCTAAAAGGTAGGTTATTCACTTCACGTAAAGCCAGCAGTACTTATTTGCCACCAATATATTCAACTACAGAAGTACTTACGGTAAATTGACCGTCAGACTGAGCTTCTTAGCGAAAGTACAAATCATCGGCACCAAAACAGCATCGAAACATTTATAAGTTGAGCTTATGAGATTTCACCCCGAAGGTCCTTCTATACCAGATATCCTGTTAGAACGGCGTGATGCTGGTCGCGTTGTATTTCTATGTGGTGCCGGAGTTTCGATATCGTCCGGCATGCCAACATTTGTAGATCTCGCTCAATACGTGATTGAACGCTTTGCCCCTCCGGCAAACTCAGAAATCATGACGGCCTTTAAGCCATGGCTGAGTAATCCGTCTTCGGTAAATATCCCTCTCGATCAGATATTCAATCTACTCCACCATGAGTACGGTAAGGATGAAGTTAACCGCCTTGTCACCGAGCGTTTAAGTATTTCCCAGGAGAGAGGAGAAGTTGGACGTGAGCATGCTCTCCTCAAACGAATTTCATCAAACCAGAGTGGAGTACCGCAAATTGTTACAACAAACTTCGACCGTTTATTCGAGATAGGCCATGATGGGAAAAATCTGGCTTGGCATGTACCACCAGCATTCCCAGAACTAAAATTTAGTTCTAAAATTGAGGGAATAACATATCTGCACGATCGTCTGGTAGAAGTCAATTCTGAAAGCCATCCCTACATATTGAACAGCGCAGACTTCGGGCGAGCTTATCTCTCAGAAGGTTGGGCTACCAAATTCGTCAAACTTCTACTGGAACAATATATCGTTGTTTTGGTGGGCTATCAGGCTGAAGATCCACCGATTAAATACCTTCTTCAGGGCCTCAATCATGATGGGCAATATGATCGGTCAAGGCTCTATGCATTTGATCGTGGTCTTCCTGAAGAGATCGAAGCTAAGTGGCGTGATCGCGGTGTCACTGCTATAGCCTATTCCGATCATCCCATGCTCTGGAAGAGTATGGCCGCATGGGCAGAGCGAGCTGATGATCCACGTAAATGGCGAGCTTCTGTGATCGCTAAAAGCCAGCAAGACCCGAAAACTATGGCACCGTATGAACGTGGTCAAATTGCTCATGTACTCCGCACAGCACAAGGTGCGAGATTATTCTCTGAAGCTGTTCCACGCCCTCATCCAGAATGGGTTTGTGTGATGGATGCAAATATCCGGTCAGCGAAACAAAAGCGAATTTGTAGCGACGACGAAGTATTCGATCCTGGTGCAGCTTATGGATTGGATGACGACCTAAGAAATATATCTGATGATGAGCTCAAACAGGGGATTAATAACGACAATCTCCTTATATGGCGTGAAGAAGATGATAGCCCGCCATATTGTCACCGCCTGACGGGGGGCTTTGAGGCTTTACCTAAAAGACTTTACCACCTCGTTTCCTGGTTTGGTAAATCGCTTGATAGCCCGGTAATTGCCTGGTGGGCAATCCAACAAAATCGACTTCATCCACAACTTCTACAACAGCTAGAATGGCAATCTGAGCGTCCAGGCACTCTTCATACCCGTGCTCGTCATGCCTGGAGCTTGATACTTGAACACAACCTAGATACTCGTAATTATAAATATAATAACGATTGGTTCGACCTGAAAGCACGAATTAATGCCGTGGGCTGGACTGCAAGTGTTATACGAGAATTTCGGAGAGTTACAACACCGCGATTGGTTATTAAACCACCATGTGGCTTGGGGGAAGTCAGGCCGCCAAGTGGTGACTGGGAGAAAATACAGTTTAGTGAATTAGGGCAGTGCGAACTTGTTTTTCCAAAGAGGCATAATGAAGATTTAGGAATTACCGATGATGTATTGCCTCAAATTATCAACATCTTGGAGCAACAACTGACCGCTGCTTCAGAGTTGCTTAGTAATAGTGATGCGCTTTACTTTAAAACGCCGAGCTGTTATCCGGACCGCAAAGTTGAGGGAAAAGAGTTCTTCAGTGAGTCCGGCGAAATCTTACTTTGGTTCGTCACACTTTTTGATCGAATGGCTGATATGTGGCCAGACCTTGCAAATGCTCATGCAACGATTTGGCCCGCAACAGAACAATTCTTCTTTCGTAAGCTCAAGCTGTATGCATTTAACAAAAAGCGAGTTTTTAAGGCTGATCATGTTGCCGAAGAGGTTTTGGCCTTAAAGAATGACGAATTCTGGGACACTTATCTTTCCCGAGAACTTCTTTTCCTCTTGGTGGATCGTTGGAAGGAGTTTTCTCAGGTGAATCGAAATCAAATCACTGAGCGTATTGTGGGAGGTCCTAGCCAGATACCCTACTGTTCAGATGAAGAATTTCCGGTACAGAGAGATGAGCTTGCTGCCTCCTACGCCAGTTATCTCAAGTCGCAGGGTTGTGAACTGAATACATTTTACAACGAACGGCTTGCCGAAATGATCAAAGGAATTTCTGGTTGGAATAATGGTTGGGCGAACTCTGTAGTAACCAGTAAAGGCTCGTATACTCAACGGATTCATACGGACGAAAAACCAGATGTAATCTTGGACCTTCCCGTCAATGAGGTTATCGATAGAGCAAGGAAAGAGACAGGGCGGGAATTTGATGGTTCTATTATGAAACAACCTTTCCTTGGTTTAGTAAAAGCAAACCCGAGAAAAGCGTTATCTGCACTGACTATTAAGGGAAAAGCTGGCGACTACCCCAATGAATTCTGGTCGTCTATGATAAAAGATCTTCCGACAGACGTTACACCTAGGCTGAAACGGGTGTTCCTGAATCGAATAGCGCGGTTACCGAATGTAGTTATAGTCGAACTGCGTCATACATTAAGCTATTGGCTTGAACAAAACTTTGTTAAAACCCTTAAGTTTGATGCAGGCCTCAGTTGGACTGTCTATGAGCATGTAGTCGAAGGCATATTGAGCGGTGGGACTGATTCTACAAAGGGCGCTCTTCGTGATATTCGCCAAACTGGCGAACTAATTCTACCCTCCCGACGCACATTTGGTCATGCACTTAATGGCCCGATAGGTCGATGTACCAAGGCCCTTATTCACTCTATTCCAGGAGAAGAACAGGATGCTGGCTTACTGATTCCGGATGATATTAAATCTCGCATTGAGTATCTATTCAATGCACCGGGGGAAGGAGCAGACCATGCCGTTGCAATAGCAGCCAGCAATCTGAACTGGCTGATGTTTGTTGACCCCGTCTGGACAAAGGAACACCTTATACCAATGCTTGTCTTTGATAATCCAGTTTCAGAACCTGCATGGAATGGATTTCTTCATGATCGTAATGGGCCTTCAAACCCAGTAGTTAGACTTATTAAACCTAGCCTATTAGAGCTTATTCCGTGGCTAAAAAGATTCTCTTGGGAGAAAGAACTGTCCATAGAGGCTGCCCTATGGCTAGGACGTATGAGAATATTTAAAATTGATGAAGAGGGCGGTCTTTGCCGAGGTGAAATGCGCCCGGTGTTGCGCTCTATGTCGGATGAAACACGAAATCGCTTCATCGCTTGGTTGGGTTTTGTTGGGCAAAAAGAAGATAACGGTTGGGCTAAATACATTATTCCGTTAATCAATGAGGACTGGCCCAGAGAACGTCGATATAGGACGCTAGCTTCAGCGAAAGCGTGGATAGGATTGTTAGGGGAAACCGGTGATGATTTTCATAGGGTTTACGAAACAGTTAAGACGTTCTTGGCCCCGTTGGAAACTGAATATTGTCCGTTATATCGCTTCACTCGAGAGCACGGTAATAAAAAACCACTTACAACCATTTTCCCTGAATCGACACTGGATTTAATGAACAGAATTACGCCATTAAGTCTTACCCGCCCGCCACTTGAGCTACAGAAAGTACTTGCACTGATTGAAGATGTAGAGCCCCGGCTGATCACGGATCAACGATATTTAAGGCTTACTGATTTAGTAGAAAAAAATTAATGAGACCGTTATAAACATGCTGAGGCGGTTTCTTTGTAACAGATGTGGTAAGGTCCGGACTGCTCGAAAGTGAGCAGTCTCTGCTTTTATTTCTGAGTTATACTGCAACAGTATATCAATAAGTTCCTGCCATTGTAGATTTGTACTACATTATTGCACCGATAAAAATTTTGGGAAGATATGATTCGGTACCATGTTTTGTTTAAAAATGGCATTAACCTGTGTGCTGAGACGACGTAACAACTATTACATCGTCAAGATGGGTAGACCGCATATTCAGTGACTACATATTTTGCCATCACAAAAATTTAAGCTATGGCTATAATTTCATTATATTCGTCTTCAAGTAAATCAGATAACAGCTCATTATCATGGGGGCGTTTCATGCCAGAAATTGTTGGATACAATTGCCAGTACCAGTTGTTTTTGCGTATGAAAGTTGCACTTTAAACTTCAATACGAAATTAATCTTGGTGAGTTTTTTAATGATGTACTCTTACATATGAACTTGGAGTTGTGTCATTGCTTTCTTCAAAAATTATTAAAATGCCACTGCGGGTGCTTAATCACTGATCTAGCATACTGGCATATCTGCTACCATATGGATTAATTCTTTTAGACCGATGCGCTTTGTATATACCGACTTGCAGACAAAGTTTAACACAGCAGAGCTGAAAGACATTTTAGCCAGATTAGTATCCCGAAAAATAATATTTATGATGATTCTTCTGTTGATCGTATTCCGTACAGCTAACCGAAGAGTGAGGGGGGGTCCATCCCATTAACTGGAAATCTCTTCAGATATTACAAAGATAAAAGACTTTAAAACTCAGGTCTATGTCTAAATCAGATGATTGCAGACCTGAGTCTGGAGTGCTACTCACTGAAAAACGTCATCGGAAATAGCCATAAATCAGCTGGTAAGCGCGATTTGGTAACTAACATGGACTCCGTATTCGCTAGGGGTTGCGTACGTTGAATCTTAGACGGATGATTTAACGTAACTGTCAGGATAGCATTCGTAGTTAGTTTATTTTTTGAATTACAAGCAACAGATGAACGTTAACGTTTTGTGAATATGAAAGGCAATGGAAAAGCTTACGAAATGTACTGGTTTTGTGTTCTATAGCAAAACACATTTAGACATTAGGAATAGTTCCTCCATCTCAGTTTTTTCGATAACCTAAAATTGCATGGTGACGTTGAATTTTACTCCTGAGAATTATTGAACACAGAAGAAAATAGCATTAATTAAATATGTTAGTTACATACCCATCCCACGTAATCCTTCCTGTTTTTATTTGTCTGTATTTTCCATAAGTGAAATTTTTTCATTATCTAAAAATACCCATCATTTTCCTGTAACTAAGAATCTATTCTGAATAGTGACAATTTATTAATCCATTTGTACTCATAATTTAAAAATGCGGAAGGAGGACCATACGCCCTCCCTCAACGTCACTTATTTACCCTAATTCATAATGCGGTCTAAGCGTGCCCCGCTAGGGCTTTAAATACCATGGCAATGGCATGAGCGCCAGGGTCCATGTTACCTACCAGGCTGTCGCTATTCAGATATGACGAGCGACCGGCGTTGGCTTTAGCGGCATGGCAGGTTTTCTCGGCACCCACTTCAGCTGCCAGGTATGCGTTTTTAAGGTCGCCTGGTTGGTTTGCAAGCGCTTCGAGAGCGGGTTGCAATGCGTCAATTAAAGTACGATCACCTAAATCAGCCCCACCATAGTATTTCATCTGTGCCAGACCCGTTTGCAGTGCCGCTACAACTGACTCACCTTTCTGGAGTGATTGCCCTGTAGCAGTAAAGAAAATGGACATCAATACACCGCTGGAACCGCCCATCACCACAGTTAAACGTTCACCAATTAATGCGCAAAGCGTTTCCAGCTGATTCAGTGGTAACTGGCTTTGCTGACGTAATAAGGCAATTTCGCGGGCTCCGGCAGCAAATGTTGAACCGGTATCACCGTCGCCCACTTTGGCATCCAGGGCATTAAGTACACTTTCCAGGCTCGATAACGTTTGGGTGACCACATCCACATAGTGACCCACTGCGTTATTTTCTGAAGGCTGGAATGCGACTCGGGCGCTTTGTAAAGCACAGGGTATGATGCGCGGTGAACGCAGGCGAACCAGTGTTTGCCAGTTAGCGGTTTCTACATCAGTTATCAGCGCTTTTTCAATATTGCCTTCCATTACCATTGCCGTGATGGAAAAACCTTTCATATCCAGTGCACTTACTAGCGCTGCAGGCCCAATCAGCCAGTCGATACGGCCTGCTAAAGCGCTATGCACCAGTTCACGATTAAGGACAGCCATCTCGGTAATAGAAACGCCGCCCAGGTTGTTGAGCATCACCACCAGACGACCTGTCGCTGGTAACGCCACGAGCAGTTTATCGACCATCAGTTTGATGATTTGCTGGCTATTTTGAGTGTGAATAACGCTGGCACCTGGTTCACCATGAATACCCATTCCAAGCTCTGCCTGGCCTGGATGGTGGCGAACGGCATCATCAGGATCTTGGGGAAGGTGGCAACTGGAGAGGGCAACACCAAGACTAAAGACGCGCGCCATAGCAAAACGTGTTTCTTGCACAACTGTGTCCAGGCAGTTGCCTTGTTCGGCAAAATGACCCGCCACTTTATGGATAAGGATCGTGCCTGCAATACCGCGCGGCTGTTTGTTATCCGGCAGTGAAATATCATCCCCAACGATAACCATTTCGACTTTGTAGCCCAGGCGACGCGCTTTTTCTGCCGCCAGCCCAAAGTTGAGCCGATCGCCGGTGTAGTTCTTAACAATAAGCAGGCAGCCTGCTTCACCTGTCACCGCCTGGATTGCAGTCAGTACCGCATCAACACTAGGTGAAGCAAATAAATCACCGCAAACCGCCGCGGTTAGCATTCCTTTGCCAACAAAACCGACATGAGCTGGCTCATGCCCGGCACCACCGCCGGAAATAATAGCAACCTTGCTTTTATCCAGCTCACTGCGCACCACAATACGAATGGCCGGGTCGGTTTCCAGTCGGGCTAAATTGTTCCACGGGCAGGCGACAATGGCTCCCTCGATAGCGTCATTAACAAGGTTTTCGCGTTGATTATAGAAAAATTGCGACATAACGGTTTCCTGAACATGAGGTACAACATTCCCTCGGAGAGATCTCCGGGGCGAATGTTAAGGATGGAAGATTGGGTTGTGTAACTACGAACGGACGGGTACGTTTTCCAGCGTTAGCAAGTCACCGCTGCAAAAATTTTGCAAGGCATCTCCCTGTTGGCAGAGGAACGGAATACCAGCCTCTCTGGCAATAATTGCACTATGCGACAGAGCGCTTCCTTCTTTCAGGCTGATACCTGCCACTTTGCGGGTATCCAGTTGAAGCACCACAGAGGGATAAATATCATCAGCAATGATGATCGTCGGGCGCTGATGTTGCGGGTGTCTTTCCGTGGTTTGCGTCAGATGGCCTAGCACGCGCTGCAAAATATCATCTACGTCGATGTAACGAGCTTGTAGATAGGCATCATCCAATTGACGATACTGCGCACTTAAATCAGCCATCACAGTATGCCAGGCCCATTCGGCGCTATAGCCATGAGTGCGCAGCAATTCGCAGGCGCTGTCGATGAGTTCCGCATCGTCGAGCAGGGTATGGTGACCCGAAAAAATCGCCGCAATGTCGTCGGAATATTTTTCAGCAGCCAGTTGGGTGAGGCTGTTGAGATCGTCAAGAGTATGGCTGATGGCCATTTTCAGACGTCTGGCTTCTTCATCAGCGCTGTTACTAGCCGATTCCCTTAATGCAAAATTAACCGGAGAGTAGCGCAGCACCTCACCGCTGACAGTAACCACATCCGCAGTGGATTGCTGGCGGGAAGGTTGTGTTGCCAAATCCTCGCCAAAGTTTTCCACCGCCAGTGTTTTAAATGCCACCAGCGCTTCAGTGGCTTCCGGGCCTTTGGCAATTAAGCGAAGTGTGTCTTGGTAGCGAACCTGGAGCAGGGCAATCTGGTTAATGCTATCTGGCTTGACGCACTTACCGTCTTTTTCGAGCACCAGATGCGCATTAAACCCTGCCAGCGCTGAAACCAACTGCGCCGCCGGGCGAACATGCAAACCATGAGGATTGTTGATGACCACAGTGGCAGACAACGCTTCACCGCCAAGTGATTCATTACTCGCCAACGTTGGTGCGGTAGCCTCTTCCGCTGGTAGCCCTAACTGCACACGTTTCGCCTGTAGTGAGTTTTGTGCATCCATAATCACTTTTTCAATGCCAGCACCTGCGGCTGCGCTGACCGTAGCCGCTAAGGTTCCTTCTACCAGAGGCGCTGCGCATAAGCGGACTTTCTGTGCGATGACGGGGTCGAGTAATTCCAAAGCCGTCTCAGCACTTAGTAAGGCGCTCCCCATATCCATCATGACCAGCACATGATCGGTATCGGCCACGGATTCAATCGCTTCCATGACTTTAATGGGATCCGTACCAATGGGATTCACAGGATCGTCGATCCCTGCGGCGATGGCCAACCGACAGCCATCCCCCCTTAACATCTGCCGGGCCAGTTCCCCGACTCCTTGGCCCAGTTGGGCGCTATGAGAAACAATTACCAGGTTTACCATCGCCTTATCCTTTGCTTTACTCTCTGGCCGCCGCGGCCAGCATCTGCATCATAAACAACACCGAGGTTGCACCAGGGTCCTGATGCCCGATGCTGCGCTCACCCAGATAACTGGCACGCCCTTTACGAGCCTGCATCGTAATAGTCGATTGTGCTGCCTGCTCAGCAACCTGGCAGGCAGTATCCAGGGCCGCTAGCAGCGACAAATTTTGCTCGCTGGACTGCTTTAGCGATTCGGCAACTGGTAGCCAAACATCACACATGGTTTTGTCGCCTGGCTCTGCTTTGCCCCGATTAATCACGCCGTCGGCACCTTCACTTATCATCTGATACAGCTCATTGAGCGTCAGACTTTGGTGGGCCTGAGTCACCTGGGCTGCACGAATAAAGAAGGTTCCAAAGAGGGGGCCACTGGCGCCGCCAACATTGGAAAGCAGCACCATGCCGGTATTCTTCAGGATAAAACCAATGTCTTTGTCAGCAATGGAAGGGAGTTTTTCCACGACCTTGCTAAAACCACGGTGCATATTCAGCCCATGGTCTGCATCACCTATTTCTCTGTCCAGCCCGGTCAGAAAAACACACTCGGAGGTGAAAATCTCCCCGCAGCGGTAGAGCCAGTTAACAATTTGATTTTTGGTTAGTGACATTGCAATCTCCTTAGTGACCCCAGTTCAATGCAGGGGTGTGAACAGGGGCATCCCACAAAGTGAGAGTCTCTTTATCCGCTTTCAGTAAGGTAATCGAGAAGCCTGCCATATCCAGCGAAGTACACCAGGTGCCAACCAGGTTACGAACGATAGAAATCCCAGCTTCCTGGCAGCATGTTTCCAGGCGGTTGTAGACGCCGTACAGCTCAGAAAGTGGGGTGGCTCCCAGGTTGTTGACCATCGCAATCACCTTATCGCCGCTTTGCAGTGCTTGTTTGGCTTGTTTTACTTCCTGCCAATTGCCCTTGGTGCGATCCCATTGGCGCAGGGTTCGGCTGTAGTTACCATTTTCGAGTAACGTGCTAAACATCTCATCTACGGTGTTATCCAGCGAGGTGAAACGGCGGCGGTCTATACCTGGCTCACCGTGAATGCCCACCCCAAACTCCATTTCGTCATCCTGAAGCTCGAATGAGAGTATCCCCGACGCAGGAACGGTACAGGCGCTTAACGCGATACCAATAGAGTGCCCCAAATTATTCAGCTTGCGACCCAGTTCGGCACAGGCTTCCAGAGAATCGCCTCGTTCTGCTGCCGCCCCAACCAATTTCTCAATCAAGACCGTATTGGCAACTCCACGGCGTCCTGCGGTGTACAGGCTATCTTTTACTGCCACATCGTCATCGACCACCACAGTGGTGACTTTAACACCGCCTTCGTGTAGCAGCTCGGTTGCGGTTTCAAAATTGAGGATATCGCCGGTGTAGTTTTTAATAATCAGCAGGACGCCTTCACCACCGTCAATCGTCATGGCGCATTCGTACATTTTGTCCGGTGTTGGGGAGGTGAAAATCTCACCAGGACAAGCTCCGGTAAGCATTCCCTGGCCGATAAAGCCGCAATGCATCGGTTCATGGCCACTACCGCCGCCAGATAAAAGAGCGACTTTCCCCGCAACAGGGGCATCGGCACGGGTCACGTAAACCGGATCCTGATGCAGTTTCAGTTCAGGATGAGCTTTAGCCAGCCCAGTAAGTTGCTCGCTCAGTACATTTTCCACACGGTTAATCAGTTTTTTCATTATTCATACTCCGCAGGAGATCTATGGGTCATTGGGTTGTTCAGGCCCGGTGTAGGGTATCGGCCTTCGCAAAACCTTTTGCAGCCGACGCAATAATTCTCTCCTGGGCAGGGGAAAAAAAAACAGCGAAAAAACCAGTTCCATAGTGGAACGGAAAATTATTAATTTGTTTCAAAATGGAACTCATTTTGCCAGCAAACGACAACAATGAGAGCCTGGGCAATCTTTTGAATGTTTCTGATGTGCTAGCCAGGTCTGGTCGCCGTGTCCAGCGGGCATTATTTTTCGGAGGGTTCAAGTAAAAGGGTTATTATTCAGTTTCTTTGTTCATACTGACTGTGATGCAAAGACGGATCAGGATCTCAATCCTTACTTTTGTTCAGGTTATACGTTCCATAATGAAACTTACATTTTGATTTTACGTTTCATATGGGAACAAAAATTATGAAGATTTTTTTGTCCGGCACCCGCTCTAGAGTGATGTTACCGCGCCGCAGTGTTCAACCTCTCGCTGGAACCGATTAGCAAGAGTGAGCAACGTCAGGCGTCATCATGTAAACGAGTTCAAAAAATCAATTTGAGGGTGAAGAGAATGCTACAAGTTATTCAATCTCCGGCAAAATATCTCCAGGGTCCTGATGCATCCGCGTTGTTTGGTCAATATGCTAAAAATTTAGCGGATAGCTTTTTTGTGATTGCTGATGATTTCGTGATGAAGCTGGCTGGGGACAAGGTGCTCAATGGTTTGCACCAGCACGATATTATCTGCCACGCAGAGCGTTTTAACGGTGAATGTAGCCATGTGGAAATCAACCGCCTGATTGCCATTCTGAAACAGAAAGGCTGCAAAGGCGTGGTGGGTATTGGCGGAGGGAAAACCCTCGATACCGCAAAAGCAATTGGTTATTACCAGAAACTGCCAGTTGTTATCATCCCGACCATTGCTTCTACTGATGCGCCAACCAGCGCGTTGTCTGTTATCTACACCGAAGCCGGCGAGTTTGAAGAGTACCTTATTTACCCGAAAAACCCCGATATGGTGGTGATGGATACCGCCATTATCGCCAAAGCGCCAGTACGTTTGCTAGTGGCCGGGATGGGCGATGCACTCTCTACCTGGTTTGAAGCGAAAGCGTGTTATGACGCAAGAGCGGTCAGCATGGCGGGAGGGCAGTCCACTGCTGCGGCATTAAGCCTTGCGCGCCTTTGCTACGACACCTTGATGAACGAAGGTGAAAAAGCACTCCTGGCGGCACAAGCAGGCGTGGTGACGACGGCACTGGAACGCATTGTTGAAGCAAACACCTATCTGAGCGGTATTGGTTTTGAAAGTAGCGGTCTGGCGGCAGCGCATGCGATTCATAATGGTTTCACCATCCTTGAAGAGTGCCACCATCTTTACCACGGTGAAAAAGTCGCTTTCGGTACGCTGGCACAGTTAGTGCTGCAAAACAGTCCGATGGAAGAGATTGAAACGGTGATGGGTTTCTGCCAGCGAGTCGGCCTGCCAATCACACTTGCGCAGATGGGCGTTAAAGAAGGCATTGAAGAGAAAATTATGGCTGTTGCAAAAGCAACCTGTTCGGAAGGGGAAACGATTCACAATATGCCATTCCCGGTTTCGGCAGAAAGTGTTTATGCCGCCATCCTTGCCGCAGACCGTTTTGGTGAACAGTGGCTGGCAGGTAAATAACGCCAGCTGACAAAGAAAATGACGACACGTTTAAAAATGTGACCTTGCCTCCGCCTTTCGGCGGGGGCATTTTTGCCCTTATGGCAGCCGGAGTCGGCACCCGTTGCTGGGGCTAAAACAGGCTATGACTATGCAGAATCAAAAAACCGAACAGGAAGTTTCCTCCTTTATCGCTCAATCCTGGCATCGTTGCGGGAAAATTATGCAGCGGGAAACATGGGGTATCCCTCACCAGGCTCAGGGGCTAACTTTTGAGTCCATCTGTCGTCGTAAAACCGCGCTGCTGACTATTGCTCAAGCCGCTCTGGAAGATGCCTGGGAGTTTATGGATAGCCGCGCCTGTGCGTTAATTATTCTCGATGAGTCAGCTTGCATCCTCAGCCGCTGTGGACACCCTGAAACCCTGGAGCAGCTAAAAACGTTGGGGTTTCGTGCCGGGAGTTATTGTGCGGAAAGCATTATTGGGAGTTGTGCCCTTTCGCTGGCGGCTATGCAGGGGCAGCCGATAAAAACCCACGGCGAGCAACATTTTAAACAGGCGTTGTTTCCGTGGTCATTTTGCTCAACACCGGTGTTTGATAACAACGGGCGGCTTTTTGGATCGATAGCATTGTGTTGCCGAACCACCGAGGCAACACCAGCAGACTTGTCGCTGACTCTCGCAATTGCCAGAGAAGTCGGGAACTCACTCTTAACCGACAGTTTGCTTGCCGAATCTAACCGCCATCTGAACCAGATGTACGGCCTGCTGGAAAGTATGGACGACGGGGTGATGGCGTGGAATGAACAAGGCGTTTTGCAATTTCTTAATGTGCAGGCAGCAAACATGCTTCATCTGGATAATCAGGTCAGCCAGGGGAAAAATATCAGTGAACTGCTTACGCTCCCGGCTTTGCTGCGCCGGGCGATTAAACATGCCAAAGCGCTAAACCACGCTGAAGTGACATTTGAAAGCCAGCATCAGTTTATTGATGCGGTAATTACTCTGAAGCCCATCGTTGAAGAGCAGGGCAACAGTTTTATCTTGTTGCTCCACCCGGTTGAACAGATGCGTCAGTTAATGACCAGCCAACTGGGCAAAGTGAGCCACACCTTTGAGCAAATGTCGGCTGATGATCCTGAAACTCGCCGTTTAATTCACTTTGGTCGCCAGGCGGCGAGAGGGGGGTTCCCCGTGCTGCTGTGTGGGGAAGAGGGCGTGGGAAAAGAGCTGATTGCTCAGGCTATTCATAATGAAAGTGAGCGCGCTGGTGGCCCCTATATTGCCGTAAATTGCCAGTTATATGCAGACAGTGGTCTGGGGCTGGATTTTATGGGAAGTGCGCCAAATAGCGACGAAAATGGGCGATTAAGTCGGTTAGAACTGGCTAATGGCGGAACCCTTTTTCTTGAGAAAATTGAATATCTGGCACCAGAACTTCAGTCAACGTTATTGCAGGTGATCAAACAGGGTGTTCTGACGCGCCTTGATGCCCGTCGTCTTATTCCCGTCGATGTGAAAGTCATCGCCACCACGACGGTTGAACTTGGGAATCTGGTGGAACAGAACCGTTTTAGCCGCCAACTTTATTACGCATTACACTCCTTTGAGATTGTTATTCCCCCTCTGCGTGAGCGAGCGAACAGCATTCCATCGTTAGTACACAATCGGCTACACAGCCTGGAGCGGCGTTTTTCTTCTCGCCTGAAAGTCGATGACGATGCTCTGGCGCAACTGGTGGCATATTCCTGGCCGGGTAATGATTTTGAGCTAAACAGCGTGATTGAAAATATTGCCATCAGCAGTGAGCATGGCCGCATTCGCCTGAGCAATCTTCCTGCCCACTTGTTTAGCGAACGCCCTGGCGACAGAAGTAATTCCTCATTGCTGCCTGCCAGTCTGACATTCTCCGCCATCGAGAAAGAGGCCATTATTCATGCGGCCAGAGTCACCAGTGGCCGAGTGCAGGAGATGTCTCATTTGCTTAATATTGGCCGCACGACTTTGTGGCGTAAAATGAAGCAATACGATATTGATGCCAGTCAGTTTAAGCGTAAACATCTGGACTAAATTGCGGTTCTGGATGGCACTCTTCCAGGCGAGCCATAGAAAACAGCGCATCAGACAGCCGATTAATGTAACCCTTCAGTGCATCACGCAATGGGATGTCGCGATCCATGGCCACCAGGATGCGCTCGAGCTGGCGAGCTAACGTACGGGCGACATGCAATTGTGCTGAAGCCATGTTTTTCCCAGGAATCACAAACGCTTTCAATGGGCCGGTTATCGTCATGTTCTGGTCAATCAGCTGTTCCAGCTCGCTAATATCTTCAGCTTCAATGACACGAGTTAACCGAGCTGCGCCTTTGGCATCGCTGGCCAGTTCTGCTCCGACAATAAACAAGTCTTCCTGAATCTTATGCAGAGACTGGCGCAACGGCGTGATTTTGCTGGCGGCATAACAGACGCCAAGTTGAGAAATTAGCGCATCAACGGTGCCGTAAGCTTCCACCCGGATATCGTCTTTATTGATTCGGCTACCACCAAACAGGGCGGTGGTTCCCTTGTCTCCGGTACGGGTATAAATGTGATACATCGTTAAGTTGCCTCACTAAAAGGGATCACTTTGACCAGTTGCCCGGCATTCGCGCCAATGTTGCGCAGCTTACGCAAACTGCTCTCAGGCGGGCAGCTCCGCAGCGCCTGGTCGATGGGCAATTGGGCATGAGTTAACACTGTTTCACCCAAGGCACTGACCCCCAACCCCACACGTAATGCGGAGCTACGCGCTGCGCGCTGACCGAGCTGGAGTGCGCTTTCCCCGGTGTTTTGCAACGTGGTCTGGCAAGGTATACCTTGTTCTTCCAGCCCCATACAAATCTGAAAAATAATGCCATTGCTGATTATCTTTTCATCGTAAAACAGATGCACGGCAGGCGGTTTAGGAATGCCAGGATTCTGCATGAAGTTGGCTCCATGACGAGTGAATATAAGGAGTTAAAAAATGGGCCGAACAGGCGGCCCATTGAATCATCAGAACGCCTGACGGAAGATTTCAACAATGTCTTTTTCATTACCTTTTCGCGGGTTAGAGAAAGCATTTCCGTCTTTCAATGCCATTTCAGCCATGTATGGGAAGTCAGATTCTTTAACGCCTAAATCGCACAGGTGCTGCGGAATACCCACATCTGCAGAAAGACGTGCAATCGCGTTGATGGCGAGTTCAGCCGCATCCATTGTTGATAAACCCGTGGTGTTCTCACCCATAAATTGTGCGATGTCGGCGAATTTTTCTGGATTGGCAATCAAGTTATATCGTGCGACGTGAGGCAGTAAAACCGCATTTGCCACACCGTGCGGCATATCGTAAAGGCCGCCTAACTGGTGAGCCATGGCGTGAACATAACCGAGATTCGCGTTATTGAATGCCATGCCAGCCAGTAGGGAAGCGCAGGCCATATTTTCGCGCGCAACCAGATTGGTGCCTAAGGCCACAGCTTGACGCAGGTTGGTCGCAATCAGTTTAATCGCCTGAATAGCGGAGGCGTCGGTAACCGGGTTGGCATCTTTTGAGATATAAGCTTCTACTGCGTGGGTTAACGCATCCATACCTGTTGCCGCGGTAAGACCTGCTGGCTTGCCAACCATCAATAGTGGGTCGTTAATCGAAACCGAAGGCAGGTTACGCCAGCTCACAATCACAAACTTCACTTTGGTTTTGGTGTTGGTCAACACACAATGGCGAGTCACTTCACTGGCTGTACCGGCGGTGGTATTCACGGCAATAATCGGTGGCAATGGATTCTCCAGCGTTTCAATACCTGCGTAGCTGTAGAGATCTCCCGGATGCGTCGCAGCAATGCCAATCCCTTTACCGCAGTCATGAGGACTACCGCCACCAACGGTAACAATCACGTCGCATTGCTCTTTCTGGAAAACAGCGAGTCCATCGCGAACGTTAGTATCTTTCGGATTGGGTTCTACGCCATCAAAAATAACCACGTTGATGCCAGATTCGCGCAGATATTTTACGGTTTGATCCACTGCACCATCTTTAATTGCACGTAAACCTTTATCCGTCACCAGGAGTGCTTTTTTACCCCCTAATAATTCGCAGCGTTTCCCTACGACAGAGACTGAATTAGGGCCGAAAAAGTTCACATTTGGAACCAGGTAATCATATATGCGATTGCTCATAATAAACCTTCATAAATTGCTGAGGAAATAATATTAATTTTGAGAGAAACAATTAAGCGCGACAACTGCTAATTGAATATCTTGCTCTACGGTGCCGCCGCTGACACCAACAGCACCAATAACTTGACCATTTTCAATAATAGGGAAACCGCCACCGAAAATAACAATGCGCTGTTGGTTAGAAAGTTGTAAACCGTAAAGAGATTGCCCCGGTTGGACATCATGAGTGATTTCATGAGTAGGTTTTTTCAGGCAGCACGCTGTCCAGGCTTTGTTTAGCGCAATCTCGTAACTGGTGATAAAAGCTTGATCCATCCGCTGTACCAGTAGGGTGTTTGCACCACCATCCACCACGGAGAACACGACTGGCACGTGCATTTCCAATGCGGATTGCTCTACAGCTTCAGCCATTTTTTTCGCGATAGCGAGGCTGACATTGCCAGCGGTATGACTTTTTTTCATGTGATCTCCTGATAATAGTATTCTAACGGCCTTACCAGGGCCGGATGGATTAATTAAATAGGTTGTCGATAAATTATTGTGAAGGTTATTTATATTCTCGCCTTACATTTTCATTCTATTTTTACTCAATTGGACATGAAGTCAATAGTGCCAAAAATAGTGAAAATTAATTCTGTGGTTATATTTTTGGTTGTTTTCTGGAATAAGTAAGGATTAGGGTCACATTTCTTTGAAAAGTTAATTCTTGCTGTTTCGTTATGAAACCTGGCAATAAAAATACGTGCCATAATGAAACGTAATTAATTTTGTTTTTATATCACGTTATTCATCTTAAATTTTCGGCAATTACCGCCGGGGGCATTAGCCCTGGGTGTCACACTTATCCTTTGAGCCAAAATATGATGAAAAGATCAAAACGATTTGAGGTTCTCGCCCAACGCCCCGTGAATCAGGATGGCCTGATCGGCGAATGGCCAGAAGAAGGCTTGATTGCAATGGGAAGCCCGTGGGACCCATGCTCTTCCATTAAAGTAGTCGACGGATTGATTGTAGAGCTGGACAGTAAGCAGCGCGCCGAGTTTGACATGATCGACCGCTTTATCGCCGATTACGCCATCAACATTGCCGAAACTGAACGAGCCATGGCGCTGGATTCGCTGGATATTGCGCGCATGCTGGTGGACATCCACGTGAGTCGTGCCGAGATTATTAAAGTCACCACAGCTATTACCCCAGCTAAAGCAGTCGAAGTAATGACTCATATGAACGTGGTCGAGATGATGATGGCGTTGCAGAAAATGCGCGCCAGACGCACCCCGTCTAACCAATGCCATGTTACCAATCTCAAAGATAATCCGGTCCAGATTGCCGCAGATGCAGCAGAAGCGGGGATCCGTGGTTTTTCAGAACAGGAAACCACGGTGGGTATTGCCCGTTACGCGCCATTTAATGCCCTGGCGTTGCTGGTCGGTTCCCAATGTGGACGCCCTGGCGTGCTCACCCAGTGTTCTGTGGAAGAGGCTACGGAGCTGGAGTTGGGTATGCGTGGCTTGACCAGCTACGCAGAAACAGTATCGGTGTACGGAACAGAACCGGTATTTACCGATGGAGATGATACCCCATGGTCCAAAGCGTTTCTTGCCTCCGCTTATGCTTCCCGCGGATTGAAAATGCGTTATACGTCGGGCACTGGCTCTGAAGCATTGATGGGATACGCAGAAAGTAAATCGATGCTGTATCTAGAATCTCGCTGCATTTTTATCACTAAAGGTGCAGGAGTTCAGGGGCTGCAAAATGGTGCCGTGAGCTGCATTGGTATGACGGGAGCGGTGCCTTCGGGGATCCGCGCTGTATTAGCCGAAAACCTGATTGCCTCGATGCTGGATCTGGAAGTGGCTTCGGGCAATGATCAAACCTTCTCCCATTCGGATATTCGCCGAACCGCCCGTACGCTGATGCAGATGTTGCCGGGTACTGACTTTATTTTCTCCGGTTACAGTGCTGTGCCGAACTACGACAACATGTTCGCGGGCTCGAACTTTGATGCGGAAGACTTCGACGATTACAACATCCTACAGCGCGATTTGATGGTAGATGGCGGGCTGCGTCCCGTGACCGAAGAAGAGACCATCGCCATTCGCCAAAAAGCGGCCCAAGCTATCCAGGCAGTATTCCGCGAGTTGGGATTACCGGTAATTACGGATGAAGAAGTCACCGCAGCAACCTATGCCCACGGCAGCAAAGATATGCCACCGCGTAATGTGGTGGAGGATCTGAGTGCGGTTGAAGAAATGATGAAGCGCAATATTACCGGGCTGGACATTGTGAAAGCGCTGAGTTGCAGCGGTTTTGAAGACATTGCCAGCAACATTCTCAATATGCTGCGCCAGCGTGTCACCGGGGACTACCTGCAAACCTCTGCCATCCTTGACCACCAGTTTGACGTGGTGAGTGCCATCAACGACATCAACGATTACCAAGGGCCGGGCACCGGCTATCGCATCTCACCAGAGCGTTGGGAAGAGATTAAAAATATCGCCACTGTCATCCAACCAAACACCATTGAATAAAGGAAGACCGACAATGGAAAATAACGTCAAGAAAGCGCCGGTGTTCACTCTGAATCTGGTGGAAGGAGAGGTTGCAACTACAGGCGAGCGTGTGGATGAAGTGGTCATTGCGGTGGGGCCTGCATTTGATAAGCACCAACATAAGACGCTTATCGACATGCCTCACGAAGCGATTATTAAAGAGCTGGTGGCGGGTGTGGAAGAAGAGGGGCTTCATGCTCGAGTGGTGCGTGTTCTGCGCACATCGGATGTTTCGTTTATGTCCTGGGATGCCGCAAACTTAAGTGGTTCCGGTATTGGGATTGGGATCCAGTCTAAGGGGACGACGGTCATCCATCAGCGCGATTTACTGCCATTGAGTAACCTCGAACTGTTTTCACAAGCCCCGTTACTGACGCTCGCCACTTACCGCCAGATTGGTAAAAACGCGGCCCGCTACGCGAAACGGGAATCTCCGTCACCCGTACCGGTGGTTAACGACCAGATGGTACGCCCTAAATTTATGGCTAAAGCGGCATTGTTCCATATCAAAGAGACCAAACATGTGGTGCCGAATGCGAAGCCTGTCACTCTGCACATCGAAATTTCCCGGGAGGAACAATGAACAATAAACCAATGACCGTTGAGGATTACCCCCTTGCTACGCGCTGCCCTGAACGTATTCAAACGCCGACGGGAAAGCCATTAACGGATATCACCCTGGAAAATGTGCTCGCCGGAAAAATTGGCCCGCAGGATGTGCGTATCTCCCGACAGACCCTTGAATATCAGGCACAAATTGCCGAACAAATGCATCGCCATGCTATTGCGCGCAATTTGCGTCGGGCGGGGGAGCTGATCGCGATCCCTGATGCCCGAATTCTGGAAATCTACAATGCTTTGCGTCCTTTCCGTTCAACGGTCGCAGAGTTGCTGGCGATTGCGGACGAGCTGGAAACGCGCTACCAGGCAACAGTAAATGCGACTTTTATCCGCGAAGCCGCAGAGGTTTACCAGCAACGCGACAAGCTGCGTAAAGCAGGCTAAGGGTAAAACGTTTATGGCATTAATAGCGGGGATTGATATTGGCAACGCCACTACTGAGGTGGCGTTGGCCGAGTCCGGCGAACATGGCTCCCGATTTTTGACCAGCGGGATTGTCTCAACCACCGGAACAAAAGGTACCAGGGAAAACATTCCAGGGGTGATAGCTGCACTGGAACATGCACTGGAAAAAGCCGGGCGCGCTCAAAATGAGGTGGCGTTAATCCGCCTCAATGAAGCGGCACCGGTTATCGGTGATGTGGCGATGGAAACCATCACTGAAACCATCATCACCGAGTCCACTATGATTGGTCACAACCCCCAAACGCCAGGCGGTGAGGGGATTGGTGTGGGGACGACCATTGCACTGGAAAAGCTGGTTGATGTCGATTGCCCTGAGTATGACAAAGGCTGGATCCCGCTTATCAACAGCCGGGTGGATTTCCTGGATGTTGCTTGGCAACTGAATGCGGCTCTGGAGCGAGGGATTAATATTGTCGCGGTGATCCTGCAACAAGACGATGGCGTGCTAGTCCATAACCGCTTATCGCGGACATTACCTATTGTTGATGAGGTAACGTTGCTTGAGCAGGTGCCTGAAGGGGTGCAGGCGGCGGTAGAAGTGGCTGCGACGGGGCAGGTTATCTCTGTGCTTTCAAATCCCTATGGTATTGCGACTTTTTTCAATCTTAGCCCGCAAGAAACCCAGATGATTGTCCCGGTTGCCAGGGCATTGATTGGTAACCGTTCCGCTGTGGTACTGAAAACGCCAAAAGGTGATGTGAAATCACGGGTTATTCCAGCGGGGAACCTCTTTATCCGCGGGGAGAAACGCAACGCGCAAGCGGATGTGACTAGTGGCGCAGAGATCATCATGCAAGCGGTAAACGGTTGTGCGCCAATTCTGGATATAAAAGGTGAGTCCGGAACCCACGCGGGAGGCATGCTTGAACGCGTTCGTCAGGTGATGGCTTCTTTGAGTGGACACGGTGCTGATGAGATTTTCATTCAGGACTTGCTGGCAGTGGACACGTTTATTCCCCGTAAGGTTCAGGGGGGGATCGCCGGTGAGTTTTCAATGGAAAATGCCGTTGGGATCGCCGCGATGGTGAAATCAGACCGCCTGCAAATGGAAGTCATTGCCCGCGAATTGAGCCTGAAACTGAATACCCATGTGGAAGTGGGGGGAGTAGAAGCCAATATGGCGATTGCCGGTGCGCTGACTACGCCTGGCAGCGCTGCACCTTTGGCGATCCTCGACCTTGGTGCGGGCTCAACCGATGCGGCGACCATCAATGGTTCCCGACAGGTGAAATCAGTCCACCTTGCCGGGGCTGGCAATATGGTGAGTTTGCTGATTAAAACCGAACTGGGATTGAGTGATTTATACCTCGCAGAAGAGATCAAAAAATATCCGCTCGCCAAAGTGGAAAGTCTGTTCAGTATTCGTCACGAAAATGGTGCGGTGGAGTTCTTCCGCGAACCGTTGAGTCCGTCGGTTTTTGCCAAAGTAGTTTACATCAAAGCAGGCACCTTGGTGCCTATTGAAAACCATACCTCACTGGAAAAAATCCGGCTGGTGCGCCGCCAGGCAAAACAGAAAGTCTTTGTCACCAACTGCCTTCGTGCATTACGTCAGGTCTCGCCAGGAGGCTCCATTCGCGATATTGATTTTGTGGTATTGGTGGGCGGTTCCTCGCTGGATTTTGAAATTCCGCAGCTTATTACGGAAGCCCTTTCCCATTACGGCGTTGTTGCCGGGCAGGGCAATATTCGTGGCACAGAAGGACCGCGTAATGCGGTAGCTACTGGACTGGTACTTCCGCTGGAAGCCTGAGGCCACAATTTTAATCTTCCTTTGTATCTACAGCAGGATCCAATCATGAGTCAGACATCAAGTTTAAAAGGGCAATGTATTGCTGAAATGCTGGGCACCGGGTTGCTGGTCTTCTTCGGTGTCGGGTGTGTGGCAGCGCTAAAGGTGGCTGGAGCCAATTTTGGCCAATGGGAAATCAGTGTGATTTGGGGCTTAGGCGTCGCGATGGCTATTTATCTGACCGCCGGAATTTCTGGTGCGCATCTAAACCCGGCGGTGACGCTGGCATTCTGGTTGTTTGCCTGCTTTGAACAACGCAAAGTATTGCCTTATATCGTGGCTCAGATAGTTGGTGCATTCTTTGGTGCGGCGCTAGTTTACGGTTTGTATTCCAGCCTGTTTATCGACTATGAACAGGCGCACAATATGGTGCGAGGAGGTATTGAAAGCCTGCAACTGGCGGGGGTTTTTTCTACCTATCCCAATATCCATCTCGGACTGGTTCAGGCATTCGCAGTGGAAATGGTCATCACTGCTATTATGATGGCGATGATTATGGCGCTATCTGATGATGGCAATGGGATCCCACGCGGGCCGCTGGCACCGTTGTTAATTGGTTTACTGATTGCGGTTATTGGTGCATCCATGGGGCCGTTAACCGGCTTTGCCCTGAATCCTGCGCGCGACCTGGGCCCGAAAATCTTTGCTGCGCTTGCCGGCTGGGGAAAAGTAGCCTTTACCGGTGGATTCAATATCCCTTATTTCCTTGTCCCGCTCTGCGCACCTGTTGTCGGTGCTTTGCTCGGAGCATGGCTCTACCGTCAACTAGTGTCGCCTCATCTTCCTTGCGAAAAACCTGCGGCGGTTACTGAGCGTCAGTAGGTTAAGCCGGATAATAAAATCCACGCAAATGCGTGGATTTTTTACTATCACCCCTAAACCCCTTCTTGGGGAGGTGGTGATTGATTCTGTAAGGCTTAGAGCCTGAAGAAAGCCAATGCCGTTTTTCCTTACTCATCACAAGTAAAAGGAGGCACACCAACATGTGCCTTTACAGAAGTTGATCACCTCATGTTCATTGTTTAACATTAACAGGATTTAGAAGTGTCTTGAATTAATGATCCATTTATGGACGCCCCGGGTAATGCAAGAAATGGTTCGATACGGTTTGCGACCATATATCCGGCGTCATCAGTAGGTTTAATTACCGGTGCTATGATGCCATTTGAACTCTGTTTCTTTATCACTACACCGGTATAAAATTACCTAGCATCACTTCAGGCTGTTACAGGGACGGCAAAGTAAATTGTAAGGTGTAGGGCTTTGTCGCATTAACACTGATATATGAGCAAAAATCGGGTGATGCTGCCAACTTACTGATTTAGTGTATGATGGTGTTTTTGAGGTGCTCCCGTGGCTTCCATCTCCATCAGTTGTCCCTCCTGCTCAGCTACTGAAGGCGTGGTGCGTAACGGTAAAAGTACTGCCGGACATCAGCGCTATCTCTGCTCTCACTGCCGTAAAACATGGCAACTGCAGTTCACTTACACCGCTTCTCAACCCGGTACACACCAGAAAATCATTGATATGGCCATGAATGGTGTTGGATGCCGGGCAACCGCCCGCATTATGGGCGTTGGCCTCAACACGATTTTACGTCACTTAAAAAACTCAGGCCGCAGTCGGTAACCTCGCGCATACAGCCGGGCAGTGATGTGATTGTCTGCGCTGAAATGGACGAACAGTGGGGCTACGTCGGTGCTAAATCACGTCAGCGCTGGCTGTTTTACGCGTATGACAGGATACGGAGGACGGTTGTGGCGCACGTCTTCGGTGAACGCACTCTGGCCACACTGGAGCGTCTTCTGAGCCTGCTGTCGGCCTTTGAGGTCGTGGTATGGATGACGGATGGCTGGCCGCTGTATGAATCCCGCCTGAAGGGAAAGCTGCACGTAATCAGCAAGCGATATACGCAGCGAATTGAGCGGCATAACCTGAATCTGAGGCAGCACCTGGCACGGCTGGGACGGAAGTCGCTGTCGTTCTCAAAATCGGTGGAGCTGCATGACAAAGTCATCGGGCATTATCTGAACATAAAACACTATCAATAAGTTGGAGTCATTACCTGGAAAGGCCTGATTTGTTTGTATTCAGATATCGGTAATTTTTTGATGGTTGGAAGCCCGTCCTGGTAGACGCTCTAGCCTACCGAAGATGCGAGTTATTCAAAAATGTCGCTATGGGCTTCTTCCCGCGTTCCGTAGACAAACGTATCTAAATCAATGTTGTTCAATACCGAGCGCGCGCCTGATGAACGTCTGATCCACGTACCCAATCGATCGACTCCAAACGTCCTGAGTATCCCGAAGATACTGGCACAACCCATCCACATCAGCCTGGTCGGAAAATTCCAGCAAATCCACCAGCCGGTGTAACGTCTGAATGGGAATGCCAATCTCCTCCAAGGCACTTAGACCTGGCGGTAGATGAAAATTCTCGAACGTCATTTTGACATGCGTGTAATCGACTTTGCTGCGGATACCTCGCTTCAATGCATGGTATTTGACTACATCCTCCATTAAGCTGAGCACCTTAGGTAGGGTGTAACCGAAAGTATTGGTGATGAGCTTCAAATCATTGTTAATGGCGATGGAAAGAGAGCGTTTTTCCTCTTCAGACACCCACTGCCGTGCGCGATCAATCTGGTTTTTTAGATATTCCGAATAGCTTGCAGCGTTTGAATAACAGGCAAGTTTGGCGACCATGACATCAGTAGGATTAACAGGGACTCCATTGCGATTGAACGTAGAGGGAACCAGTCTGGCAATGATCTTTGCAAAGGTCTTGAGGAAGTTTGTTGCAGGAGTCCAGTGAAACACCAGCGAGGCAAATTCGGTGTCGTCCATCATCTCGAACATGCTTTGCAGCACTTCGAGTTGCTCGACACGGAAGTATGAGTGCTTTTTCACAAGGTCGATAGAAACACGCTCGTTTATGAAGACTTCATCAAAGCGATCCTGTGAAAACTCGGACAAGTGGTCTGGTTGAACGCTGGCCAAGAGGTTAATTGGGGTATCAATATCTTGAATACCAAGCGGAATCTCCACCTCTTGATTGAGGTTGTCTTCCGGGATTTCCTCCAGGCAAAAGATTT
Organism: Lelliottia jeotgali; assembly: GCA_002271215.1. NCBI lineage: Bacteria > Pseudomonadati > Pseudomonadota > Gammaproteobacteria > Enterobacterales > Enterobacteriaceae > Lelliottia > Lelliottia jeotgali. The sequence continues at coordinate 3,844,169 of CP018628.1, read as the reverse complement.
TGCCGACGAAGTGAACGCCCATGCGCCCGGCGCGCCCTTTGATGTTCCCATGGGTGAATTTGTCAATGCTGCGAGGCCCATCGCGGTTATCGTAGATCACGACGTTTTTGGCGATAGTGTTGACGCCTTCAATGATCGTTGAGGTACAAAGTAAGAAGCGCAGTTTTCCTGCATTGAATTGGTCAGCGGTGTATTGCTGCAGCGCTCTCGGCAGCGCGCCAAAATGCAAGCCGATACCGTTTCTGAGTGCCACCGTGTAATCCCAGTCGGCATCGAACTCTTGGCTGACCCAGTCAACATGAGGACTCTCAGTCAGAGTGCCATGCCCGAGCCTGATCAGCTCGCGAGCCACTCGACCGGCAACAGTTGGTGACTTGCAATAGATGATTGTTGCACCGACGCATGCATGCGCGATTTTCGCCAGCGCGTTGAGCTTGGCTTCGTCGTCACTCGCTTTGATGCCGAACGTCTGAACATCTAGTGCCACCGTGTTGAAGTCGGTGGAAACAAAAGTATGCGGATACCCAAGTCTTTCGAGACCGCGAATGCTGTTAACGAACGGTCCAGTCAGGTAAAACTGCCTGGAGACCTTGAGCAGTTTGCTCAACGCAATGTTGAGCTCGATAGCTCGCTCGTCTTGATGATCAACTTTCCCGCTTTTGAGTTGCCGGAACGCCAACTTGTAAAACTCGTCAATGACGAAGAGGTCAATGTCGATGATGTCGTCACGCTCGTTCACTCGCTCCTGCGTTAACACGTAGACTGCCTGATCGGAATGGCACACTTGGGAACTGTGGTGGATAATCTGATATCGGTCACCGAATCGCTCTTGCAGTCGGCGACGGGTTTCGTCGGCAAGAGCCACGGTCGGAACAACCAGAACGAGCCGCTTCAACGTTCCCATGCCGAGCAACGAATCGACGATTGCGCTTTTGCCCATGCTTGTAGGCGCGCTCAGTACCACGTTTTGACCGGACTTGAGCAGATCGAATATGTGGAACTGCATTGAGTGGAAAACGTAACCATCCGAGAATGGCGTCCGGTATAGCTCAAGTACCCTCAGGTCGTCCGGTGTTAGGCCAGTGAACTCTTTTTTGAGGTACGGGAACAAACCTGATTTTCTCACCATATTTTTCAAAATTGTGGTGTGCTCGGAAAACCGCTCGCGCGAATCGAGAGCACGTACGATCAAGTCCCGTCCCAAGTCATACGAAACAGGATTGGACAACAGCTTGTTAACCGCAAACAGGTAATTGAAAGATGAGAAGTCCTCACCCTGCAGACTATTTTTCGCCTGTTCATAGAGCTCTGTCATACGACCTCTCTCACCTTCTCATCAACCAATTGGGTTAATCGCTCAAGACTCGGAGCTGGATAAATGAACACGTGGATGCAAAGATTCGCGAACGGCGAATCCTCGATGAGGTCAGCCGCGAATTTTTCGAACAGCACCGCTGTTTCTTTCTCCAGGTCATCCTCGAACCCCGGCGTTTCAGGCTCGGTTAGTAGGTTAGAGTCGTAGCCCACGAACAGAACAAACGTGAAACGATCGAGGTGAGCATCGAAAGGTTGGCTGCCATCAAGAATTTCGTCAATGTCGTGGCGAAGCAGGTAGTTATCGTCTTTAATGTCGAGGATCTTTTTGCGCGCGGTATCGATGCAATCCGAAATGTCCTCGTACAACCGATCCCGTATCTCCGGCAATCTGACGGCAATGTTAATATCAGTCACCAACTCGCTGAAGCCAATCCAAAGCTGATCACCTTCTGGATCGCGGCGAACGATATGCACGTTTTCAAGAATTTTTTCGGCCCCTGCTTTTTCCACGTATAGCATGCAAGGAATAGGCTGGCTTTCGTGGTGCTGCCGGATCGTTGCGTGCAACAGCACTCGACCCAAAAATTCGCTGACGTCATGGAGCGATTTGAAGACGGAATTCTTTAGTCGTTCTCGCTTTTCAATAAATGTCAGTTTATGAATATCAGACATTTCTTTTGGTCGGAGAAAGACCTCATCCAACCATTGGCAAACGTTATCCGCGATGTGCTTGTAGCGATATTTCTTAAGCGAGTACTGTTGATGTAGAACCTGGCCTTTACGCTTAGCGCAAACCGAAGCCATAGGCGCTCTAAATGGCGTAAGGATGTGGGGTAAGTCCCGTTTGACGTAGATTTTGCGGCCTGACCGAGACTGGTCATCTTCGACACGCTGCTTGAACCAATCAAGTAGGTCTGGTCGTAAGTAGGACTTGTCATCAGCACTGTGAATGCGACGAGAATGCTCGCCCTTGCGCGTCACAGTATCAAGGATGCGGCACCAAATGTCTTCGGCGACAGTTTCGGAACTGAGAATGACACCATGTAGATCCTGGGAGGCCAGCCGTATGTTCTTGATCCCCATGAGTTCCAGTTCTCGCAGGGATGAAAACACTTCCCATGTAGCTGCATCGATCCAATCTGAAACGCTTATGCCTGAGGCTGTTAGGTAATTGTCTGTGCGTTTGTTGAGATCATCGATGAGTTCCTGTCGGCCTGGCTTATCTAGTCGGGCGTTTGGGCTGATCGTCAAGTACTCAAGGGTTTTGTTGACCTTTTCCTCTGTGACGATGGAGTACTTACGTCCAACGGCCGGATCAGACTCACACTGCATTGATTTGTGCAAAATTGAACTGCAGGGGATCGTCTTTTTATCAGCACCTTTTGAATTCTGAACGATGTCCGAAATGTTCCAACGTGTTTTGCCGGTGCTTTTTACCTGAACGAAGTCGATGTATCCATCAGATACAATGTCGATATCGTCTGTGACCTCGCAGCGAACACTGCGGATAGTCTTGTCACGAAGCATTCGGGTGACATGGTAAGCGGCTACGCAGTCCTGAAATAAGAAACCGTGCTTGGCGGCTACACCGCCTGAATCGTTCGACTCCATTTAGACATCCGTGACAATTTTGCGAAAATTAAGAAGATGTTATGACACAGTCCAATCGGATCAGTGCATCATCACCAGTGATCTAAATACTTCACAGCCATTCTCGGTCGCAGGTATCAGGCTTTTCAGGATTCCACAAATATTGGAATCCTAACGTCTAATTTGGTTATATAACATACTGTCCCAACTCACGTAAGGTAGGCACAGCCCTAATCAAGGTTTTGGTTTTCAAATCGTTCAGATCTGAGACCGCCAACGGCACTATGGCACCGCCAGCGATTGTAATCACACTTGATATTATAAAACACATTTGCACGCATTATTTCCTGGTTGGTAGGGTCATATCTCGATGCTCTTTGAGCAATGTCAACATCGCGTGTTCATGGCTTTCTATGTTGTTAATGCCTTGCCCCTCCGGCCCCCACTCCTCATAGCTCATCATGATGGCTTGCTTTAGGCTCTCTGCTCGCTCTGTTTCGACGTAGAATTTTTTCTTGTCTGCTGGCGAATAATTACTAAGTCTCGAGTTGCTGCTTGGTGAGATCAGGCAGAGGTTACCGAAACGATGGACATCATCCCCCATTTTGTTTGCGCCAGAGGGATCGGTTTGAGGAAAGTAGTGCTCAACCGATGTTCGGCTCGGTGAAAACTGGAAGCCGTCAAAATGCTTCTTAATCTCGGGATTATTAAGCCCTTTACCATCAAATGATTGGCCAGCAGTAAGATCACGCCACAAACGATAATCGAGTAAATTGAACACAAAGTTCTGCACACCGGTACCACGATGCAGAGCTTCGACATTGAATTGTTCCGTTTCACCACAAATCTCTGACAGGAACTCGTGGCTGAGTTGTTCAAGTTCCCTGAGGTAAGCAGCTCCGTCAACATTAAGTTGGTCCGAAGTCAGGGTATTCAAAATGGCCAGCGAGCGATTGAGCCATCGCTTATAAACATAGGCAGGGTGGGAGACATGGAACATCGACAAAATCATCGCTAGTTGTTTATTTACACCAGACAGTTCATCTTGATCGAAAGAGTTGTTATAGCTGAAGCTCGAATTCCTGTCTCTGGCATAGTACTCAAGCGTCAGCAGGCTCCACTTCTCAGCCTGATCGCGCTTAATGATATAGCGGTCAAACAAGACCCTAAACTTCAGCAAGTTAAAAGCAAACTGGGTGATTTTTTTTCGGTCATTTTTTATGATTTCAAATGCCTGAAGTAGCTTTTTATCGTCCAATGACACGTCATTATCCACTGTCACTTTTAGCACATGCAGTAGGAAGTTGGAGAAATCGATAATCGAATCAAAACGTTGTTCTTTTGCTTTTTCATCGTTGTCATCAGTGTGATGAAAGCGTCGTCTTTCGATAATATCCCGTATAGTCAGCTTTTCGTCTGTATCACGATTAGTTTCTATCGCGCATTTTATCACCTCAAAACTCGCCGGGAATCCTAGCCACTGCTCACCAAATAATGCTTTGCGAGCCTCTGAGCTAAAGCCCAATTGCACATAGCGATTCATATCAGCGCAGGCATCCCATATGGCAGAAAAGCCGTTTCTTGCGGCAGTTTCACCGTTGTAAACTGACATCAAATTCGCTTTCAACACTTCGTGTTTTTCTAGCTGTTCACCTCGGTTATTCATGATCTCAAAGTAGTGGTTGAGATCAGTCTCTGTTGGCACAGGAACCCGTAAAATAGTGACGTGTTTGAGTAGATATCGGCAAAAGTTGTTGGTGTCTATGTCCTCTTTCTCAAAGTAGCGTTCAATAATAGTAAACGCCGCTCGGATTGAGGGTTCTTCAGAATCATTGCTCTGATCCTGTTGAAACAGCTTATGTAGCGTTCGGGCTGATTTAGGGCGGCTGTCAAAGTCGAGATTAAGGTGAAGCGGGGAAAAATCTTGTTCGCTGCAACAAGCAACTTTTTTTAAGTATGCGAGCAAAATCGACAGCGTTGTGTATCTTTGCTGTCCATCAATCGTTTCATAGACTATTACGCCTTGGTGTGCGCTATCAGCGCCATCTCTGACATATACCACCAAGCTGCCCAGATAGTATTTCGTGTCTTCCTGTTGCCCTGCATTTTTAAGGGCTTCAGCAGCATCGGCAATGTCCCGAATAAGCTGTTCAATCTCCTGCGCGCCCCAGGCGTAGTTACGCTGATAAATAGGGATAACATAATGGCTATTAGCGCTGAATAACTGTTCGATGGTCAGCAAGGCTAAATCATTACTCGTCGGCATCTACATCTCCCAGCATCTGAGCGATTGAATCTTCTACGGGTTTGGCATTTTGAAAACGAATGTTTATACAACGCTTTGGCTGAAAGCGTAGGACTTGTTGTGGGTGGATCGCTTTATCGAGCACTCTCAATAGTCCTCGGGGCTCACGCGCATAACCATCAACACTGTCCATGCCGATTTTTTGATATTGCAAGCGCAAGTAGTAACTCCAACAAAAACAGATTGTTGCGGCTTGAATTAATTCTTTGTCGCCAAACTTATCGTAATAGGCCATCACTGCACACATAAAGAGATTTTTAATATACATATCCCCTTTGCGTGAACTGCCAGCGTAACGGGTATGTTTTTTTAAGAAATTGCCAAGCAGCGCGTTGTCACCTTCAAATAGGGTGTGATGCAGGGATTTGTAGTGCTGGATATACTCAAAAAAGCGCTTTCCGTTAATTATTAACTGATTAACCTGAAACGGATAAGGTTTATTCTGCTTGTCCCACTTCCTGATAGGGTCATTATTGTAGTGCTCAACTGCAAAATCCAGGGCGAGCAGAGACTGCAGATAGTGGTAATCAGAGGTGGAGAGGTTGACGCCTTTGAACACCTCAAGATTGTGGCGGCTGAACTGCACGCCATAATCGCCATCCAGCCATCGGCGCATGCGGAACAAATACTCGCCCATAATGAGGTGTAGGTTAGCGGATTCATCATCCGGACTGACTCCTTGCTCCCACAGGCTAACGTGGTGTAGTCGTTCCGCTTGCTCTGTAGCATTCATCATTTCGCGCAAATGGTATGCCTTTAGTAAGTCATGGGGCGCGAGGGCCTTACCCCTGGCGTTTTGCGAGTCGAAAAACTGAAAGGCTTCGCTCAAATCATCGAGCGTCACTTCGATCAGTTCACACTTGTTACACACGAAGTGAAGTAGTGATTTGCGCTCGTTATCATTTAGTCCCACGAGGCGGTTCTCAATGACTTTGGCATTGTGCTCAAGGTTATTGATGCTAACTCTTGAAGCAAAAGATTGTTCCAACAGGGGCGTTGAAAACTCACCACTCTGATCGAGCACTGAGCAAAGCAAGGTTAAGGTCAGAAGGCGCTGCTGACCATCAACGATATCGAGCTCACCCTCATAAGCAGGTTTTAACATATCCCGGTGCAACACCACAGTCCCAAGGCGGTAGCTCTGTTTATTTTGGTGGGTTAACACATCATCAATTAGTTGATTGACGTGTTTTTGTTGCCATTTGTAGGGGCGCTGGTATGACGGAATAGCGAGGCGCTGCACTAGCAGCATCCCGATTTTTTTTACCTGATAGGATACAGTTCCCATGACTACAATGCCTGCTCAACAATCATAACTGTCAGTTGGGGTTGGTTTTGCTGGCTGTTTTCCAGATGTATTTTTAGTTTATCGCAGAAGGTCATTAACTCATTTCCTTATTGTGATAGGTGGATCCATGTCCGAAGTGCTGCGCTCACAGACAGGTTATCAGTGCCAATATCCTTCAAACCCCCACGCTTAAATCTGCCCACCCACCCCTTTAAATTTCTCAATGAATGCGACGATTTTCTGGAACACTGACTGCTTTTTCGTTTTATATTGCGGGTTTAACGGGCTGAGTTTTGGTAACGTCTCGTTTAGCTCAGTACCATTTTCGGTGGCATACTCTCGTTTCAGGGACGTACGGATATAGCGTTTGGCCGCCTCTTCATTCAGGTTTTCTTCTTTTATCAATGCGTCTGCCTCACGCTGCTGTTCGCGCTGAGCAAAAGCGAAGAACGCATCAATAATCCCGGCCTTATCTGGCAGTTCATCCAGGTTCGTCTGCTGAATAAAATCAATGACCAGCCCTTCTTTGGCTCGGTTGCCTAGGCTTGAGCGGATAAGACGTCTGACTTCTTCGGTCAGCCCGTCTTTGCTCTTGTTCTGTTTGTTATGCTCGAATATCAGACCGAGGATATAATCCAGGTTAATCTCCTGAGACTTCAACAAATCCACCTCAAACACCACATCATCCCAGTCGGTGGTCGAGTCATCCTTATCATGCGCTGCCTTTTCGCGCCTTTGCCAGTCGCGGATGTCATTGTAGGCTGAACGGTAGTCCTGAAGCTTGCGTTCGGCAGGAAGGCGAATGGTCTGTAATTCAGTGAGCTTCTCATCATCGAGATAATGCTCGGCCTTGAAGGTTTCTAGTGCCTCCGGCTTGCTGGTATCGACCTTCTGGAGCGCTTTTAACGTGGCAAATTCGTCATAGTTTTGCAGAATGTTCTCGGCTCTCAGATACTCACCAAACAGCCTCACGAAGGATTTTCTCTCTTTCTCGCTGTCAATATTCGCCGGGTCTGGGAAGCGGTGCTCCAGCTCTGAGACTACAGTCATAAAACCACGTTTCGCTTCACCGGTGACGATATCGCTAAAGCCTTCCATGTACTCCTTGTAACTCTTTTCCAGCACCACGTTTTTGGTATTCTTATCACCAAACAGCGTGATAGCGTCAATCGTCGCTTGTTCCAGATTACGGAAGGTCACGATATTGCCGAAGGTTTTGGTGGCATCATAAATGCGGTTGGTGCGTGAGAATGCCTGCATCAGGCCGTGATAGCGCAGATTCTTGTCCACAAACAGGGTATTCAGAGTTGGGGCATCGAAGCCGGTTAAGAACATGCCCACGACAATTAACAGGTCAATATCCTGATTCTTCACGCGCTGCGCTAAATCACGATAATAGTTCTGGAAGCCATTGCTGTCGGTACTGAAATTGGTTTTGAAATGACGGTTATAGTCGTGAATGGCCGCATCAAGAAATTCTTTGGCGCTGCTGTTCATGGCACTGACATCAAAACTTTCATCGGTAATGTCACCGACCGCATTCTGTTCTTCATTCGCTGCGAATGAAAAGATGGTCGCCACCCTCAGTGGCTTACGGGCATCAGTGTGATTATCGGGCCCATGTTGTAACTGCTTAAAGGTTTCATAATAGACTTTGGCTGCATCCACGCTGCTAACCGCCAACATGGCGTTGAATCCTTTTGCCCCCGGAAAAGTACGATGGGTTTTCTGACGGTAATTAGCAAGAATATAGCGGGTAATTTCCTCAATACGGCGCGGATGTAAAAAAGCCTGATTGTTTTCAGATGCTGTGAGTTTCTTGTCGTCGGTTTCGTTTTCAAGCGCCTTAAACTGCGGGCGGACATCGTTATAATCCACCTTGAATTTCAACACTTTCTCATCACGAATCGCATCGGTAATCACGTAAGAATGCAGTTCGCGGCCAAACACGCTGGCGGTGGTTTCTGCGCCCAATGCGTTTTGTGGGAAAATGGGGGTACCGGTGAAGCCAAACTGATAGAAGCGTTTGAATTTCTTCTTAAGATTTTTCTGTGCCTCACCGAACTGGCTGCGGTGGCACTCATCGAAAATGAAGACAACCTGCTGCTGATAGACCGGTAAGTCAGCTTCCGCTTTCATCAGATTATTCAACTTCTGAATGGTAGTGACGATGATTTTGTTATCGTCTTTATCCAGGTTCCTTTTAAGGCCTGCAGTATTGTCAGAACCATTGACGCTGTCAGGGGAGAAACGCTGATACTCCTTCATGGTCTGGAAATCGAGGTCTTTACGGTCGACCACAAAGAAGACCTTATCAATGAAGTCCAGTTCGGTCGCCAGACGTGCGGCCTTAAAACTGGTCAGGGTTTTACCTGAACCAGTGGTGTGCCAGATAAAACCGCCGCTTTCTGGGGTTGACCAGTTTTTGGCTTTATAGGAGCTGTTTATTTTCCATAAAATTCGCTCGGTGGCGGCAATCTGATATGGGCGCATCACCAGCAGCGTCTGGCTGCTGTCAAACACGCTGTAGTCAAACAATACATTGAGCAGGGTATGCTTCTGGAAAAAAGTGGCAGTAAAGTCCTTCAGGTCTTTAATCAGCGTGTTATCGGACTTCGCCCAGTTCATGGTGAAGTCAAAACTGTTCTTATCCCGCCTGGTGGTGTTGGCAAAGTAGCGGGTATCGGTCCCATTGGAAATGACAAACAGTTGCAGGTATTTAAAAAGGGAGTTGTCACCGTTAAAGCTTTCCTTGCTGTAACGGTGTATCTGATTAAAGGCTTCACGTATTGCTACACCACGTTTTTTGAGCTCGATTTGAACCAGCGGTAGCCCATTGACCAAGATGGTGACATCATAGCGATTGGCATGTGTGCCGGTTTGCTCGAACTGTTTGATCACCTGCACTTTATTGCGATGAGTGTTTTTTCTATCCAGCAGATAAATGTTCTGAATACGACCATCGTCGAAGACGAAATCATGAACATAGTCGTCATGAATTTTACGGGCCTTTTCGACAACGCCATCGCTGGGTTTGTCCATCCAAGTTTCCACAAAGCGACGCCACTCAGCTTCCAGAAACTCCACGTTATTAAGGGCTTGTAACTGTTCCCTGACATTAGCCAGCATAGCCCTGGCGTTATTCAGGGTTGGCAGGTATTCATAGCCTTGGTTAACCAAGTCCTGAATCAGCTCACGCTCCAGATCACCTTCACTCTGGTAGCTCTCGGTATTCTTCCATTCTTGGCTGTATTTATCCAAAATGATGAAGTTATTGGATTCAGTAATTGGCTTGGTGCAATCAACCATTTTTTTGTTCCTGCTGCCAGAAGCCACAGTTGTTCTTCAAGTGTTCGAGCAACAGTTTGACAGTCGCTTTCTCCGCTGGCGTTGGCTCTGCAACGGCTTCATTAGATAGCGTGCTGTGGCTTGTGAAATTGATGATTCTGCTCAGATAAAGCTGTTTGTCGTCAGGTAAGAGTTCAGACCATTTAGGGTAGCCCAGAAAACTGGCCGTTTTCTCATAAAGATTGCGCAGTAACGTGAAGTGATATCTTTCAACGTTGTTGTCAGCAATTGCCTGTTCGATTGTTTGCTTTAGGTGGAGATGGTAGGAAAAACTCTTGTTAGAGTCGCCATGTTTTTCTATGATGGCAAATGTCCCATCCTCAAAATTCTCCAACATATAGCAAGCTTTACCGTTCAACTCATTGAAAAGCACATTATAAAATATTGGACTATGCGTCGTGATAATGAACTTCAAATCGGATTGGCTGGATTTGATCAGGCCCGCAAGGTTAACCGCCAGTTCAATTAAATGGTTATCATCAAGGGAGCTTACGGGATCATCAATGAACACATATTCCAGCTGATCAAATGCGCGGTTCTCGCGCGCATCTGGGTCGGCGACATTGAGAATTGTTACCACTTGATCCAGTAGGGTGTAAAACACACTCCAGATGAAGTTGCTTTCTTCACCTTTGGATAACTTGATATGGGCGGAACGCTCATCGTTGCCGCGCTCCATGGAAAAAGTGACTTCGGTAAAATCTACGTTGAAGTGTGGCGTTAGCTTGTCGTTCGAATAGCGCTGGAAATAACGGACGATGTTGCCATCCTGTCCTAAATCTTTGAGCAATGTCAGCAACCAGTTTGTATAGGAATTAGGCTGCACCTTCAGCTTCGGCTCGGTATCTTCTTCCAGATCGTTATCCCAATAAAACAAGTCCTCAGTGAAGGCATTGTAATAGAGGATTTTTTTGCGCGACAACTCGGACTGTTCAGCTTCGTCATCACCTTCTCCGCCATTGACTTTGGGTGCGATCAGTTGCTTGAAATCCCGAGAAAGACGCGTTTTCCCCGTGCCATTGAAAGCGTAGATTAACTGCACCTTTGGCACAGGCCTGGTCTCTTCAACGTCCTTAGTTTTTTCAGGGACAGTTTTCTTGACTTTTTTAGGCGTACTCAGTTGTTGGGCTATTTCCGAGAGTGTCTTGCTCATGTCATGCCTCAGCCATATCCTGCTTCGGGAAGCTAAATAACATGTCCCGATAATATTCGTACTGTTTCTGGCGCAGCTCAATTTCGCGAGGAAGGCCTTCAGTGATTGAGTTTGTCAATGCATCGAACTTATCGAGAATAGAAACGATCCTCTCTTTTTCTTTAAGTGACGGATTTGGGACACGGATGCTCTCTAAGTTTTTCTTATTCAGCTTCGGTTGGGCTGCACCTGAAATATAGGTTGTTAAGTCAATGCTATTCAGATAGTACTCAACGTATCTTCGCTCTGCATAGGTATCGAATTTAAGCACGTGAGCATGATTATTTACCCAAGTCTTACCACTAATGCTGAACGCTATCGGCGTATTGCGAGCCAACAAGTTTGCGCCATCTTCGGATACGAGTAGAAAGTCTCCATCGAAAATATAATCTTTTACGTAATCGACAATCCCTGATGCTCCGTAATATGGAATGTTCCCCGCGTCCCTCAAACCGCTAGTGATTGGCTTTCTTTTGGAGTCGAGATTCTCTGCCAAAACTGACAAAGTCACCCACTCAGTCTCACCCTCGTCAAAACTCAGCAACTGGTCGCGGTAGTAGTTGTACTGCTTTTTACGCAGGGTAAGCTCAGCGGTAAGCTCAGCGGTAAGTGCGGTAAATGTATCCAGAATCCGGACGATTTCAGACTGGATGGCAAGGGATTTTTCCGGGTTATCCGGACAAGGGATGGGAATTTTCAAACTCTCAATTTTTCCGACAGCTAATCCAGGCTGAGCAGATTGAGATGCATACTGATTTAGATTCATTAGCGTAAGCAAGTGAAATGCCCAATCAACATTTATGCAATTTTTGGGAGTAACAACGACCGCATGTTCTGTCGCATAAAACTTTCCACTTGTTCGCTGCACGTTTCCGCATAATGCCCCCTGTCGCCCGATGAGCAAATGCCTCCCGTCATGGCTATTTTTCGCAACAAAGCCACGAATTCCGTTTCCACCAAAACATGGATATGGATGTGCATTGTTGGCTTCCTCCTTAATATTGCTTGCTGAAATATGTTGGCCAGCACGCATGTGCACAACATCGCTCAGCGCCTTCCATTCTACCGCAATCCCATCCAGCAGCTTTTCTAGATAACTCAGCTCACTCATGCCTGTGCCTCGCTGCCTTCAATTTCTGCAACAATCGCATCAATGTCTTTGCGTAACTGCTCGATTTTGCTAACAGTAGTTTTTAACTCGGCATTCAACTCGGTGATATCAACGATTTCGCGAGTATCTCTGGCTTCGATATAACTGCTGACCGACAGGTTATAGTTATTGGCGGCAACGGTTTCAAAAGGTACCGATTTTGCCAGATGATCAGTATCTGCCTTGCTGTCAAAGGCCTGCATAATCTGTTTGATATGCGCATCGGTCAGGACGTTATTATTGGTTTCTTTTTTAAACAGACCGCTGGCATCGATGAACTGTACGCTGGTATCGGTTTTGTGCTTTGACAGAACCAGAATGTTAACGGCGATGGTGGTGCCGAAGAACAGATTTGGCGCGAGTGAAATGACCGTCTCAACGTAGTTGTGATCGACCAGATACTGACGAATTTTTTGCTCAGCGCCGCCACGATAGAAAATCCCCGGGAAGCAGACAATTGCCGCACGGCCTTTGGCTGAGAGATAGTTCAGCGCATGAAGCACAAAGGCAAAGTCGGCCTTCGATTTCGGTGCCAGCACACCTGCAGGAGCGAAACGCTCATCGTTAATCAGCGTCGGGTCGTCACTGCCAATCCATTTCACCGAGTAAGGTGGGTTAGAGACAATCGCATCAAACGGTTTTTCATCACGGAAATGTGGATCTTTAAGAGTATCACCCAGCTTGATATCAAATTTGTCGTAGTTGATGTTGTGCAGAAACATGTTCATACGCGCCAGGTTAAACGTCGTATGGTTAATCTCCTGCCCGAAAAAGCCTTCTTCGATGATGTGATTATCGAAATGTTTTTTCGCCTGTAACAGCAGTGAGCCAGAACCTGCCGCCGGGTCGTAGATTTTGTTTACGTGGGTCTGACCGTGCATTGCCAGTTGGGCAATTAGCTTAGATACGTGCTGTGGCGTGAAGAATTCGCCTCCTGATTTTCCGGCATTTGCTGCATAATTGGAAATCAGGAATTCATACGCATCCCCGAACAGATCAATCTGATGGTCGTTAAAGTCACCGAGCTTTAACCCTTCAACGCCTTTCAGCACGGCGGCAAGGCGGGTGTTTTTATCTTTGACGGTGTTACCCAGACGGTTACTGGTCGTGTCAAAATCAGCAAATAGGCCTTTGATGTCTGCTTCAGACGGATAACCGTAGGCTGAACTTTCAATGGCGACGAAGATACTGTTTAAATCAGCGTTCAGCCTGTCGTTGGTATTCGCTTTAGCGGCAACATTGCAGAACAGCTGGCTCGGGTAAATGAAATAGCCTTTGGTTTTGATGGCATCATCTTTGATGTCATCGGTAATGATGCTGTCATCCAGAGCAGCATAGTGGACGCTATCGTCACCGGCCTCAATGTAGCTGGAAAAGTTTTCACTGATAAAGCGATAGAAGAGCGCACCAAGGACGTATTGTTTGAAATCCCAACCATCGACCGCCCCCCGGACATCATTGGCAATTGCCCAAATTTGACGGTGTAGTTCTGCACGTTGTTGAAGACTAGTCATTTTTATCCTGTTATTGATTTTTAGTTACGGCTATTGATGCGATTTTATAGCAATTTGTTCTGATCGACTGTATCTATAATCAAGTTAGATAATGCCTTTTCCCGGTAAACGGCTTCGCATGCTCTACCAATTCCCCACACCTGTGTGCATTAGAAAACTCTTCGGATATATATCATTGTTCTGAACATACCTGATTAACGGCAGAACCTCACGGTCCTGCCGTTTTTGTTTTATTTTTCATAGGAGTAGTGATGAACAATTCTGAAGGTCTGCAGCCGCTGCAGAACTCACTTTCTGGCTTGCCGCAATGGGTGTCTGAACGCATTCTGTACCAAGTAAGTCAATTAGCCAGCTACGAGCCAATGATCGGCATTATGGGCAAAACCGGGGCGGGAAAATCGTCATTATGTAATGCTCTGTTTGCCGGTGAGGTATCGCCGGTCAGCGACGTGGCAGCCTGTACCCGTGAACCACTGCGCTTTCGTTTTCAGGTTGGAGGACGGTTTATGACACTGGTGGATTTGCCTGGAGTCGGGGAAAGCGGTGCACGTGATACCGAATATGCTGCACTTTATCGCGAACAGCTTCCTCGTCTCGACTTGGTGCTGTGGCTGGTCAAAGCCGATGATCGGGCGCTAGCCGTGGATGAGCATTTTTACCGCCAGGTGATTGGTGAGCAGTACCGGGATAAGGTGCTGTTTGTTATCAGCCAGGCGGACAAGATTGAGCCTGTGACCAGCAATGAATCGTTATCCACAGAGCAGAAAAGTAATATCAGCCGCAAAATCTGCTTACTGCATGAGCTATTCCACCCCGTGCATCCTGTGTGTGCCGTGTCGGTCCGTCTGCAGTGGGGATTACGGGTGATGGTGGAACGCATGGTTCGTTGCCTGCCGCGTGAGGCCAGCAGCCCGGTGGTGGCGCAACTGCAGCGCCCCTTTCGTACTGAACAGGTAAAGGAGAAAGCGCGTAGCGATTTTGGTGAAACCGTCGGTGCCGCGATGGATATAGTCTGCAATGCCCCCCTTATACCCGCCCCGGTGCGTGCCATCATTCATGCAGTCCGCGCCACCGTGGTGTCCATGGCCCGCGCTGTCTGGGATTTCTTCTTCTGAGTACTTAACCCTTTCCTGTTTTTTCCCGAGCCCTGTCGCCAGTGCGACGGGGTTTTCGTGTACCCGTGCGCTGCGCAGCATTGACGGAGATGTAAAGCTCAACCGTGCGCTGTGGGTGATGGCGGAAACACTGCTCACGCAACGGCAGTAGCCATTTCATGTTGCCACGTTGTTAATATCGGACATCACCTGTCCGCATTACGACATCCTCTCGGGCTTCACTCGACGGGGGATGGCCTGTAACCCCCGCTACATCTGACTTTTGCAGAAATGAAAAATAGTTTCTGCAGTGTCCATACCCTGTCCGCACCCCTCTTTAAAGTATTCACATCATTTTCAGTCAGTTAACTTTCACGGAGAACCATTCATGACACAGGCAGAACGCCGCCATGACCGGCTGGCTGTCAGGCTGTCACTGATAATCAGCCGTCTGGTGGCGGGGGAGACGCTGAGCGTACGCAAACTGGCCGCTGAGTTTGGCGTGTCAGTGCGCACACTGCGGCGGGATTTTCGTGAGCGGCTGATGTATCTGGACCTGGAATATCAGTCCGGCTACTGCCGCTTACGTACTGCTGGCAGTGAGATGCAGATGGTGCCAGATGTACTTATCTTTGCCCACCGGAGCGGGCTGGCCGGGCTTTTTCCTGGCCTTGACCGCCGCCTGGTGAACGCACTGCTGATGTGTGACGAGTCTCCCTGCGTGATATCGCCCGCCAATCCGCTCCCTTCACCGTCTGGCTCATTGTCTTTCTGGCGGTTGATTCAGGCTATTACCGGGCGCAGGCGGGTGATGCTGATTGCGGATGGACAGCGCTGTGAGCGACTGGCTCCCTGTCGGTTGCTCATCCACCAGCAGGCCTGGTACCTGGTGGGTGAGCACGGCGGACATATCGCCGTATTCACCCTGGATGAAATCCATCTGGTTCAGCCCCTGCATGAGACGTTCCGCCGTAATGACAGTCTGTGCCGCCTGGCAGAAGACCCGGTGTTCATTCAGGCCTTACCCCATTTTCGCTTTATCCAGCAGTCACTGCTTGCGTTTGTTCCGGCTGACAACTCACCGGAATAGTGCAGGTTTTGTTATCAACCCGGCAACAGGGAGGAGCCCTATGCCCGTTATTGCCATTATCGCCATTGTTGTCATCGTCATCATTCTGAACAAAACCGGGGTGTCCGACAGCCTCACGGCCCTGACACTTGGCACCGTTGCCGCACTGCTGACGGTCGGTGGCGCAGCCGGTGCCGCCAGTGTTGCGTTGACGCCGTTCGTCGGTGTTCCGGTAGGCATTTTCGTGGGGATTTATGTCTTTGCCAAAGTCGTTCGTCTGATTTCAGGAAAAAAATAATGAAACGTAAAACACTCACTGTGCTGGCACTGGTTGCCACCACCCTGTTGCTGAGCGCCTGCGATGACAGGAATGATGACCTGAAAGCCATCAGCAAATTCAAGGACCTCACACCTCCGCGATTTAGTGACGTGGTCAGCCGCCAGGATGATGTCAGTGAGGAATGGACACAGATTGGCTTCTCCACAGGTCTCACCCTGCAGGTCTTACGTACCCGTCAGTCGCCGGAAGGTTGCGAGGGCGGCAGTTATTACTACCTGGTGGATATGGAGGAAAAAACCGTGCAGCCGCTAATGAATGCGCTGTGTATTGCCGACAACATCAAAATGGAATACCACGAGGTCACGGACCCGTATACGAAGGAAAAATACTTCGAATACTCCCATGACGGCAAACTGATGGGGCGGCTGCTGATACCGTCAAATCCTGATAGTCAGGAATAAAAACAAAGATAAAGGAGACAGGAATGAACACACATTCACTCAGCCGGTTTGCGCTGGCAGGCGTACTGCTCGCGAGCTTTAATGCTTCTGCGGTTCCCGGACTCTGGCAGCAGGGTTACGGCCAGGGCAATGCTGAATACAGCGTGACGGATGCCAGTGGGAAGATGTTTACCATCAACTGTACGGGCAATCCGGACCAGAACGGTATCTACCAGCACTCGGTTTTTCTTACCCTCGCGGGAGATAAAACGGTCAGTTCGCATGATGACGGTACAGATATCACGGTGGTGATGAACCATCAGCAATACCCCATTCCGTCCAGCCTGGGCTGGCGTAACGGGGATAACGCCTGGTACAGCTTTATCATGGATATTCGCAAGGCCTCGCAGTTCGAGGTCTACATCAATGACAGGAAAGTTGGAACGTTTAAATCTGATGTGCAGAATGCACAAAAGGTCCTGCCAACGTTAGCGAACTGCACTAACGACTGATACATTCATTTTCGACATGCAATCCAACCCCGACGGCCACCAGGCTGCCGGGGTTTTCTTTTATCAGGAGCCTGAAATGTTCCAGTCAGTGTTACTGCCACCGGGTCCTTTCACCCGGGCACAGGCGGAAGCTGTCACGGCAACGTACCGCAATATCACCATTGAAGATGACCAGCACAGCCATTTCCACCTGGTCGTTCGTGACCGCGAAGGCCGGATGGCCTGGCAGGCATGGAATTTTGAACCACACGCCGGAGCCGGGCTTAACCCGTATATCCGACAGTACGGCATTCTGAATGAGACATCAGCACATTAATTTCTCACGCAAAACCCGTGAGCACGCAGCACGTACATTAATTATTTCCCATCACGCCAGCCAGACACGCTGGCGTTTTTATTCCCGGAGAACACTATGAATATGCACACCTTTACCCCAGCTAACGAGCCACAGCTAATTCTCACCGCCACGCCGGTACCCGATGAGCAGCGCATCGGTTTCTGGCCACAACACTTTGGCACGATCCCACAGTGGATAACCTTAGAGCCTCGTATCTTCGCCTGGATGGAACGTTTCTGCGAAGACTACAGCGGCGGCATTTGGCATTTCCACACACTCAGCAACGGTGGTGCCTTTATGGCACCCGAAACTGAGAATGATGAGAAATGGACATTGTCCAACAACATGAACGGCAATGGCGCAGAAATGAGTGCGGAAGCCGCTGGCATTGCCGTGTGTCTGATTGAGTACAGCCATCACGCCTGTCGTACGGAGTGCGATGCCATGACAGAGCATTATTACCGACTGCGAGATTACGCTCTGCAGCACCCTGAATCCCATGCCATTCTTGCCATCATTGATTAAGGAGTTTTGTCATGGAGAAACAACTGACTCTCTTTACACCGGAACTGCCGTTGACCTCACTGCGCACCATCAAACGAGCCCTGAGTCTGCTTGACCAGCACCTGCGCGAACCGGGTGTGGCGTTTACTTCCACGCAGGCTGCTCGCGACTGGCTCAGGCTGAAGATGGGAACCCTTGAGCGCGAAGAGTTTGTCGTGCTGTATCTCAATAACCAGAACCAACTGCTTGCCCACGAAACGCTTTTTACCGGCACCATCAGTCACACTGAAGTTCATCCCCGCGAGGTGGTGAAACGCGCCCTGTACTTTAACGCGGCAGCAGTGATATTTGCCCATAACCACCCCTCAGGGGCGGTTGCTCCGAGCCAGGCAGACAAAGCCATCACCCAACGACTGGTACAGGCGTTGATGCTGGTGGAGATCCGGGTGCCCGACCACCTGATTGTCGGCGGTAGGCAAATATTCTCATTCGCCGAACATGGCCTTCTTTAACAGGAATAAAATTATGAATAAAGACGCTACCCAAACCTGGGGGCTTAAACGAGATATCACAGCGTGTTTTGGAGCACGGCTGGTGCAGGAAGGTCATCGTCTGTATTTTCTTGCAGACCGTGCTGGTTTCACCGGCTCATTCAGCGAGATGCAGGCCCGACATCTGGATGAAGCCTTCCCACATTTTGTCGCACATCTGGAGCTGATGCTGCTCTCCTGTGAGCTGAATCCCCGGTACGCGCACTGTGTCACACTGTACCGTAACGGGTTGACCTGTGAAGCCGATACGTTGGGCAGTCATGGGTATGTATATATCGCAATTTATCCCTCAAATCATGTTAAAGACTGATCTTTAGCTTTATCCCTGCATCGTAATCGTTCAAACCTTTTCCTCCTTTATTAAGAGACTCAACACATGCAAATCTCAACTGTACCGGCCACGGTGCCGGTTGCGTCACGCCTGTCGCCCGTACAGGTCTGGCAGCAGCTGTTAACGTATCTGTTAGAAAACCATTATGGCCTGACGCTCAACGACACACCATTCCATGATGACGCGGCCATCCAGGAGCATATCGAAGCGGGAATAACACTGGCTGATGCGGTGAATTTCCTGGTGGAACGGTATGAGCTGGTGCGTACTGACCGTAAAGGATTCACCTGGCAGGAGCAGACGCCATTCCTGACCGCTACCGATATTCTCAGAGCAAGGCGAGCAACCGGATTAATGAATACGTAAATTCTTCGAGCCTCATTCCTGATTTTTACCTCTGCACTTCCCACCCTTTTTATTCATCGCATAATGCGCCTGCCACTTTCGGCAGGCGTGTTTGCTTTTATGGACGATTAACGATGCAAACAGAACCCGACGTGTTAACAGATCACAACGAACTTATCCTTTCGACCAATATCGAACGTGTGGTCACTGGCCGCGATGCCGCACTTAAACAGATAGAACAACTCATTCAGCAGCTTGATTCGATTTCACGACTAACCGCAGAAATTGGCGGTGGTACAGCGCAAGATTGGGCGATGAAAGCCGGGCACCGTTACGACAGCTGGATGACCGAAAAGGTAGATAAAGCGCTGCCTGCCGTCACACGCAATATTGACCGTAGTATCTGGCGAGACTTGATGTTGAAGTCTGGCATGATGGCCTTGATGGATGCTCAGGCCCGTGACCAGTGGCATAAGAACCTGGAGGAGGGGGATCTGCCTGCCATCAGCGAGGCGAATATCCTCAGTACTTTTGAGCAGCTACATCGGAACAAAATGGATGTATTTGAGCGTGGGATTATCAATGTCTTTAAAGGGCTGTCGTGGGATTACAAAACCAATAGTCCCTGCCGCTTTGGTAAAAAGATCATCGTCAACAATCTGGTGACGCATAGCCGCTGGGGCTTTAGCTTAAACTGGGGCTGGCGGAGGGATCAACTAGCGGACCTGGAGAGAATGTTGTTTCTGCTCGATGGTAAACCGATACCTGACAATCGTGGCGATGTTACTACTCGATTGATGGAGCATATTCGGGACAACTCTTCGAAGGATGTTTACGAAGATGATTTCTTCAGTATCCGTTACTTTCAGAAGGGAACAGCGCACATCACTTTTAAGCGGTACGATCTGACAGAAAAGATGAATGATATCGTGGCGAAGCACTATCCGGGGATGCTGGCAGCGAGATGAAGAGGGCAGGGAGGCAATTCCTTACCTGACCCATTACCTGACCCGATTCGTATAAAACGAAAAAGGAGTCAGACGATTTCTCATCTAACTCCTTGTTTTATTTGGTGGCCCCTGCTGGACTTGAACCAGCGACCAAGCGATTATGAGTCGCCTGCTCTAACCACTGAGCTAAGGGGCCGTGGCGGTGAATTATAGAGTAACT
This sequence comes from Lelliottia jeotgali, assembly GCA_002271215.1. Lineage (NCBI taxonomy): Bacteria > Pseudomonadati > Pseudomonadota > Gammaproteobacteria > Enterobacterales > Enterobacteriaceae > Lelliottia > Lelliottia jeotgali. The sequence goes on along the minus strand of CP018628.1, from coordinate 3,823,832 downwards.
CCCTGCTGCAATCCAGACATTCGCACCTGCCTGCTGTTTTTATAAACAACGCATTATCAATCCTTTATACTGAATGCCTGATGCATTCATCGGGGAATGAGATGATCAACGATATTCTGGCACCTGGACTGCGGGTTGTGTTCTGTGGGATCAACCCAGGCAAGTCCTCCGCGCATACGGGTTTTCACTTTGCCCATCCGGGAAACCGTTTCTGGAAAGTGATTCATCAGGCCGGTTTTACCGATCGGCTTTTAAAGCCCGAAGAAGAACAGCATCTGTTGGATACGCGCTGTGGTATCACCATGCTGGTGGAGCGACCCACGGTGCAGGCGACGGAAGTTAACCTGCATGAGCTGCGCAGCGGCGGGCGGGAGCTGGTGAAGAAGATAGAAGACTATCAGCCAGCGGCGTTAGCAATCCTCGGCAAGCAGGCTTACGAGCAGGCATTTAGCCAGCGAGGGGCGCAGTGGGGCAAGCAAAGTATCACGATCGGCATGACCCAGGTGTGGGTGCTGCCGAATCCGAGCGGGTTAAATCGGGCGACGCTGGATAAGCTGGTAGAGGCGTATCGGGAGCTGGACGAGGCGCTGATGGTGCGGGGAAGGTAGAAGTCTGGTGGAATAACGGTGAAAAAAAAGCTCCCATTTGGGAGCTTTTACTTTTCAAAGACGATTAATCGTCGAGGAAGCTACGCAGCACTTCAGAGCGGCTTGGGTGGCGCAGTTTGCGCAGGGCCTTCGCTTCGATCTGACGGATACGTTCGCGGGTTACGTCGAACTGTTTACCCACTTCTTCCAGCGTGTGGTCGGTGTTCATATCGATACCGAAACGCATACGCAGGACTTTCGCTTCACGGGCGGTCAGGCCAGCCAGCACGTCGTGGGTGGCAGCACGGAGGCTCTCAGTGGTCGCAGAATCCAGCGGCAGCTCGAGGGTGGTATCCTCGATGAAATCACCCAGATGCGAATCTTCATCGTCGCCGATTGGCGTTTCCATGGAGATTGGCTCTTTAGCGATTTTCAGCACCTTACGAATCTTATCTTCTGGCATCAGCATGCGTTCAGCCAGCTCTTCTGGCGTCGGCTCGCGACCCATCTCTTGCAGCATCTGGCGGGAGATACGGTTGAGTTTGTTGATGGTCTCAATCATATGCACCGGAATACGGATGGTGCGCGCCTGATCCGCGATAGAGCGGGTGATCGCCTGACGAATCCACCAGGTAGCATAGGTGGAGAATTTGTAACCACGGCGATATTCAAACTTATCAACCGCTTTCATCAGACCGATGTTACCTTCCTGAATCAGATCCAGGAACTGCAGACCACGGTTGGTGTATTTCTTGGCGATCGAAATAACCAGACGTAAGTTCGCTTCAACCATCTCTTTCTTCGCACGACGGGCTTTCGCTTCGCCGATGGACATGCGACGGTTGATGTCTTTAACCTGCTCGATAGTCAGGCCGGTCTCTTCTTCGATTTGACGCAGTTTCTGCAGGCCGCGCTGAACGTCATCAGCCACGTCATGCAGTTTTTCAGACCACGGTTTGTTCATCGCGATAGCCGCGTTGAACCAGGTCTCGCTGGTTTCGTTGCCGGTGAACAGAGTGATGAAGTTCTTTTTCGGCATTTTGCACTGCTCAACGCACAGCTTCATGATGATACGTTCTTGAGTACGAACGCGGTCCATCATGACGCGCATGCTGTTAACCAGATAGTCGAACTGTTTTGGCACCAGGCGGAACTGTTTGAACACTTCTGACAGTTTCTGAATCTCAGCCTGAGCGGCAGCATGGCTGCGGCCTTTGGCTTTGATGGTGTCACGAGCCAGTTCGTACTGAGTACGCAGCTCGCCAAACTTCTCGCGCGCTAACTCAGGATCGATGCTGTTATCGTCATCACTGCTGTCGTCGTCTTCTTCTTCCTCTTCGTCTTCGTCGTCATCCATCTCTTCCTGAGACAGCTCAGAGCCGACGTGAGTCGCCGTTGGCGCCAGGTCTTCTTCAGCGTTAGGATCGACAAAACCGGTGATCAGGTCAGACAGACGCGCTTCTTCGGCTTCGACGCGATCGTACTGCTCAAGCAGATAGGTGATCGCTTCAGGGTATTCGGCAACAGAGCACTGAACCTGGTTGATCCCGTCTTCGATGCGTTTCGCGATGTCGATTTCGCCTTCGCGGGTCAGCAGTTCAACGGTGCCCATTTCACGCATGTACATGCGCACCGGGTCAGTGGTACGCCCGATTTCAGATTCAACGCTGGACAACACCTGTGCAGCAGCTTCTTCTGCATCTTCGTCGGTGTTGTTGGAGTTTTCAGCCAGCAACAGATCATCAGCATCCGGTGCTTCTTCCATCACCTGAATGCCCATGTCATTGATCATTTGGATGATGTCTTCGATTTGATCTGAATCGACGATATCTTCCGGCAGATGGTCATTGACCTCGGCATAGGTCAGATAGCCTTGCTCCTTACCACGTTGGACAAGAAGTTTCAGCTGTGACTGCGGGTTTTGCTCCATAAGACGGTATCCACACTTAATTCGTTTAATTGGTGTCGGCGGTGTCGCTGCCAACCTTTGAAGCGAGGGCGTACTTATATTTTTGCCGCTGCCTCTCAGTGCGGCTGCCGGGGGCTTCCCGATCGATATTCGGCACTTAAGCCGTTGAATTCTTGAAAGATTGCTTCTTTCGTTTATTTCTTCGCCAGTTCCTGGTTTAACATCCAGAGTTCCCGGCGTTCTTCGCTGCTTAAACCGTGAGTGCGCTCGCGAGCAATGAGCTCTTCCTGGCGCAGTTCAAGCATCGAATCAAACATATGGTTGAGTGAGTCGGTGAACGTTTTTTCTGCGATATCCTTATCTGCTATATCGTCCCACATCGACAGTTTTTCAAGGGTGGCGGCCTCTTTTGTGCCGCGATAATGCTCTAAAAGTTGGCCGGTGGTCAGACCCGGCTGAGACAGACACGTATTGACCAGTTCTGAGAACAGGCCAAGTCCTGGCAACTTTTCATGGTTCAACCCCGCGAGCGGCGGCACTTGCGGCGCCAGCTCTGGGTTTTGCACCAGTAACCCTATCAGTATACGCATGGTTGTGCGTTTTAGCTGTGGCGCGGGGCGAACCGCACCGTTTTCAGCCAGTTTTGGCATTAAACGTTCAAGCTGGCTGTCATCCAGAATGCCAAGCTTGTTGCCGAGTTCCTGACGCAGATAAATGCGCAAGGTTTCTCCTGGGACCTGAGTAATCAGCGGCAGGGCCAGAGTACTCAGCTGAGCGCGACCGTCCGGGGTACTCAAATCTACCTGCGGCATCAGGCTGTTAAACAAAAACGTGGAGAGCGGCTGAGCCTGCTCCATCCGCGCTTCAAACGCCGCTTTGCCCTCTTTACGCACCAGCGTATCTGGGTCTTCACCGTCGGGCAGGAACATAAAGCGCAACTGGCGCCCGTCGGTCATATAGGGTAGTGCAGTTTCCAGTGCACGCCAGGCGGCGTCGCGTCCGGCACGGTCACCGTCGTAACAACAGATGACGTTGTTCGTCGCCCGGAACAGGAGTTGAATGTGGTCGGCGGTGGTCGACGTTCCCAACGACGCAACCGCGTAGTTGATGTCGTACTGAGCCAGCGCGACCACGTCCATATAGCCTTCGACCACCAGCAAACGCCGGGGTTCAGCGTTATCCTGTTGGGCTTCATAAAGGCCATATAGCTGGCGACCTTTGTGGAAAATATCGGTTTCCGGGGAGTTAAGGTATTTCGGCATGCCGTCACCCAGCACGCGCCCACCAAAACCAATCACCCGGCCTCGCTTATCGCGGATGGGGAACATCACCCGTTCGCGGAAGCGGTCGTAGCTTCTGCCCTGATCGTTTGTCACCAGCATACCGGCATCAATCAGAGACTTACGATCTTCGCTATTGCCACCAAAACGCTTTAACACGTTGTCCCAGCCGGGCGGGGCGTAACCAATAGCGAAACGCGCAATCACTTCGTCGCTCAAGCCGCGCTTTGTCAGATACTGACGCGCAGGTTCAGCTGCATTTTGCTTAAGAGACTGTTGGTAAAACGAATTCAAACCGTCCATCAGCTGATAAAGCGTTTGTCGCTGATGACGTTCAATCTGACTCGGACCGCTGCCTGCTTCATAGGGCACTTCAAGGTTGTGCATCGCCGCCAGTTCTTCGACGGTTTCGACAAACTCGAGCTTGTCGTAGTTCATCAGAAAGTCGACGGCATTCCCGTGTGCGCCACAGCCAAAGCAGTGGTAAAACTGTTTTTCACCGTTAACGGTGAAAGAGGGGGTTTTTTCGTTATGGAACGGACAGCACGCATGGTAGTTCTTACCCTGCTTTTTGAGCTTTACCCGCGCATCGATGAGATCGACGATGTCGGTTCTGGCCAGCAGGTCATTGATAAAAACGCGTGGAATTCGTCCAGCCATAGGCCCCGTTAGTACACTTCATCCTTCAAACTGTCTCTGCGTTGGCTACGCTCGTTCACCCCTGTCACTTACTTAAGTAAGCTCCGGGGATTCACTCCCTTGCCGCCTTGATACAGTGTGAATAATTTTGTGTATTTGCTAATGCATAAACGAAAATAAGCCGCGCATTCCTTCCGGAAGCACGGCCTTACGACTATAACTCAGTCTGACCATTGAGGGCGTGCGCCCTCAACAGATTAGTACAGACGAGTACGGCGTGCGTTTTCGCGAGCCAGTTTCTTCGCGTGACGTTTCACAGCAGAAGCTTTAGCGCGTTTACGTTCGGTAGTCGGTTTTTCATAGAACTCACGACGACGAACTTCCGCCAGAACACCTGCTTTCTCGCATGAACGCTTGAAGCGACGCAGTGCTACGTCGAACGGCTCGTTTTCACGTACTTTAATTACCGGCATGTAACTCTCACCTTTGATAAATTCGGTTTGCCGCTGGCATCGGCGCCAGCTTATTTCAAAATGGTGCGGAATTTTACTGCAACTAACGCTGCTTTGTAAAGCACCAATGCCGTTTTTGAACGGGACTTTTGTAAGGGGGTAGAGTATACACGAACTCACCCCTCAGGGTATACATCGACCCGCATTCGCCCTACACTGCGCGGTATTGAAAAGAGGTAAATTAAGCCATGCGTGTACTGGGTATTGAAACATCCTGCGATGAAACCGGCATCGCCATTTACGACGACGAAAAAGGTCTGCTAGCCAACCAACTGTATAGTCAGGTGAAATTACACGCTGATTACGGCGGAGTGGTGCCTGAGCTGGCGTCTCGCGACCATGTGCGTAAAACCGTTCCCCTGATTCAGGCGGCGCTGAAAGAGTCCGGTTTGACCGCAAAAGATATCGATGCGGTGGCCTATACCGCCGGTCCGGGTCTGGTCGGCGCGCTGTTGGTTGGCGCAACCGTAGGGCGTTCGCTGGCGTTCGCGTGGGATGTTCCGGCGATTGCGGTTCATCACATGGAAGGGCATCTTCTGGCACCGATGCTGGAAGAGAATCCACCGGAGTTTCCGTTTGTGGCGCTGCTGGTTTCCGGCGGTCATACCCAGCTTATCAGCGTGACGGGCATTGGCGAGTACGAACTGCTGGGCGAGTCTATCGATGACGCCGCCGGTGAAGCGTTTGATAAAACCGCCAAACTGCTGGGCCTTGATTATCCAGGTGGTCCGATGCTGTCAAAACTGGCGTCGCAGGGTGTTGAAAAACGCTTTGTCTTCCCACGCCCGATGACCGATCGCCCAGGGCTGGATTTTAGCTTCTCTGGCCTGAAAACCTTCGCGGCGAATACCATCCGCAACAATGACAACGACGATCAGACCCGTGCAGATATCGCTCGTGCGTTTGAAGATGCGGTGGTGGATACGTTGATGATCAAGTGCAAACGCGCGCTGGATCAGACCGGCTTTAAGCGTCTGGTGATGGCGGGGGGCGTGAGTGCCAACCGTACACTGCGTGCGAAGCTGGCGGAGATGATGCAAAAACGTCGCGGCGAAGTGTTTTACGCGCGTCCAGAGTTTTGCACCGACAACGGCGCGATGATTGCCTACGCGGGCATGGTGCGTGCGAAAGCGGGCGCGACGGCGGATTTAAGTGTTTCCGTGCGTCCACGCTGGCCGCTGGCGGAATTGCCTGCGGCATAAGTGCGGTCTGTATTGCCCGGTGGCGCTGCGCTTACCGGGCCTACAAATTTCTCCGAGCCACGGTTTTGTAGGCCGGCGCAAGCGAAGCGCCGCCCGGCAAAATCTGCTAAACCCTCAACATCCCTTTCACTTCCAAAAATTTAATAATCGTCGCCAGCCCGTCACCCACTTTCAGGTTGGTAAACGTCCACGGACGTTCGCCGCGCATGCGATTGGTGTCACGCTCCATCACCTCTAAAGATGCCCCGACGTACGGTGCCAGATCCGTTTTATTGATCACCAGAAAATCCGATTTAGTGATCCCCGGCCCGCCTTTGCGCGGGATCTTTTCGCCTTCCGCCACGTCAATCACGTAGATCGTGAGATCCGCTAGCTCCGGGCTAAAAGTGGCGCTGAGATTATCTCCGCCGCTTTCGACAAAAATCAGATCCAGATTGCCGAACTTCTCGCTTAACGCTTCCACCGCCGCGAGGTTCATTGAGGCATCTTCGCGGATCGCGGTATGCGGACAGCCGCCGGTTTCCACGCCGACAATGCGATCCGGCTCCAGCGCCCCGGCTTCTGTCAGGATGCGCTGATCCTCTTTGGTGTAGATATCGTTGGTCACGACGGCCAGATGATATGTGTCGCGCATCGCTTTGCACAGCGCTTCCAGCAGGGCGGTTTTACCCGAACCGACCGGGCCACCCACGCCCACGCGCAGGGGATGTTTGTAATCAGCCATAAAAAATCCTCAGGATCGGAATAACCGTGAATATTGAGTTTCGTGACGCGCCGAGGCGATGGCCGAGAGCGGCGTCGCCGCACCCAGTTCGTCATCGCTGAGCTGCCACGCCTGACCGAGCTTTTCAGCAAAATGGTCGCTTAAATCGATAATCAACTGCTGGGCCGCCTGCTGCCCGAACGGCACCAGCTTCACGCCCGCCATTACCGCGCTCTCTATCCAGCTGTAGCCGAGACTCAGGGCCAGCGCGTGGGCGTCAATCCTCCAGCGCACGCCTAGCCATGCCATGCCGCACAGCTGGCTTTGTGAAAACAGCGGCAGCCAGTCGGGTGGGCAATCCGGTTCCCAGCTCTTAATCAGGCGGGTAAAAGCCGCGCCGCGATTGCGTTCTTCTTCGCGCAGTTCGCGCGTCTCCCGGCAGGCGAGGAGATACGTCGTCCAGCGTTTTGCGGCGGCGAAATCGTTCTGCTCGCAGGCGCGATACAGGCGGATAAACAGCGGCAAATCGACGCACAAAAAACTCTGCTCCATCTGCTGAATCTGCCAGCGGCTGAACTCTGCCACCGTTTTGATCCAGCCAGCTTCCACTGCCCACTCCAGCCCCTGGGACCAGGTGAATGACCCGACCGGCAGGCTGCTGCTGGAGAGCTGCATCAGGCGTAACTGCTGGCGGTTGTGTTCCATTCGCTCAACGTGCCTTAATGAGAATGGGCGTGCGCATGGCCGTGGGCTTCACTTGTGTAGGCCCCGGCTTCCGGCTCAAACGGCAGATGGGCAAAAGTCACCTCGAGACTGAACTGGCGCAGCATGTCGTCGAGAACATGATCGTGGTGATAGCGCAGCTCGCCAGGCATGATTTGCAGTGGCACATGGCGGTTGCCGAGGTGATAGCAGGCGCGTGCGAGCAGATACGGATCGGCGCAGCGCACCACTGACACGGATTCTGGCGCGGCGATCACTTCGACAACCTCTTGGCCATCGTCGGTAGTCAGCAGATCGCCACCCCGAAGTAACAGCCCGCGCGGCAGCATCAGGCCCGCTTCACGCCCGTCGTTCAGCTCTACGCGGGCGCGGCTTTTCACCCGCACATCAATCGGCAGGGTCACGCTGGCGGTGACGGGATGGGGGTGATCAAGACGTTGGGTTAAATAGATCATCATCTCTCCTCAGAACAGGAAATAGCGTTGCGCCATCGGCAGGACCTCTGCCGGTTCGCTGGTAATCAGTTCGCCGTCGACGCGTACCACGTAGGTTTGCGCATCCACGGTAATGTTTGGCTGCAGGCTGTTGTGGATCATGTCGGCTTTTTTCACCGTCCGGCAGCCCTTCACCACGGCAATCGCGCTTTGCAAATTGAGCTGCTCAGGAATGCCGTTCGCGGCGGCGGCCTGGGAGACAAACGTCAGGCGCGTGGCGTGACGCGCAGCCCCGAGCGATCCAAACATCGGGCGATAGTGCACCGGCTGCGGCGTGGGGATCGAGGCGTTGATATCCCCCATCGGCGCACAGGCGATCATCCCGCCTTTGACGATCGTGGCCGGTTTGACGCCAAAAAATGCCGGCGACCAGACCACCAGATCCGCCAGTTTACCCGCTTCAATTGAGCCGACTTCGTGAGCGATGCCGTGGGTCAGCGCCGGGTTGATGGTGTATTTGGCGACGTAGCGTTTGACGCGAAAATTGTCGTTATCCCCGGACTCCTCCGCAAGCGGCCCGCGCTGCACCTTCATGCGGTGCGCCACCTGCCAGGTGCGGATGATCACTTCACCCACGCGGCCCATCGCCTGGGAATCGGAGGAAGTCAGCGAGAACGCGCCGATATCGTGCAATACATCTTCGGCGGCTATGGTTTCGCGGCGAATGCGCGATTCGGCAAAGGCCACGTCCTCGGCGATATCCGGGTCCAGGTGATGGCACACCATCAGCATATCGAGATGCTCATCAATGGTATTGACCGTGTAGGGCAGCGTCGGATTGGTGGAGGAGGGCAAAATATTCGGGTGCGCGCAGGCGGTAATAATATCCGGCGCATGGCCGCCGCCCGCCCCTTCGGTATGGAAGGTATGAATGGTTCGCCCGCCAATGGCTGCCAGCGTGTCTTCGACAAACCCGCCTTCATTCAGCGTATCGCTGTGCAACGCCACCTGAATATCCATCTCTTCGGCGACCTCCAGCGAGCAGTTGATTGCCGCAGGCGTTGAACCCCAGTCTTCGTGAATTTTCAGGCCGATCGCGCCCGCCGCGACCTGTTCGCGCAGGGCTTCAGGGTTTGACGTGTTGCCCTTTCCGAGTAGGCCAATATTGACCGCCAGCGTATCCGCAGCCTGCAACATCCTCGCGATATACCACGGCCCCGGCGTGCAGGTGGTGGCGTTTGTTCCTGCTGCGGGTCCGGTGCCGCCGCCAATCATGGTGGTTACGCCCGAGACCAGCGCCTCTTCGGCCTGCTGCGGACAGATCCAGTGGATGTGGGTGTCGATCCCACCGGCGGTGACGATCTTGCCTTCGGCGGCGATCACCTCTGTCGCCGCGCCGATCGGGATCGTTACGCCGGGCTGGATATCCGGATTTCCGGCTTTACCGATAGCGAAGATCCTGCCGTCTTTGACGCCGATATCGGCTTTCACAATTCCCCAGTGATCGACGATCAGCGCGTTGGTCAGGACCAGATCCACGCAATTCTGCGCGGTCATTTGCCCCTGACCCATGCCGTCGCGGATCACTTTCCCGCCGCCAAATTTAACCTCTTCTCCGTACACCGTGAGATCGTTTTCTACTTCGATCCACAGCTCAGTATCGGCCAGCCGAACTTTATCGCCCGTCGTCGGGCCAAACATGTCGGCATATGCCTGACGCGAAATCTCAGCCATTGTTATCCTCCAGACCGCCCATCACTTCGCCGCGAAAACCAAACACCCGCTGCGCCCCGGCGATCAGCACCAGCGTCACCTCGCGCTTTTGCCCCGGCTCGAAGCGCACGGCGGTGCCTGCCGGAATGTTCAGGCGATAGCCTTTGGTCGCGGCGCGATCGAATTTCAGCGCCGGATTTACTTCGTAAAAGTGATAGTGCGATCCTACCTGGATCGGTCTGTCGCCGTGGTTTTCGACGATCGTGCGCTGGGTTTTTCGCCCGACGTTCAGGGCGATCTGGCCGGGTTTAATCTGGTATTCGCCTGGGATCATCGCTCCACCTCAAAGGATCGGATTGTGGACGGTGACGAGCTTGGAGCCGTCAGGGAAGGTGGCCTCCACCTGAATATCCGGGATCATCTCCGGCACGCCCTCCATCACCTGTGCGCGCGTTAGCACATGACGACCCGCTTCCATCAGCTCCGCCACGGTTTGCCCGTCGCGCGCACCCTCCATAATGAAGGCACTGATCAGCGCGACCGATTCCGGGTAATTGAGTTTGACGCCGCGCGCAAGGCGGCGCTCCGCAACCAGCGCGGCGGTAAACAGCAACAGCTTGTCTTTTTCTCGGGGGGTCAGTTCCATAGGGTTCTCTTAGGTCTGCCAGATTCGGGGAACGTGGGGCGCTTTGGCGGTCACCATAGGTCGCAGGTACTGCCAGATATCGCGCATCGCCTGTTGGCAAATCAGGTTATCGTGAGAAAGAAAACGCACCGACAGCAGGCCGTCGGTGAGCGTCGCACCGGCAAAGTTCTCAAGCGGCGTGAGGCGTTCGCGCACGCCGTCCAACAGCGCGTCGTTCGCCGGATAGCAGAGCAACGTGCCGATCCAGGGATGTTCCGCCACTGGAGTCAAATCGCCGTCGGCCAGATGCTGGCGCTCAATAAGCAGCGGTTGATCGTCGAGCCACACTTCCAGTCGGCTGTCGAGCATGCCGTGACTGAAGGTCTCTCCGATCACCGGGCGGCCCAGACACAGCAACTCCCACGCCAGCAAGGAGCTGGAAGGGTGCAAATGGAAAACCGAGCGGAGTCGGGCGTTCGCACCGGGGAAGAAAATGGTGTCCTGCGGCAGCCACTCGAGCGTTGCGTTCTCGGCCATAAAAAAACGCTGATTGAGAAGCGCCTGCGCGCCGCTACTACGATAGAACTTACTGGCACCCGGCATGGTGATCAGCGCATGGCTATTCGCGGCCAGTTCGACCGAAATATCCAGCGTATCGCCGCCGACAATTCCGCCGGGCGGATGCAACAAATAGAGATGACAGGTTTCGTCTTCGGGATAAAACGGGCGCTGAACGGTAAGCGGGCCGACGTGTCGCGCCGAGTGCAGAATGGTTTTTTCAGGGGTGTGACGAAACTGCAACGCAAGCGACGCCTGCCAGCCTTTATACGCGTTATCAGTGACCTGGGTTGCTAACATGCTGCATCCATCCGTTCGTCATTATCTGCTTCAGTATGCCCTGGCAGAAATGAACCTTGTCATATGAGACGCTTATGGATGGCGGAAACAACCGGCTCATTGCTGAGCCGGTTTGGGGGATTTTAGCGATAATCTTCGGCGTCAATATCGTAGCCGGACGGCTCCCAGCGAATGGCAAGCAGCGAAATCAGGCCAATCAAAGGTGCGAGGGCAATAACCCAGAACACCGCAGTATCGAGAGACGCGACCAGGAGTGGGAACAGGAACAGTGACAGGGTTGAACTGCTGCGCATTAGCGTTTGGTTGAGGCCGACGCCGACGCCGCGCAGCGAGGTCGGATAGCTAAGCGAGGCAAACGCCATAGTGTGCGCGCCTGGGCCAAAGCCCTGGCCAAACAAAAACAGCGCCAGCATAGCGACAGAGATGATGCCTTGTGCCGCGCCTTCCGGGCGTCCGATGAGGGCCAGCACCAGCAGGGCGACCAACTGACAGGCATAGCCGCCCAGCGACATCCGCCATGCACCAAAGCGCGGCACCAGACGCACAGCCAGCAGTCCGCCAACGAAGGCAAAGAGCAGGTTAAGCGCCAGCGAGATCAAAATAGTGGTGAGCATCGACTGCACAAAGAAGCTGGAGATGATCACCGGCAGACCAAACGCTACGGCGTTATAGGCAAATGACGAGACCACGGAGAGCAGCGTCGCCAGCGTCGTGCGCTTAAGGTACACGCCGCGAAACAGATTCAGATAGTTTTGCCATCTGGCCTTGTTCACCACCGCTACGGGCTGGTTCAGCGCATCCTGCGGGACGTGGGCATTAATGTTGTACGCTTTGCGCAAAATAGACGCGGCCTCTTTCAGGTTGCCCTGATTCGCCGCCCAGACCGGGGATTCGCTCATATAGCGGCTGCGGATGGCGATAATCACCAGCGCGGGAATGGCGCCAAAGCCGAGAATCAAACGCCATAGCCAGTCGCTGTGGCTTTCGGGCAGTACGGCGTAAAAGAAGAGCACCAGCAGGTAGGAGATGCTGATCGCGGCATACCAGGTCGGACACCACATCGCTACGCTGGCGGCTTTGTTTCCAGGGCCTTTCAGTCTGGCGAATTCGCTGAGGAAGGCCATCGCCACGGGGAGATCGATCCCGACGCCAAGGCCCATCACAAAGCGTGCCCCGGCAAGGGCATATTCGTTTGGCGCAAAGGCGCAGGCGATAGCGGCGACGACAAAAAAGATCATATCGGCCATAAAGACGCGATAGCGGCCGATTTTGTCCGTCAGATAACCGCCAATCAGTGCGCCGACGATCGCCCCAAAAGTGATCGCCGAAGCCACCATGCCGGTTCCGGCGGGTGTCAGGTTAAATTCGCGGGTGATGTCTTTGATACCAAACGCCAGTGCGCCGAGATCGTAGGCGTCGAGGAAAATTCCGCCCAGCGCGATACCGATAACGATGCGCGCGTTGGCTCTCCCCTGCGAGCCAGCATTGACCAGCTGCGTAACGTCCGATGCGTTACGTACCCATTTAATGTCGCCGTCCGGGGCGCTTCCTGCCGTTGAAATAGCGTGTGATTCAGTGATGTCAGTCATTTTCTTTTTGTGTGTTTGCAATGAGTACAAAAAGAGTACCCACAGACAGAAAGTGAGCTAAATCACATTTGGTTATATGACATAACGAACGAATTGAAATGAAAGGTGTTTATACGAGAGAAACCCGAATTACTTCGGGTCTTTTTTCTTTCTCTTCAGCTTGGTCCAGATTTTGGTTTCCTGACGACGCCACAGACGCTGAATGTTGTCGTGATGACGCAGGAGAATCAGGCAGGAGAGCATGGAAACGGGGAAGGTGAACTGGGGTTTAAACCACCAGACATAGAACGGAGCGATCAGTGCACTCACAATCGCGCCCAGCGACGAATAGCCGCTCAACAGCACGCTCAGCAGCCAGGTGCCCGCCATAACGCCGGTCAAATCCCAGCCGATGGGGGCGATCGCGCCAAACGCGGTGGCGACGCCTTTGCCGCCTTTAAAACCAAAGAATACCGGCCAGATATGGCCCAGACAGGCGGCGATGGCAATAAGCCCCAGCCAGAACGGGGTCACGCCCAGCGCATAAGCGCCCCAGACGGGGAGCATTCCTTTCAGAACATCAAAAATCAATACCGCTACGGCTGCTCCCTTGCCGCCAATTCGTAATACATTGGTCGCCCCTGGATTCCCGGAACCGCTGACGCGAGGGTCAGGTAATCCGGCGATGCGGCAGACCAGAATGGCGCTGGAGATTGAGCCGCAAAGGTAGGCGAGGAAAATCATTCCAGGCGCGATTGCACTCATAACGCTGTTCCGTTTTGAAAATGTATCTGTATTCTCTGCATCTGTGGATAATACGCATAATTCGCCGGAAGTGGTATCCGGTTTAGCCAAAAACCAGGCAGGTCGTGATGGATATTGTATTTATAGAGCAACTTTCGGTAATCACCACAATTGGTGTTTACGACTGGGAACAGACCATCGAGCAGAAGCTGGTGTTCGATATCGAAATGGGCTGGGATAATCGCCTGTCGGCTAAAAGTGATGATGTGAAAGACTGCCTGAGCTATGCCGATATCAGCGAAACGGTGGTGAAGCATGTCGAAGGGCAGCGTTTTGCGCTGGTGGAGCGCGTGGCAGAAGAGGTGGCCGAACTGCTGTTGAGCCGTTTCAACTCGCCGTGGGTGCGCATCAAACTCAGCAAACCGGGTGCCGTGGCGCGAGCCGCTAACGTCGGGGTGATCATTGAGCGTGGCACAAATCTGAAACAAAAGATTTAACGTCATAAATGCTAAACCATTTTCGGTTATACCGGTCTTAAAGCTGTCTCTTTCACGGCGTCCAGTGTGGTGCGCCGTTTTTTTACATTTTTAGAAGGGTTAATAGATGAGCGATATACACTCGCTGCTGGTGGCGGCAATACTGGGTGTGGTCGAAGGATTGACGGAGTTTTTGCCCGTTTCCAGTACCGGACACATGATCATCGTCGGTCATTTGCTCGGCTTCGAAGGCGAAACGGCAAAGACCTTTGAGGTGGTGATTCAGCTAGGCTCCATTCTGGCCGTCGTTGTGATGTTCTGGCGTCGCCTGTTTGGTCTGATCGGCATTCACTTTGGTCGTCAGCCGCAGCACGAAGGCGAGGGCAAAGGCCGTTTGACGCTGATTCACATCCTGCTTGGGATGGTGCCGGCGGTGGTGCTGGGGCTGATTTTCCACGACACGATCAAATCGTTGTTTAACCCGATTAACGTGATGTATGCGCTGGTGGTCGGCGGTGTGTTGCTGATTGCCGCTGAACTGCTGAAGCCGAAAGAGCCGAAAGCGCCGGGTCTGGATGATATGACCTACCGTCAGGCGTTTATGATTGGCTGCTTCCAGTGTCTGGCACTCTGGCCGGGCTTTTCCCGTTCAGGGGCGACCATTTCCGGCGGGATGCTGATGGGCGTGAGTCGCTATGCGGCGTCCGAGTTCTCGTTCCTGCTGGCAGTGCCGATGATGATGGGCGCTACCGCGCTGGATCTCTATAAGAGCTACCACTTCCTGACGACGGCCGACATTCCGATGTTCGCCGTGGGCTTTGTGACCGCGTTCCTGGTCGCGCTGGTGGCAATCAAAACCTTCCTGCAGTTAATCAAACGTATCTCTTTCATTCCGTTTGCTATCTACCGCTTTATCGTCGCGGCGGCAGTCTACGTGGTCTTCTTCTAAGCCACTGCCCTCAGTCTTTTGGCTGAGGGCAACGCGTTTCCTTCCAGTCTGTCACGGCCTGAATCCGGCGTTTGGTTAACTCTTCGCGGATTGCCGGGCCTTTAAATCCAGCTTCCACCACTGCTTTCGTCGGCACCGCTTTCGCAATTTCCCACGCTTCACGCAGCAAACGGCCCTGCGGATAATCACAGGCTTCAAAACCGGTGCGCCCGCGCACGTCCGCTTCGCTGGTGAGCGCAATCTGCTCGACGCGCTGCGGCTTGCGCCAGGCATCAATGCTGTCGAACAGCTTGACGATGGTGGCCGGTTTCAGGATCGGGAAGGTGTGGATCAGGTCGTGGAATTCAGCGACCAGTTTTGCCAGATCGCGGATCTCGTTGGGTATCCGCAGGCGCTGGCAGATATTTTCCACCAGTTTGACGCCCGCCGGGCCGTGACCGTGATGGCGTGGCCAGAGGGCCTTTGGCGTTAATCCTTTGCCCAGGTCGTGACAAAGCGTGGCGAAACGCACGTCCACTTCTGGGCTGAGCATTGCCGCCATGCTTAAGGTCATCAGGGTATGAATGCCGGTATCGATTTCCGGATGCCACTTCGCCGGAGCCGGAACGCCAAACAGGGCGTCGATTTCCGGGAACAGCACTTTCAGTGCGCCGCAGTCGCGGAGCACCTGGAAAAAGACCTGCGGATTGCGGGTCGTCAGCGCGTTTTCCGTCTCCTTCCACACCCGTTCCGGCGCGAGATGTTCCAGCTCGCCCGCGTCGGTCATGGCGGTCATTAAGGCCATCGTTTCATCGGCAATGCGGAAACTTAGATGGGCATAACGGGCAGCAAAACGCGCCACGCGCAGGACGCGGAGCGGATCTTCAGAGAAGGCCGGGGAGACGTGACGTAAAATTCGGTTTTGCAGATCGGTCTGGCCGCCGTAGGCATCGACGATAGTACCGTCGTCGTCCTGTGCCAGCGCGTTGATGGTCAGATCGCGGCGCAGCAGATCTTGCTCAAGCGTGACGTCCGGCGCGGCGTAGCAGGTAAAACCGGTATAACCGAAACCGGCTTTGCGCTCCGTGCGTGCAAGGGCGTACTCTTCGCGGCTTTTAGGGTGAAGAAACACGGGAAAATCGCGGCCTACCTGCTGGTAGCCCGCGTTGAGCATCTCTTCGGGTGTGGCACCGACCACAACCCAGTCTTTATCTTTGACCGGCAGACCTAACAACGCATCACGAACCGCACCACCGACCAGATAAATCTTCACGCCTTCAACTCCCGAATTCTCTTTTCACCCGATAATACGTAAGTATGGTGAATAAGACGAATTAGTTCATCCAGCGATCTTTACGCTTACGGCTTGGGATCAGATGTGGCAGCACCAGGCCGAGGAACAGACCCACACCCAGCACGCCGCCGCCATACATAAACCACTGCATGATGATGGTGCGCTGTTTGTCATCGAGCTGCAGATTGGCGGCGCTGACTTTCTTCTGCGCCACAATCAGCTCGTTTTTCAGCTTCTGATTCTCTTCTTTCAGGCCGTTGATCACGCTGTCGCTCTGCGCCACTTTCTGCTGCATTTCAGCCGTGCGCTGGTTCCAGGTGTTATCGATATTGGTCAGCTTATCGGTCAGGGTTTTCACCTGATTTTCCAGATCCGGCACGCGGGTGCGCAGGCTTGGCACATTGCTGAGTTGTTTCAACGGGATCCATGAGGTACGGCCCGTGCTGTCGCGCACCTGACCGTAGTTACTGTCCTGATTTGTCTGTAATAAAACCACTTCCTCGCCGGCATTCACCGTACCCACGAGGCGATAATTATCTCCAGGGCCGCTACGTACCCAGGTGTTTAATTCGTCAGAAACATAACGTTTCTCTTCAGCGTGGACCGCAGTCGCGGCGCTGAAAGCAAGTAAAGTCAGTCCAATCAGGCGTAATTTAAGCATCATCAGTCGTTATTTTCATAAAAAGTGGAACGATAGTAGTGGCAACAGTATCGCTACGCAAAGCATTCGCGTCAGCTATCGGAATCATCTGTGTCACCGCGTTAAACTTTTACGCCCGTCAAATTGCTCATTGCGTGGCAATTTGGCGCAAAATACTATGTACTGACAAACAAATGGCGAGAAAGTTCGCCTTCATTGACGCGGCTGTGAAGCAACCGAAAGTACAGGGCTATGGCACAAGAAATCGAACTGAAATTTATCGTAGAAAAGGGCAGCGTTGACGCGCTGCGGACCCATCTCAATCAGCTGACTGCTGAACACCATGAGCCGGTTCAACTTCTCAACATCTATTACGAAACTGCCGATAACTGGCTGCGCCGTCATGACATGGGCCTGCGCATTCGTGGCGCTAACGGGCGTTATGAAATGACGATGAAAATTGCGGGTCGTGTGGTCGGCGGTTTGCATCAGCGTCCTGAATATAATATCGACATTGAAAAGCCAGAACTTGAACTGAATCGACTTCCGGCAGACGTCTGGCCGAACGGTGAACTGCCGGATGGGCTGTCGGATCAGGTTAAGCCGCTGTTCAGCACCGATTTCTGGCGCGAAAAGTGGCTGGTGAATGAAGGGAAAAGCCGTATCGAAATTGCGCTCGATCTGGGCGACGTCAAAGCAGGCGAGTTCCAGGAACCGATTTGCGAGCTGGAGCTTGAACTGCTGGAAGGCGATGCCGACGACGTGCTGAAGCTGGCGCGTAAGCTGGTGGGCCAGTCCGGTCTGCGTCAGGGGAGTTTGAGTAAAGCCGCGCGCGGGTATCATCTGGCGGCGGGCAATGCGCCGCGCCAGGTTAAAACCACCACTATCCTGCACGTGGCACCAAAATCAAGCGTCGAGCAGGGGCTGGAAGCTTCGCTGGAACTGGCTCTCAGCCAGTGGCAATACCATGAGGAGCTGTGGGTGCGCGGCGTGAGCGGGGCGAAAAAACACGTACTGGATGCCATCGGCCTGGTGCGCAGCACCCTGACGTTGTTTGGCGGCGTGGTACCGCGTAAAGCGAGTGCTCACTTACGTGATTTCTTGACCCAGACCGAAGCGCTAATGGCGACGGACGTCTCTGCCGAAACGGCGGTTTACAGCCCGCAGACGGCTGCGGCAAAGCTGGCGTTAACTGAGTTTCTGGTGACGCGCGGCTGGCAGCGTTTTCTGGATGATAAAACCCAGAAGAAGATTGCTGAGTCGTTTAAGCGTTTCGCCGATACGCATATGTCCCGCAGCAACTCAGAATTGAAAACCATTTTTGACCGACCGCTTGGCGATCAGTACGCCGATCAGCTGGTTCGTCTGACGCGCGATATTGACACGGTTCTGCTGCTGGCTGGCTCTTACGATGGACCCAAAGCGCAGGCGTGGCTGGAAAACTGGCAGGGGCTTCGCCATGCCATCGAAACGCGCCAGCGCATTGAAATTGAACATTTCCGCAATGAGGCCATTTCGCAAGAGCCGTTCTGGTTGCACAGCGGAAAACGTTAACTCAGGCAAGGAACCCCATGATGCCGCTTTCTTCACAGCTCACGCAGCACTGGCAGACGGTCTGTGCGCGTCTGCCAGAATCATTACCCGCTTCCTCACTCAGTGAGCAGGCGCAGCAAGTGCTTACTTTTAGTGATTTTGTGCAGGAGAGCATCACCGCGAATCCTGACTGGCTGTCTGAACTGGAAGCGGCACCGCCGCTGGCCGACGAGTGGCAGCACTATCCACAATGGCTAAGTGACGCGCTGACGGACGTGAGCGATGAGCCGACGCTGATGCGCGTTTTGCGCCAGTTCCGCCGTCGCGTGATGGTCCGCATCGCCTGGGCGCAGTCGCTGGAGCTGGTGAGTGAAGAGAGCACTCTGCAGCAGTTGAGCGTTCTTGCGGAGACGCTGATTGTAGCTGCGCGCGACTGGCTGTACGACGCTTGCTGCAAAGAGTGGGGTACGCCGTGCAGTGAAGAAGGCACTCCACAGCCGCTGATGATTTTGGGCATGGGGAAACTGGGCGGCGGCGAACTGAATTTCTCGTCGGATATCGACCTGATCTTCGCCTGGCCGGAAAAGGGCGCAACCCGTGGCGGACGGCGTGAACTTGATAACGCGCAGTTCTTTACCCGCCTCGGTCAGCGATTGATTAAAGCGCTGGACCAGCCTACGCAGGACGGTTTTGTTTACCGCGTGGATATGCGCCTGCGCCCGTTCGGCGACAGCGGCCCGCTGGTGTTGAGCTTTGCTGCGCTGGAAGATTATTACCAGGAACAGGGCCGCGACTGGGAACGCTACGCGATGGTCAAAGCGCGGATCATGGGCGATAACGGCGATGTTTACGCCAGCGAGCTGCGCGCCATGCTGCGCCCGTTCGTCTTCCGCCGCTATATCGATTTCAGCGTTATTCAGTCGCTGCGCAATATGAAAGGGATGATCGCCCGCGAGGTGCGCCGCCGGGGCCTGAAAGACAATATAAAACTCGGCGCGGGCGGCATTCGCGAAATTGAGTTTATCGTGCAGGTGTTCCAGCTCATTCGTGGCGGGCGCGAACCGTCCCTGCAATCCCGTTCGCTGCTGCCGACGCTGAAGGCTATTGAGCAGCTGCATTTGCTGCCGGAAGGCGATGCGCAAACCTTGCACGATGCCTATCTCTATTTGCGTCGCCTCGAAAACTTGCTGCAAAGCATCAACGATGAACAGACCCAAACCCTGCCGGGCGATGACCTCAATCGGGCGCGTCTGGCCTGGGGCATGGGCGTTGACGACTGGCAGGGGCTGACGGAGACGTTGGATACCCACATGGCGGGTGTACGGCGGATCTTTAATGATTTGATTGGCGATGACGAAGCCGAATCGCCGGACGATACCCTGTCTGAGCACTGGCGCGAGCTGTGGCAGGATGCGCTCCAGGAAGATGACACTACCCCGGTGCTGGCCCATTTGAGCGATGACGACCGCCATCGTGTGGTGGCGCTGATCGCCGATTTCCGCCTGGAAATGAACAAACGCGCTATCGGCCCGCGCGGGCGACAGGTGCTCGATCACCTGATGCCACATTTGCTGAGCAACGTCTGTTCACGGGCGGATGCGCCGGTTCCACTTTCGCGCCTGACGCCGCTACTCACCGGGATTATTACCCGCACGACTTATCTTGAGCTGCTCAGCGAATTCCCCGGTGCGCTCAAACATCTGATTTCGCTCTGCGCTGCATCGCCGATGGTCGCCAGCAAACTGGCGCGTTATCCGTTGTTGCTGGATGAACTGCTCGACCCGAATACCCTGTATCAGCCGACAGCGATGGATGCCTATCGCGACGAGCTGCGCCAGTATCTGCTGCGCGTCCCGGAAGAGGACGAGGAGCAACAGCTGGAGGCGCTGCGTCAGTTTAAGCAGGCGCAGATGCTGCGTGTGGCGGCGGCGGATATCGCCGGAACGCTGCCGGTGATGAAAGTCAGCGATCATCTCACCTGGCTTGCGGAAGCGATC
Organism: Lelliottia jeotgali; assembly: GCA_002271215.1. Classification (NCBI taxonomy): domain Bacteria; kingdom Pseudomonadati; phylum Pseudomonadota; class Gammaproteobacteria; order Enterobacterales; family Enterobacteriaceae; genus Lelliottia; species Lelliottia jeotgali. The sequence continues at coordinate 3,803,467 of CP018628.1, read as the reverse complement.
ATCGATGCGGTGGTCCAGCAGGCCTGGAGTCAGATGGTGGTGCGCTATGGTCAGCCGAAGCATCTGGCGGATCGCGAAGGGCGCGGTTTTGCGGTAGTGGGTTATGGCAAGCTGGGCGGCTGGGAGCTGGGCTACAGTTCCGATCTGGATTTGATCTTCCTGCACGATTGTCCGGTGGACGTGATGACCGACGGCGAGCGTGAAATCGACGGACGTCAGTTCTACCTGCGCCTGGCGCAGCGCATTATGCATCTGTTCAGCACCCGCACCTCGTCCGGTATTTTGTACGAAGTGGACGCACGTCTGCGCCCATCCGGCGCGGCGGGCATGTTAGTCACGTCCACCGAATCCTTTGCTGACTATCAGCAAAACGAAGCCTGGACATGGGAGCATCAGGCGCTGGTGCGCGCTCGCGTGGTGTACGGCGATCCACAGCTGAAAGCGCAGTTCGATACCATTCGTCGGGACGTGTTGATTACGCCGCGCGAAGGTCAAAAATTGCAGATCGACGTGCGAGAAATGCGTGAGAAAATGCGGGCGCATCTGGGCAACAAGCACCGCGATCGCTTTGATATCAAAGCCGATGAAGGCGGGATTACCGACATTGAATTCATTACGCAGTATCTGGTGCTCCGCCATGCGCACGACAAGCCGAAGCTGACGCGCTGGTCTGATAACGTGCGCATTCTGGAACTGCTGGCGCAAAACGACATTATGGATGAGCAGGAAGCGCAGGCGTTGACCCACGCTTACACCACGCTGCGTGACGAGCTGCATCATTTGGCATTACAGGAACAGCCGGGCCATGTGGCGCCGGAATGTTTTACGAACGAACGTATGCAGGTGTCTGCGAGCTGGCAGAAGTGGTTGGTGGAGCCGTGCGTATAGAAACAAGTGTGATATTATCGCGCGCAAATTGTGAATCTTTCTGGAGTCAGGAATGAAAGTAACACTGCCAGAGTTTGAACGTGCTGGGGTTATGGTTGTCGGTGATGTGATGCTGGACCGCTACTGGTACGGGCCGACCAGCCGCATCTCCCCGGAAGCCCCGGTCCCGGTCGTCAAAGTTGATACCATCGAAGAGCGTCCTGGCGGCGCGGCCAACGTGGCGATGAACATTGCTTCTCTCGGCGCGCATTCGCGTCTGGTGGGGCTGACCGGCATTGACGATGCGGCGCGCGCGCTCAGCAAAACGCTGGCCGACGTGAACGTGAAGTGTGACTTCGTTTCTGTGCCAACGCACCCAACCATCACCAAACTGCGCGTACTCTCCCGCAACCAGCAACTGATCCGCCTCGACTTTGAAGAAGGGTTTGAGGGCGTCGATCCTGAGCCGCTGCACGAGCGTATCGCGCAGGCGCTGGGCAGCATTGGAGCGCTGGTGCTGTCTGATTACGCCAAAGGTGCGCTCGCCAGCGTGCAGCAGATGATTGCACTGGCGCGTAAAGCGGGTGTGCCGGTGCTTATCGACCCGAAAGGCACCGATTTCGAGCGCTATCGCGGCGCGACGCTGCTGACGCCAAACTTATCAGAGTTTGAAGCCGTTGCAGGCAAGTGCAAAACTGAAGAAGAGATCGTTGAGCGCGGGATGAAAATCATCGCTGATTTCGACTTCTCCGCACTGCTGGTGACGCGTTCTGAGCAGGGTATGACGCTATTGCAACCGGGCAAAGCGCCACTGCACATGCCGACGCAGGCACAGGAAGTTTACGATGTGACCGGTGCCGGTGACACGGTGATTGGCGTGCTGGCGGCGACGCTGGCGGCGGGTAATTCACTGGAAGAAGCGTGTTATTTCGCGAACGCGGCTGCGGGCGTGGTCGTCGGTAAACTCGGTACTTCTACCGTTTCACCCATCGAGCTGGAAAATGCAGTGCGCGGTCGTGCGGATACCGGTTTTGGCGTGATGAGTGAAGACGAGCTGAAAACAGCCGTCGCGGCGGCGCGTAAGCGCGGCGAGAAAGTGGTGATGACCAACGGCGTGTTTGACATTCTGCACGCGGGCCACGTCTCTTATCTGGCGAATGCGCGCAAGCTCGGCGATCGTCTGATTGTCGCGGTGAACAGCGATGCCTCGACCAAACGTTTGAAGGGTGAAACGCGTCCGGTGAATCCGCTAGAGCAGCGTATGATTGTGCTCGGCGCGCTGGAAGCGGTCGACTGGGTGGTCTCGTTTGAAGAAGACACGCCGCAGCGTCTGATTGCGGGAATTCTGCCGGATCTGCTGGTTAAAGGTGGCGATTATAAGCCGGAGCAGATTGCGGGCAGTGAAGAGGTCTGGGCTAACGGTGGAGAAGTGATGGTACTCAACTTTGAGGACGGGTGTTCAACCACCAACATCATTAAGAAAATCCAGAAAGACAGTCAGTAACAATGGAGTGTGAGCGGCCTTATGCCCTCACCCCAACCCTCTCCCACGGGAGAGGGAGCAAATACGAACAACGGCAACCGAGGTTGCCGTTTAGTTTTGCATCAGATTTGTAGGCCGGGTAAGGCGCAGCCGCCACCCGGCTTTTTTATGCCTGATCGACCGGTGGGATCGCAGGTGCTGGCTTCACTTCGGCAGGCTGGCTGCGGTTTTCCAGCTCGGTCAGACGCTGTTCCAGCAGCGCCAGCTTTTCGCGGGTGCGCAGCAGAACCTGAGTCTGTACGTCGAACTCTTCACGGCTCACCAGATCAAGACGCGTCAGCTGCGATTGCAGTACCTGACGGATTTTCTTCTCGACGTCATCGCCAAACTCACGAATGCCTTTCGGCATGGATTCATGAACCTGACGGGCAATTTGTTCAATTTTTTTCGGGTCAATCATGGTCGTTTCCCTTGATTAGAAGGTGCTAGCGAACATTGTAGCGCGTTCCCTCCGATCTTTTGCACAAAATCATTCGAGGTGCATCAAGGCGGCAAGCCTGAAAATCCCCTGGAGCATAGTTAACTATGTGACGGGGGTTTGAGGGCGCAGCCAACGCAGAGGCAACTCGAAGGATGAAGTGCAAAACCAGAATGATTTGATGCTTATGCATTGCCCAGCATAATCAATAGCGTTATAGTTATCTCGCTTATTCTCAGGGCGGGGCGAAATTCCCCACCGGCGGTAAATCAGCCTTGCGCTGAAAGCCCGCGAGCGCTTTGGGTGAAAACTCAAAGGTCAGCAGATCTGGTGTAATTCCAGAGCCGACGGTTAGAGTCCGGATGGGAGAGAGTAACGATCAAGTCGGGCGAGGCCCGCTCACGTTATTTTTTTGCCGCTTACGCGGTGCTCCTAAGACTGCCCTGATTCTGGTAACCATAATTTTAATGAGGTTTTTTTTACCATGAATCAGACGCTACTTTCCGCTTTTGGCACCTCTACCGATCGTGTAGAGCTTGCACTGACCGCACTCCGTGAACATCGCGGTGTGATGGTTCTCGATGACGAAGACCGTGAAAACGAAGGCGATATGATTTTCGCCGCAGAAACCATGACCGTTGAGCAGATGGCGCTGACCATCCGTCACGGCAGTGGCATCGTGTGTCTTTGTCTGACCGACGAACGTCGTAAACAGCTCGATCTGCCGATGATGGTCGAAAATAACACCAGCGCCTTCGGTACCGGTTTTACCGTGACTATCGAAGCCGCGCACGGTGTGACCACCGGTGTTTCTGCCGCTGACCGTCTGACGACCGTTCGCGCAGCCACCGCTGACAATGCGAAGCCATCAGACCTGAACCGTCCTGGTCACGTTTTCCCACTGCGCGCGCAGCCGGGCGGCGTGTTGACTCGCGGCGGCCACACTGAAGCGACCATCGATCTGGTGACGCTGGCAGGCTTTAAATCTGCGGGTGTTCTGTGTGAACTGACCAACGACGATGGCACTATGGCACGCGCGCCGGAGTGCATCGAGTTTGCGAAGAAACACAATATGGCTGTGGTGACCATCGAAGATCTGGTGGCCTACCGCCAGGCGCACGAACGTAAAGCCAGCTAAATAAAAAAACGCCGGGTTATCCCGGCGTATTTTTTATCCAATTCCCGCTGTTTGTAGCAGCACCAAACTTAATCCCATCACCGACATTCCACACAGCACGCCGTAGCTAGGGTTATTGTTCGGGTCGATCTCTTTCGCCAGCGGCATCAGCTCGTCAACTGACAGCGCGACCATAATCCCCGCCACCGCTGCCATAATCGCTGCCATCACCACCGGGGAGATCATACTGCCCAGAATCAGCCACGCCAGCACGCCGCCTAAAATTTCCGCCAAACCCGAAATCCCGGCCCAGAACACCGCCGTGCGTTTTGAACCCGTTGCCGCATAAATCGGGCCTGCCACCGCCAGTCCTTCAGGAATATTGTGCAATGCAACCGCCACGGCAATGCCGAAACCCAGTTCCAGGTTATTGCTGGCTGTCACGTAGGTGGCGACGCCCTCCGGGAAGTTGTGCAGGCTAATGCCGAGAGTAAGCAAAATGGCCGTGCGTTTGATGTTGCCGTGCGACGGTTTGACGCTTTTCTGCATCAAATCCTGCGGATGGGCGTGGGGCAGCATGCGGTCGAGACCGAAATAGCCCAGCAGACCCACGACGAACATGCCGTAGCCTAGCATCGGCGACATGCCCTCGGTGCCGAGCGCCGCGGGCAGCATCTCCATCAGGGAGATCAGCAGCATAATCCCGGCGGCAAAGCCGAGAGAAAACGCCAGCACGCGGTTCGAAGGCTTCTGCCCGAGCACGCCAAGAATCGCACCAATGAAGGTGGCGGCACCCGCAAGTATCGTCAGAATCAAGGGTACTGACATTCAACGCTCCTTATGATAATGATTCTCATTAATGCTAATGATTAATCTGCTGCAAAGCGAGAGGGCATTCCCGGCTTTACAGTTTTCTTACATTCAAATTTTCTGAAGATCTTCATCACGCTTATCTGAGTTCATGTTATGCAGATAGCGGGTAATGTAGTGACATTAAACAGACACCCTATGTAAGGATATCACCATGACTTCTTCTCGTATGCCAGCACTGTTTTTGGGCCACGGTAGCCCGATGAACGTCCTGGAAGATAACGTCTATACCCGCGCCTGGCGTCATCTCGGCGAGACGTTGCCACGTCCGAAAGCGATTGTGGTGGTGTCTGCGCACTGGTTTACCCGTGGAACCGGCGTGACGGCTATGGAAGCACCGAAACCTATTCACGATTTTGGTGGTTTCCCGCAGGCGCTGTATGACACGCATTACCCGGCACCGGGCTCGCCTGCGCTTGCTCAACAGCTGGTTGATTTGCTGGCCCCGATTCCTGTGACGCTGGATAAAGAGGCCTGGGGCTTCGACCACGGCTCCTGGGGCGTGCTGATCAAAATGTACCCGGAGGCCGACATTCCAATGGTGCAGCTGAGTATCGACAGCACCAAACCGGCAGCTTGGCACTTTGAGATGGGCCGTAAGCTTGCGAAACTGCGCGACGAAGGCATTATGCTGGTCGCGAGCGGTAACGTGGTTCACAACCTGCGCACGGCGCGTTGGCACGGCGAAAATACGCCTTACCCGTGGGCGACGTCGTTCAATGATTTTGTGAAAGAAAATCTCACCTGGCAGGGGCCGACGGAACAGCATCCGCTGGTGAATTACATGGATCATGAAGGCGGTTCGCTTTCTAACCCAACGCCGGATCACTATCTGCCGCTGTTGTACGTACTGGGCGCGTGGGACGGCAGTGAGCCTGTCACCGTACCGGTGGATGGTATTGAAATGGGAAGTCTGAGTATGCTTTCCGTGCAGGTGGGCTAAAAGAAAGCCCGGTGGCGAGGTAGAAGCAAAACGGTAACCCAAGGGTTACCGTTTTAGTGTTTATTCCCTCTCCCCGTGGGAGAGGGCCAGGGTGAGGGCATTAGGCCGCACAACCCGGCGCAAACACTCACTCCACAAAAATATGCGGATAGAAGCGTGACAGATCCTGAGTGATCAGTGCGCGATCTTCGCGGATGCCAATCCCGGCTGGCTGATCGTTGATCAGCCAGCTGCCAATCAGCACATAGCTGTCGCCAAATTTCGGCAGGGGATAGAACTCCTGCACAATCATCCCTTCTTCGCCGTACGGGCCTTCGGCGGCTTCCAGGGTTTTGCCGTTTTCAATAATCGAAACGTTGGCCCCTTCGCGGGAAAAGATTGGTTTGATGACGTACTTATCCATCGGCGGATAGTCGTCTTCGGCGAAATAGGCAGGCAGAAGGTTAGGATGGTTCGGGAACATCTCCCACAGCATCGGCAGCAGCGCTTTGTTGGAGATAATGCTCTTCCAGGCCGGTTCCAGCCAGCGAACGCCCGCGTCTTCCAGCTTGGTGGAGAACACTTCGCGCAGCATGTATTCCCACGGATAGAGCTTGAACAGGTTGCTAATTACCTGGTCCTGAGTATCCGTGAACTGACCGCGCTCGCCTAAACCGATATCTTCGATGTACAGGAATTCGGTCGCCACTTCCGCTTCGGCTGCACAATCTTGCAGATATTGCACCGTACCGCGATCTTCAACGGTGTCACGGCAGCAGGCCAGATGCAGATAATTAAACCCGTGCTGCTCGCGCAGTTCCGCGAAACGCTCGATCAGCTTCTCCTGCAGGGAGTTGAACTGGTCGCTGCCTTCCGGCAGGTTGCCCGCCGCAGCCTGATCTTCGAGCCAGATCCACTGGAAGAACGCCGCTTCGTACAGCGAGGTCGGCGTATCAGCGTTGTTTTCCAGCATCTTAGGATCGCCCACGCCGTCCCACGCCAGATCGAGGCGCGAGTAGAGGGAAGGCTGGTTAGTCTGCCAGGCGTGGCGGACAAAACCCCAGGTGTGTTTAGGAATGCGGAATTTGGTCATCAGCTCATCGCTGGCAACCACCTTTTCCACCACCTTCAGGCACATCTGGTGCAGCTCGGCGGTCACCTCTTCCAGCTTTTCTACCTGGGCGAGGGTGAGCTTGTAGTAGGCATCTTCACACCAGTACGGTTCGCCGTACATGGTGTGGAAATTAAACCCGTATTCGGTGGCTTTTTCGCGCCAGTCCGGGCGCTCGACAATACTGACTCGTTCCATTATCAGCCGCCCATTGAGCGAGAAGTGGAACCTGTCGCGCTACGCTGCATGGTGGACTGTTTGGCAACAGATTCGCCAAACCCACCGCGCGTGACGGTGCTGGTGGTCGCAGGTTTTGGTGCCATTGCGGATTTTGGTACTGTCGCGGTACGTCCAGGGGTTGCCGCGCCGTAGTTTTTGCCGCTCGCATCGGTGTACTTACCGTACGCCGGGCTGGACGGGTTTTTGGAGCTGAACAGCGGCTGCTGCTGGCCCATACCGCCGCCCATCATACGGCCCATCATGTAACCCGCCATCAGCGGCATCCAGAAGCTGCCGCTGGACTGTGCCTGCGCCTGATTTTCTGGCGCCATGCCAGCCTGAGCCGGTGCCTGCTGGCACTGACCTTCACCGAACTCGGCGATACAGTCTTCACGGGTGGCGTATTTCGGCGCCGTACGTTCTGCTTCTTTCAGGGCATTGTTGTAGGCAGTGGTACATTCCGCACTTTTACCGGTGGCTGACGAGCAGTCATCGGCATTCTGATACATCGATACCGTTTCATCGGATTGTTCACAGCCTGACAGCATAAAGATGGCGGTAAACGCCAGGGCGACAGGAGTGAGATGGCGCGCGTTCCAGTTTTTGCGGAACGAAGCGTGATTAATCGATTTTGTCCGTTTCATTTTTGTCTTCCAGGACCCAGTGGTAGAACGAAGTAAATAAGGCTCAGGATAGAGGATGAGTGGTCGAAAATGAAGCGCAGAGGGGCAAACGGGGGGATCTTTACGTTGGCTTACGTTTGGATGTGATTTCGCGCCAGGTGGCGCTGTGCTTACCCGGCCTACACGAAGGTAGGCCCGATAAGCACAGCGTTATCGGGCAAAACTTAATTGCTACGGAACGGGTTGTTGCCGGAACCACTTGTAGAGGTTGTGCGAGCTGCGGCTGGCTGAGCGGCAGGTGCTGCGCTGTTGGCCATATTGCCGTCTGCGTTAGCGTCCTGCTGTGGGTTTTCTGGCGCAACGCTTTCAGGCGTTGTAGAAACCGGTTTACCCAGCGTGCTGTTCAGCATCTGCAGGTCTTGCTCGTTCAACGTACCCAGCGCTGATTTAATATTCAGCTGGTTAATCAGGTAGTTGTAACGTGCGCTGGAGAGCTGTTGTTTGGCGTTATACAGCGTGGTGGTCGCGTCTAACACGTCAACAATGGTACGTGTACCGACTGAATAACCGGCTTCCATCGCGTCAAGGGAGCTTTGCGCAGACACAACGGCCTGTTTGTAAGCATTGATGCTGCTGATGGACGCATTCACGTTATTAAAGGAAGAACGCACGGTCTGCACGACGTTGCGGTGCGCGCTTTCAAGCTGCTCGCTGGCACCAACAAAGTTGTACTGCGCCTGTTTCACCTGAGAGTTAACCATCCCGCCCTGATACAGAGGCAGAGAGAAGTTCAGGCCGATTTTGTTCTGACCCATGTTGCTGTCATCGTACTGGGACGTATTGGTTTTTGAGCCGCTGTAGCTGGTATCAGAAACGCCCGTTGATGCGGTCAGGCCTACCGTTGGCAGATGGCCATCCTGTGCCTGGCGAATTTGCTCGCGCGCCAGATCCTGGCTCAGACGAGCCTGCAGCAGCGCCAGGTTACGGTTTTCGGCTTCTTTCAGCAGGGCGTTAACTGCCTGCGGTTTGTCCGTCTTGAAGTTATCGACGTTCAGGGAGGCCAGCTCAGGGTAGTAATTGCCGGTCACCTGACGCAGAGATTCGAGTGCGTTGTCCAGGTTGTTACGGGCAGTCACTTCGTTCGCCAGCACGCTGTCGTACTGTGAACGGGCGTTCTGCACATCAGTGATCGCCACCAGACCCACGTTAAAGCGCTGGGTGGTTTGATCCAACTGACGGTAAATCGCCTGTTTCTGCGCTTCGGTGTAGGAGAGCGAATCGATCGCGCTCAACACGTTGAAGTACGCGGTGGCGGTGTTCAGGATCAGCGTTTGCTGATCGGTCTGATAGGTCACGTCCTGAATACCGGCGCTTTTTTCCTGCAGGGAGAGCGCGCGCCATTTGGACATATCAAACAAGGTCTGCGTTAACTGCAGGGATGCGCTGGTGGCGTTGGAGTTCACGCCGTTAGCATCGCGGAATCCATTGCTGTAGGTATAATCTGCACCTAAACCCAATTGCGGCAGCAGCGGGCTACGTGCTTCATTAATCTTTTCGAACGCAGCATCACGGTCGGCGGCTGACTTACGCAGCTCAGGGTTGCCCAGACGTGCTTGCTGATAAACCTGTAACAGGTTTTCTGCCTGGCTCATCGCGCTGAAGCCCGTCAGGCTCAGGCCGATAAGGATGGGGAGCAATTTCTTCATTTGCATTCCTTGTTGTGAAGCAGTATTAGCGCTGATCTAATTAAAAATAATTGCCGATTCTAACAGAATCATCCACACCAAAAGGTTGGCGTTACGTGCCATCTGGCGGTAATTTGCACCAATCTATCATATAGCCTGTAAAACGGCAGCCAAACAGCCTTGAAATTCATGATTTCAACACAATTGTGACCAGGATACCGCCATGCAGAAACCAGATAAGTTGCCAGTGACTTTCACCAAAAACGATGTAGAAATTATTGCACGGGAAACGCTTTATAGCGGTTTTTTTTCACTGGAACTTTACCGTTTCAGGCATCGGCTGTTTAACGGTGAAATGAGCGGCGAAGTCCGACGCGAAATTTTTGAGCGCGGGCATGCCGCAGTCTTGCTACCCTTTGACCCAGTGCGTGACGAAGTGGTATTGATTGAACAGATTCGAATTGCCGCCCTGGATACCAGCGAAAGCCCGTGGCTGCTGGAGATCGTCGCCGGGATGATTGAAGAGGGTGAAACGCCAGAAGACGTCGCCCGCCGCGAGGCGCAGGAAGAAGCAGGGCTGACTGTGGGCCGAACCAAACCGGTGCTGAGCTACCTGGCAAGTCCAGGCGGAGCCAGCGAGCGCTCTTCTATTTTTGTGGGTGAAGTGGACGCCACGACCGCGCAAGGTATTCACGGTCTGGCAGATGAAAACGAAGATATTCGTGTTCATGTGGTGAGTCGGGAGCAGGCTTATCAATGGGTCAATGAGGGGAAAATCGACAACGCAGCGTCTGTCATCGCATTGCAATGGCTCCAGCTGCAATATCAAGACTTACGAAAAGAGTGGAAAAAATGAAGCGTTATACACCTGACTTCCCAGAAATGATGCGCCTGTGCGAGACCAATTTCGCGCAATTACGTCGTCTGTTGCCGCGTAACGATGTGGCCGGTGAAACGGTGAGCTATCAGGTGAGCAATGCGCAATATCGCTTAACGATTACGGAGTCCACTCGCTACACTACGTTGGTCGAAATTAAGCAAACGGCCCCGGCCGTCAGCTACTGGAGCCTGCCGTCGATGACTGTCAGGCTCTATCATGACGCGATGGTGGCTGAAGTGTGTTCAAGTCAGCAGATCTTTCGCTTCAAAGCGCGATATGATTATCCTAATAAAAAGTTGCATCAACGCGACGAAAAGCATCAAATTAACCAGTTTTTAGCTGACTGGCTAAGATATTGTTTAGCACATGGAGCAATGGCGATTCCGGTTTGTTAGCGTCATAAACCTACCTAAGGACACCATTTGGAAAGCCTGTTGAACCTGACTGTTGCTGGTGGGGCGCCAGTCAGGATATTACAAATTACTGATACTCACCTGTTCGCCGAAAAGCATGAAACTTTGCTGGGGGTCAACACCTGGGAGAGTTATCAGGCTGTACTTGATGCCATTCGCGTCGAAAATCGCGATTGCGATTTGATTGTCGCGACGGGTGATTTGGCACAAGATCAAAGCGCTGCGGCCTATCAGCATTTTGCTACCGGGATCGCGAGCTTTAGCGTGCCTACCGTCTGGTTGCCCGGTAACCATGACTTCCAGCCTGCCATGTACAGTGCGCTTCAGGAAGCGGGTATCTCACCGGCCAAGCGCGTGTTCGTGGGCGAGCACTGGCAAATTCTGCTGCTTGATACGCAGGTGTTCGGCGTGCCGCACGGTGAGCTGAGTGATTTCCAGCTGGAGTGGCTTGAGACTAAACTCTCTGACGTGCCGGAAAGACACACCCTGCTGTTACTGCACCATCATCCGCTTCCGGCGGGATGCAGCTGGCTCGATCAGCACAGTCTGCGCAACTCGGCTGCGCTGGACCGTGTTCTTGCGAAATACCCGAACGTGAACAACCTGATCTGCGGGCATATTCACCAGGAACAAGATCTCGACTGGAATGGCCGCCGTTTGCTGGCGACCCCGTCAACCTGCGTGCAGTTTAAACCGCACTGCGACAACTTCACGTTAGATACCATTGCGCCCGGATGGCGCTGGCTGGAACTCCACGCCGATGGCTCGCTGAGTACGGAAGTGTGTCGCCTGGAAGGGGCAAAGTTCCGCCCAGATACCGCTTCAGAAGGATACTGATGTCTACGCTCCTCTACCTGCATGGGTTTAACAGCTCCCCGCGTTCTGCTAAAGCCACCCAGTTTCGCCAGTGGCTCGGCGAGCATCATCCGCATATTGAGATGATTGTCCCGCAATTGCCGCCATACCCGGCGGATGCCGCAGAAATGCTGGAGTCCATCGTAATGCAACACGGTGGCGAATCCTTCGGCGTGGTGGGCTCATCGCTGGGCGGCTACTACGCCACCTGGCTGTCGCAATGCTTTATGCTGCCTGCCGTTGTGGTCAACCCGGCTGTACGCCCATTTGAGCTGCTGACGGAGTTTCTCGGCCAAAACGAGAACCCCTACACCGGACAGCAATATGTGCTAGAGTCACGCCATATTTACGACCTCAAAGTGATGCAGATAGACCCTTTGGACGCGCCGGATCTCCTCTGGCTGCTGCAACAGACGGGCGATGAAGTGCTGGATTACCGCCAGGCGGTGGCGTATTACGCCTCTTGCCGCCAGACTGTAGAAGAGGGCGGAAACCATGCTTTCACGGGCTTTGAGAATCATTTCACCCAGATTGTCGATTTTCTTGGGCTGCACAGTCTCTGACAATCAATGCGAATTGCTAGCTAAATCATGACGCAAACCTATAACGCTGATGCCATTGAGGTACTCACCGGGCTTGAGCCGGTTCGCCGCCGCCCTGGGATGTACACCGATACCACGCGCCCAAACCATCTGGGCCAGGAAGTAATTGATAACAGCGTCGATGAAGCGCTGGCAGGCCATGCCAAACGCATCGACGTCATTCTGCACGCCGACCAGTCGCTCGAAGTGATCGACGACGGGCGCGGTATGCCGGTTGATATCCACCCGGAAGAGGGCGTTCCAGCGGTTGAGCTGATCCTCTGTCGTCTGCACGCGGGCGGTAAATTCTCCAACAAAAACTACCAATTCTCTGGCGGCCTGCACGGCGTGGGGATCTCGGTGGTCAACGCCCTGTCTAAGCGCGTGGAAGTGACCGTGCGCCGCGACGGCCAGGTCTACAACATCGCCTTTGAAAACGGCGATAAAGTACAAGACCTTCAGGTTATCGGTACCTGCGGTAAACGTAATACCGGGACCAGCGTCCATTTCTGGCCCGACGAAAGCTTCTTCGACAGCCCACGTTTTTCCGTTTCGCGCTTAACGCATATTCTGAAAGCGAAAGCGGTGCTGTGCCCTGGCGTTGAAATTACCTTCAAAGACGAAGTCAACGGCAGCGAACAGCGCTGGTGCTATCAGGATGGTTTGAACGACTATCTGGCTGAGGCGATTAACGGCCTGCCAACGCTGCCGGAAAAACCGTTCCTCGGTAACTTCTCTGGCGATACGGAAGCGGTCGACTGGGCGCTGCTGTGGCTGCCTGAAGGCGGCGAGCTGCTGACAGAAAGCTACGTCAACCTGATCCCAACCATGCAGGGCGGTACGCACGTCAACGGTCTGCGTCAGGGTCTGCTTGATGCGATGCGTGAGTTCTGCGAATACCGTAACATTCTGCCGCGCGGCGTGAAGCTGTCGGCGGAAGATATCTGGGATCGCTGTGCGTATGTGCTGTCGGTCAAAATGCAGGACCCGCAGTTTGCCGGGCAGACCAAAGAGCGTCTCTCTTCGCGTCAGTGCGCGGCCTTCGTCTCCGGCGTGGTGAAAGACGCCTTCAGCCTGTGGCTGAACCAGAACATTCAGACCGCAGAAATGCTGGCTGAAATGGCGATTTCCAGCGCCCAGCGCCGTATGCGCGCGGCGAAGAAAGTGGTACGTAAAAAGCTGACCAGCGGTCCGGCGCTGCCGGGTAAACTGGCCGACTGCACCGCACAGGATCTTAATCGCACCGAGCTGTTCCTCGTTGAAGGTGACTCGGCGGGCGGCTCTGCCAAGCAGGCGCGTGACCGCGAATTCCAGGCGATCATGCCGCTGAAAGGCAAGATCCTCAACACCTGGGAAGTCTCTTCCGATGAAGTGCTGGCCTCGCAGGAGGTGCATGACATTTCTGTGGCGATCGGTATGGACCCTGACAGCGACGACTTAAGCCAGCTGCGTTACGGCAAGATCTGTATCCTCGCGGATGCGGACTCCGATGGTCTGCACATCGCCACTCTGCTGTGTGCGCTGTTCGTCAAACACTTCCGCGCCCTGGTCAAGAACGGTCACGTTCACGTGGCTCTGCCGCCGTTGTACCGTATCGATCTCGGCAAAGAGGTCTATTACGCACTGACGGAAGAAGAAAAGGCGGGCGTGCTTGAGCAGCTGAAACGCAAGAAGGGCAAACCGAACGTGCAGCGCTTTAAAGGTCTGGGTGAAATGAACCCACTGCAGCTGCGTGAAACCACGCTGGACCCCAATACCCGCCGTCTGGTGCAGCTGGTGATAAGCGACGAAGACGAACAGCAGACCAACGCCATGATGGATATGCTGTTAGCCAAGAAACGTTCTGAAGATCGACGCAACTGGTTGCAGGATAAAGGCGACATGGCCGATATCGAAGCCTGATGCCCTCACCCTAACCCTCTCCCTGTACGGTCCGGGGACATCATGAACACTTGTTCGGGGACATGGTAGACACTTACAACTAAGGCATACGAACCCGTTTTTGGAGTCGCTTATGCCCTGGGATGCGAGAGATACCATGTCATTACGTACCGAGTTTGTTCTGTTCGCCTCGCAAGACGGGGCGAACATCCGTTCTCTTTGCCGTCACTACGGCATTTCGCCCGCTACTGGCTACAAGTGGCTCGCCCGCTGGTCTGAACACGGCGCTGCCGGCCTGGCTGACCGCTCCCGCGTGCCTCATCATTCGCCGAACCGCTCATCTGACGCCATCACTGACCTGCTGCGCCTGGCGCATGCCCGTCATGAACGCTGGGGCGCGCGCAAGATTAAGCGCTGGCTCGAAGACCAGGGACACAGGATGCCCGCTTTCAGCACTGTCCATAACCTGATGGCCCGTCACGGCCTGCTGCCGGGCACGACACCGGGCATTCCGGCCACCGGCAGCTTTGAGCATGACGCCCCCAACCGCCTCTGGCAGATGGACTTTAAGGGCCACTTTCCCTTTGGGGGCGGGCGCTGCCATCCACTGACCCTGCTCGACGACCACTCCCGTTTTTCCCTCTGTCTGGCGCACTGCGACGATGAGCGGCGGGAGACCGTGCAGTCACAGCTGATTAACGTGTTCAGGCACTACGGGTTGCCGGAGCGGATGACGATGGACAACGGGGCACCGTGGGGAGACACCACCGGAGTCTGGACGGCACTGGAGTTGTGGCTGATGCGCCAGGGTATCCGGGTGGGCCACTCCCGGCCTTATCACCCGCAGACGCAGGGCAAGCTGGAGCGTTTTCACCGCAGCCTGAAGGCAGAAGTTCTGCAGGGGAAGTGGTTCGCGGACAGGGGTGAGCTGCAGCGTGCCTTTGACCACTGGCGCAACGTCTATAACCTTGAACGGCCGCACACCTCGCTGGATATGGCAGTGCCCGCTTCGCGGTATCAGCCATCAGCGCGGCAGTACAACAGTCACGCTGAACCCCCGGAATACGACGAGGGCGTGATGGTCAGGAAAGTGGATATCAGCGGAAAGCTGAGCCTGAGAGGGGTAACGCTGAAGGCAGGAAAAGCGTTCAGGGGTGAATATGTGGGACTGAAGGAAGGGGCTGAAGATGGCTGTTATGAGGTGTGGTGGTACAGCACGAAAGTGGGGGTGATCGACCTGAAGAAAAAGTCGATCACCATGGGTAAAGGATGTTAAATAGTGTTCACCATGTCCCCGAACACCTGTCTACCATGTCCCCGGACCGTACACTCCCACAGGGAGAGGGGATCGATCGTAGGCCCGGTAAGCGTAGCGCCACCGGGCTTTTTTACATCAAAAATCCATCTTCACCGTAAACTGCACTTCGCGCGGATCGCCAATCTGGTTGCCCAGGTTATTGGTGCCAATCGACGACGTGTAGTAGGTCTTATCAAACAGGTTTTTCACGTTCAGCTGCAGCGTCACCGGATACTGTAACTTCAGCTTGTAGGCCGCAAAGGCGTCGGCGACAAAATAGCCCGGTAAATAATAATCCGCGCCGTTAGTAGCCGAACGACGGCTCACGCCATGCCCGCCACCACCCAGCGTCAGGGTATTTCCGCCGATCACGTTTTGAATGTCATAGGTCAGGAACAGAGAACCCGTATGACGCGGGACGTTGGGCAGCGGTTTACCCGCGTAGTCCGGGTCTTCCAGCACTTTCGCGTCCGTGTAGCCATAGCTGGCGATCACATTGGTGTTCTCGGTCAAACGGCCCGCCAGATCCACTTCCACGCCCTGAGAACGCACGCGCCCGGCGGTTTTCGCTACCGTCTCATCACCCACGCTTTCGGTGTACAGCACGTTGCGCTTGTGAATATCAAACAGCGCGATATTAGCGGTAATCCCGTCGAACAGGTCAAACTTGGCACCGACTTCGTAGGCATTGGACGTTTCCGGCGGCAGATTGCCAATGTAGCTGGCGATAGACGACTGCGGCATAAACGTCTGCGAGTAGTTGGCGAACAACGACACTTGCGGCGTCAGCTTGTAGACCAGGCCCGCTTTCGGCGTCCACTGGTCGTCGCGGCTGTCGGTATTGACGTTAAACGGACGGCCTTTCCCCGCATACTGTGTGTAAGACTGATAGCGCAGGCCGGTCACCGCGATCCATTTATCCGTCAGATACAGCGCATCCTGCACGTAGGCGGAATAACTTTCCTGCTTGATGGTCTGGTCGCTGTCGGATGCCGACACCGTCGTACATTTGCCCAGATTGCCGTAGGAAGGATTGTAGATATTGAAATCTTTAACGTTCTTACAGCGGATCATATCCGTGCGCAGCAGATCGTAATTCTCGTACGACACCCCGGTCAGGATCTCATTGTAAAACCCGGCAATATCGACGTTGCCCTGCAGATCCGCGCGGGTCGAATGCATGCGCTGGGTCGAACCTTGAGTGGCGTCCACACGGCGGGTCAGGTTGCCGGTGGCGGAGTCATAGGCCATCACGCGGGCCTGGTTATCCGTGTATTTATCCTGGCTAAAGCTGTAGTCGAATTTGGCGGTCCACTGGCTGTTCAGGCGATATTCGGCGTTCAACTGAGCCAGATCGGATTCACCGTCGGTGATGTTGAACGGCTCGTCGAAGCGCGTTTTGCGATCGACATTCACCGGCTGCTTGGTCGTCAGATCGAAGATCGTCCCGCGATCGAACGGGGTCTGATAATCGCGGTGGGAATAGAGCACCGTGACGGTGGCGTCATCGCCAAACCAGGTCAGGGACGGCGCGATAAACGTGCTGCGCTCTTTACCGAAATTACGCCAGTAATCCTCTTTCTGATATTCACCCGTGAGGCGATAGGCCAGTCGCGTGCCTTCAATCGGGCCGGTCACGTCGAACTGCCCGGTGCCGCCACCGAAGCTGGTGGAGGTCGCGGAGATCGACCCGCCGAACTGTTGCTCCGGGCGCTTGGTCACCACGTTAATAAGCCCGCCCGGATCGAGAATGCCATACAGCGTCGACGCCGGGCCTTTCAGCACTTCGACGCGCTCCGTCGAGGCGTTAAAGCTGCGAGGCAGCACGGTGCGCAGGCCGTTGGTCATGATCGACCCGTCGCGGTTAGCCCCAAAACCACGGCGCACAAAGGCATCCTGCGTGCCACCAAGCGTGTTGGTTTGGACTACGTTGCTGACGTTATACAGCGCTTCGTCGAGCGTCGTAGCGTGCTGATCTTCCAGCACCTGATCGCTCACGGTATTCACCACCTGCGGAATATCCAGCATTGGCATATTGGTGAGCGTGGCGGTGGAGGTGTTCAGTGGCTGATAGCCATTGGTCGCCTCTGTTTTTGCGGAAGTATCAGCGGTGACGGTCAGCGTTTCGCCGTCTTTCGCGGTGGCGCTGTCTGCCGCCTGCGCCATCGGAGCGAGGAACAGCAGTGAAAAGAGTGCGCGCCCTTTAATCCCAGAGAATGAAGGTGTGAACTTAGCCATTAAATCTGTTTTCCCGAAATACCTGCGAATGCTCGCCGGTGAAGATGGTGTGCCATTGCCCGTAAAGCGCTACCCGTTTGCCAGTGCGGTATCGGGTATGTAATTGAGAATCATTCAATCATGCGGCAATGTAGTAGTAAATGGAAAAAAGCAAAATTCGGCTACAGTAAAAAATCGCCAGATTCACGTGCGCGTTTAAAACGTTAACGCCATGAAAATAGGTAATTATTTTCATTTTTTCTTGAGGTGGTACAGACCATTAATCCCTGGTTTTTTTAGGGTGTTTATCCCCTTGACTACTACATAGCACAGCGGCAAACTCACAAAAGAGAATGAGATTTATTTTTATTTATTCGAAATTTGATTAAGTTGGCGTACACGTGGCTCAAAACGCGACAAAGCCGGAGCTGGTTCTTGAAAACCTCTCTGCTGGCTACCAGAAAAAAATCATCGTCGATGATATTTCCCTCACTATTCCATCTGAAAAAATGACCGTGCTGGTTGGGGCCAACGGCTGCGGGAAATCGACGCTGCTCAGTACAATGGCGCGCCTGCTGCACCCGATGGGGGGCGCGGTATTGCTCAATGGCACAGCCATTCACCACCAGCCGACCAAAGCGGTCTCGCGTGAACTCGGCATTTTGCCGCAATCGCCGCTGCTGCCCGAAGGGCTGACGGTGTTTGAGCTGGTGTCGCGCGGGCGTTTTCCGTGGCAGAACTTTATGCGCCAGTGGACCGACGCCGACGAGCAGGCAGTGGAAGAAGCGCTGCGTCTGACGGGCACGCAAGAATTTGCGCATCTGCCCGTTGAAAGTCTTTCCGGTGGTCAGCGTCAGCGCTGCTGGATTGCGATGGCGCTGGCCCAGCAGACGCCGACCATTCTGCTGGATGAACCGACCACGTTCCTCGATCTGCGCTATCAGGTGGAGATTCTCGAACTGCTGCACGATCTGACTCGCCATCACGGGCGCACCGTCGTCGTCGTACTCCATGATCTCAATTTTGCAGTGAACTACGGCGATACGCTGGTCTTCTTACGCGAAGGCAAAGTGGAGGGTGTGCTGCACGAGGGCGACGTCTGCACGGCTGAACTGATCAAAACCGTCTTCGACGTGGACGTGCAGATGTCAGTCAACCCGATGACCGGCAAACCGTTTTTCATGCCGTTTCGCCGCAGTAGTGGGAAACCGTGATGCGCGCAGGTCTGGCTTCCGTCGTTTTTCTGGCGCTGCTGCTGATGGGCGCAATCATTCATTTGGGCCTCGGTGCGCGCTTTATTCCCCCGTCTACCGTGGTGCAGGCGTTTCTGGCGTTTGACCCGCGCAACTTCGATCACAACGTAATTATCAACCTGCGCCTGCTGCGTCTGGCGGCGGCGCTCATTACCGGCGCAGCACTTGGCGTAGCCGGCGTGCTGTTGCAGGCGGTGATCCGCAATCCGCTGGGCGAACCGCATATTCTCGGCTTAAACGCTGGCGCGGCGCTGGCGGTAGTCATCACCAGCGCGCTCGGGCTGGCGCTGCCGTTTGGGCGGCCGCTGATTGCAGCGGCGGGTGCGGCGATCCTGTTTCTGATGGTGCTCACCCTGTCGTCTGCCGGACGCACCGGCCTGACGCCGATGAAAGTGACGCTCTGCGGCGTGGCGATGTCGGCGTTTGCCTCGTCCATCACCGCGGCAGTACTGATCCTCGATGAACAAACTCTGCTGGCGATGCGCACCTGGCTGGCGGGGGATCTGGCGGGATTAAGCTGGGCGACGACGCAACATGCCGCCTGGGTGGCTGCTGCAGGATTTGCATTCTCCCTGTGGATCGCACCTTCTTTAAACATGCTGGCGCTCGGCGATCGCATGGCCCAGGGGCTGGGCGTGTCGATTGTGCGCACGCGGATACTCGCCCTGATCGCCATCGCGTTACTGTGCGGCGCAGCGGTGTCGATTGCCGGGCCGATTGGTTTTATCGGTCTGGTGGTCCCGCAGATTATCCGCCGTCTGGTATCGGTGGATTTACGCGTCATGGTGCCGCTCTGTGCCTGCTGCGGTGCACTGGTGCTTTTGCTGGCAGATATCTCGGCGCGCACGCTGTTTACGCCGCACGAACTGGCGACCGGCGTAATGACCGCACTGGTCGGCGCACCGGTGTTTATCCTGATAACCGCGAGGATGTTCCGATGAGCCGGGCTGTTTTACGCGCCGAACTGCGCCCGCTGCGTTGCGGACAATTTTCCACATTAATCCGCCCCAAAGCGCTGGGCTGGTTAGCCGTATTAACCCTGTTGATCTTCTCGCTGCTGGTACTGGGCCTGACGCACGGCACACTTCCCGTTCCGACGTCTGATGTCGCACGTGCGCTGTTTTATCCCGATGCGTTGAGCGCCGACGCCCGTTTCATCGTGCAGGACATCCGTCTGCCGCGCCTGCTGATGGCGCTGCTCTGCGGGGCGATGCTCGGCATGGCGGGGGCGGCGATGCAGTCCATAACCCGCAACGGGCTGGCCGATCCCGGTCTTATCGGGGTGAAAGAGGGCTGTAGCGTGGCGGTGTTGCTGCTGATTTTCCAGTTTCCGACGCTTTCCGTTCTCTGGCGTCCGGTGGTGGGGATGGCGGGCGGTTTGCTGACAGCGCTGCTGGTGATATGGCTTGCCCGCGACATTTCCCGTCCGCGCTTTATTTTGATTGGCATTGGCGTGTCGTGGACCTTCGCCGCCGGAATGGGGGTTTTCATGACCACGGCGGACGTGCGAGACGTGCAAACCGCGCTGCTGTGGCTCGCCGGGAGCCTGCACGCGGCAAACTGGACGCTGGTTGGCGTGGCGGCGGGCTGGGCGCTCCCCGCGTTTGCGCTGCTGCTGTTTACGGCCCGCGCGGCGGATGTCGCCCTGCTCGGGAATCACACCGCGACCGGGCTGGGCGTGCGGACCTCGCGTCTGGCGTTGCTGCGCGTACTGGCCCCGGTATTACTGACGGCGGCCTGCGTGTCGTGCGTCGGGAGCATTGGTTTTGTCGGTTTGATTGCGCCGCATATGGCGCGTTTTCTGCTGCGCGGGGGGCAGACTACGCTGCTGGTGGGCAGCGCGGCGCTGGGTGCGCTGCTGGTTTTGCTCGCGGATAACATTGGTCGGCTGGCGTTTCTGCCGCTGCAACTACCTGCGGGTATTGTTATCTCGCTGATTGGCGGTCCGTTTTTCCTGGTGCTGCTCTGGGCGCGCCGGGACCGGTTTTAAAAGGGGAATGAAATGCGCGTTATGTTTTTGATGCTACTGCTGGCGGGGTTTTCCGCGAGCGCAGCGGAACCGGTTCAGACGTTTACCGATGATTTAGGGCGCACGGTGACGGTGCCTCTGCACCCGAAACGCATCGTGTCGTTGCACGATCTGGATATCACCATTCCGCTGATCGAACTGGGCGTCCCGCCGGTGGCGAGTCACGGACGTACGCGCCCGGACGGCAGCCATTTTATCCGCTCCGGTGGGCTGCTGACGGGGGTAGATTTCGATAATTCGTCTATCCAGTTTATCGGCACGGCGGATATTGATATTGAAGCCATCGCCGCCGCCAAGCCGGATCTGATCATCACCGAGCCGACCCGCAGCACGCCGGTTTCGCAGTTAGAGAAAATCGCGCCGACGGTAAGCATCGATCATCTTGACGGCGGTGCGCCGGAAATCTACCGCAAGCTGGCGCAGCTGACCGGCACGCAGGAGCGGCTCAAGATCCTTGAGCGTCGCTATCAGGATCAGATCGCCGCGCTAAAAGCGACGATCGAGACGAAGAAAACGAGCGTCTCGGTGATCCAGGCTAATCAGGGCAAGATCACGGTGATGCACAGCTATCACTCCCTTGGCCGCGTGCTGCGCGACGCCGGATTCACCTTCCCGCCTCTTATCGACAATATTCCCGAAGGTGGCCGCATTGACGTCAGCGCCGAGCGTCTGCCGGAGCTGGATGCGGATTTCGTCTTTGCCACCTGGCGCGGCGACACGGGCGGCAAACCGCAGGACGAGCTGGCGGCGATGGAGGCCGTCATGCCCGGCTGGTGCCAGTTCCTCAACGCCTGTCGCACCGGACATTACGTGCTGATTTCACGCGAGGAGGCGATCTCCAACTCCTTCGCCTCGCTGGGGTTAATGGCCGCGCAGATCCAGTCACAAATCGCCGGTCGTCCGTTACCGGAGGTGAAATGATCAGAAAAGACAAATCTCGCGTAGATGTCTACGGCGAGCGTTTTCGCGCTCGCGCGCATCAGCTCACGCCGCGCCTGCTGCTGGTCGCCAGTTACATCAATGACAATCGTGAAGCGGTGATGGAGCAAACGGCGATGGAAATCGCTGCGCAGCTCAAAACCTCCGATGCGACGGTGGTGCGCGCTATTCAGGCGTTGGGTTTTGCCGGTTTGCGCGATTTGAAACAGACGCTGGAACACTGGTTTGGACCGACGCTCAGTTCCAGCGAGAAGATCACCACCACCGTGAAGGCGCTGACCAGCGACGTCAATTCAAGTATCGATTTTGTGCTGGAAGGGCATCAGCACACCTGCGAGATATTATCGGAACCACAGAACCGTTACGCGTTGGCGCAGGCGGTGGCGCTGCTCGCAGAGGCGCGCCAGGTGGCGATATTTGGTATTGGCGCGTCGGGGATTCTGGCGGAATATACCGCGCGATTGTTTAGCCGCATTGGCCTGCCAGCGATGGCGCTGAATCGCACAGGGATTAACCTCGCTGAACAGCTGATTGAGCTCCAGCGCGGGGATGTACTGGTGATGATGGCGCAAAAATCCGCGCACCGGGAAGGACAAACTACCCTGCGTGAGGCCCGCCGTTTAGGTATTCCGACCATTCTGCTGACCAACGCTGTCGATTCGCGATTCAGCAAAGAGGCGAGCGTGGTGATCCACGTTCCGCGCGGTAACGAGAAGGGTAAAATCCCGCTGCACGGCACGGTGATGCTGTGTCTGGAGATGATTGTGTTATCGGTGGCATCCACCGCACCGCAGCGCACGATTAAGTCTATGAAACGCATCAATGAATTTCATCGCGGATTAAAACCGGGGAAGAAAAGTGCTTAAATCAGCCCGGTTTTGTAGGCCCGTGCAAGCGCAGCGCCGCCGGGCAAAAATGCCGGGTGGCGGCGTTGCCTTACCCGGCCTACAAGGTCAATGCAAAACGGCAACAGGGTTGCCGTTTTTAATGTGTTCTCCCTCTCCCGTGGGAGAGGGCCGGGGTGAGGGCAACAGACCGCACCCAACTTCAACCGCCCGAATGATTCTTCCGGTACTGCAACGGCGTCTCACCGATCCCCTTCCTGAACGCGCTGATAAAATACGTCACATCCGAAAATCCGACCCGCGCACCGATATCCCGCACACTCTCGTCGCTGTGCAGCAGGCATTCGCAGGCCTTTCGCAGCCTCAGCGTATTCAGGTAATCGTGAATTTTCTCGCCCGTCTCCGAGTGGAATTTACGTGAAACGTAGCTGCGGGATTTACCCAGCTCAAGCGCCAGCGCGTCGAGGCTAAATTTGACCTGATAGTTCTCATCCAGCCAGAACATCACTTGGCTGGCGATGCCGTGGCTGCTGCCGGGTGCGCCATCGCTGTCGTCCGGCAGCATGGCAAATAAACTGATCAGCAGGCTGGCGACGCTTTCGCTGTTCATCGGCGGCTGATAGCAGTTCAGCAGATGATTAATATGAACCTGACTTTGCGCCACATCGGCCACCCACGCGGGCCCGCCGCGCCGCGCCAGCTTTTGTAATCGCTGCTGCGCCTGCGGGAAATCACGTAGCACTTTCAGCACTGCGTGGTGATCGAGGTGAATAATAGTGCGCCGATAAATCGCCTCGGCCTGCTCATCAACCATCACTTTGTGCAGCGTAAACGGCGGGAAGAAAAACATCCGTCCGGGGCGCATGGTGTAGTGGCGATTATCGACGATCGCCACGCCAAAACCCTCTTCGACATACAGAATTTCCAGACACTGATGCCAGTGGTGATAGCGCACGGTATTGGCGAACAGGCGGCTGAACGACACAATGGTATCGTTGAGGGTGATCAGCTCCAGATGGTCAGATTTTGGCGTGTCGCGCATAGTGCAATAAAACTCAACTTTTACCCGTCTCTTCTCCGTTATAAACCACCTTTTTAAATTTTCTCAACTTCGGGTTTATTCATCTCTCTTCCCTGTGACACGGCTAACATTTCTGAGGGTTATGGATTCACTATTCTTTGCCGCAGATGATTACGAGGACGAGCGTATGTGGGCGGCAAATAAAGAAACATCAAATCCGTTGTCTACCCGCCAGGATGTGGTGGCGGAATTAAATACCCTGTTAGGCGCGCTGGATAAGCAGTTTACGCCGGGCAGTTCACGCATTTCACTGGGTGATACGTGTGCGCACTACGCGACGGATATTGCGCAGATGGAGGGGCTGTCGCGCGCGTTGTGGGGCCTGTTTCCGCTGCTGGCATCTGGCGACAGCACGCCCTATAGCGAGAAATACATCACCGCGATTAAGCAGGGCACCGATCCGCACAGTGCAGGCTACTGGGGCGAAACCGCGCCTTACGATCAGCGTCTGGTGGAGATGGCTGCCTATGGACTCGGGCTGGCGCTGCTGCAAAACCGGCTCACAGGTCTGTTCAGCGAGCGCGAGGTGCAAAATCTGCACGCGTGGCTGAATCAAATCACCGATGCCCAGATGCCGGACAGCAACTGGAACTATTTTGCCATTATGGTCCAGCTCGGTTTTAAACGCGCCGGATTGCCGTTCGATCAATCTGCTATCGATCACCGCTTTGCGCTGATGGACGCCTACTATCTGGGCGACGGCTGGTATTCCGATGGCGTGGGCCGTCCGAAAGACTATTACATCTCGATGGCGTTTCACTTTTACGGCCTGATCTACGCCACCCTGAGCGGCGACGAGGAGAGGGCGGCTGTGCTGCGCGACCGCGCACGCCAGTTTGCTGATGATTTCATTTATATGTCCGCCGCCGACGGAGCCTCGATTCCGTTTGGCCGCAGCCTGACCTACCGCTTTGCGATGGTCGCTTTCTGGAGCGCGGTGGCATTTTCTGGGCTGGATGTGTTCACGCCAGGCATCGTCAAAGGCATCATTTTGCGCCATCTGCGCTGGTGGCAGCATCAGCCGATCCTCGATCGCGACGGTATTCTGACGCTCGGTTTTGCCTATCCGAATCTGGCGATGTGCGAGGACTACAACTCACCGGGGTCGCCGTACTGGGCACTGAAAACCTACCTGATCCTGGCACTGGATGAGGGAAGTCCGTTCTGGCAGGCAGAGGAACAGCCGTTGCCGAAACGCGCGGAAAAACACCTGATCCCCAACGCGCAGCAGATAGTTATCCACACCGACGATTCGCAGCACGTCACGCTGCTTACCGCCGGACAGCTTGAGCTAAATAACTACGTCAACACCGAGGCGAAATACACCAAATTTGCCTACTCCAGCCGCTTTGGTTTCACCATTGAGCGTGGGCGCTACGGCATCAAACACGCGGCCTGCGACTCGATGCTGCTGCTCTCTGACGGGGATAATTACTTTCGCGGTCGTCGCGACTGTGAGGAAGTGCGCGTCGATGAAAACTTCATTTTCTCGCGCTGGTCGCCGTGGCACGACGTGCATATCGATACCTGGCTGGTACCGTTTGGCGAGTGGCATCTGCGCCTGCATCGCGTGGATAGCGCCCGCAGATTGCAAACGGTGGAAGGCGGATTTGCGGTGATCAAAACAGAGCATCGCTTGCAGGAGCGCAGGACTGTGTTGAATGCCCAGAACGGCAGCAGCGTGATTGTCGATCTCTCGCCAGCGATGGCGCGCCAGCCCGACAGCATCGTCACCCCGCCAAACAGCAGCGTGATGTTTGCAGAGTGCGCGTCGATTCCTGTGCTCATGAGTGAAATCCCGGTCGGGGAAAGCTGGCTCTGCTGCGCCGTCACCGCTTCCGGGGAACAGAAAAACTACGCGGTCACCCCGCAGCTGCATATCAACAATAACCAGGTCGTGATTAACGAACCGGGAAGCGAACGTCAGTTGTCGTTCTTTATATAAACACTCTGGACCCTACAAGTTGGCGAGGATTCTATGAAAATCAGCTCAACGAATAAAACCGAATATTACAAAATCAGTACCTTTATTTTTCTCTATTTCTTTACCTGGTCGGCCAGTATTGGCCTGCTGGCTATCTGGCTCGGCCAAAAAGCGAATCTCAGCGGTTCGGTGATTGGTACCGTATTTGCGGTGAACGGCGTGTTCTCCGTTATCCTGAAACCGATTTATGGTTATATTCTCGATAAAATCGGCATGAGCAAATATCTGCTCTATTTTGTCGTCACGATGTCGGCATTGATGGCTCCGTTCTTTATTTATGTCTATCAGCCGTTACTCATGTCTAACACGTTGCTTGGGATTATTATTGGTGCGCTCTATTTAAGCTTCGCCTGGTATGCGGGCGTGGCGGCGTGCGAATCCTATTCCGACCGCTTTAGCCGTTTGAACGGTATGGAGTTCGGCCAGATCCGCATGTGGGGATCGCTCGGTTGGGCGGTGGCGTCGTCATTTTCCGGCCTGCTGTTTAATCTCTCTCCGGCGTACAACTTCATTATGGGCAGCGTGGCGTCGGTTATCATGCTGATCGTCTTGCTGAACCTGAAAGTGAACACTAACTCCGTCCATGCGGGTGAGGTGCTGACCAAAGAGAAAATCGCACCGTCGGACGTTTACGCGCTGCTGCGTAACCGCAAATTCTGGGCCTTCTGTCTGTATGTGGCGGGCGTGGCGTGGATGATGTTTATCGCCGAACAGCAATTCTCGCGCTACTTCGTGACCTTCTTCGACGATGTACATCAAGGCAACGCGGTATTTGGCTATCTGGGCACCGTGCAGTCGGGGATGGAATTCCTGATGTATATGGTTATTCCGCTATTCGTTAACTTTATTGGTGCCAAACGCGGGTTATTAATTGTCGGATTAGTGGTCGGCGCACGTTTGATTATTTCCGGGATGTGCGATTCGCATCTGTTAATTTCGATTCTCAAACCACTATACGGTCTGGAAATCTGCCTCCTGCTGGTGTCGGTCTTTAAATATATCGCCGAACATTTCGATAAACGCGTGAACGCCACCATGTATTTATTAGGCTATCAGGCGATGCTGTATGTCGGGAACGTGGTGGTCTCTTCACCAGCTGGATATATGTATGACCGCATCGGCTTCGAACAGACCTATATCATCATGGGCGTCACGGCGCTGACCTTTACGATTATTTCTGCCTTTACCTTATCTGCCTGTCAGAGCAAATGGCGCGGTAATCAGGCAATAAACGTCGCAGAACAACATCCATCACGCTAATTTTTGATGTCAAAGAAGGAACCGAAATATGTTAAATCGTATCGCAGAGGAACGCCTGTCCGATATTCCTGTACCCGTTGATGCGCGTGCGTTCAGGGATGAATTAAGCTCGGCGCGGGATCATGTCCTCGAACTGATTAGCCGTCATTTAACGGAGTTCGGTGAAAAATTCCCGGCGGAAACCTGTGAGGATGGGTTCTACCCGCTGACGGACAACGTCGAGTGGACCACCAGCTTCTGGACCGGGCAGCTGTGGCTGGCGTGGGAGATGAGCGGCGACGAAAAATTCCGCCAGCTTGCCGAGAAAAATGTGCGCTCGTTTGGCCTGCGCATCGCCGGGCGCAACGACACCAATACTCACGATTTGGGCTTTCTGTATACCCTGTCGTGCGTGGCGGCCTGGCGTCTGACCGGCAACCGTGAAGCGCGCGGTTTCTCGCTGCTGGCCGCTGAAGCCTTACTGGAACGCTTCCATGAGAAGGCGAAAATCATTCAGGCGTGGGGCGATCTTTCTGACCCGGAACAGGCCGGGCGGATGATCATCGACTGCAACATGAACCTGCCGCTGCTCTACTGGGCAACGGAGCAGACTGGCGATCCGCGCTTTGCTGAGGCGGCTAAAGCGCACGTGATGCAGGCGGCGACCTATCTAATTCGTGAGGATGCCTCGACGTTCCATACTTACTACATGGACGTGAAAACCGGCGCGCCGCGCTACGGCAATACGCAGCAGGGTTATGCGGACGACTCATGCTGGTCGCGCGGCCAGGCGTGGGGGATTTACGGTTTTCTGCTGAGCTACATCTACACCGGTGACGAGACGATGATTGCCCTGTCGAAACGGCTGGCGAACTACTTCCTCAACCGTCTGCCTGAGGATTATGTCTGCCACTGGGATTTGGCGCTGGTGGGCACCGATGCGCTGCGCGATTCGTCGTCAGCGGCGATTGCAGTGTGCGGTTTGCTGGAACTGGTGAAGCACCTGCCGGTGACCGATCCGGATCGCGAGCGTTATCTGGAGTGGGCGAAAGGGATGATGTCGTCGTTGACCCGCCACTATCTGATGGGCAAAGAGGAGAAGGGCAACGGGCTGCTGAAGCACTCGGTTTACCATCTGGCGAGCAATAAAGGGGTGGATGAGTGTGCCAGCTGGGGGGATTATTTCTACGTTGAGGCGCTGGTACGGTTTACGCAGAGCTGGAAGTTGTACTGGTAATAAAAAGCCCGGTGGCGCTGCGCTTACCGGGCCTACACATGTGCGGTCTGTGTTGCCCGGTGGCGCTTCGCTTACCGGGCCTACGGGTCAGGGTTGGGTTTTGTAGGCCGGGTAAACGCAGTGCCACCCGGCAAAGTCCACGAAACTTAAACCCCTTGCTCCAGAATACGGATATGCGTTTCCAGAACGTTCCCTTTCACCGCTTCACTCCACGCTTTCATGTGCGGAGTTTGCAGATGCGCTTCCAGGTGTGCCACGGTTTCCCACAGTTCAACCATGATGATCGAATCGGGTGCGGTGGTCTGGAAGCTCACGCCAGCGGCGGTGTCGACCATAGGCGCATAGCCGTGGCAGCCTTCTTCTTGCAGCACGGTCGGGATAATCTTCGCAAATTCATCCAGCACCGCCTGACGGTGATGTTGGCCTGGACGCGTACGGATTTCAGCAATGACAGTAAGCATGGTTAACTCCTTCTATACCCGGCATACTTCAAGCCGCAGCTGCGTTGGCTGCGTTCACTCACCCGAATCACTCACTTATGTAAGCTCATCGGGACTCGCTCGCTAGCCGCCTTGCTGCAACTCGAATTATTTGGGTCTAATTTTGAATTACCAGTTAAGCAAAAAACTCAGCCAGATGCTTGCGATATTCTGCGATATAGCGCGGCACGTCCGGCATTTTAATCACGTCGTTGACGATGAAGGTCGGCAATGGCTCCAGCGCCAGGAACTGGTTGGCTTTGTGGAACGGCAGATAAGCACCGTCTACACCCACGCCGTGGAAGAACTGATCTTCATCGGTGAAGGCATCCAGCGGGGCGTTCCAGGTCAGTGACAGCATGTATTTTTTGCCGTGCAGCAGACCGCCGGAACCGTACTTTTTGGAGGCGTCGGAACGGGTGCGGCCATCGCTGGCGTACAGTGAACCGTGACCTTCGGTGAAGACATCATCCATGTACTTTTTGACGGTCCACGGTGCGCCCATCCACCAGCCTGGCATCTGCCAGACAATCACGTCGGCCCACAGGAAGTTCTGCACTTCAGCCTGAATGTCGTAATCGCTATCGGCACGCACAACCTTAACATCATGCCCGGCGTCGCGCAGGAAACCATCCGCGACCTCGGTCAGGGTGTCATTCAGTTGACCATTGGAGTGGGCGAATTTTTTCGCACCGTTGATAATCAGAATGTTGCTCATTATTTGTCCTCAGACTGGCGAGTTTGGCCGTCATGTTACCCGTAATAACGGTGCGGAAAAATAAGCAAAATGTGCAAAGTCTTTTGCTCATAGGGCAATAATCGAACTACCAACTCACCTTCGCTTCAAACCCGCCTTCGTGCGCATTCGTAAGCGTTAACCGCATTCTGTGCAGCGTTGCGATGCGTTGGACGATCGACAACCCCAGTCCGCTACCGGTCTGTTCCTGGCCCGGCGGACGATAAAAACGCTCGCCGATCCGCGCCAAATCAGCGGCAGAAATTCCCGGTCCGTTGTCGCGTACGGTAAAACTCTGCGCATCCAGGGTGACATCCACCTGGCTGCCGTGCGGGCTGTAGCGCACGGCATTATCCAGCAGGTTGCGCACCAGCAGGCTCAGTAAAAGCGGCTGACCGGAACGCACAACCT
This sequence comes from Lelliottia jeotgali, assembly GCA_002271215.1. Lineage (NCBI taxonomy): Bacteria > Pseudomonadati > Pseudomonadota > Gammaproteobacteria > Enterobacterales > Enterobacteriaceae > Lelliottia > Lelliottia jeotgali. The sequence goes on along the minus strand of CP018628.1, from coordinate 3,773,735 downwards.
GCGGCGCGTTGATGTTCAGGCGCAGTTCGATGCCCGCCTGCTGCGCCGGGTGGTAAATATCCATCACCGCCGATTGCAGCAAATCGGCGAGATTAATGGGCTCAATATCATCGAGATTTTCCAGCGAATCGAGCCGCGACAACGTTAGAAGCTGATCCACCAGCCGCGAGGCGCGATCGATGCCAGCGTGTAATTGTTTGAGCGCTTTTTCCTGCGCCTGTGGATCGTCCATCGACAGCTGTGCCACGTCGGTCTGCACTTTCAGGGCCGCCAGTGGACTGCGCAGCTCATGGGCGGCATCCGAGGTAAAGCGTCGCTCGCGCGTCATCATCTCCTGAGTGCGTTCGAAAAGATGGTTCAGGGCGTCGAGCAATGGGCGCACTTCCGTCGGTAGTCCTTCAGTTCCAAGCCGGTCAGTCGCGTCAGGCGAACGCTGTCGTAACGCCAGCGCGAGGTTTTTCAGCGGGCGCAGTTCGCGGGCGAGTAACACGATCAGCAACAGCAGCATCAGCGGAAGAGCGACCAGCCACGGAGTGAGCTGAGAGGTCACAATATCCAGCGCCATCTCCTGGCGGTATTCCCACTCCTGGCCGACCACAATCCGGTATTTGCCATTCGGCGCGCTCAGCCACAGAAAGCGCCACTCGTCGTTATCGTCTTTTATGCGGCCGTTATCAAAACCATCGCGGCGATAGTGATACGGAATATCACGGCCATTTTCGCCGTCGTTGAGCAGCATTTTCCCGTCGGCGGAGTAGATGGCAAAAGCCAGCGCATCGTCATCCAGATGCCCGTGTTTGGCTTTTTTGGGCACGTCGGCCATTCGCACCGGTGCGTTGAGCTCGTTGAGATCCATCGTCATCAGCCGTTTGGCAAACAGCATCTGCTGAGTGTCGAACAACTTATCGAGCTTGTGGGTCGTTTGCTGCCAGGCGACGAGGCTTGCCGCCAGCCAGGCGCCGACGGACAGCACGAGGAAAAGCAGCGTCAGACGCAGCTTCAGGCTAAGGCGTTGAGTCAGTTTCATGCATCACCCAGGGTATAACCGATGCCGTGCACGGTGCGGATAAAATGGCTGCCGAGCTTGCGGCGTAAATGGTGGACGTGGACTTCGACGGCATTGCTGGAGACGTCGTCGTCCCAGGTGTAGAGTTTTTCTTCGATCAGTTTGCGCGGCAAAACGCGGCCCGCGTTACGCATCAGCAGCTCCAGCAGGGCGAACTCTTTTGGCTTGAGAGGCAGCGTTTCGCCATTCAATGTGGCGACCAGGCTGACCGGGTCCAGCGTCACATTGCCGTGGCGTAACTCGCTGCGGGCCATGCCGTGCGTGCGACGGACCAACGCTTCAAGCCGTGCCGCCACTTCGACCAGAGCAAAAGGTTTGCACAGATAGTCATCCGCACCGAGACGCAAACCTTCGACGCGTTGATCGAGGGCATCGCGCGCGGTGAGGATCAGCACCGGTTCGCTGCGTCCGTTTTCGCGCCATTCGCGCAAAATTTCCAGACCATCCATCCCCGGCAACGTGAGGTCGAGCACAACCGCATCGAAAGGGGCGGTATAGAGCGCGGCTTTCCCGGTACCGCCGTCGGTAAACCAGTCAACGCTAAAGCCCATTTTGCTGAGGCCCGCTTTGATGCCGTCGCCAATCATCCTGTCGTCTTCTACCAGTAAAATGCGCATGTTCCCTCCTTGATGCTGCGAGATAAGTGCAGTAAACCCTCTGTGACATCATGCTGTACAGCATTAAAATTTATATTTTCCCCTTAAGAAGTCGTTAAGGTTTACCCTGTTTAATGGAGTTCAACACCACATTAAAGGGAGAGAAAACGATGAAAAAATTCGCAGCCATTACGGCAATCATGATGATGACCACAGCCCCGGTATTTGCAGCACAGGGGGGATTCAGCGGTCCGTCCGCCACCCCGGCGCAAACCCAAACGCAGCAGGGCGGTTTTGTGGATAATGACGCCAACCTCACCACGGCGGCAAAAGTGAAAGATCAGAAGGACGATAGCTGGGTCAAACTGCGCGGGAACATCATCGAGCGCCTGTCTGACGACCGCTACCTGTTCCGCGATACCACCGGTACGGTGAATGTGGAAATTGACCACAAACGCTGGAACGGACAGACCATCACCCCGCAGGATAAGGTCGAGATTCAGGGTAAGGTCGATAAAGAGTGGAACGAGTTTGAAATCGACGTGAAACAGGTCTTCAAACTGGACAAATAATGTCGAAAAGGGCCGATTCTACGGCCCTTTTTCTTTGTGACTCAACTCGTCAGATAGGGTAGTATCTGCGGCAATATTGCCTGAAACCCACAGGTTTCTGAGTTGAGGAATGACATTTAATGAGCGATATGGCAGAGCGCCTCGCGCTACATGAATTCACTGAAAACGCCTATCTGAACTATTCCATGTACGTCATCATGGACAGGGCACTGCCGTTTATCGGTGATGGCCTGAAACCCGTTCAGCGTCGCATCGTTTACGCGATGTCTGAGCTGGGGCTGAGCGCCAGCGCTAAATTCAAAAAATCCGCCCGTACCGTCGGTGACGTGCTCGGTAAATACCATCCGCACGGCGACAGCGCCTGCTACGAAGCAATGGTATTGATGGCACAGCCGTTCTCCTACCGTTATCCGCTGGTCGATGGCCAGGGAAACTGGGGTGCGCCGGACGATCCGAAATCCTTTGCGGCGATGCGTTATACCGAATCCCGCTTGTCTAAATATGCAGAACTGCTGCTCGGCGAACTCGGCCAGGGCACGGTGGACTGGGTGCCAAACTTCGACGGCACCATGCAGGAGCCGAAAATGCTGCCTGCCCGTCTGCCGAATATTTTACTGAACGGCACCACAGGTATTGCCGTGGGCATGGCGACGGATATTCCTCCGCACAACCTGCGCGAAGTCGCAAAAGCCGCTATCACCCTGATTGAACAGCCGAAAACCACGCTGGATGAACTGCTGGATATCGTGCAGGGGCCGGACTATCCGACCGAAGCGGAGATCATCACCTCCCGCGCCGAAATCCGCAAAATCTACCAGAACGGTCGCGGCTCCGTGCGTATGCGCGCAGTGTGGACCAAAGAAGACGGCGCCGTGGTGATCACCGCGCTGCCACACCAGGTGTCCGGTGCCAAAGTGCTGGAGCAGATCGCCGCCCAGATGCGCAATAAAAAGCTGCCGATGGTTGACGACCTGCGCGACGAATCAGACCACGAAAACCCGACGCGTCTGGTGATCGTGCCACGTTCTAACCGCGTGGATATGGACCAGGTGATGAGCCACCTGTTCATCACCACCGATCTGGAAAAAAGCTACCGCATTAACCTGAACATGATTGGTCTGGATGGTCGCCCGTCGGTGAAAAACCTGCTGGAGATCCTGACCGAGTGGCTGGCGTTCCGTCGTGATACGGTGCGTCGCCGTCTGAACTATCGTCTGGAAAAAGTCCTTAAGCGCCTGCATATCCTCGAAGGTTTGCTGGTGGCGTTCCTCAATATCGATGAAGTGATCGAGATTATTCGCGCTGAGGACGAGCCGAAGCCAGCCCTGATGTCGCGTTTTGGCATCAGCGAAACCCAGGCTGAAGCGATCCTTGAACTGAAATTGCGCCACCTTGCCAAACTGGAAGAGGTGAAGATTCGCGGCGAGCAGAACGAGCTGGCGAAAGAGCGCGATCAGCTGCAGGCGATTCTGGCGTCTGAACGCAAGATGAGCAATCTGCTGAAGAAAGAGCTGCAGGCCGATGCCGAAGCGTTTGGCGATGACCGTCGCTCGCCGCTGCACGAGCGCGAAGAAGCCAAGGCGATGAACGAGCACGACATGCTGCCATCAGAGCCGGTGACCATCGTGCTGTCGCAAAGCGGCTGGGTGCGTAGTGCCAAAGGCCACGATATTGACGCGCCGGGCCTCAGTTACAAAGCCGGTGATAGCTTCAAATCAGCGGTGAAAGGCAAGAGCAATCAGCCGGTGGTGTTCATTGACTCCACCGGACGCAGCTATGCGATTGACCCGATTACGCTGCCATCGGCGCGTGGGCAGGGCGAGCCGATCACCGGTAAGCTGACGCTGCCACCGGGTGCGACGGTTGATCATATGCTGATGGAAGGCGAAGAGCAGAAACTGCTGATGGCCTCCGATGCAGGGTACGGTTTCATCTGTACCTTCAACGATCTGATTGCCCGCAACCGCGCGGGTAAAGCGATGATCAGCCTGCCGGATAACGCGCACGTGATGGCGCCGCTGGTGATTGAGAACGAAAGCGATATGCTGCTGGCGATTACCCACGCCGGAAGGATGCTGATGTTCCCGGTCAGCGATCTGCCGCAGCTGTCGAAAGGCAAAGGCAACAAGATCATCAATATCCCGTCAGCAGAAGCCGCTAAAGGCGAAGACGGGCTGGCGCATCTCTTCATTCTGCCGCCGCAAAGCACGCTGACCATTCACGTCGGCAAACGTAAGATCAAACTGCGTCCGGAAGAGTTGCAGAAGGTGGTTGGCGAACGCGGTCGTCGCGGCTCGCTGATGCGCGGTCTGCAGCGTATTGATCGCGTGGAAATTGACTCTCCACTGCGTGCGAAATCGGGCGACAGCGAAGAGTAATGTCGCCTCACCCCCTCCATTCAGGAGGGGGTTCTCGCAAAATATTTTCCGTCTTTATATAAAGTCCTTACCTGACTGACATTGGAGTATATAATTGTCAGCTGTTAGGGCTTCTGAGGTCGCTATGCTATTCATTGTTCGTTCAATTCTTACCGTTATTTACTGCATTCTGGTCTGCGTATTCGGCTGCATTTACTGCCTGTTCAGCCCGCGTAATCCGAAGCATGTTTCCACTTTTGGCCGCATGTTTGGCCGACTGGCACCGCTGTATGGCCTGAAGGTCGAAAGGCGTTTGCCTGAAGGTGCAGAGAACTTTGGCAACGCCATCTATATCGCCAATCATCAGAATAATTACGATATGGTCACCGCTGCGAATATCGTGCTGCCGCCAACGGTGACGGTCGGTAAAAAAAGCCTGCTGTGGATTCCGTTCTTCGGTCTGCTGTACTGGCTCACCGGTAACTTGCTTATCGATCGTAATAATCGCGCTAAAGCCCATAGCACCATCGCTGAAGTAGTAAATCATTTTAAGAAACGCAAAATCTCTATCTGGATGTTCCCGGAAGGGACGCGCAGCCGTGGTCGTGGCCTGCTGCCATTTAAAACTGGCGCGTTTCACGCCGCAATTGCAGCAGGTGTTCCGATTATTCCTGTGTGTGTTTCCAATACTTCGAATAAAATTAACCTTAACCGTCTGAAAAACGGGCTGGTGATCGTCGAAATGCTGCCGCCAGTAGATACCAGCAAATACGGTAAAGACCAGGTTCGTGAACTGGCTGCCCATTGCCGTGAGCTGATGGCGCGTCAAATCGAAATGCTCGACAAAGAAGTCGCAGAGAGAGAAGCCTCCGGTAAAATTTAAGCCGGAGTTACAGGGAAATGAATTCCCAGGTTTTATCGTCGTTTTACATGGAGCAAATATGTCACTCAGTCGGCGTCAGTTTATTCAGGCTTCGGGAATCGCCCTTTGTGCTGGCGCGGTTCCGCTGACAGCCAACGCCGCCGGGCAGCAGCAGCCGCTGCCCATTCCGCCGTTACTGGAATCCCGCCGCGGGCAACCGCTTTTCCTGACCATGCAACGCTCACACTGGTCCTTTACTCAGGGTACACGCGCATCGGTTTGGGGCGTCAATGGCCGCTATCTTGGGCCAACCATCCGCGTCTGGAGCGGGGATGACGTTAAGCTGATTTACAGTAACCGCTTGACTGAAAATGTCGCCATGACCGTCAGTGGATTGCAGGTTCCTGGCCCGCTGATGGGCGGCGCGGCGCGCATGATGACGCCGAGCGCCGACTGGGCGCCGGTTCTGCCGATTCGCCAAAGCGCTGCCACCCTGTGGTATCACGCCAATACGCCAAACCGCACCGCGCAGCAGGTCTATAACGGCCTCGCGGGTATGTGGCTGGTGGAAGATGAGGTGAGTAAATCGCTGCCGATCCCAAACCATTACGGCGTTGATGATTTCCCTGTCATTATTCAGGACAAACGTCTCGATAACTTCGGAACGCCTGAGTATAACGAGCCGGGCAGCGGCGGCTTTGTTGGCGATTCTCTGATGGTCAATGGCGCGCAAAGTCCGTACGTCGAAGTGTCTCGCGGCTGGGTGCGTCTGCGTTTGTTGAATGCGTCCAACTCCAGGCGCTATCAGCTGCAAATGAGCGATGGCCGCCCGTTGCACGTGATTTCTGGCGATCAGGGCTTTTTGCCTGCGCCGGTATCCGTTAAACAACTGGCGCTGGCACCGGGCGAACGGCGCGAAATTCTCGTGGATATGACCAACGGGGATGAAGTGTCAGTGACCTGCGGCGAGGCGGCAAGTATCGTTGACCGTATTCGTGGCTTCTTCGAGCCATCAAGCATTCTGGTTTCTACGCTGGTGCTTACGCTGCGTCCAACGGGCCTGTTGCCGCTGGTGACGGACAGCCTGCCGATGCGCTTGCTGCCGGAAGAGATCTTGAGTGGGACGCCGGTACGCAGCCGCGATATCAGCCTCGGCGACGATCCGGGCATCAATGGCGTGCTGTGGGACGTGAATCGCATTGATATCACCGCCCAGCAGGGCACCTGGGAACGCTGGACCGTTCGCGCGGAAATGCCGCAGGCGTTCCACATCGAAGGGGTGAGTTTCCTGATTCGCAACGTGAACGGCGCGATGCCGTTCCCGGAAGACCGGGGCTGGAAAGACACGGTCTGGGTCGATGGGCAGGTGGAACTGCTGGTCTATTACGGACAGCCTTCGTGGCCGCACTTCCCGTTCCTGTTCCATAGCCAGACGCTGGAGATGGCGGATCGCGGTTCGGTGGGGCAACTGCTGGTGAATCCGCTGGTATAACCTGCATCAATACGCCGGGTGGCGGCTTCGCCTTACCCGGCCTACAAAACCACCGAACGTTCATCCAGCGTCCACGAACGTAGGCCCGGTAAGCGCAGCGCCACCGGACAACAGCAAAACCCGTCCTCATAATACCCCTTCATTTAACGTATAAATCCAGCGTATAATCCCCGCCCTTTGTTTATTTTTTCTTCGGAAGCATTATGAGCGCAATATCCCTGATCCAGCCGGATCGAGACCTCTTCTCCTGGCCCCAGTACTGGGCGGCCTGCTTTGGACCGGCGCCATTCCTGCCGATGTCCCGCGAAGAGATGGACCAACTGGGCTGGGACAGCTGCGACATTATTCTGGTGACGGGCGATGCGTACGTCGATCACCCGAGCTTCGGCATGGCCATCTGTGGCCGTATGCTGGAGGCGCAGGGCTTCCGAGTTGGGATCATTTCTCAGCCAGACTGGAACAGCAAAGAGGCGTTCATGAGCCTCGGCAAACCGAACCTGTTCTTCGGCGTCACCGCCGGAAATATGGACTCGATGATCAACCGCTATACCGCCGATCGCAAACTGCGTCACGACGATGCGTATACCGCCGATAACGTCGCGGGCAAGCGTCCGGATCGCGCCACTTTGGTCTACACCCAGCGTTGTAAAGAAGCATGGAAAGACGTGCCGGTCATCCTGGGGGGAATCGAAGCGAGCCTGCGCCGTACCGCGCATTACGATTACTGGTCTGATACCGTGCGCCGTTCGGTACTGGTGGATTCCAAAGCCGACATGCTGATCTTCGGTAACGGCGAACGCCCGCTGGTCGAAGTGGCGCACCGTCTGGCGCAGGGCGAACCGGTCGGGAACATCCGCGACGTGCGTAACACCGCGATCATGGTGAAAGAAGCGCTGCCGGGCTGGAGCGGGGTGGATTCCCGCATCATCGATATGCCGGGTAAAATCGACCCGATCCCGCATCCGTATGGCGAAGATCTGCCGTGTGCTGATAACAAACCGGTCGAGCCGAAAAAAGCCGAAGCCAAAGCCGTAGTGGTGCAGCCGCCGCGTCCAAAACCGTGGGAAAAAACCTACGTTCTGCTGCCATCCTTCGAGAAAGTGAAAGCTGACAAAGTGCTGTACGCGCATGCGTCACGCATTCTGCATCATGAAACCAACCCTGGCTGCGCCCGCGCGCTGATGCAAAAGCACGGCGAGCGCTATATCTGGGTGAACCCGCCGGCGATCCCGCTTTCGACCGAAGAGATGGACAGCGTCTTTGCCCTGCCGTACAAGCGTATTCCTCACCCGGCGTATGGTAACAGCCGCATTCCGGCGTACGAGATGATCCGCTTCTCGATCAACATCATGCGCGGCTGCTTCGGTGGGTGTTCGTTCTGTTCGATCACCGAGCACGAAGGGCGCATTATCCAGAGCCGCTCGGAAGATTCGATCGTTAACGAGATCGAAGCCATTCGCGACTCAGTCCCAGGCTTTACCGGCGTTATCTCCGATCTCGGTGGCCCAACGGCTAACATGTATATGCTGCGCTGCAAATCCCCGCGTGCGGAGCAAACCTGCCGTCGTCTGTCGTGCGTCTATCCTGATATCTGTCAGCACATGGACACCAACCACGAGCCGACGATCAACCTTTACCGTCGCGCGCGTGACCTGAAAGGTATCAAGAAAATCCTGATCGCCTCCGGCGTGCGTTACGACATCGCCGTGGAAGATCCGCGCTACATTAAAGAGCTGGCGACCCACCACGTCGGCGGTTATCTGAAGATTGCCCCTGAGCACACGGAAGAAGGCCCGCTGTCGAAGATGATGAAGCCGGGCATGGGCAGCTACGACCGTTTCAAAGAGCTGTTTGATACCTATTCCAAACAGGCGGGGAAAGAGCAGTATCTGATCCCGTACTTCATCTCCGCACACCCTGGTACGCGCGATGAGGACATGGTGAATCTGGCTCTGTGGCTGAAGCAGCGCCGCTTCCGTCTTGATCAGGTGCAGAACTTCTATCCGTCGCCGCTCGCCAACTCGACGACCATGTATTACACCGGCAAAAACCCGCTGAGTAAGATTGGTTATAAGAGTGAAGATGTGGTGGTGCCGAAAGGCGACAAACAGCGTCGTTTGCATAAGGCTCTGTTGCGCTATCACGATCCGGCGAACTGGCCGCTGATCCGTCAGGCGCTGGAAGATATGGGTAAAAAGCACTTGATTGGCTCGCGCCGCGAATGTCTGGTGCCTGCGCCAACGCTGGATGAGATGCGCGAAGCGCGTCGTCAGAACCGCAATACGCGCCCGGCACTGACCAAGCATACGCCGGTAGCACATCAGCGTCAGACGCCTGCGTCGAACAAAAAACGTGGGAAAGTGGCAGGCCGCTAAGCCTGTGTTGCCCGGTGGCGCTGCGCTTACCGGGCCTACAAACCGTAGGCCGGATAAGGCGCAGCCGCCATCCGGCAGAAATGCCGCACCGAACCGTAGGCCGGGTAAGGCCAAGCCGCCACCCGGCTTTTTTTACGACACTACCCGCCAAACTGATCCGGGTCAGGCCCTAAACGCTTGCCCTGGTCCAGCTTCGCTATTTCGCTCAATTCCTCTTTATCCAGACGGAAATCCCAGACGTCGAAGTTCTCGGCAATGCGCGACGGAGTGACCGATTTCGGGATTACTACCAGGCCGCTGTCCAGATGCCAGCGAATGACGATCTGCGCGACAGTTTTGCCGTACTTCTCGGCAAGATCCCGAATGATTTTCTGATCGAACACGCCTTCACCGCCCTGAGCCAGCGGGCTCCAGGATTCGGTCTGAATTTTGTGCGTGGCGTTCCAGGCGTGCAGTTGACGCTGCTGCATGAGTGGGTGCAACTCAATCTGGTTGATCACTGGCGCAACGCCGGTTTCATCAATCAAACGCTGCAGATGATGGATCTGGAAATTACAGACCCCGATGCTCTTCACCAACCCCTCTTGTTGCAGGTCGATTAGCCCTTTCCACGCCTCGACGTAATGATCGATGGCCGGAACCGGCCAGTGCATCAGATAGAGATCAACGAAATCGAGCTGGAGTTTTTCCAGACTTTCCAGCAGGGCTTCGCGCGGGCGTTTTTGGTCGTCGTTCCACAGTTTGGTGGTGATGAATAACTCATCGCGTGGGATGTCAGCGCTGGACAAGGCTTTGCCCACGCCGTCTTCATTTTTGTATGCGGCGGCGGTATCGATAGACCGATAGCCGACTTCCAGTGCTTTGTGAATGGCGGAAACGACCTCGTCATTGCCGGCTTTCCAGACGCCGAGCCCCAGCTGGGGCATGACGTTGCCGTCCTGAAGCTTGATTAGGGTTTGGTTTGCCATTGTTCCTCCTCCATTTGCTCATCACCGGGGGTGTCCCCGGTGATGTGATGTGCATTAAGTCTGGACGAAATGTCAAAAAACGAAAGGCGGGATGACAAAAACGCTTAGCGGGCCGCTTCGTAAATGCGACGGCTGACGTTCAGCGTAATGTCGTTGCGCTCACCAATTTGCGTCATACCGTGCTCTTCCAGTTTTGCCAGCAGAGCAGGGATAGAGCTGCCGTCAAGGCCGTAACCGGAGAGGCGAGTTGGCACGCCCAGCTGTTCGAAGAAGTTACGCGTCGCTGCGATAGCGGCATCGATACGCTCGTCGTCAGAACCGGTAGTGATATTCCAGACGCGTTCGCCGTATTGCAGCAGTTTTTCACGTTTGGTATCGCGTTTTTCATTCCACAGGGCAGGCAGAACGACGGCCAACGTTTGAGCGTGATCCAGACCGTGCATCGCCGTCAGTTCGTGGCCCAGCATATGGGTTGCCCAGTCCTGCGGCACGCCAGCGCCAATCAGACCGTTCAGCGCCTGCGTCGCTGCCCACATCACGTTGGCACGTACGTCGTAGTTTTCTGGCTCTTGCAGCGCTTTCGGGCCGTCTTCCACCAGCGTCAGCAGAATACCTTCTGCGAAGCGGTCCTGAATTTTGCCGTTAACCGGATAGGTTACGTACTGCTCAACCGTGTGAACGAAGGCATCCACCACGCCGTTAGCGACCTGGCGCGGTGGCAGGGTGTAAGTGTAAACCGGGTCCAGAATGGCAAACACGGGCTGAACGTGTTCGTTCATGAAAGCCTGTTTGTCGCCGGTGGTTTTACGCGAGATGACCGCGCCTTTGTTGGACTCAGAACCGGTCGCTGGAAGGGTCAAAACAGAACCCATCGGGATTGCGCTGGTGATGTTGCTTCCGCCGGTTTGCAGGATTTCCCACGGATCCACGCCGTCGGCGTAATGCGCAGCTGCGGCGATAAATTTCGTGCCGTCGAGAACCGAACCCCCGCCGACTGCCAGCAGGAACGTAATCTTCTCATCGCGGGCGATTTTGACCGCGTTCATCAGTGTTTCGTAAGACGGATTTGGCTCGATGCCGCCAAACTCACGCACGTCCATGCCTTCCAGGGCGCTATAAACCTGGTCCAGTACGCCGGTTTTCTTCACGCTGCCGCCGCCGTAGGTGATCAGTACACGTGCACCGTCAGGGATCTGATCGCGCAGGTCGGCGATGGCATTTTTACCAAACAGAATGCGGGTTGGGGTATGCAGATTAAAATTGTTCATTGCTCGTGCCCTTTATGTGGGTGAAAAACGTGGCGGCGTCGATGGCTGCCTGATGGTGCCCATTGTGGCCATCGGACGCACGCCTCTCAATGCACATTCCTGCCGTTGTCTTGCCCATTTCTACAGAGGGCTGGAGAAAAGGGAAAAAGATGCGCAAACTGGCATCACTGGAAACCGTATCGGGAACGAACCTAAATGAACCGCGATGAGATTTGCCTTCAGCTCACAGGCCAAATTAATAGACTGAAAGATAAAGAAAATAATCTCAATGAGCTGCTGCCGGATATCCGCCTGTTGTACGGCACGCAGCCCGGTACGCGCACGCCTGTGATGTATCAGCCTGGCATCGTATTTCTCTTTTCGGGCCATAAAATTGGCTATATCAACGAACGCGTCTTCCGCTATGACACCAATGAATATTTGCTCCTGACAGTACCTTTACCCTTTGAATGTGAAACTTTCGCGACAGAGGCGGTTCCGCTGGCCGGTATTCGCGTCAACGTGGATATTCTTCAGCTGCAGGAGCTGCTGATGGATATTGGCGAAGACGAACTGTTCCAGCCGGCGATGGCGGCAAGCGGAATCAACTCCGCGACGCTCTCGGATGAAATTCTTTGCGCCATTGAGCGCCTGCTGGATGTGATGGAACGCCCGCTCGATGCGCGCATTCTGGGTAAGCAGATTATCCGTGAGATTCTGTATCACGTGCTGATGGGACCGGGCGGCGGGGCGCTGCTGGCGCTGGTGAGCCGTCAGACCCATTTCAGTCTGATCAGCCGCGTATTGAAGCGCATTGAAAGTCAGTACACGGAAAACCTGAGTGTCGATGAGCTGGCGTCAGAAGCCAATATGAGCGTCTCGGCGTTTCACCATAACTTTAAATCCGTCACCAGCACCTCGCCGCTGCAATATCTGAAAAGCTATCGCCTGCACAAAGCGCGGATGCTGATGATTCACGACGGCATGAAGGCCAGCGCGGCGGCGATGCGCGTGGGGTACGAAAGTGCGTCGCAGTTCAGTCGTGAATTTAAACGCTATTTTGGCGTGACGCCGGGGGAAGATGCGGCGCGAATCAGAATGATGCAGGGGATTTAAATTATCCTCTCCCCATTGGGGAGAGGATGGAAGAGATTAGGCGCTACAGCATTTCTTCTTAATAACCACAAACAACGTTCCCACGAGGCCCGCAACCAGCAGGAAAATCGGCAGGATCATCAGGAAAGTCATGACCTGATCTTCGTGGTGTTTAACGAACGGGATCATGCTCAGCGCATAACCCAGTGACGTGACCACGCCGACCCACAGCAGGCCGCTCAGCCAGTTAAAGAATTGAAAGCGGCGGTTCGACAGACCAGAAATCCCGGCCATTGTTGGCAGCAGAGTGCGAACGAAGGCCAGAAAACGCCCGGCCAGCAGCGCCAGCAGGCCATGACGGTCAAACATGCAGGTCGCTCTTTCGTGATATTTGACCGGCAGTTGCGCCAGCCAGCCTTTCACCACGCGGGTATTCCCGAGCCAGCGGCCCTGCAAATAGCTCAGCCAGCAGCCCAGACTGGCGGCGGAGGTTAAAATCACGACCGTCGGGGCGAAGTCCATAACGCCTTTACCGATTAACGCACCGGCTAATAACAGCAGGCTGTCGCCGGGAAGGAACGATGCTGGCAGCAGGCCGTTTTCCAGAAATAATGTGGCGAACATAACGAAATAAACAACACCCACAACATGCGGGTCCGCCAGCGCTGCAAAATCGTGTTGCCAGAGCGCAGCGATAATATCTTGAATGACAGCCATGGACTTTCCTGTGGAACAACGGATATGCGGCTATTGTACTCCTGATTTACCCGGCTTGGGTTGATCGCGTACGCAACAAACGCAGACTTTTATGCGGTCTGTGTCTGTAAAACCGTCCGGGAGTACGTTTACAGCCTGCACTCTACACGATACGTTCAAAACCTGCCGACAAATCCGCAAGCAGATCATCAACATTTTCTAAACCGATATGCAGTCGGATCAGGGTGCCGGTAAAGTCGATTTCGCCGCCGGGACGTAGCTCAGCCAACTGCTCAGGCTGATTAGGCAGAATCAGAGATTCAAAGCCGCCCCACGAGTAGGCCATGCTAAAGAGCGAGAAGTTATCCAGGTAGGCGGCCAGCTCGTCATTGTTCAGGCGTTTTTTAAGCACAAACGAGAACAAACCGCTGCTGCCCGTAAAGTCACGTTTCCAGAACTCGTGGCCTTTGCTGCCCGGTAGCGCCGGATGATTGACGCGTTCCACCTGCGGATGTTGTGCCAGCCATTCGGCCACTTTCAGGCTGCTTTCATGATGCTGACGCAAGCGAACGCCCAACGTGCGAATACCACGGCTGGTCATGTAGGCAGTATCGGCATCGACCATCTGCCCCATCAGGTAAGCATTTTCGCGCAGCTGATCCCAGCAGCGGGCGTTAGACACCGCCGTGCCAATCATGCCGTCGGAGTGCCCAATCAGATATTTGGTCGCCGCCTGAATAGAGATGTCGATGTCAAAATCGAGGGCTTTAAACAGCACGCCCGCCGCCCAGGTATTGTCGATCATGATGATGGTGTCAGGCGCGATGCGGCGTACCGCGCGAACAATGGCCGGAACGTCATGCACTTCCATTGTGATAGAGCCGGGAGATTCCAGGAACACGATGCGCGTATTTGGCTGAATAAGTTCTGCGATCCCTTCGCCGATCAGCGGATCGAACCAGCCGGTGGTGACGCCCAGACGGGTCAGAATTTTGGTGCAGAAATCCTGGCTCGGCTCGTAGGCGGTGTTGGTCATCAGGATATGGTCGCCCTGTTCAACAAACGCCAGAATAGTATTGGCTACCGCCGCTGCGCCGCACGGGAATAGCGCACAACCGACACCGCCTTCCAGCTCGCACATCGCTTCCTGCAATGAGAAATGGGTCAGCGTGCCGCGACGACCGTAAAACAGCTCGCCTTTCGCTCGGTTACGGGTGGCGTGCTTTTTGGCCTCAACGGTATCGAAGACCAGCGAGGAGGCGCGCTGAATCACGCTATTGACCGAACCCTGAGTGTACTTTTTACTGCGTCCGGCCTGGACAAGCGTGGTATCAAGATGCTTCTCTGTCATGTTCGCTAAACCTGTTTTATCCGTCTGGACGTCCAGACTACCACGACTATGAAAATCTGCACCCGGATGCTAAGCGAATAAGCAGAAAATTTTATCAAAAATACGCATAAGAAATTTTTACTGCGTAAGCGCAAGGAAAATGAGCGAAATTTACGGCACTATGCAAATACTAATGAGAACTACTATCAATTCGACGTGGTTTTGATATTATTATGCTCAGAATTTGTGATTTGCGTCCTGGAGATACAGAGTGGGTAATAATTTGATGCAGACGGATCTCTCCGTTTGGGGCATGTATCAACATGCTGACATCGTGGTTAAGATTGTGATGATCGGCCTGATTCTGGCGTCCGTGATCACCTGGGCAATTTTCTTCAGCAAGAGCGTCGAGCTGATTTCCCAAAAGCGTCGTCTCAAGCGCGAGCAGCAGCAACTGGCTGAAGCTCGCTCTCTGGATCAGGCGTCTGACATGACGTCTGCGTTCGCAGCGAAAAGCCTGACTACCCAATTAGTTTACGAAGCTCAGAACGAGCTGGAACTCTCCGCAGGCAGTGAAGATAACGAAGGCATTAAAGAGCGTACAGGTTTCCGCCTTGAGCGTCGCGTTGCTGCCGTCGGTCGACACATGGGCCGTGGGAATGGTTATCTGGCGACTATCGGTGCAATTTCGCCGTTTGTCGGTCTGTTTGGTACCGTATGGGGCATTATGAACAGCTTCATCGGGATTGCTCAAACGCAAACCACTAACCTTGCGGTTGTGGCGCCGGGTATCGCAGAAGCGCTGCTGGCAACGGCTATCGGCCTGATTGCTGCCATCCCTGCGGTGGTTATCTATAACGTCTTCGCGCGTATGATTGGCAGCTTCAAAGCCACGCTCGGTGATGTTGCTGCGCAGGTTCTGCTGCTGCAAAGCCGCGATCTCGACCTCAGTGCCAGCTCCGTTAAGCCGGTCCATTCTGCTTCGAAACTGCGTGTAGGTTGATACGTTATGGCAATGCGTCTTAATGAAAATCTGGACGATAACGGCGAAATGCATGAAATCAACGTGACGCCGTTTATCGACGTCATGCTGGTTCTGCTGATTATCTTCATGGTGGCCGCGCCTCTGGCGACGGTGGACGTGAAGGTGAATCTGCCGGCGTCTTCCAGCCAGCCGCAGCCGCGACCGGAAAAACCGATTTACCTGTCGGTAAAAGCCGATAAATCGATGTTCCTGGGCAACGACCCGGTTACCGATGAATCCGTTATTCCGGCACTCGATGCGCTGACTGAGGGCAAGAAAGACACCACCGTCTTCTTCCGCGCGGATAAAACCGTCGACTACGAAACTATGATGAGAGTAATGGACCGGCTTCACCAGGCGGGTTATCTCAAGATTGGTTTGGTAGGCGAAGAGAAAACGGCAGCCAAATAAAATGCAAAACGGTAACCCAAGGGTTACCGTTTTTGTTTGTGTTCTCCCTCTCCCACGGGAGAGGGGTGGGGTGAGGGCAACAGCCCGCACAGACGTTTATCCCAAATGCTCCCCGCCGCACACGCCGTGCACTTCCGCCGTTACGTAGCTCGATTCCTGACTTGCCAGATAGACATACACCCCAGCCAGCTCAGCAGGCTGCCCCGCACGCTTCATCGGTGTCTTCTGACCAAACTGCGGGATTTTCTCCTGCGTCTGTCCGCCAGAAATTTGCAACGCGGTCCAGATTGGACCTGGGGCGACGACGTTGACGCGAATACCTTTCTCCGCCACCTGTTTCGCCAGACCCCGGCTGTAGTTCAATATCGCCGCCTTAGTGGAGGCGTAATCGAGCAGATGTGCGCTCGGTTGATAGGCCTGAATCGACGAGGTGGTCACAATGCTGGAACCGGCAGGCAGGAGCGGAATCGCCTCCTGGGTGATCCAGAAAAGCGCCAGTACGTTCACCGCATAGGTTTGTTTGAACTGCTCGGTGGTCAGATCGGCAATCTTCTCGACGGCGACCTGCTTCCCTGCGACCAGCGCCAGCGTATCCAGCCCGCCTAAGGCTTCATGTGCTTTATGCACAAGCGAGCGGGCAAAGGACTCATCGCTTAAATCGCCGGGGATCAGCACGGCTGTACGACCCGCCTCTTCGATAAGCTGTTTCACCTGCTGGGCATCTTCTTCTTCCGCTGGGAGGTAGTTGATCGCGACATCAGCGCCTTCACGCGCGTAAGCAATGGCTGCGGCGCGTCCGATTCCGGAATCTCCGCCCGTCACCAGAGCCTTGCGGTCCTGGAGCCTGCCGCTGCCTTTATAGCTCTTTTCGCCACAATCAGGCACAGGCGTCATCTTCGACTGTACGCCGGGCGCAGGCTGCTTTTGCTTCGGATAGTCGCCGGTGTGGTATTGGGTGATGGGATTCTGGATTTTCGTCTGATGGTTTGACATAAGAGCGCTCCTTAACGGTGACTTAAGGCATTAAGTCTAGGGGAGCTTACGGAAGGGGTGGGCTGATTCAGGCGAATCTGATGGGGATGGGCCGTTATTTAGGGTCTGAAGACGCGTCGGTCTTCGCGGCAAGCGCTTCTTCGTCCAGAGCAACAGCGGTGACATTGGAGGTGTGATATCCGCCGTCAGCCAACTTACGAGTAAGACGCAGTGTGGCGGACTCTCTGGTCAGCATATGCTGATAGTTGCTTTCCAGCCGTCCCATGATTTTTTCTTTAAGCTCTGGCTTAAGTTCCATGAGCGCGTTAATCATCGAACCGTATATTTCTTCTTTCACCTGCAGAGAATATATCTCACGGCGATTTTCCCATTTCAGACGCACTAGCGCGGCTGGGATCGATACCATGTCTTGCGCAATGCGGGTCATCTCGTCATTTTTATGTTTTATCAATGCATCGAGATTCTGCTTTAAGATAAACTCATCGCTTTTATGGTTATCTAAAGTCAAATAAACGTTATTGTCTTCAACTTCTTTCACGTTAATCATCCTCTAGTTTATAAAAAATGGGATTGTTTTTTTCTCGCGTAATTAGATTAAGCCAAATTTCGTTACCCGCTTCATTTATTTCTTCCGTTTTTTCAGCCATTATTTGACTTAATGTCTGGGCATCTATTTCACCTTCAGCCTGCAGGTCGTTAAGCAGGTGGGCAAAGGCTTCAATCTTTACCACGCGGAATAGCCGGTCTTTTATATGGCGGTCGTGCTCTTCCAGCAGCATATTACGTGATTTACCCGTACGGGTAACACCAATTAATATGTCAGCTTCGAAATCGGATAGCTTTCTTTTTCCCTGAGTGAAATTAGCATTGCTTTCTGCTTCCGCCGATTTAGGGACCACAGAGGCGATGTGGTACCTGACCGGCACAAGATTGTCGGGCAGCATTTTAATATCCTTTAATTTCAACAGGGTAGGATCGAATAGGACGTGAGATTCGTTGACAATAACATGAGGCAAATTTAAAATCAAAAAAAATGGAGCCAACCCATGAACAGCATTTTTTATTCTGTCATTACATTACTGGTGCTTACCGCCGGTGTTCTTTTATTGATGCGAGAGTTCAATAAAACGAAAGACTTACAGCAAACTGGCGAGTCATCCCAACCCATTCCTATGACCAAAGAGGAGGGTGAAGACCATTTCTCGATGCTGATGAATGCGATAACGCCGGTGTGGTATTGGCGGGTGAATCATGAATATATCGATTTTCTGCACGCCACAATAAAGCGCATGAAGATGACAGAAATAAACGATACACCGGGACTTTTTGAGGCTCAGCGCCGCTGCAGCGATCTCAACTCGGCGGTCTATAAATATTATGACAATATCAAAAAGCGCTGCCTGAACGGTGAAAAAGTGTCGCATTCCGACCTCGATGTGCTGAATCTGCGCCAGTGTTTTCGCGAGTTTAGCTTACAGGCTTATCCGGAACTGGTGGTGCTGGTCTGGCCGGAGTACGAGCGCCCGGTAGTCGATCCTGCGACGGTGTAGCGTAAATGCCCTGGTATTTCCCTCACCCTAACCCTCTCCCAAAGGGAGAGGGGAATGTTCGGTGAGATTTTTTTCTCCCTCTCCCTGTGGGAGTGTACGGTCCGGGGTGAGGGCATCAAACCGCACTGACTATAACTACTTATCCGACGATGCCTGCCACAAATTCAGCTCTCCGTCCGCAACGTGGCGATCAATCCGCGTTAGCTCATCGTCGCTAAAGTGCAGATTATTCAGCGCCTGGACATTCTCTTCGAGCTGTTCAGGGCGGCTGGCACCAATCAGTACTGACGTCACGCGCTCATCTTTGAGCAGCCAGCTCAGCGCCATCTGTGCCATCGTCTGATCGCGCTCCTGCGCCATTTCATTGAGCAGACGCAAACTGTTCAGGTTGGCATCGGTCAGCATCTTCTCCGTCAACCCGCGCACCTTTTTCCCCTCGCGCTGCATCCGCGAACCGTCCGGGATACCGTTCAGGTATTTTCCGGTCAGCAAACCCTGCGCCAGTGGCGTAAACGCAATACAACCGGTACCGTTTGCCACCAGCGTATCGAGCAGGCCGCTCTTATCTACCCAGCGGTTTAGCAGGTTATAGGACGGCTGATGGATCAGCAGCGGGATTTTCCACTCGCGCAGCAACTCGGTCATTTTCTGCGTGCGTTCCGGGGAGTAAGACGAAATCCCCACGTACAGGGCTTTACCACTCTGCACGGCGTGAGCCAGCGCGGCGGCGGTCTCTTCCATCGGCGTGTTTTCATCGACGCGATGCGAATAGAAAATATCCACATACTCCACGCCCATACGCTTCAGGCTTTGATCGAGGCTGGCGAGCAGGTATTTACGCGAGCCGCCTGAGCCGTAGGGGCCAGGCCACATGTCGTATCCGGCTTTGGTAGAGATAATCAGCTCATCGCGGTACGCGGCAAAATCTTCGCGCAGCAGACGGCCAAAATTCTCTTCCGCGCTGCCGGGAGGCGGCCCGTAGTTATTGGCAAGATCGAAATGGGTAATGCCTAAATCGAAGGCTTTGCGCAGAAGCGTACGCTGGGTATCAAGAGGCTGAACGTGGCCGAAGCTGTGCCACAATCCTAGCGACAGTGCGGGCAGGCGCAGGCCGCTTTTACCGCAGTATCGGTACTGCATATTATCGTAGCGGCTTGGGTAGGGGGTCCAGGACATGATGTCTCCTTTCTTATCGATGAAGTTTCGAAACAGCGTTTTCATTCTATGATTATAAAATCACAATTTCTGGAGATATGCGATGACGCGTCTGACCGCTAAAGATTTTCCGCAAGAATTGCTCGATTATTATGACTATTACGCTCACGGCAAAATATCCAAACGCGAGTTCCTGAATCTGGCGGCGCGCTATGCGGTAGGCGGCGTAACGGCGCTGGCATTACTCAATATGCTTAAGCCAAACTACGCGCTGGCCGAGCAGGTGAAATTCACCGATCCCGATATTCTGCCCGAATACATTCATTATCCTTCGCCAAACGGTCATGGCGAGGTGCGGGGATATCTGGTCAAGCCTGCGAAAGTGGCCGGGAAAGTGCCCGCCGTGGTGGTGGTGCACGAAAACCGTGGGCTGAATCCGTACATTGAAGACGTTGCCCGGCGTGTCGCCAAAGCGGGATACATCGCCCTCGCACCCGATGGATTAAGCTCCGTCGGCGGTTATCCCGGCAACGATGAAGAGGGCAAAGTGCTGCAGCAAAAAGTCGATCCGACAAAGCTGATGAACGATTTCTTTGCCGCCGTTGAGTTTATGAAAATACACCCCGAGGCGACCGGAAAAGTTGGGATCACCGGATTTTGCTACGGTGGCGGCGTTTCCAATGCGGCGGCGGTGGCCTATCCTGAGCTGGAATGCGCCGTACCCTTTTATGGACGCCAGCCTGCAGCGGCGGATGTCGCCAAAATAAAAGCGCCATTACTGCTGCATTATGCAGAGCTTGATAAGAACATCAACGAAGGCTGGCCAGCGTATGAAGCCGCTCTGAAGGCCAATAATAACGTCTATGAAGCCTATATTTATCCCGGCGTAAATCATGGATTCCATAACGATTCGACCCCACGCTATGACGAAGCCGCAGCAGAGCTGGCGTGGAAAAGAACATTGGGATGGTTTGAGAAATATTTGAACTAGTATGAATGTATTATTTCAAAAAAGAGCCGGATAACAGCGGCTTTTTTTTTATATATTTGCGTGCTAATTATCAGGGTATTCGTCATTCAGGCTTTTGTTAAAGTCAGGGAGTGCGCGTTTTTATAAATATATGCCCTAAAGCATATATCTTCCCCCATTCCTGCCGATAACCAAGATAAGACTCGCCTTTGGGCGAGTTTTCCCTAACGGCAAGGATACTCTTATGCAAATGCTTCGTAATTTTACTATCCGGTTCGTCATGCTGACGATTCTGGGTATTTTTTGTTTGATGTGGGCAGGGGTTGGGCTTTACAGCACCTGGTCACTTTCCAGGGTCTCAGATGGTAACGAAATCGATCGTCAAATTGTTAAACAAATGACGATCTTAAGTCAGGGCAACGATCAATATTTCCGCTTCGTCACGCGTCTTAGTCGTGCAATGGAAGCCAAAGCCGCAGGCGGAAATCCTGATTTAGCCTCCGCACAACTTGCGCTGGATAATATGAGCAAGAAGCTCAACGAGATGAAAGCCATCTCGCCAGGCCCGATGGATGAAAAAATCTCGGCAGAGGTGATCGGCAGTTGGCAGGCACTGCTGGATCAAGGGATTGCGCAGCAAATGCAGCAGGCGCAGCAAGGAACGATCGAGGGTTATCGCCAGCAGGCCAATAACGTCACACCGCCGTTGAGTCGTGCATTCGGGGCGGCGGCGGATAAATTCAACACCGCGGCTGCCAGCACGCTCGACAGCACTCGCGACGTGGTTGACGGCCTGACCAGCATGACACGCGTCGTGATTATCGCGGCGACCATTATTGGTTTGTTGATCCTGTTGTTCACCGATCGCTATCTGGTGGCGATGCTGGTGAAACCTCTGGATCGTATTCGTGAGCATTTCCGTCAGATTGCACAGGGCGATCTCAGCCAGCCGATTGCACCCTTCGGGCGTAACTGTGTGGGCCGACTGGTGCCTCTGTTAACCGCGATGCAGGACAGTCTGCGTGAAGCGGTCAGCTCTATTCGTTCCGGCAGCGAAAATATCTGGCGCGGCGCGACTGAAATATCCAGCGGCAATAACGATCTCTCCTCGCGTACTGAAGAGCAGGCGGCGGCGCTGGAAGAGACGGCGGCCAGCATGGAGCAGCTCACTGCCACGGTGAAACTGAACGCTGAAAATGCGCGCCAGGCCAGTCAACTGGCAGATGTTGCCTCCACGACGGCAAGTCGCGGCGGTTCACTGGTCGAGGATGTGGTCACTACCATGAGCGGGATTTCTGCCAGCTCGAAGAAAATCGCTGAGATCACCACGGTGATTAATAGCATTGCGTTCCAGACCAATATTCTGGCGCTCAATGCGGCGGTTGAAGCGGCGCGCGCTGGGGAACAGGGCCGTGGATTTGCGGTGGTGGCAGGCGAAGTTCGCAACCTGGCGAGTCGAAGTGCGAATGCGGCGAAGGAGATTGAAGGGCTGATCGCTGATTCCGTTTCGCGCGTCGAGCAAGGGGCGAAAATCGTCAACGATACGGGCACCACGATGGAGGCGATTCTGCGCGCGGTTACCGAAGTGACGACCATCATGAAGCAGATTGCGTCGGCGTCGGAAGAGCAGAGCAAGGGGATTTCACAGGTCGGCGTGGCGATTACCCAGATGGACGGCGTGACGCAACAGAACGCCTCGCTAGTCGAGCAAGTTTCCGCTGCCGCCTCGGCGCTGGAGCGCCAGACGGAAGAGTTGCAGCGCTCGGTACAAAAATTCCGCCTGTCAGCGCAGGAGCCGAAAAGTGCCGCAGTCATCGCTTCCCCTAAAACTCCTGCACGCGCGAAATCGCCCGGCGTGCCGGACGAATGGGTTTCGTTTTGATTGATCCTTCAAAGGCCGCCCAGAGCGGCCTCATTTTCCACTAGCCATCGCTCAAAATATCGCTATATAATTTAGTATATAACGATTGAGGGCAGGCTAATGGAAAACCATTTTGGCAAAGGGCTGATGGCGGGAATGCGCGCGGCGCAGGCGGATACTGCTAAAAACGTGGCGCATTTCTGTTCCGACTACAAACGCGGATTCGTACTGGGCTTTTCGCACCGTATGTTTGAGAAAACCGGCGATCGCCAGTTGAGCGCCTGGGAAGCGGGAATTTTGACGCGGCGCTACGGTCTGGATCGCGACATGGTGATGGATTTCTTCAAAGAGAATCAGTCCAGCACCACGCTGCGCTACTTTATGGCGGGCTACCGTCTGGAGGGATGAGCGTCGGTGATCATCTGCGTGACCTGAGAAAGCGAACCTATCTTCACCTCGCTCGAACGCTGGAATTTACTCTTATCGATTAATAATAAAGACTGACTGGCGCGGCGTAGCAGTTGCGCCTTAAAGGCCGCATTTTGCTCGGCCGGGTCCCAGATGTTGCCCTGTTCATCCACGCCTTCGCAGGAAAAAATAAACAGGTCGATATCCAGTCCTTTTAGCAGCGTCACCAGCGCAGGGTTCACATAGCAGCGATACTTGCGATCCAGCGTGCCCCCCGTGCAGATCAAGTTGATGCGCTCGCGTTTCGCCATTTCATGACAAATGGGCAGACTGTTGGTGAACACCGTCAGTTCGATGTCCGGAAGCTGGCGAGCCAGATGAAAACAGGTCGAGCTGGCGTCCAGCGCGACGGTCATGCCGGTGCTTATCCAGTCCAGCGCGCGGTGGGCAATATCCGCTTTATCGGCATAATGGCTTTTGAGCCGAGCGCCAAAAGGTTCTCCACCATCACGGCTATTCGGGTGAATGGCGCGCGCCCGACCGTGGTGGCGCACAATTTTTCCCTGCTGCTGAAGCCCTTTCAAATCGCGGCGGATAGTCTCTTTGCTGACCGCGAAGTGCTCTGCCAGCGTATCAGTGGTCAGCCCATCGCAGCCGCTCAGCAGCTGGATGATGTTTTGCAGGCGACTGCTTTTCACGCGTCCGTTCCGGTACGTGAAATTGAAATCAACGTCGAGCCGATCGCCACGCCATTTTTCCCGGTGTGTTTGATCTGGTACATCGATTGATCGGCGCGGCGCAGGGCATTCACAAAATCATCCTGTGCTTGCACCTCATCAATCCCGATCGACGCCCCCACCTGCGCCTGACCGTTATCCAGCTCAAAGGGCGTTAGCGCCGCACGCAGACAGCTATGCGCGGTGCTATTGACCCACAGGCTGGAGAGCGGGAAGGGCAGCAGCAGGACAAATTCATCGCCGCCCAGACGACCCACAATCGAACCTTGCGGGCAGGTTTCACGCAGGCGTCGACTGAGCTGGATTAGCAGTTCGTCGCCGCTGCGATGGCCAAAGGTGTCGTTAACCGTTTTGAAATCATCCAGATCGATAAACGCCACACACAGAGGGCCCTGCGTTTTAAGTGCGGAAAAGTGTTTGAGCAGGGCGTGGCGATTGGCAAGGCCCGTGAGCGGATCGTGGTTTGCCAGCAGCGCGAGCTGTTCTTCGTACTGCTTTTCTTTGGTCATATCGATGTGGGTGCCGGTCACTTTTATCGGATTCCCGTGCTCATCCCATTCACTCACGCGACCGCGATCGAGCACCCAACTGACGGTACCGTTTTTATGCTGCATACGGTGCAGCGCTTCGTAGAACGGGGTGTTGCCGTGCAGATGATCGTAAAAAGCATCCAGCACCATCTGCTTATCATCAGGATGAAGATGTTCCCGCCAAACGTCGAATTGTGCGCTCAGCTCTTTCGGCTGATAGCCGAGCATCGATCCCCAGCGGCGATTGTAGATAATCAACTTCCCAGTGGGCACGTCAAGTTGCCACAGACACAGGCCAGTGCCGTCCAGCGCAGCGCTGAGCTTGCTACGGGCGTCACGGGCCAGCCGTGCAAGCCGGGCGTTATGCTTTTTCAGATTTTGAATCTGTTGTCGTAGCGCCTGTTCTGACATAGGAAGTTTCTTAGGAAAATAAGAATTATTCTTGCCAGTTTAGCGTCAGTTGTAAATATGCTGTTGAAAAAAGAGAGTGATTTGCGTTAAGTGCATCTGCATTTGTGAAGAGATAGCAAAAGAGACCGTACAACAACCGTTTGAAGTCAGTAGGAGTTTTTTTATTGAGTTCATTAGTGGATTTTATTTCGATTGAATAAAAAAACTGAGAATTATCTTGTACAGGCTTTTTTATTTTATGACATGCAATGGATGCTATGAATTCCTTACCTCTCGTTATTCTTTTTGAACCGCGTGTTTTGTTACGCAATAGCCTGTGTGTACGACGCCAGGAAAAGGGACATCAGGTTATCCCCTGTTTTTCTCTGGAACAGTTAACGGAATAAATCTGCAACCAGTCAGATGCTGCCAGAGTTTCACTTATCGGCGTCGCGGGGCTTGACGCGTTGTTGTGCAAAATAATGCGTACTCGGAATTAAATGTTCTTCTGGATTACGCCTCCGGTCAGCAAACACATGACATCGTCACCCGCCGTCATTGCAATTATAAAACGGTGTTTACGTTTAAACGTAATGCACGCCTCGTTTAGATATTGAAACGAAAGTCGAATGGATGGATTTTCTCGCGGCAGTGGTTCAACTGTCGTCTTACTCTAAATTTCGAAAGTCCTGTTCCGCAGTGAAAAAACATTCAGCACACATAAAAGAAGCATTATGCGAAAGCTAAATGTGACTAACGATCTGGAACTCAGAAAATGTATTCAGCGCTACGAAGGTAAAATTGTGGCGCTGGTGGATTAATCAACTATGCGTAGAGAAACGAACAGGTCGAACGCTCTGTATGTGTTGGGGTTTTCTTTTCTTGTGCCAATGTGGATGTAATCCATACCCCCAAAGCATACGAAGATCCGCTGCTCGAATCGTTATATAATCCATTTCATAACGAAAGTGAGAGGGCATTATGAAAAAACGATTTTGGCAGGGAATTACCTTTAGTTTACTGATTTTACTCCCGTTATCTTCTCAGGCATCTCGTCAGATAACCGATCAAATTGGCCGCACCGTCACCGTTCCCGACCAGGTTGACCGGGTGGTCGTGCTTCAGCATCAGACGCTCAACCTGCTGGTGCAAATGAATGCCACCGACAAAATCGTTGGCGTGATGGCGAACTGGAAACAGCAGCTTGGCGAGGGTTACGCCCGTCTGGCTCCGGGGCTGAATCAGAAAGCGACGCTCGGCGATCTCACCCACGTAGACCCTGAGAAACTGATCGCCCTGCACCCACAGGTGGTGTTTGTCACCAACTACGCGCCGCAGGAAATGATCGACAAAATCAGCAGCCTGGGCATCCCGGTTGTCGCTATCTCCCTGCGCCACGACGCAGCGGGGGAAAAAGCGAAACTCAATCCAACGATGGCCGACGAAGAAAAAGCCTATGACCTGGGGCTGCGCGAGGGTATCGCCCTGATCGGTGAGATCGTTAACAAACCGCAGGAAGCCAAAGATCTGATCGACGCTACTGATAAGGGTCGCAAAATGGTCAGCGATCGTTTGAAGGACATTCCGGCAGAGCAGCGTATTCGCGCTTATATGGCTAACCCGGAACTGACCACCTACGGTTCTGGAAAATACACCGGCCTGATGATGGCTCATGCTGGCGCACTCAATGTGGCGGCGGCGACCATCCAGGGCTTCAAAACCGTGGCGATGGAGCAAATCATTGCCTGGAATCCGCAGGTGATCTTCGTGCAAGATCGTTATCCGTCTGTGGTCGATGAAATCAAAAATTCATCACAGTGGCAGGTGATCGATGCCGTCAAAAACCACCGCGTCTATCTGATGCCGGATTACGCCAAAGCGTGGGGCTACCCGATGCCGGAAGCAATGGGCATCGGTGAGTTGTGGATGGCGAAAAAACTCTATCCTGAGAAGTTTAAAGATATCGATATGCATAAGGTCGCGGACGACTGGTATCAGCGTTTCTACCGCACCCATTACGAAGGTATCGACTGATGCGCGTGCTGGCGGCGGGCAGCCTGCGCAAAGTATGGTCGTCATTACTGGCACACTTTCCGCAATCGGTCGACACCCAGTTTGGCCCGGCAGGGCTATTGCGTGAACGCATTGAAGCAGGGGAACCGTGCGATCTGTTTGCGTCTGCAAATGTTGCCCATCCGCAGGCGTTGCTCCAGCAAGGACAAGCACGTTCCGTGGTGCCGTTTGCCAGCAACACACTTTGTCTAACCGTGCGCAGCAACGCGCTGCGCGAGGGCGATGACTGGTTCACTTTGCTCACGCGTCCCGACCTGCGGGTGGCGACGTCAACGGCGGGGTGCGACCCTTCTGGCGACTATACGCAGGAGCTGTTTATGCGCATGGGTGAAGCGGGTATCGCGGTGCGCGAGCGGGCAATGGCGCTGGTCGGTGGGCGAGACAGTGCGTCGATTCCGACAGGTAAACTGGCAGCAGAATGGGTCATCCAGAGTGGTCAGGCGGATCTGTTCATCGGCTACGCCAGCTACGCGCCTGAGCTTCGTCAGATAAACGGTTTAAGCGTCCTGAACATTCCGGAGCCTATTAACCCGCGTGCGGAATATGCCTGTGCAGTGATGACACCACAGGCAGAGAATTTGGCGGAGTTTTTACAGTCGGATAAGGCAAAGGCGATATTGCAGCAGGCAGGTTTCGGCGTGTAATTCTGCCGGATGGCGCTGCGCTTATCCGGCCTACAAAACAAACGTAGGCCCGGTAAGCGCAGCGCCACCGGGCAATGTGTCATCGTATTAGGCCGGACGTTTGTCTTCGGTGTGGGTATCGAAGTCGCTCGCCGCATGACGTTCATGCAGCTGTTCGCTCGGCTCGCCAAAGGTCCGGTTGACGATACGGCCGCGTTTCACCGCCGGGCGCTCGGCGACTTCTTTTGCCCAGCGCTGGACGTTCTTGTAACTTCCCGCATCCAGGAACTCGGCGGCGTTGTAGACGTTGCCGAGCACCACGTTGCCGAACCACGGCCAGATGGCGATATCGGCAATGCTGTACTCATCACCCGCCACATAGCGACCGCGACCTAACTGCTTATCCAGCACGTCGAGCAGGCGTTTGGACTCCATCGTGAAACGATCAATCGCGTACTCAATCTTAACCGGCGCATAGTTGAAGAAATGACCGAAACCGCCGCCGAGGAACGGAGCAGAGCCTTGCAGCCAGAACAGCCAGTTCAGAGTTTCGGTGCGTCCCGCCGGATCTTTTGGCAGCAAGTGGCCGAATTTTTCTGCCAGGTACAGCAGGATATTACCGGATTCAAATACGCGCAGCGGCGGGTTCACTGAGTGGTCACGAAGTGCCGGAATTTTCGAGTTAGGGTTCACGTCCACAAAACCGCTGGAGAACTGATCGCCCTCGCCGATACGGATCAGCCACGCATCATATTCCGCACCCGTCACGCCGAGCGCCAGCAGCTCTTCCAGCATGATCGTTACTTTCTGGCCGTTTGGCGTGCCAAGGGAATAAAGCTGCAGCGGATGCGCGCCAACCGGCAGCTCTTTGTCATGGGTTGCGCCAGAAACCGGGCGGTTGATATTGGCGAACGCGCCGCCGTTGTTATTCTGTTTCCATTCCCACACTTTCGGTGGCTGGTAAGTGTTGTCGGACATGTTGATCTGCCTTTTTAGTGATGTGTTGAGGCAGTGTAGCAGGAGATTCGTGAACCATTTAACGTTGCGAGCGCAATAGATTAGGCGCTATTCCTTCGGGCGCTTATATATATCAAAACGGTTATAAGCTTAATCGAAAATCGCATTTTCATTGTTAATGCGCAATATGACAAAGCTGAATATGATGCTTCTGAATAAAAAGAACTTTTCAGTATTAAATACTTTTATGGCAAGGAGTGAGTTGGATATGCGCAAGCTACTGTTATCTGCTGTTCTGGTGTCCTTGGCGTTGGCCGCAGCGGGCTGTGATGATGCTAAAAAGAATGAAACGGCGAACGCGCCAGCGGCAAAAAGCGATGCGCCAAAAGACGGTGGTTCGCTGATTATCGGTATTACCTCCGGCGATCCACTGGCCGTGAATCCGCTGTACGCCAGCGACCGCACCACGCTGACTATCATGCAGGCGCTTTACGCTCCGCTCTACAGTTTTAACGACGGCAAAATCGAATGGGGTCTTGCCGAAAGCCTGACGCCGTCCGCCGATAATCTCAGCTACACCCTGACCTTAAAACCAAATCTGAAATGGCAGGACGGGCAGCCGCTGACCGCCGAAGACGTGGTTTTCACCTTCAATAAACTCCTTGAAGCTAAACAGCACAGCTTCTTCCGCAGCATGTTCACTTACGGCGGTAAGCCAGTAGAAGTCAGTAAGGTTGACGATCGCACCGTTAAATTCACATTACCGCAGGTCAGCGCGGCATTTGCTGGAACCCTGGTGCAGATCTACCCGATTCCTGAACATGTGTTCGCGAAAGAAGACGATCTGGAAAAGAGCACCAAAAACGATGCGCCGGTCGGTTCCGGTCCGTTCAAGTTTAAAGAGTATCGCGCCGGGCAATATTATTCCCTGACCCGCTTTGACGATTACTGGAACGGCAAAGCGAAGCTCGATTCCGTGACCTACCGTTTTGCCAAAGACAGCAACTCGGCAAACCTCGCCCTGCAAAACGGCGAAATCAATCTGAAGATGGTCGACCCACAGGACGTCAGCCGCCTGAAAAACACCGGCAAGTTTGATTTTGTGGTCTACCCGGAAGGCCGTCTGGCGTACATGACCTTCAACCAGAACGTGCCGGTGATGAAGAGCAAAGAGCTGCGTCAGGCGATTGCGTATGCCATCAACAAAGACGAGTTGACGCAAACCGCGTTCACCTCGCTGGATTACGCTAAACCGGCCACCTCGTTCCTGACGCCGGACACGCTGTATCAGACTAACGACGTTGAGCAGTACAAATTCGATCAGCAAAAAGCCAAAGATCTGCTGAAAGCGTCCGGCGCACCCGCCGATCTCAAGCTGCGTCTGGCTTATGTGAACACCAACAAAACTCAGGAGAGCATGGCGCTCTACATCCAGCAGCAGCTGAAAGGCATCGGCGTGAACGTCGAACTGATGCCGCTGGATTCCAACGCAATGTCCCAGCGCAGCCTGGATATGAACAACACCGCGTGGGAGCTGAATCTGGGCGGTTACATCATGGGCGCCGAGCCGGATGGCTACAAATCGCTGTTCATGAGCAACGAAGCCTATAACTATGCGCACTATAAAAATCCGCAGTTCGACGCCCTGTGGGACAAAGGTGCGGTAGAAACCGACCCTGCGAAACGTGCTGACATCTACAAGCAAATTCAGCAGACCGTGGCGAACGACATGACCTACTACCCGATCTCGTACACCAACGCGACGGTGGCAGTGGATAAACGCTTCGGCGGCACCCAGGAAGCAGAACCTAAACCGGTTTATATGTTCCAGGATCTTTCCAAAATCTATCAAAAATAAGCTGTTGCCCCGGTCAGTTGACCGGGGCTTTTTGTCTACACGTAAGGGCAAGTCGTGAATACATTACTGACGCGTCGGTTGCTGCAATTGCTGCCGATGCTGTTCTTTATTTCGCTGGTGGCGTTTTTGCTGGTCAAACTCGCGCCCGGCGATCCGGTGGCGGCGTATATCACGCCGAGGATGGCCCCGGAAGATATCGAGCGTATCCGCCAGAGCATGGGGCTGGATAAGCCTTTAGTGACGCAATACGTTCTATGGCTGAAAAACGTGTTGCAGGGCGATCTGGGCTATTCGCTGATTTACCACCGCCCGGTGCTGGAGATGATCGGCGAGCGCATTCCGGCCACGCTCGGGCTGATGGGCGCGTCTCTGCTGATGGCGATTGTGCTGGCGATCCCGCTGGGCCTGTTGGCTGGAGCATTCAAGCACCGATGGTTGGATCACATCCTGAACCTGTTCGCCTATATTGGCATTTCTGTGCCAATTTTCTGGTTCGGTATTCTGCTCATCACCGTTTTTGCCGTGCAGCTTAACTGGTTTCCGAGCATGGGGATGCGCACCATCGGCATGGATGACAACTGGCTGGACGTGGTGCGTCACGGCGTGCTGCCGTGCATTGCGCTGACCTTCTATAACCTCTCCAGCTACGTGCGCTATATCCGCTCGAACACCATTTCCCAACTGTCCGCTGACTATGTACAAACTCAGCTCGCATACGGTGCCACACGCACCAGTATCCTGTTCCGGCATGTGCTGAAAAACGTGCTGCTGCCGGTGATCACCCTGTTTGGTCTGTCGTTTGGCGAGCTGGTGGTTGGAGCTTACGTGACTGAAAGCGTCTTCTCGTGGCCGGGCATGGGACTGCTTGGGATCCAGTCGATCACCTCCCTGGATTATCCGCTGATCATGGCGATCATCATGCTGTCGTCGATGATGCTGATCGTCGGTAACCTGATCGCCGATCTGCTTTATCGCTTCGCCGATCCCCGCATTCGTACACTGAGGTAGCCCCGGATGAGCAGACGCTGGCAACAAGTTCGTCACCAGCTGCGCCGCAATCGTCCGGCGCAGTTCTCTTTATTCGTCCTGTTTATTTTTATCGCCGCTGCGCTGTGCGCGGGGCTGAGCCCTTACGATCCCGATCAGATGTCGCTCGGGGCGCGTACCCTACCGCCTGACGCCGCGCACTGGTTTGGCACCGATGAATATGGGCGGGATTACTTCACGCGCGCCCTGTACGGCGGGCAAATCTCGCTGATGGTCGGCTTTCTGGCGATGATTTTCTCCACCCTGATTGGCACGATCGTGGGCACTATCAGTGGCTATTTTGGTGGCTGGCTGGATAACCTGATGATGCGCGCCGTCGATATTCTGATGGCCATTCCGGCATTTTTCCTGCTGCTGGTGGTCAACGCCTATCTGAAGCCAGGCGTAGATAATATCATCCTGATTATCAGTCTGTTGACCTGGATGAGCATGTCCCGACTGGTGCGTGCTGAAACTCTGTCAGTCAAAGAGCGCGAGTATGTTCTCTATGCCCGCGCGTCGGGCGAACATCCGCTGCGGATCATCGTGCGCCACATCATTCCCGGCGTGTTGCCGACCGTCATCGTCGCCGCCACGCTCAATATTGCCTCGGCCATTTTGATGGAATCGACGCTCAGTTTTCTCGGTCTGGGCGTGCAAGCGCCAGCGGCGTCGTGGGGAAGTATGCTCAACAACGCCCAGTCATACATTGGCGAAGCCTCCTGGCTGGCGATGTTCCCCGGCATTTTGATTTTGCTGACGGTGTTCAGTTTTAACGTGCTCGGCGATGTCTTCCGCACCGCCTTTGAGCCGGGAGCGAACCGCGATGAATAACTTATTAGAACTCGAGAACCTGCAAACTTCATTTCACACCCGCGACGGTGATGTGCAGGCAGTGCGCGGCGTGAGCTTTCATGTGCAAGCGGGAGAACTTGTCGGCATCGTCGGGGAATCCGGGTGCGGGAAAAGCGTCACCTGTAAATCGATTATTCAGCTGCTCGGCAGCAACGGACATATCTCCGGTGGCAGCATTCGTTTCCAGAATGACGATCTGGCGCGCAAAACGCCTGAGCAAATGCGCAAAATTCGCGGGAACGAGATTGCGATGATTTTCCAGGACCCGATGACCGCGCTGAATCCGGTGGTGACCATCGGCAAGCAGATGGCGGAGATCCTGGTGCGCAATAAAGGCCTGTCTAAAAAGGCGGCGAAGGCGTCGGCGATCGCCATGCTCGAAAAAGTCGGTATTGCCGAAGCGGAGCGCCGTTACGATCAGTATCCACACGAGTTTAGCGGCGGGATGCGCCAGCGCGTGATGATTGCTATCGCGCTCTCCTGTAACCCGAAACTGCTGATTGCCGACGAACCCACGACCGCGCTGGACGTGACCATTCAGGCGCAAATTTTGCGTCTGTTGAAAAGCCTGCAACAGCAAACGCAGACCGCCATTCTGCTGATCACTCACGATCTCGGCGTGGTGGCGCAGGTGTGCAGTCGGGTGGTGGTGATGTACGGCGGATTGGTGATGGAGGAGGGCAGCGTGGAGGATATTTTTTACCGCCCGGCGCATCCGTATACCCAAGGATTGTTGGCGTCACTCCCGCGCCCGGACGAGGCGAATCAACGTCTGTCACCCATCGAAGGTACGCCACCTGGTTTGCTCAATCCGCCGCCGGGCTGTCCGTTTGCCGAGCGCTGTCCAAAACGGATGCCGCAGTGTGATCGCCAACCGGCATTTTATTCCGTCGGAGAGGGCCACCGCGCGGCCTGCTGGTTATGGGCTGATAAGGAGGTTCAGGTATGAGCGAGCAAAACAGGCCGTTAGTGAGCGTGCGTGAACTGCACAAGCACTATCACGCTCAGGGAGGACTGCTGCGTAAAGGCGTGGCGGTGAAAGCGGTTGATGGCGTGAGCTTTGATATTCAGCGCGGTGAAACTTTTGGACTGGTCGGCGAATCCGGTTGTGGTAAATCGACGCTGGGACGCGCGATGCTGCGCCTGTTCGATATCACCTCCGGTGAGATTCACTTTGACGGGCAAGATATTGCGCAGATGAGTGAGAAACAGCTGAAACCGCTGCGTAAAAGAATGCAGGCTATTTTCCAGGACCCGTATTCGTCGCTCAATCCAGGGATGACGGTACAGCAACTGGTGGCCGAGCCGATGCAGATCCACGGTTACAGCCGTGAGGAGCAACGAGAGCGTACTGAAACGCTGCTCTATAAAGTGGGGCTTAAACAGGAACATCTGCAACGTTTTCCCCATGAGTTTAGCGGCGGCCAACGCCAGCGCATTAGCATTGCGCGTGCATTGTCGGTGCGACCGGAATTTGTGCTGTGCGATGAGCCGCTCTCGGCGCTGGACGTCTCGGTGCAGGCCCAGGTGGTGAACATTTTGCAGGATCTGCAGCAGGAGCTGGGGCTGACCTATCTGTTTATCGCCCACGATCTGTCGATGGTGCGCCATATCTCCAGTCGTATCGGAGTGATGTATCTCGGCAAGCTGGTGGAAGTGGCCCCGGCGGGCGAACTGTATTCCCATCCGGCGCATCCCTATACCCGCGCACTGCTGGCCGCCGTACCGCTGCCCGACCCGCGCATTCGACACCTGGATCAAGCGACTCTGCGCGGAGAAATCCCCGGTCCCACGTCGGCGCTTCCCGGCTGTAAGTTTTGCAGCCGCTGCCCGCACGCGATGCCCGTTTGTCAGGCGCAAGAACCTGCGATGCAGGAGATCTCGCCTGGGCATTTCGCAGCGTGTTGGTTGGATTTGTAGGCCGGGTAAGGCGAAGCCGCCACCCGGCACAAAGAGCGCACAGAACAAGTAGGCCGGGTAAGGCGCAGCCGCCACCCGGCAAAAGCGGCGTTGCGGCCTGAAAGCCGGGCGGCGCTAACGCTTGCCCGGCCTACAATGACCAGGGCCTACGCTGTGAATTTCCCCGTTATCAGGTGTATGATAAATCCACTTCTGTCTGATTATTATCAACGTGCAGACGACAACCTTCATCCTCTTGCCGCCTGCCTTTTTAGGTTGGATTCATGCGTAAAAATGGAAAGTTAAGCAGTGACGCTCCGTTTGGGACGTTGTTAGGTTATGCGCCGGGTGGCGTGGCCATTTACTCTTCGAATTACAGCAGCCTGGACCCGCGGCACTATCCCGAGGACGCGGATTTTCGCAGCTATGTTGCTAACGAATACATGGGCCACAAATGGCAGTGCGTCGAGTTCGCGCGCCGCTTTTTGTTCCTCAACTACGGCATGGTCTTTACCGACGTCGGTATGGCGTGGGAGATTTTCTCCCTGCGCTTCCTGCGCGCCGTGGTAAACGACACCATCCTGCCGCTGCAGGCCTTTGCCAACGGATCACAACGCGCGCCAGAAGCCGGATCATTGCTGATCTGGCAAAAGGGCGGTGAGTTTCATGAGACTGGCCACGTGGCGGTTATCACCCAATTGATGGGCGATAAAGTGCGTATTGCCGAGCAAAACGTGATCCACTCGCCGCTGCCTGTCGGCCAACAGTGGACGCGCGAGCTGCGTCTGTCGGTCGAAAAGGGCTGCTACACCCTGCATGACACCTTCACAGATACCACGATTCTGGGCTGGATGATCCAGACCGACGATACCGAACACAGCCTGCCGCAGCCGGAAATTGGCGGCGAACAGCTGAAAATCAGCGGGGCGCGACTGCCCAACAAACGCCAGTTTGACGGCAAATGGCTCAACGAAAACGATGCGCTTCAGCAGGCTTACGTTCGCGCCAATGGTCATGTGATCAACAAAGATCCCTGCCAGTATTTCACGATCACCGAAAGCGCCGAGCAGGAGCTGATCAAAGCCACCAACGAGCTGCATCTGATGTATCTCCACGCCACCGACAAAGTGCTGAAAGACGACAATTTACTCGCGCTTTTCGACATCCCGAAAATCCTCTGGCCGCGCCTGCGTCTCTCCTGGCAGTGGCGTCGTCACCATATGATCACCGGTCGTATGGATTTTTGTATGGATGAGCGCGGGCTGAAAGTTTACGAATACAACGCTGATTCGGCCTCGTGTCATACGGAAGGGGGCTTAATCCTCGAAGAGTGGGTGAAAAACGGCTATCGCGGAACCGGGCACAACCCGGCGGAAGGGCTGCTCGAAGAACTCACCGGGGCGTGGAAACACAGCAACGCGCGTCCGTTTGTGCATATCATGCAAGACAATGATATCGAAGAGGATTACCACGCGTTATTTATTCAACGTTCCCTGATGCAGGCGGGCTTTGAGACCAAAATTCTGCACGGGCTGGAAGCGTTGAGCTGGGATACGGCGGGGCAACTGATCGACGATGAAGGCCGCCACGTGAACTGCGTGTGGAAAACCTGGGCGTGGGAAACGGCCATCGAGCAGGTGCGTGAAGTTAGCGAAACCGAATACGCCGCCGTGCCGATTCGCACCGGTCATCCGCAGAAAGAGGTGCGTTTAATTGACGTTCTGCTGCGCCCGGAAGTGCTGGTCTTCGAACCGCTGTGGACGGTGATCCCCGGTAACAAAGCGATTCTTCCGGTGCTGTGGCAGCTGTTCCCTAACCATCGTTACCTGCTGGATACGGATTTCGAGGTCAACGAACTGCTGAGCAAAACCGGTTACGCGGTGAAACCTATTGCCGGTCGTTGTGGCAGCAATATCGATCTGATCAGCGCTGAAGAAGAGCTGCTGGATAAATCCAGCGGCAAATTTATCGATCGCAAAAATATCTATCAGCAGCTGTGGTGCTTGCCAAAAGTGGACGGGAAATACATTCAGGTATGTACTTTTACCGTCGGCGGCAACTATGGCGGGACCTGTCTGCGCGGAGATGATTCACTGGTTATCAAGAAAGAGAGCGATATCGAACCGCTGCTCGTCGAGAAGGATAAATAGCGCTTTCATCGCATTGACGCTGCAACTGAACATCCGCAAGTCGCCCTTGCGGATGTTTTTTTATGGGCGGGCGAAACTTTTGCTCCTTCGCGGACGAACTATTATTCAGATAGCCCACTTTCCCTGATGGAGTTGACCATGAAAAGTTTGAAACTCGCTTCTGCCGCAGCCGTACTGACGCTTTCTCTGTTTTCCATGAACACCCAGGCCGCACTCGAAGCCGGAGCCAAAGCGCCCGATTTTACCCTTCAGGGCGCGTTGGGCGGGAAGCCGCTGACCTTTACCCTCCAGCAGGCGCTGCAAAAAGGGCCGGTAGTACTCTATTTCTTCCCGGCGGCGTTTACTAAAGGCTGCACCCTGGAAGCTCACGCATTTGCCGAAGCGACGGATGATTTCAAAAAACTGGGCGCGACGGTGGTGGGGGTGACCGCCGGGAATGTCGATCAGGTGGATGAATTCTCGAAACTCGAGTGTCGCGATAAGTTTGCCGTAGCGGCCGATCCGGGGGCAAAAGTGGCGACCGAATATGAAACCCTGATGAAGGTGAACGGTAAAACGCTCTCGGATCGTACCTCGTTCGTTATCGCCCCGGACGGCAAAATCCTGTTGAGCTATACGGATCGTAACCCGGACGCACACATCCAGAAAACGATGGATGCCGTAAAGCTTTATGCGAAATCGCATTCGTAATTAACGCCGATTTTCGCCTTCGAGGTCCGCTATGTTAACCGCCATGTTTGCCGCCTTTCTGGGCGGCGTGATCCTGAATTTTATGCCCTGCGTTTTTCCGGTTATTTCCCTGAAGGCGCTGGGGATTATGCGCCATCAGGGCGATGCTGCTGGCGCACGGACCGAAGGGTTCGGGTTTCTTATCGGGGTGATTTTTACCATGATGGCGCTGGCGGCAGTTTTGCTGGCGCTGCGTGCCGGGGGAACCGCCGTAGGCTGGGGATTCCAGCTTCAGTCGCCGCTGGTGATTGCGGTGCTGGCGCTGATCGTGCTCGGGGCGGCGCTCAATCTGCTCAGCGTGTTTGAAGTCGGACTGTCTTTGCAACGCGCTGGGGAAATTTCCGTCGGGCGCGGGGCGTTTGTCCGTTCGGCGTTAACAGGGGCGTTGGCTATTGTGGTCGCTACGCCGTGCTCTGCGCCGTTTATGGCGGGCGCAGTGGGCTATGCGTTGGTCCAGCCCCCTGCCGTTTCACTGGCAATATTCTTCGCGCTGGCACTCGGTTTTGCCGCACCCTTTACCCTCGTCTCGTTGTTCCCGGCGATTGCCCGTCGACTGCCGCGCCCCGGTGCGTGGATGGATGTCCTCAAACGTGGGCTGGCTTTCCCGATGCTGGGCGCGTTTGCCTGGCTGGTGTGGGTGCTGGCGCAGCAGGCCGGAACAACGGCGCTGGCGGTGATGCTGGCGAGTGCGGTGGTGGTGAGTTTTGCCGCCTGGCTGTACGGTATCGCCCAGCGCAGACACTATCTCGGTCAGTCGTACAAAGTGCTGTTGGCAATCACGGTGGCGTTTTTTGTCGTGGCTATCGCGCCGTTACCGCGGGCAATTTCCACCGGAACGGCGCAGTCCACTAACGTCGTCGCTGAAAACGTCGCACCGGTAAAATGGTCGCCGCAGAACGTGGCAGAAATGCGCGGTCATGGCAAAGCCATCTTTGTGAACTTCACTGCGTCCTGGTGCATCACCTGTCAGGTGAACGATCGCACATCGCTGTCGACGCAGGCGGTGAAAGAGGCGATGGCGCGCACCGGTGCGGTGTATATGGTGGCCGATTCCACCAAATTTAACGCCGACATTGATGATGCGATGAATACGTTCGGGCAGGGCGGATTGCCGCTGTATGTGGTCTATCCGGCGGACGGGAGCGCGCCGAAGGTGCTTCCGCAGGTGCTGACACCGTCGATTGTGGTGAATGCCCTGAATCAGGCCGCCGATAAAAAAGCATGAGGTAAATGTCATGGCGGAATATGGATAACGGGTTTGCCCCGCGTGAGGAATGGCCTGAGTTGATGACAAAAGCTCAGGCTGGCGATCGTCACGCCTATACGCAGCTTTTGCGGGCGATCGTCCCGGCTATTCGTACGATCGCTCGCCGTCAGGTGTCCGATTCGGTGCTGGTGGAGGATGTCGTCCAGGATGTGCTGTTGACGGTGCATCGGGTGCGTCATACCTACGATCCGGGCTGTCCATTTTTGCCGTGGCTTATGGCGATTACTCAGGCCAGAGCAATTGATGCCCTGCGCCATCGCGGGCGCAACCAGCGCCGGGAAACGGATGCTGAAGAGGCGTTATCCGCCATCGCGGTTGAGGACAGTTCGGAGCATCAGGACATTCAGGAACAACTGACGCAAATCCTCGACAAACTGCCTGTGCGCCAGCGGCAAATTGTGGAACAGATTCACCTGCAGGAAATGACGCTTGCGCAGGCCGCGAGCCGTCATAATTTGACGATTTCGGCGGTGAAATCGCTGCTTCATCGAGCCATCACCAATCTTCGCCGGATGGGAGCGAACCATGACCAATCATGACGTGTTAATCGAAAAACTTAGCCAGCAGGCGCATCCGGTCACACGCCCGTGGCCCGACGGCTGGCGCGTGCTGGCGTGGACGCTGATGGCGCTGCCGTGCGGGTGGTTAAGCAGTTTGTTAGTGCAACGCGCAGTGACGGACTGGAGCCAGGCCGGAGCGCTTCTCGCGTCGTTTCAACTGCTGCTGACGTTTGTGATGGGTGTGCTGGCGATCCGTAACGCATTTTTAATCAGCATCGCCGGACGACGCCCTTTGAGCTGGAAATGGTTTTTGCCGCTGCTGATTTTATGGCTGGGATGTGTGCTGGCGAGTCTTGGTCAGACAACGCTTATCAGCCATCGCGATGACGTGAGTTGCTACACTTTTATGATGACCGTCAGCGCGCCAATGATGCTGCTGGTCATTGGCTATTTGCGCCGTACCCGCAGTTTACATCCCCTACAAAGTCTGGTGACAGCAGGAGCCGGCGTGGCCTGTATGGCGCTGACGCTATTGTCGTTCTGCCATCCGGTCGAGGTGCATCCGCTGGATTTTGTTATGCACGTTGCGGCGTTCATCACTATTGTGGCCGCTACGGTGGCTCTGGGGTGGCGGTGGGTGGTGATTCGTTAGAATAAAAAAACGGGGCCAGACTCGGCCCCGTTTCTCAAACGTAATAATTAGAACATTTTACGCAGACGCAGGCTGAAAGTGTGCGCCTGATAGCGCTCGCCTGCCTGCAAATCGTAGCGCGCATCGAGGCTCAGTTCGTTCGCATCGTACAGCGTGCTGCCGATGGCGACACCCGCCATATCTTCCACAGGCGCTGCACCCTTGGTGATAAAGCTGGTTTCACCGACGGCGTCGGCGGCGTACGTCGCATGGCTGCTCACCTGGCGGTTATCGTACTGATGAATCCAGGAGACTTGTGCGAAAGGCGTCAGGTTGCCAAGGCCGGTTGCAAAGGTCTTCTCGATGCGGGCACCGATGTCGCTCACCACCGACTGAGAGTGGGTGCTGCCCACATCCAGCGCCATGCCGTTTCCGCCGGTTTCTTTATAGTCATCAACGTGCTGATAACCGTAGGTCAGGCTGGCGAGCGGCGTAACTACCACGTCGGCTGGCAGTTTCACTGGATAGCCAAACTCCGTTTGCAGCGTCACAGACTGGCCGTTGAATTTGCCCTGCGCAGCGCCGGAGAAGCCGGTAAAGTCAGCGCGACGAACAGAGCTGTAGTTCTGGCGGTTCACACCGGCAGAAAGATTGAGATACCACGGATCGCCCGTGTACCCGGCGTAACCGATGATGCCGTAGTTGTCGGCGGTAGAAGTATTGCCGCTCAGGTTGCCTTTCCCGTGGACAGAAGTGTTGCTGTAGTTCACGGCTGCACCCAGACGCCAGTCGTCACCCAGAGAACGGTCAGCACCCAGAATCAGGCCGCCAAATTTCGCCGTGTAACCGCTGATGTCTGCGCTGCTGTCCTGACGCGCATACCCGCCAAACGGCTGTCCCCAGACGATCCAGTTGCTGGCATAGTCATCACCGGTTGCCACGCCGCTGGTGCCAGAGGTGTGCGGATTACGCACGGCATCAATGTGCGCGCCGACCACCGCTTGTGCGGTAGACGTTGCGACTGCCGCCGCTGAACTGGTGTTGAGGTTCTGACCTGGCGACAGTTTCTCGCCAGCGCGGTTGGCTTCGTCTTTACCCTGAATCGCTAACGAGGCGTTATACAGATCCAGCAGTTGTGGCGACGAAATACCGGTATAGCTCGCCAGACCGCTCAGTGCGGCGGTGGCGCTCGGGATGGTCGCCAGCCCTGGTTTCGGCGTTGGCTGAGTCGGCGGCGTGACAACCGGAGGCGTGACAACGGGTGGAGTCACAACCGGAGGCGTAACAACGGGTGGCGTGACCACTGGCGGTGTGACGACCGGTGGCGTAACAACCGGAGGAGTGACAACTGGCGGTGTGACGATCGGTGGTGTAACAACCGGAGGAGTGACAACTGGCGGTGTGACGACCGGTGGTGTCACAACTGGAGGCGTCACTACCGGGGGAACGACAACCGGCTCTGCACCGACGGTGAGCACCAGCGCCTTGTTCGCACCGTCTTCGTAGACTGAACCACTCACCGCACCGCGATAGCCTACTGCTTCATAGTTCAGCTGATCCGCGTGGTAGTCAGTGCCTGCGCCGGCAGCACTGATCACCACATAACGCTGGCCTTCAGCGAACTGATAAGTGGCACCTGTGCGCAGCAGATTGACGCTGGAACCCGCGTCAATGGTGGCATTGCCGCTGACGTTCAGTCGGCCATAGCCGGTATCGGCCGTCACAATTCCGTTTTGGCTCGCCAGGTCGGAGATGCCAGAGATCAGCGCCGCGGCGGCTTTCTGGTGGTAATCCCCGTTAATCGTAATGTCCGAGTTCACCTGCAACGACGCGCCACGGTTCTGCACGGTCGCCGCATTCACGTTGTCGTTCAGCACCAGCGAACCGGTACCAAAGATGACGTCTGAGCGCTGGCTGGTGATGGTGCCAGTCCCGTTCTGGCCGGTCAGGGTTCCCGTGGTGGTCGTGCCGCCGTTGATAGTGAGCGGCGTGGTGCTTTGGGAGTAAATATCGCCCTTCACCAGGCCACTGTTGGTCAGGGTGACTTCCGCGCTGGCGTTGGTATCCGTATAGATATACAGGGCAGAATTGCCGCCGTTCAGGATACCGTTGTTGATGATTTGCGTGGCTGGATTCAGGTTGCTGTAGCTGGAAAGATAAATCCCATAATACCCGCCGGTGATTTCGCCATTGTTGACGATTTCGCTGATGACGTTGCCGTCGGAGCTGTTGGCGAAAATACCGTTGTTAATCGCGGCGATGCGTCCATTATTTTCAATGGTGCCGATGTTACCGTAGTTGGTGATCGCATCTGCGCTGCCGCTGATCAAATCGTCATTAATGAGGGTGTTGATGGTGCCCCAGTTGATGACTCCGGCGCTGCCGAAATAGTTAAGGGTGCCGGTCTGGAGCGTGCCGGTATTATGCAAGGTGCCAATTAATCCGCGGTTATAAATCGCCCCGTTCTGCCCCGGCATCGGCATGAAATTATTATTTGCGGCGGTAATCACGCCCGCATTGGTTAGGCTATCAATGGTGCCGAGGTTATTAATACCGCGATAACCGGTAATGGTTCCGGTTTCGGTGTTTGTCAGATTAAGAATATGGCCGTTATTTTCGACGGAGCCGGTATTATCCATACCGATATTCAGATTGTTCAGCGAATTTTGAATCGTGCCGCGGTTAATAAAATTATCCACCACGGCCGGTGAACCCAGCTCGACAATACTGCCATAGTGGTATTGAGTAATGCTTTGAATGGTTCCGTTGTTTTCAAAGGTACCCACTGCACCGTTAATTTGAACAATGTTCAGGTTGGAGGGCAGATTAAGAAGGTTATTATCAGTGAGCACACCGTCGTTAATGAAGGTGTTGATCGAGGCCCCTGGGTTAAGGGTTAATGCGGTGGTCGGCGCGCCGTTGAGAGAGCCGGTGTCGGTGACGTGAATAACATCATTCGAACCCAGAACCTGAAGGTCAGACATGGGGGCGTCGATGATAACGTCTGCTGCTGCGATAGAATGGGTGGTCAGCAGCCCCTGCGCCGCTGTCGAAGCTACCAGCAAAGAAATCAGCTGGCTAAGATATTTTTTTCTCATGGTGTGCCGTCACAAAGTTGCGATAGTTGTCAATTGCAGATGGATAAACTTCGGATTAATCCGATATTGTTCGGGCGCAGAATATACAATTTGTTGCAAAAAACAATAAGGTTTGCTTAATTATTTACAGGCGAAATAAATACCTAAAATTTGTGTTGTTATTAATTTTACTTAAGGCGATTCATTGATATGCAGGTCAGGCGGAATATATTGGTTGCAGCCTTATTGATTAATTTATCTTTTTTATTCGCAGGCTGTACTTCTGTCGATCGCCAAAGCGTTGCCAGCCAAATTGCAAAACAATCAGGTCTTACCAGAGAGAATGTGCAGACCTCCTCATTTTTAATCGTCACCTGGAGCCGAATCACGCCCCCGGCAACGTCACTGCATGTCTATATCGAAGGAGATGGTTTTGCCTGGCAAAGCCGTACGCGGCCCTCGGACGATCCTACACCGCACAATCCGGTGGGATTGACGCTGGCCGCCACCGATACCCGCGCAAACGTGCTGTATCTTGCCCGGCCTTGCCAGTTCGTCGGGCCTGCGTTACCCGCCGATTGCAGCGTGCGCTGGTGGACTGAAGATCGGTTTTCAGCGGAAGTACTCGAAGCAATGAACGAGGCGATTGATCGGTTTGTGGCGCGCTATCCAGGCGTTCAGCTTGGTTTAACGGGATATTCGGGCGGCGGAAATATCGCGGCGCTGCTGGCGGAACGGCGAAAGGACGTGCGCTCGCTACGCACCGTGGCGGGGAATCTGGATGTCGCTTATGTGAATGCATTGCATCACGTGAGCGCGATGCCGGGTGCATTGAATGCCATCGATAACGCAGCGGCGCTACGCCATATCCCGCAGCTTCATCTTAGCGGCGACGCGGACAAAACGGTTCCCTCCGACGTCGCCCGCCGCTTTGTACAGGCGGTTGGCGGAAACTGTGCTCGCACGGCCGTGGTGAGCGGGATGGCGCACGGTTCTGACTGGGCCGCTATCTGGCCGCAATGGCTGGCACAGGGCGTGCCAGCCTGTTAATGGAATACCTCAGAGATCTTCTTCATCCTGCATGATCGCGCTGCGACCGCCGTCCATCACGATGGGGAAAATGCAGGGTTAGAGGTGATCACAATGGTGTTCCCTCGGCTGTTGCTGAGTGCTCTCAACATTTTCATTGAATCTGAAGTGAGATGTCATTGTTCCTGATGGGCAGGTTGCTGGCGCTGTAAACTCAGGGTGATTAAGAAAATAACGTCCTGGCTTTTTCTTCGAAATTTCGGGAAGAGTATATGGAGGGATAGCTGGGAGGTAAGAGGGAATGCTTGCTTCAGTTATTAGATTGAAATCTGAATGACCAGAAATATCCTGTTTGAGAGTCTGTGTTGAAGCACAGTGAGATTTCCGCACATTAAATCGAATCATTTTTAAATCAGAGCGAACAGGAATAACTCATCGTCACATGATTATATTTCTTCCCCTTCCTTAAAAGATAATGATTGTTGTTATTTTTCTTCGCATATGTTACTTGCCGCCACACTCGGTCAACATAAATTTAAAGTTTTTATGCCATCATTTGGGTTAAATGACTTTAAATCAATGACTTACCAGATTCATTTCTTTTGATTGAATTTTATGCGCGATATGTTTTAAATTTTGAGTTTTTCTGTGATCTAAATGTTATAAGCTGCAATGTCGTTCTGTTATGGTGTTTTGCGCTGTTGTTTTTCTCCTTTCCAGTCGAAAAAACCTGATAAATAGGACGAGAGTGTCGTGTTCTCAGATGAATCGTCTTTCTGCTTTTTTCTGGCATGTATTTATTTTGTTAAATGACTTTGTAATCAGTGAGTTATGAATATTTTTTTTTGACCTGCGCTCGTTTGACAATATTAACCCTCAGTGTGAAAATTCATCCCGC
Organism: Lelliottia jeotgali; assembly: GCA_002271215.1. Lineage (NCBI taxonomy): Bacteria > Pseudomonadati > Pseudomonadota > Gammaproteobacteria > Enterobacterales > Enterobacteriaceae > Lelliottia > Lelliottia jeotgali. The sequence continues at coordinate 3,729,478 of CP018628.1, read as the reverse complement.
TTAGATATGTAAAGAATTCCAAAGAAAAGAATTGTTTCTTCTGGGAAGTTCTAAACATTCATTTATTACTTCTTTATATTTATTTCGCTCCTTATTTGGGGTGCGTAAACATATTGCCTGTAACAAGGTGATATGAATCTGAGCATATATCATTTCGGTAAACAAGATTTAGGAAAGCAGGGAATTATAAATGAACATGAAAAAAATTGTTTGTGCGGTAGCTATGGCTTCAGCAATGGTAACTGGCGCTGCACATGCTGACGCTGACCAGGGTCACGGTAAAATCAAATTTGAAGGCACTGTTATCGAAGCTGCTTGCTCTATTGACTCCGATAGCCTTGACCAAACCGTTCAGATGGGCGCAATTGCTAAACACGCACTGGAAGGTGGTAAGAAATCCTCTCCAGTAGATTTCAGCATTAAGCTGCACGACTGTGACACTTCTGTAGGTTCTACCGCGACCGTTGCTTTCAACGGTATCGCTGGTGACTCTGCTGGCACCCTGGATAAAACCTTCGCAACCACTGGTACTGCTGGTGGCGGTGTTGGTGTTGCGATCACCGACCTGGGTGGCGTGGCGATTGAACCAAACAGCGCTTCTACTCCTATGACTCTGGCTGATGGCGATAACGAACTGGAATTCCAGGCTTACGTTGTGGGTTCTACTACCTCCGTAATTGCCGGTGCATTCAGCTCCGTTGCTAACTTCGTGATGGATTACCAGTAAGTTAGTATGGCCGCCCCGGTTATAGCAGCATCGTATTCCGGTGGTGGCCAGTCTTTCTGATGCCCCTCGATAAGAGGAATTATTTCATGTTGAGGAAAGATATTTATCTGTGGAGCGGCATTTTCGCGGGAATTATTTTATTTTTCTGTGGAAATACCTGGGCCTCGCAAGGGGCACGGGGGCGGGTAAGTATGCAGGGCAGTATTATTGATACTGCGTGTGCAATAGATACGGGCAGTTTATATCAGTCAATTGAAATGCCACCCCTTCCGATTGCTCAAATTCTTCGGGATGGTCGGGGGCCTGAAGTTCCATTCAGTATTCGTCTTATAAACTGCACATTACAACATCAAAACCCAGCATTGCCCGACTGGTATGCCTTTCAGGTAACGTTCGATGGTTCAACTACCTCTCGCGGATTATTTGGCATTCAGGGCCAGGCCAGAGGAATTGGGCTTCAAATTGCGGATGCGTTCGGTGAGATTGCCGAGCCTGGTAACCCGATGAATATGCACATCCTTGAGGCTGGTGCGACGGAAATGAAGTATACCCTGCGGCTCGAGGGTAATCATGAACATCTTCATGCCGGAGATTACAGCTCAATTATTCGTTTCAAACTGGACTATTTCTAGGGAAGGGGGCTGTTATGTTTATTGATCCACTACACCTGCTTTTCTTGAAGAAAGACCGCTTTGACAGAAAACAGCTGACACTCAATATCCTGCTGGCGTTATATGTCGGAACAGGATGCATCCCAGCTATTGCGGCGTCGGATATTCAGTTCAATACCGATGTCATGGATATTAAAGATCGTTCGCAAATTGATTTAAGCCAGTTTGCTCAGGCGGGTTATATCATGCCTGGCAATTACAACATGGCTCTACAGATTAACGACAGTATGTTGCCGGAGAGACCGATCGTATTTCTGGTGCCCGATGATAATCCCAAAGGAAGCCAGGCTTGCCTGACCCCGGAAATAGTCGGTCTTTTAGGTTTGAAGCAAGAGCAAGCTGACCACCTGACCTGGTGGCACAACAATGAATGTCTTAACCCTGATTCACTTCCAGGTATGACCAGTGTTGGCGATATTGGTAGCGGTGCTTTACGCATCACTATTCCGCAGGCGTATCTGGAATAAACCGCCCAAAACTGGGATCCCCCTTCTCGCTGGGATGACGGTATTGCTGGCGTCATTTTTGACTACAACCTTAACGCACAAGAAATCAGACAAAAGCAGCGCGAAGGAAGCAACTCCCGCTCCTTATCTGGCAGCGGCGTGACCGGCGCTAACCTGGGGCCGTGGCGTTTACGCGCAGACTGGCAAGGGCAGCATGACAGTGATGGGCGTACAACCAGCCAAAGCTGGACGTGGAGCCGTTACTACATGTACCGCGCGCTCAAAGCACTGCGCGCGCAGCTTATGCTCGGGGAAAACTATCTGAATTCCGGCATGTTTGACAGCTTTCGCTACACCGGCGCCAGTATTGTCTCTGATGACAATATGTTGCCACCCAACCTGAGGGGCTACGCACCGGAAGTGACCGGTGTGGCAAAAACCAATGCGAAAGTGACGGTGAGCCAGGAAGGGCGTGTGTTGTATGAAACAACTGTCGCCGCAGGTCCATTCAGCATTCAGGATCTGAATAATGCCGTCAATGGCAAACTGGAGGTCAAAATCCAGGAGCAGGACGGCAGTGTGCGAACCTATGAGCTGGATACGGCGACCATTCCCTATCTGACTCGCCCAGGCACGGTGCGTTTTAAGATGGCGACCGGGAAACCTTCAGACTACGGGCACCATGTCATCGGTGATGCGTTTGCCACGGGTGAAGCATCAATGGGGATTTCGAATGGTTGGTCGGTGTTCGGTGGTGTGCTGGCCGCGGGCGACTATAACTCCGCTGCGGTTGGTATCGGCCGAGATCTTCTGGCTTTTGGCGCGATGTCGTTTGATATCACCCAATCGCACGCAAAACTGGAGGAGGGTGTCGTCAAGAAAGGGGGGTCTTACCGCCTTAGCTACTCAAAACGCTTTGATGCGACGGATAGCCAGGTGACGTTTGCCGGTTATCGCTTCTCTGAACGCAACTTTATGAGTATGTCGCAATACCTCAATGCGCGTTACGACAGAGGCTATAGCGCCGGTAGCAGTAAAGAGTATTACACCCTGAGTTTTAACCAGCAGATTCGCGCGTTAAATATGACCGCGTATTTAAGCTACGGCCACCAGACCTACTGGGATCGTCCGGCTACCGATACCTATAACCTTTCGCTTGCCCGTTACTTCGACCTGTGGGGCATGAAAAACTTGAGTTTCAACCTGTCTGCATATCGAAGTAAGCGCAGCGGTGAGAGTGATGATGGCATGTTTGCCAGTATCTCTATTCCGTGGGGTAACTCCGGCACGCTGAGCTACGATTCGCAATACTCGCAGGGACGCAGCAGCAATACGGTTGGTTATTCCGATCGCCTTGGCGACCATGACAGTTACCGTCTTAACGCAGGGATCGGAAAGGACAATAGCAAGACAGTCAGCGGTTATCTTTCCCACCAGGCCAGCATTGCGGACATTAACGCCGCTGCCAGCTATGAAAGTGGTAACTACACCTCTCTTGGTATGTCGATCGATGGGGGACTGACGGCAACAACCGAAGGTGCCGCGCTTCATCGTTCCGGCGCTCTGGGCGGTACGCGCATGTTAGTCGATGTCGGCGGGGTAAGCGGTGTGCCTATTCGTGGTTATGGTTCGTCAACTTATACCAATGCGTTTGGTAAGGCCGTCGTTACCGAAGTGAGTAGCTACTATCGCAACAGCGTCAGTGTTGATCTCAATGAACTGGGTGATGACGTTGAAGCGACCCGCTCGGTGGTTGAAGGCACGCTGACAGAAGGTGCCATCGGATATCGCAAATTTGGCATTCTTGAAGGCCAGAAAGCGATGGCGATTCTGCGTCTGGCTGACGGCAGTTCACCGCCATTTGGCTCGACGATTGTGAACCTTCATAACGAACAAACAGGCATCATCGCTGAAGACGGCAATGTATGGCTATCAGGGATAAAACCAGACGAAAAAATGCAGGTGAAATGGGATGGCGAAATCCGTTGTTCAATCACGCTACCTTCGAAGCTTCCCGCCGGGAACATGCTTCTGCCCTGCAAATAAAGACTAAACACGACCCCGTTCCTGTCAAAGAAACTGCCTGTTCAGTTCTGAAAACAACACCTGGAAACAAAGCTGAGCCAGTGATGGCTCAGCAGATTCTTACTACATAAAACCGGAGAGAGACTGTACGCCATGCTGAACAAAACACGTACATCTGCACTGCAATGCACCCGTAAACTGGCTTTGGCCAGTCTGTTATTGTCGGCTGTCGTGGTATCACAAGGTGCGACTGCCGCCATCGCCCTTGACCGTACTCGAGTCATCCTGAATGGCAGCGAAAAATCGGCTAGCCTCGGCATTACCAACCAGAATAAAGCGCTGCCTTACCTGGCGCAGACCTGGATTGAAGATAGCAAGGGGCACAAGATCAACTCCCCGCTGTTAGCTATCCCACCGGTTCAGCGCGTGGAGCCGGGTGCCAAAGGACAAGTTAAAGTGCAAGTGACCTCTGAAATGAGCAGCTTACCTCAGGACAGAGAAAGCACCTTCTTCTTTAATATTCGCGAAATTCCGCCGAAAAGCGATAAACCGAATACGCTGCAAATTGCCCTGCAGACGCGCATCAAGCTGTTCTATCGCCCGGCCGGGATTGAAATGGATCAGAACAGTAATCCGTGGCAGGCCATTACGCTCACGCGTGAAGGCGATCGTTACGTCGTCCATAACCCAACGCCTTATTACGTCACGCTTTCATCAATTTCGTCGTCGGTCAGTAGTGCAACCACCAAGGGTTTTGAACCCATCATGATTGCGCCGAAGGATAAAGCGACCCTCAAAGGGAGTGCTGCCGCTGTCGGTAACAGCCCGGTGCTGACCTACATCAACGATTACGGCGGTCGTCCTAAGCTGATTTTCGGCTGCGGTGGCAACACCTGCACCGTCAAGGACACTAAAGTCGGGTAATAGACCTTGCCGAACCCTCAAGGATCGTATCGATACACGGATGTATTCCTTTCAAAGAATAGTGCGGAAAAGCGTATGAAATTGCGTGAAGCAAAGATAAACCGCAGCAGTCATTGGGTTATGGCAATGATGCTGGTCGGTCTCCTTTTGCCACTGGATGCTGCAGCTTCTCTCGATAACTGGAATGTGGATGGGGAGCACGGTGAGTTGGCCATCCACGGTATGTTGTTGGAAGGAGCCTGTCACCTGGATATGAGCTCGGCCTGGCAAATCGTCGAGATGGGGGATATCTCCACCGCGCCGCTGTTACATCCTGGAGATGAGGGAGCGCCACTCACCTTTAAAGTCATATTGCGTGACTGTATTCATATGCAGGGTGACGAAGTTGACCAGCGCACCAACCGGCATGTATGGGACCCGAAACTTCCGGTCATTTCACTCTCATTTGGTACACCGTACAGGCATGGCGGCAATGAGTTGATTGATGTCCCGGGGATGCCGGGAATGGGTCTGCGAATCAGTGACGTAAAGCATAACGGCGTAGAGCAAGGTTTCTCTGACGAGCCGCATGTTGTTAACGCTGGCGACAATGAGCTGCAGTTTACAGTAACACCAGTGCGAACGTTGGAACCGCTGATCCCCGGTCCTTTTCAGGCATCGGTCGACTTCCAGCTGGAATATGACTGAGGGTGTACATAATGAAGAAAACAATTCCCACTCTTCGTAGTTCGTCAGGTCATGGATGGCAGTGGATATTCGCCAGTTTCTTTCTGATGAGCATGTTGTGCAACGTAGCACACGCGGCGGCCGCGTCCAGCAATGTGGAAATTAGCGGCAATCTGGTGACTGAACCTTGCTCTCTGGATGCCGGAAGCCAGCTTATTCCGCTAAGCTCCGGCAATATTGTGGCCAAGTATTTTTACCTCACGCCGCGTACGCCCGGACTCGAATTTAGCATTAAGTTGATCGACTGCGATATCAGCCTGGGAACACAGGCGATTGTCACCTTTACCGGGACTGAAAGTATCGCTCTTCCTGGCTATCTGATGCCTGATGATGGTGATACTCACGGCATCGTCTTTGGTATTGAGACGATGAATGGCGACCTGGTGCCCGTGAATCAAGCCAGCCCGATATTTACGCTGAGCGACGGCACTAATGAACTGAAACTCAAAGGGTTTATTCAGGCGGAACAGGATGCGATTGATAAACATACCATTCTGACCGGGCCTTTTGCCGGTACGGCGACCTTTGAGATCACCTACCCCTAATTTCCGCAATCAGGGAGGGGTTAAAACAGGTAGAGGTATTGATGGAACAGCATAAAAAAACAGTACGTGGGTTAAAAGCGCTCCCGGCCTGCCTGATGGCATTTCTGATTTTACCCTGCGCAGCCACCGTTAAGGCGGCTGATTCGGTAAAAATGAATATTCATGTTACAGGGCATATCGTCGCAACGGGTTCGTGCACATTTGATACGCAAGGGCCGCTGAACATCGATTTTGGCACCGTAAACTACAGCACGCTGGGGGGAAACACCCTAAAAGATGTGCAGCCCCAGGCACTCACAACGTCCATGAAATGCAGTGGCGATTACGCCGGGCAAACCACAATGGAGCTGGTGCCTACGCAAACGGGTGAGACGGATTATCAGGGTGTCAGCCTGATGCAGGTGATGGATGACAGCAGCGGTTCGCTCAGTAAAGACCTGGCGATCCGGCTATTAGTCAATGATGTCGCACAGAATATGAATGAAGCATTCAGCGTCGATATGAAGTCGCAGCCCTCGATGAAAGTCGAACTGGTACAGATTGGCAATGGCGATGGGTTTGTCAGCGGCGCAACGTTCAGCGCGGCTGCAACGCTGACCATGGCATTTCTTTGACAGGAACAGAATGATGATGAGTAACGTGTTCCGTAAATTAAATTTATCTGTGGCTCTATTGCTTGCTGGATTCGCCGTACTGCCGGGTGAAAGCTACGCAGGTGACGGACAAGTCGGCGACAGCATTGACTATACATTCAGCGGACGCCTGCAGGCGTGGATGCCCTGCACCTTCAACAACGGCGGCCCAATTACGCTGGAGTTTGGCAATGTCGGGATTTCTAAAGTCGATAGCGGGCAATATCTTCGCGAACTGAAATATACCCTGGAATGCGGGAGTGCGACGTCCAGTAATACGGTCATCATGGTATTTACTACCACCACGCCGGTGGCAACTGATTCTGCCTCTATTTCTTCAGATATTCCGGGACTGTGGGTGAAAATATTGAAAGACGGTGCTCCTCTTGAGCTGGGAAAAGAATTTCAGGTTGCTGACCCGCAATCTCCGCCCAAAATTGAAGTGCAGCTGATAAGAGACTCAGGTACGGATCTTATCGAAGGTGCATTTAAAGCGACGGGGACATTAGTTGCAGAATATATGTGATCTTATTGTCTGGTGAATTCTTGGTGACTTATGAAATTTTTATCATTTAATACGTGTTCTCTTTGCAAATTATTTAATATTACAGCATTTGTTTCTGTCTTTTTTCTTTATGCATATTCCCTACCTGCATCTGCGGTACAGCCGTCGATCCGCGGCGTTCCTCTGCCGGAAGAAAATTGTAATAAAGGGATAAACGTAAAAACCTACGGTACTAAGAGCTGCTGGTGGACTGATGCCCACTCAAACGATGGTGTTGCTCTTTTTTATGGTCCAACGCCCGTGGATGGGGAAAAAGCAGGCAGCTATAAATTAATGGCCGATGGCTTCTCCACATCCTATGTGCCCTATTCAGGTCTGTACCGCGTGCGCACGCATGCGTGTCCTGGAACCCAGGCCGGAAACTGCACGCTGGGAAGCAGTGCGCAAACCTTCGACTCCAGAAATGCAGTCCAACTGCAGTCGGGTGCGAAAATTGTGGATCAGACGCCTGATTTTGGCGGTGGTGCAGGGCAACTTGCGACTTCAAGTACGATTTGCTTCACCTTTGTCTCGGATGACGGTAGTGAATGGAGTACCAGCGCAAAGCGTACCTGTCAGGATGCACCGCGTTTACCGGAAAAGCCCTCGTTCTGTTATCTGAATTCGGGTGTCGATCTTGATGTGGATATGGGGACGATCGAGCGAGGGATGATCTCCACTGTTCCGGGGAGCACCACCAAAAAAACGGTTCCTTTAAAAGTGATGTGTAGTGGTGATGCCGCTGCAACCACAACAATGAAATTCGAGTATACGCCTGTCACTATCGTGGGTAGTGAAGTGGTGAGTGCAGATAAAGCAGGACTTGGTGTCGCCATTTTTATTGATGATAAATTAATGACGACAAAAGAAACGGTGACACAAACGTTCCAGCCGGGTGTGACAACGGTCAACCTTGGATTTGAAGTCGTGAGAGATCCCTATGTGAATATCGGGACGATCGGTACCGGCAGTTTTAATGCCGACGCCGTAATGATTTTAACGAAGCAATAAATAAGCACTGTTTTTTATTATTTAAAGCCGCGATGGTGTGTCGGTTTCATTATTTTTTGTCATTTTAGTTAATTCTATTTTTATTGTGTGAGGTTAATGACAGTGTCTTATTCTGTGCTGCCTGCGTGTATGCGTATATCTATTATTGCGGGGATCTGTATTCCACTTCTGGCATCAGCAGCCCCTTCCGATATCAAAAACGTTAAACCTGTGAATAACGAATCTGCTACAGCCGCGACATCGAAAAAAGCGGTCGCGCCACTCTCTGAATATGGCATTACGTCTGTCGCGCTGGAAAGCCAGAACCAGCGCTTAAGAGAAGAAGCAGCAAAACAGATTACCGAGCGCGCAGAGTTGGAAAAACGTTTGGCGAGCCAGCAAAAGGAACTTGATGCCCTGATCGCTAAAGCGACTGAGTCGGCTCAACCCCCGGTTACCGTGGAGGCAAAAATGGCCTACGTAGCTGGTCAGTCGATGATCTCCGGTATTAATGGTCGCCTTGAAGGCTGGGAAGCGGTTGGGGTGAAGGTTGACGACCACTGGTTTGAAACGGGTCTGCTCGATGGTCTTCAGGACGCCCACCGGCTTGATCAGAAGACTTTTGACGATTCATGGAAAGACTTTGCTGAACGTGTTCAGTCTGGCGTCGAAGACAAAATGAAAGTCAGTGAAGCCACGTTGCGAAAAGAGATTGGCGAGCGGATACCTGCGCAGACTAAAAATGGCGTGACTTACCTGGTGATCAATAAAGGTCAGCCGTTGACCGACAAAGAGTCACCAGTGCGCCTGTCTTTGCATGAACAGGTTCTCGGTGGGGATGTCATTAGCGAAGTGCCTTCCCTGACTATCTCGGCGGAAGATTCGATGCCGTCCGTTGTGCGCGATGCGCTGCCGCTCTTGGGTGTGGGCAGCGACATAGTGGCCTATGGGCTGGCGAAATCGGTCTACGGCTCCCTGCCGCTCCCGGATCATGTTCAGCCCTTTACGGTGCTGGAGTATCACTTCAAGGGGCTGAAAGCCAACTGATCTTTTGCCGCTTAGCACCTTAAGCGGCGGGATTCTACCAGCCTCTCTGATGAGACGTTAAAACGCAAAAGGAGCACCTGTGTTAACAACACTGATCGGCTTGTCGGATAAAAGAAAGACGGCAAGTAAGCCAGATCGTCTGCAATTACTGGAAAATGCGGTCATCAACTATGGCGGCGGAATTGTCCGTCTGGAGTCCCGGGCGCGTGGAGCAGCGGAAAGCCTTCATGAAAGCGAGCCAGAGGCTGCACAGTTACTGAACGATATCGTGAGATATTTACGTGATGTGGCTGCAGTGGGAAAACTCGATATTGTTGCCTGGCAGGAGCCATCGCAGAAGTGGAGAAAGTATGTCTAACGTCCATTCTGCAACCCGGTTGCGTTCAGCTCTCTCATTCCGCTTCTGTCTGAATCCTGGGATTGTGCTGGCAGTGCTGCTCGTTGTTCTGCTGCCGCTGCCCTGGCCGACGCTGTCGGGAATCGGTCTCGATAAGCCCATCAATCTGATGACCTGGGTGTGGATCTGCTTCTGCGGGCTGTGCCTGATACCGGTGTTATGGCGCCGCCGACTGCGCGGAAAAAACGTCATCCTGGCTCTGCTGATGGGGGCCATACTGATGGCGCTACCGCTGTTATGGACGCCAGATATTTTCCGCGCCAACGCGTTGATGCGTCTGGCCGGTATTGCCGCCATTGCAATGTTGTTTGCCTTGCTGCTTCAACTGCCGGTCCGTGGTGATCAGCGCCGCAAAATCTATGGTGTTGTCGTTATCGCAGGACTCATTCAGGTAGCGATGGCCTTCTGGCAAATCGGCTCTCCTAGTTCCGCAGAAATGTGGCTGGGCTACAACCTGAATGCCGCTGATGGTCGCCCTCTTGGTAGCCTGAATCAGGTGAACCTGCTGAGTTCATTTTTAGTGACGGCGCTTGCCTGTTCAGTGTGGCTGGCACTGTCAATTCCGCGCAGTCAGACACGGTCTCACCTGATCTCACGATTGAACATGCTGGCCATAGTCCTGCTCAGCGCGGGAGTGGTGATGTCGCAATCTCGATCAATGCAGGCGAGTGCCTTGCTCACCTTGATTGTACTGGTGGTGTTGCGATTTGACTCCCCGGCATTGCGCAAAGTGCTTCTCTGCCTGTACGGCGGTCTTATGCTGGGACTTGTGGCGCAGCCTGTTTTACAAACAACGCCGCTGACGTCCAGTGTGGCTGCCGGTGATATGCGCCCGAACAACACCCAGGAGCGACTGGCATGGAATCGCCAGCACTCTAACAACGAGCGAATGACGTTGTTTAAAGGGGCGCTGTTGATGAAGCGGGAAAACCCACTCGCCGGTGAGGGGCTGGGCAGCTTTGAAGTTCGCTTCCCTCAGGTTCTGCGTGATAACGGGGCGATCAATCCTTTCCCGGTGACGGCGGTGCATCCGCATAACGAACTACTTTACGTCTGGTTTGAAGGTGGGGTTGTTGCCTTAACAGGCTTCCTGCTGTGGCTGGTTGTCGGGTTCAAACCTTTTCTTCCCTTTGCCGTTAGCCTTCTGAATATCCGCACGCATCGCTGGCGCTATACCGCGCTGAGAGGCCGCAATGTCGCGGCAAGAGGCGCTCTGCTACTGCCGGTGATGGCGCATATGATGAGTGAGTATCCCCTTTATCAGTCAGTCATCCACCTTGTTTTGCTGGCGATATTGTTATGGCTCGCGCTCCCGGTGAGAGAGCGAAAAAAAAGCACAGCTGCTGGTTTGTCTGCCACCGCTCGTTGGGCGATGACAATTCTTGTCGCGTTATTAAGCCTGGCTGGAATGGTGTTTATGGTCAGTGGCGTTTATTCCTCGCTGCAGCTGCACGAGGCGGAATCGTTTGATTTGATGGACTCATCGGCGTTGAGCACGGTGAGCAACCCCTGGGCGCAGGCCGATCGTCTGATGTTTGATCGCGCCGTCAAGGACCTGATGGTCTTCAACCAGACGCATGACCGGGATCTTCTCACCGATTTTCAGCAAAAAGCCGGGGTGTGGTTGAGCCGCCACAACGACGCCAACCTCACCCTGACGATGCTGCAAATTGCGCATTCCCGAAATGACAGCGAAAGCGCTCACTACTGGCGCGAACGCGGTTGCCTGAGTTTTTATCAGGACGCGCGGTTTCGCTGCTCGTCACTGCAACCTGTTTCTCGATGATGGAGTCGCCAATGACGAAACATGACGTGTTAGCTGGGGTAAAGCTCGACCACCTCTCAGACATGAAAGGAGGATGGTTTGTCGGGGCGTTCTCGCCTGCCGCCTTCAATACTTCGGATGTTGAGGTCGCGGTTCAGCACTTTCCGGCAGGCTATTGCGCCGAATGGCACCACCACAAGATTGCCACTGAGGTGACTCTGTTGCTGTCAGGCCGGGCCTGTATGGCGGGTGTTGAGCTGAACGCGGGCGATATTCTGACGCTCTCTCCCGGCACCTCTTCTTCCTTTTATGCGCTGGATGCCTGTACCACGGTGGTGGTGAAACTTCCTGGCGCTTTGAACGACAAATATCTGGATGACGTTAGCTGATGTTGAATATCGTAATACCCATGGCAGGGCTTGGCAGCCGTTTCTCACACGCTGGTTTTACCGATCCGAAACCCTTTATTCCGGTGAAGGGGCTGCCGATGGTGGAGTTAGTGATTCGCAATCTTCGCCCGTCGCGCCCACACCGTTTTATCTTTATCTGTCAGCAGGAGCACCTGGAACGGTATCGCTTTAAGCAAAAATTGCAGCGGCTGGCTCCGGGGTGTGAGGTCATTGGATTACCAGGGCTGACTGACGGCGCCGCCTGCACCGTCCTGGCGGCAGCAGCGCTAATCGATAACGATCAACCGCTGATGATCGCCAACTCGGATCAGTGGGTGGACAGCGATATTGATGCCTATCTGGCGACGATGGATCGCCGGGAACTTGATGGCCTGCTGATGACGTTTCACGCCAGCGATGCCAAATGGTCCTATGTGCTGCGCGATGAGCAGCAACAGGTTTGCCAGGTGGTGGAAAAGCAGGTGGTTTCTGATGAAGCGACAGTGGGGATTTACAATTTCCGCCGGGGCCGTGATTTCTGCTTCCAGGCCCGCAAAATGGTGGCAGAGAACGAGCGTAGCCAGGGTGAATTCTACGTTGCGCCGGTGTACACCCGTCTGTACCAGAACGGCCAAACACGTATCGACACCTACCCGATTGGCACCGGTATGTACGGCCTGGGTACTCCGGCCGATCTCGCCACTTTTTTACAAAGTGATGTGGCAGAAAAAGCGGTCAGCAGTGGCCGGGTGGCTGCATGAAACTGATCTGTCTGGCCCATGACCGCGCTTTAGGTTATCCGACGTGCCGTCAGACGTTCGATCCCGCAAGCGTAAAAATGGATAACCCCGCGCAGACCACCGTGATTTCGTTTGCCCGAGGCGACAGCCGGATTCGTCGCATCAGTGCGCTGGATCGTTTTCAGGATCAGCTGACAGGGGATGTGCTGCTGGTGCATTTTGACGATTCACCGCTGGCTGCCCAACTGCTGTGGGATATTGCGCACCTGCTTCAAGTTGGGCGAAAAATCTATCTGGCGGCGTCGCAGTCGGTGGCTGACCTGTTGGGGCGGAGTTATTACGCAGAAGCCTTTCGTGAGATGGGTGAAGAAGGGGAGGTTGCTCGCTGTTTCGTCAAGCTAGGCCCCCTGGCGGTTGAAGCAGAGTCCGGGCTGGACAGCTGGAGTTTTTGTATTCCAACAGGAGATGGCGATCCGACATCGCTCAATGCCTGTGTTGCAAGGATCCTCAGCCTGGGCCTTCCCGAATATGAAATCATCCTGTGCGGTCGTCCACATCATGATTTTAAATTTTGGCAGGACGTTCGCATTGTTGGCGAAGATATCGTGGCACCACCTGTTCATATCACGCGTAAGAAAAACGTTCTGGCTCAGGCGGCACGCTACCCTAATCTTTGTATTCTGCATGACCGGGTATTGCTGGCGGAAAACTTCCGTCAGGCTGTAAACCAGTACGGCGATGCCTATCCGTTTACCACTTTTCAGTCTTTCTGGTTTGCTGACACCTGGCAGGCCGTTCCGCGCCGTTACTCGGATGCCGGGGTGGTACTGGCGATGCCGGCGATTGATTTTGCCGGGTCGCGGATCACGCGTGAGTCATTACCGCGCTTTGAAGCGATCGGAATGGCCGCCAGGCATCCGGCCCGCTCCGCTTTTGGGCACGACTATCTGACCGGAAGTCTCTGTTTGTGCAAGCGCTCGGTCTGGCAGCATATGCCCCAGAATGAAGCACTTTTCTGGCAGGATTACGAGGATGTTGAGCAGGGGCTTTGTGCGGCAGTGGCCGGCATCCCGTCATCGATAAATCCCTGGGGTTTCGCCACCACTCTGTCGTATCGCAGCATCATGCATGCATTTGGTTTCCAGTCAGGGGTGAAAAAAAATGGCCGGGTCTCATACCAGCGTGCACCTCAGGAATTATGGGGATTCCCACGGCATCCTCATCTGATACTAACTGAGAGCGAAGCACGCGCACGGTTATCGTCGTTTGCCAGCAAATATACCGGCAGCGATGTGCTGGTTCGCCGGGCAACTTCCCTGCGTGGTTTGAGCCGCTACCGCCTCGTGGCTCGCCTGCTGTGGCAAGCGCGGGGTGATATGCAAAATCTGTTGGCTGACTGGTATCGTGACGTGCTGTGTGAAACCGCGGTGCCGCCTGAACTCTATTATCTGCAGATTGTGCTGGACAGCGTGTCTTCGCCCGCCCGAAAAAAACTCATTATGATTCGCCACCCTTCACTGTTGCGGCAAATCTACAACAATCCATTTAGCCACTGTTTTGCACCTTCTGGCGCTGCTTTCCATAACAACAAAGGCCGTCGTGTCGTGGGGAGTCTGCTCAGTGCCCTTTGGCTGAAGTATGGCTGTCACCATGTATCACTACGGCTGCCGTTTTTTGACCTGTGGCGATTGATTTATCTGAATGCCCGCAACCCACATCTGCAAAATCGAGGTAAGCCGTGACACAACCTGATATCCGTATTGTGACATGTTCCGTCAATGATGCACTGGACTGGCTGAATGGCGTCGGCTCGCTCACCTGCTTACCCGCGGCAGAGTCAACGCACTGCCGGTGGTACACGCTGAACGATAGCCTCGTCGTCGGGCATGAGTTATTGCTGAACAAAAAAGGTCCGGGTGTGATCATTCTCCATCAGGGCGGGCTGGCGACTCAGCCCGATAAAGTCTGGCCCCAGCTGCAACGTCATGCATTGCAAGCGGCCCATGACGGAGAGCCTCTGTGGCTGGTACTGACCGGCGGATTACTGTCACAGCGTGAAGCCGCCTGGCAGCAGCACTTCTCTTTCGTAACGCCGGGCACGCCTCCTATGGGCAGGCTTTATGCGTTTGGATTGCTGCTATCACTGTTTCGTGGATTGCCTGTACGTGTACCGAAGTTATTGCTTCGTCTGGTTGGCAGGAAAGGGTGATGAAAGCGTTATCCATTGTTTTTCAGGGCCCTACCGGTGAGCCTGGCAAACTCAGCCCTGAGGTGAGAGGTAATATTCTCCATACCCGGCGTTTCTTCCCGGATGCTGAGATGATTGTCTCCTCCTGGAGGGTGACACCTGTTGCGGATGCGGCGCTACAACGTGCACTGGATGCCATTCAGGTCAGGCTGATCTTGAATGATGATCCTGGCGCTCTTATCGGTAGCGATGAGGCTGGTGGGTACCATTGTAATGTTAACCGTTTGCTCCGTTCCTCATTCGCAGGACTCGCGGCGGCAACACGGCCGCTGGCGGTGAAATTGCGTACCGATACCCGGCTCGCCGGGCGCGGCCTGGAAAACATGATCAATCGCTATGTGGTAGAGGGACGCGGCCCGTTACGTCATCCCGATTACTCGGTTTTCACAGACCGGGTGATCAATGCCTCCTGGTTTGCCCGTGATGCCCGTGGCAGCTTGCCGTTTCTTTACCACCCAGGGGACATTTTGCTCGCGGGGAGGACGGAAGACTTACGTCTGTTTTTCAGCGCCCCGATAGCGGACACCGATCTGTTCCAGCCCTCGTCAGTGCCGGGATTGTGGATCCCCTGGCGCTATGTTCCCGAGCAGTGGCTGTGGGTAAATGCTATTCGCAAGGTGACAGGAAAGACCGTTTATCAGGGCTGTTTGGGGGGCGTCGACCAAGATCGCCAGGATTCTGAACTCTATTTTCTGAATAACTTTGTTCCCTTCCGCCCCCGTCAATTGCAGTTGCGCTGGCCAAAGTACTGGCGTTGCTATCCGTTGCGTGGCCTGTTTAGCACGATGACCTTTAGCCGATGGGAACAGTTGAACGCATGGTATCAACGCGGGCAACAGGGCGAACCTTACAGAATGCCTGAACGTATGCTGATTGCGCTCTGGCGCAGAGGTTACATCCTGCGAGCGAAATTACTCAGACAGCCTGCAATTCGTCGGCTGGCAATGCGTCTCTTCAGCCATCACCGCTAACGCGCGACCTCTATCGAATTAACCGGAATTGAATAATGCGCAAGTTTCCTTTTTTATCGCATGAAGAGGGGTTTGTCTCCGATCCGCACAGCCGCACAACCCTGCGTGACCTCTGGCAGGCTCGCCATATTGTGACACAGCTGATGTGGCGGGATTTAACCGTCCGCTACCGCCAGACCTGGCTCGGCTGGCTTTGGGCTGTATTCAGCCCGTTAATGAATCTTGCGATGTATTACCTGGTGTTTGGCCTTCTGGTCCGCCTAAATCCACCTGATTATTCAGTCCCTTATGCGCTGGTTCTACTCAGCGGGCTTCTGGTGTGGATGTTATTTCAGTCAACCGTTAATGCCGTTGCAGATAGCCTGCTCAACAACATCCATCTGGTGAAGAAAATTTACTTCCCCAGAACGGTTTTAACGCTGGCTGGAACTGGGGTTAGCCTGGGGGACTTCGCTATCGCGTTAGTGCTGTTTGTGCTTCTTGCTGCCACGGTCGGGTTGCCTCCGTCGTTGGCAAAAATGCCACTCTTGTTGCTGTGTACCGCGCTGGTGGCGATGAGTGGCTGGGGGTTGGGCTGCCTGCTTGCTGTAGCCAAATTACGCTTTCGCGACG
The DNA here is from genome assembly GCA_002271215.1 of Lelliottia jeotgali. NCBI lineage: Bacteria > Pseudomonadati > Pseudomonadota > Gammaproteobacteria > Enterobacterales > Enterobacteriaceae > Lelliottia > Lelliottia jeotgali. The sequence continues at coordinate 3,713,079 of CP018628.1, read as the reverse complement.
TCCGACATGCCATGCCGCTGCTGATGCAATCTCTGTTTTATGCCACTCCCGTCGTGTGGACGCCGGGACTGCTGTCCCCGCGTTTGCAGGATTTGCTGGCGCTCAATCCGCTCTATGGACTGGTGACTCTGTTTCGTTTTGCCCTGCTTGATGGCCCTTTGCCGCCAGTGCTTCATCTTGTCTGGTCGGTCGTCGGATGCGTTGTGATAGCGGTTTGTGGTTACCGTTTCTTTATTTGCTACGAAGCTAAGGTGATTGACCGCGAATGATTACGTTTGAGCATGTGAGCAAAGTGTATCCCTCACAAAAACAAGGGGACAGCCTGCGTAGCGCACTGGCATTTCGCCGTCAGGCACCCGTCGGGGGATTCACCGCCCTTGAGGATGTCAGTTTCCACCTGAAAGCAGGGGAGTCGCTGGGTATCCCGGGTAAAAATGGTGCCGGGAAATCGACCTTACTTAAGCTGTTGACCCGAGTCACCCGACCGACTGCCGGGCAGATTAAAGTGCGGGGAAGACTCTCTTCGTTGTTAGAGGTTGGCGCAGGGTTTCATCACGATTTGAGCGGACGTGAGAACATTTTTTTAGCCGGTGCGATCCTCGGTATGAATCGTCGCGCCGTGCAGCGCAAGCTTGATGAGATGGTCGCGTTCGCCGGGCTGGCGTCATTTATTGATGCGTCGGTCAGGTCCTACTCTTCTGGCATGTTGTTAAGACTGGCATTTTCCGTCGGTATTCACCTCGACAGCGATATCCTGGTCATTGATGAAGCCCTCGCCGTGGGTGACCGGGAATTCCAGATGCGATGCTTTGAAAAAATTGCCCATTTTCAATCGGATGGCGGAACCCTCGTGCTGGTCAGTCATGACGATACGCAACTGCGAGCCGTGTGCAAACGTGGCTTATTACTGGCTGCCGGCAGGGTGGTTTACGACGGCGATATCGATACCGCTCTGGCGCACTACCATTCTCCGCAATAAGAGTTTCCCGTTTTTAATAAGGATTAAACGCAATGCAAATTTTGGCACACCGGGGGCACTGGTTGACTCCGGGAGAAAAAAACAGCCGGCAGGCTCTGCAGAGGGCATTTCAGAGTGGTTTCGGGGTAGAAACGGATGTCCGTGACTTCGACGGAACCTTAGTTGTCAGTCACGATATGCCAGGTCATGAAGCGCTCCCACTCAGTGTGATGTTCGAGGATTATGTGCAGGCAGAGAATCCAGGCACGCTGGCACTGAATATAAAATCTGACGGCTTGACGGATGTGTTACAGCATTTGCTCATTCAACACGGAATCAAACACTATTTTTGCTTTGATATGTCCGTTCCTGACACGCTGCCGTACCTCCATCGTGGGCTGAATGCCGCCGCAAGACTGAGTGAATATGAGCCGGAGGGTATGCTCAGTGAGCTGGCTCCTGTTCTCTGGGTCGATGGGTTCCAATATCAGGATGTCTCGCCTGACAGGCTGGAAGAATGGTTGGGCTGGGGGAAACAGGTCTGTCTGGTTTCGCCTGAATTGCATGGAAGAGAGCACGCTCCGTTTTGGCACAAACTGGCGACGCTTTCTGACATTCTATGGAAATACCCTGCGCTGATGCTTTGCACGGATTACCCCGAACAGGCGAAGGAGTATTTCGCGTGAGTCGGGTTAAAGGCGTAATTTTCGATATGGACGGTGTGCTGATTGATGCGAAAGAGTGGCATTACGAGGCCATGAACCAGGCGCTTTCGCTGTTTGGTAGCACGATCACCCGCGCAGAACATGAAGGTGAATTTGATGGCCTGCCAACCCGCGACAAGCTAAATCGCCTGACCGAGCGCAGCGGTTTACCTCCAGCATTACATAGTTTTATCAATGAGATGAAGCAGCGCTACACCATGAATTTGATTCATCAGAACTGTATACCTGTCGATCAGCATCAATATGCTTTATCACAGTTGAAACAAGCGGGTTATCGCCTGGCTGTGGCATCTAATTCTGTTCGCGGAAGTATTGAGTGCATGCTTTCTCGTGCCAATCTGCTGCCCTATCTGGAGTTCACGCTCTCCAATGAAGACGTGAAGTCTGGCAAACCCGACCCGGAAATTTATCTTCTGGCTCAGCATCGTTTAGGACTCAAGCCCCATGAGTGCGTCATTGTTGAAGATAATCCACATGGTATCGCCGCGGCACGTGCGTCGGGTGCCAATGTGCTGGCTGTTAAAGACCCTTCTGAAGTGACCTGGACACGTATTCATCATTTTATTAAGCAATGTGAGGCTGCTGCGTGAAACCGATCCTGTTGATTGTTAACGATAATCCGCCAGTGGGCGCCTGGCCCGCATGGCATACCGTCTGGTGTGCACCGGCTGCGGCAGAGATTAAACAGGTGGATGCCAATGAAATCATCTTTATGCCCGAAAAGAAAATCTCCACCCTGTGTAAAGCCCTGTACGCATTAGCCAGCATACCTACTGAAACACCCGTTGCTCTTATTACGGACGATCGCTGGTTGTTACCTGCTCCAGAGACCGCGACAGCACAGGCTTATTTGAGTGAACAGGATAGAGGAATGTTATTTTTCCCCAGGCATCAGCAATTTGTGCTCAGCGCTCAGAATGCGATCCGCGAGCATAACCCGGAATGGGGAAATGCAAGCTTACTGGACTGCTGGCATCAGGCATCGATTCTTGGCCTCGACAGAGAAGACAGGGTGGAGATGGCATCTTAAATTAATATTTAACCTTATTTATAAAATAGAAAAATAATAGAAAATACCCTTTCTGGTTATTGAGTTAATCAGTGATCTCTATTTCAAATCTAAAATAAAAGACACTTTATGATTTTTATCTGAAGGTGGGGGTGGCTTTAACCATTTTTTCATTTTGATTTATTTTTATTCTATAACTTTTGGTCGTTTAATATACGTGCGCGTGTTGAATGGAATAACAGGCTTGTGAATTGCAAAATTAATATAGATACAAAATCTAAGAAATTTCATCGACTGAAAATAAAGTATCTTAGATTGCTCGGAGAATGGAATACCCAGGAGGTCGCTGTCACCATTGATGAGATCTCTTCTGTCCTCATCTGCACCCAGCGATATGCCCGATCCTTACTCAAGGAGATGATAGAGGAGGGGTTTATTTCCTGGTCATCCAGACCGGGGCGTGGTGCTAAAGGTCGTTTGCAATGTTTAGTGAGCAAAGATGATTTATTGAATCTGAAGAATGTTGATGCAAACGACTGTGATGACGAAAATTATTCTGCATCACTCATTGGTGATGATAAAATATGTATTCCATTTTATCGACCAATAGGCAGCCTCACGCCTTCATTAAAATCAGACCGGGCAGAGCTTCATTTGATTAAAATGGTTCACTCATGTTTTACAAAGTTGAACTCAGATGAAACCCCTGTTCCCGACCTGGCCCATAAAATAGAACATTCGGATGATTTTACAACATGGTATTTCCATTTGCGGACTGGCCTGGTCTGGCATAATGGTGAGTCTGTCAGAAATGAACAATTGCTGGAAGTGACGAAGAAGCATTTGGCTAATGTCGAATTTAAACATGTCACATCTGTTGTTCTTGTTAGTGATAATACGCTGGTCATTACACTGTCCCATCCAGATGTTATCTTAGCCTACAGACTTGCAAACCCTATATACTCGTTACATCACCCGGTAGATGGAAAAATTGGTCTGGGGCCTTTTGCCGTGATATCTGATAATAAAGAAAGAGTCATATTGCAGAGGTCTCATTTATATCATGGGTTTACTCCGTTAATACAGGAAATAGAATACAATATTTCTGCTAAAGTGGTTGAACATGAGTGGACCACTGTCGTTCTGACGTTGCCTGGCGAATCTGTGCGCGATGCGAGTGCAATTAAAGAAAACGTCAGGCCTCCCGGATATGTTTTTATGGCTTTTAATTTAAATAAAAATAGCCTCACTAAAGAGCAAAGAGAGTTAGTAAGAGAGATAACCTATGTCTCATCTAAATCTCTTGATGATTTGAAAAATATTACTATCTTTAAAGGCAAGGATTATTATCAGTGCAATAAAAACGTCATCCTACCTGCAACTCTTTCACTGGCATATTTTTGGTCAAAAGAGACAGAGATCGTCGTTAGCTCTTTAAAGAAACAACTCGCATACAGAGGTTGCCGGCTCCAGTTGTACCCTGTTGATGCAAACCATTGGTTTAATAAAATGGACTGGGATTCTATAGACGTGGCTATCTCAGATTTATCGTTTGATCCAATTGGATGGTTATCAACCGAGGAGCGTTTTAAAAGGTCCAATATGCTCCAAAGCTTCATGCCTTCAAACTCATTTATGAAAGTGGAAAAGATACTTAATAAATTTAGTTATAGTGAGCAAAACTACCAAAGAGCTGCAAGTCAATTAATGAATTCACTTGTAAGGTTTAATGTGATTAACCCTCTGTTTAGCTATGTTTTCAAAGTGAAAGCAACCCCCAGAATTAGAGGCATATCGGTATCCCCTCAAGGTTGGCCAGATTTCACTAAAATTTGGATCCAGGACCCAATAAAGATGAGGTGCAACTGATTTGAAATTCCGTCACTGACCCTATTCAATACAGAATGATATCGATGGATATATTTTCATATAAAACGCCAGAGTAATCGTATTTTCATGAGTTTTGCGAATGATGAGGTATGAGATTTGACTATCCCAATGCTACATCGATTTTATCTTTCTTTTATTAGTGCCATTGTGTTTCTGTTTGCGTTTTCTCACCTCTCTTTTGCTAACCATATAAACGGTGCGGTGATGCCGATTGGAGAGTGTGATAAAGGAATTAATACACAAACAAATGGTGCAGGAGATTGTTACTGGGCACGAGATCATATGAGTGATGGCATTGCTCTGTTTTATGGTCCAACGAAAATGGGAACCAGCGAGGCCTTAATGTCCGACGGTTTTGATAAATCCTATGTACCCTATGCAGGGCTATACAAATTGCGAACCCGCGCATGCGCGTCACAAACAGCCGGGAATTGTCTCATCGCGAAGAGTACAGAATATTTTGATGCTGTAAGAAGTATCATGCTCAACTCATCGGAGAGAATAATTGATCAGACACCTGGCTTTGGCGGCGGCTCAGGTACCCTTTCTGGACCCAGCAGGCTCTGCTTTACCTTTGTCGCACCAGACGGGAGTGAGTGGAAAACAAGTTCCCCAAGAACCTGTCAGGATGCCTACGCTTTACCTGAGTCCCCTGCGTTTTGCTATCTGAACATGGGAACAGATTTTAATGTTGATTTGGGTTCGATTGAGCGGAGTTCTATCTCTCCGGTGCCGGGGGGGATCACCAAAAAAACATTGCCACTAAAAGTGATGTGCATTGGCGATGCCAGCCAGATAGCAACATTTACCCTTCAATATACGCCCATAACAATACCTGGCATCGAAATAGTCAGTTCCAGTATCCAGGGGGTTGGTATAGCGATTTCTATTAATGATAAAGTCATGTCATTAAATGACTCTATGAATGTGGATTTTGGCCCTGGAGTCACGGAAGTTAGATTGGGATTTGAGGTATTAAGAGCCCCTGGTATTGACATCGGAGATATCGCGACAGGTGATTTTACTGCAGATGCTATACTTATTTTGACAAAACACTGATTGTATTTAATACCGAGCTTTACTTCTGACATTGATTATGTGGCTCGCTGGGTACTGGATAAATTAAATATAATGAGTATCAAGCGAACATTTGGCAGAATAATCAATATTATAGTTATTATCCCTTCAAGACGAAATCCCTGACGCTAATCAGCGGTGTATCAGTATCCTCTCTATTGTTGATCAGGTTTTGTCATCATCTTGACGAAAAACACGCGTTATAAAATAAGCCTATTGTTATTCTTTTTTGATCCATAGCCGTGTTAAATCGGGCCATCCCTGAGAGTTGACCTCTATACCGCAAATCCGTGACGTAGATTTAATTTTGAATTTAAAGCTAAACAGAGGCATCAGGACGTGCTTATCAATGAGAAACTGCATGAGTTTGCGCGATTGCACTGGATATCTTGCGGCATTTTTCCCCATTCGATCTAATATTCTTATCAGCTGCCGCATCATCGGCTCCGGCATAAAACGCTGTGCCATCAGAGAGTGGCGCAATCGTTCTTCTGGTGAAAACCACGACGTCTTGCTGAAACGCAGATCTGAAACGCTAATATCCCATCTGTCCCACTCCGTGGTTAAAAACCAGTGGTTAGGATCAATCGGCCTTAACACCAGACGGCAATTCCAGTAGGAAAGTTGACGTGCCAGGTGTTTCAATGTCAGCTCTGTTTCTGGCGACCAAAAATAAACGAGAGAGAGGGTAGCTGGGAGCTTAATATCAGAAGCTATAACAGGTTCATGGAGAGACGATTTTAACTCGCTCTGTACCGACTGCATCTCCTGAACGCGACTTAATGAGTTTATTGTTGAACTGATCATACTACGTATGAACGCTTGTTGAGCTTTATCGACCGTTCCTTTGCGTTCATTAAATGCCAGAAAAACAAAACCAGGAGAATCATTTGATATGTAAACCTGATCGGCTGTTTCTACATTATCATCGGATTGTGTCACCGTAACCGTTGTCCATTGATATTTCGGTAAACCTGGAATAATGCGGTATTCCACCTCTTGCACAGCGGGATGAGCGCCGTGGTACCGCGCAAAGCGGTTAAGAAAAATATGTTCATCGTTATGAAGGCTAACGGAGAAAGCGCCAAGGCCAATTTCAGCTCTTCCGGGATGCGATAACACATGAACTGCATTCGCAAGTCGATATGCGAGTAAGGCATCAGAACGCGTCAATCTCATCACGATGACATCTTTACCTTCAAGCGTCGCGGAACTGATGTGATGGAAAGCAGGCCGTGAAAGATGCCGCTGAAAGGACTGCAAAAGCTGCTCTGCGCGAACATGTTCACCGTTATGCCAGATAAGACCTGAGCCGATATAAAAACGCCATATCGTATGGTCAATATTACATTCCATGGTATGTGCCAGGTCCGGCTCGGGAATGCCCAGATGGTTAAACCGTGTCAACCCCGCATGAACCATCAGGATGATGTGACGTTCAACTCTGCCTTTATGGTCAGAGGGGGTAATTTCGTCTATCGGGCGATAGAAACGAATCACGATACGGTTATCGGAATCAGGCGTGTCAGGCGGATGACCCTGAATCATCTCTGGCTCTATTTGATCACTACGATTCAGATAATCAAGGACTGAGTCATTTACTCGACAATGGAGTCGCCCTTTGGCACCGCGACCCGGCCGGGATGCCCAGTTAAGCCATTTGCGTTCAATCATTTGATTAAGCAATACACGCGCATACCGAGGAGTACAAATGAGCACCTCGGCGATTTCAGGCAGACTGACTTCTGCCGATTGTGTCTTCCAGCGGAGCAACAATCGTTTGTATTGGCGTTTTAAGCGATCCTCTTGCAGAGAGTAAGCTTCTTTATTTGTTTTCTTCATCGTTTTTCCCACTCTCACTGACCTTCGTGACATCCAGAAAGGCGCTCTTAGATCGCCCTATACTGGGGCCTATGCGCCAGAATAGCTATTCATGTCTATCTTGAGTGAGTACGTATTTCTAACGTTAAACTGCATAATCTCCTGTTTTTAAATCCTTTTTGACGCTACACGTGACCAACTCTAAGAAACAGAAAATCAATACGTTCATTTAATCTCGCGTTATCAATAGTGACGTGAGGGATTATATTATTACCATTAAGAGCAATGCAGCATGAATGAAGTTGTAGTTATATCTGATAATCAATATTTCTTGATTGGCTTTAGTGCTATTCACCCGGCTGACAAAGTGGTAAATTTACTGAACCCGGACCAGACCAATATTAAAGACATGTCGTTTCATCGCGCTGAAGCTGTATTTGTATTTATCAGTGATATAGAAATGCACCGTGAAATCTGTAAAAAACTGCAAGGTTATACAGGGGCGGTTCGCTTTTTCTTTCGATTTTCTCGCGATTTAATCGGGTATGACCGCGTTTTTTGGGACTCAAGGATGCCATTAAAAACTTGTCATCTTAAACTATCGAAAATATATCGTTCACGCTTTAATTTGGTTGGCTATACTCCGCGTAAAAAACATTGTCCGCTATTGATTATGATGTCGCAAGGTATAAATGTGTACATTGAATGGTTACAAAGGTGTAATTTTGATGCAAAAAAAACACATTCCAGCCATAGGAAATTACTGCGGTCAATAGGATATTCCAGCGTTAACATTCATAATCTTTTTCATTCTGAATACCTTGCGCCGAGCATCAGAGTTATAAGTAAAATAAAAGATAATAGTAGTCAGTATGTTTATTAATGTGCGCGCTCTGCAACTGTTACGCTAACCATTAACGGCGCACATCACTATGCTGCCTGCTGGAAGCATCCGGTGGGCATACAATACAGAAGGGTAAAAAAGTAAAGTCTTTAGGGTGGAAAAGCAGGATGTATCGCTGGAAAGCCCTGTGTGAGCCTGTCTGGACTTTAAAAAGCAAAAAACCAGCCCGTAGGCTGGTTTTTCTAAATAGTGGTGCCCGGACTCGGAATCGAACCAAGGACACGGGGATTTTCAATCCCCTGCTCTACCGACTGAGCTATCCGGGCAACGGGGCGCATTAAACCCGATCGTACTTCCGTCGTCAACGAAATTTATTGTTTTCGCCACCGACTGCACACTCTGCCACCATTTCGCTGACAACTTAGGCGAAAAAGTGCGTCCACAGGGCTGAGAGCGGCATGGCGAGCACCAGTGCTGGCAGCATATTCACCACCGCAAACATCTTAATCCCGCAGATTCGAAGACCTGTTGCCAGCAGCAAAAGCCCGCCCACGGCGGTGAAGTCAGCCATCATCGCGGGCGTTGTTAACGGGAGAATCAGCGTGGCACAGGTAGCTAGCGCCAGCTGAATCATCAGCATCGGCACGCAAATTGCGGCGACGGCAATCCCGAGCGTGGTAGCGAAAATGGTGGCGGTGAAGAAATCAAGAAACGCCTTGGCAATCAGAATGCTGGGATCACCGGTCATCCCTTCCTGCATCGATCCAAAAATCCCCGTGCCGCTGGCGCAAAACAGAATAATGATTGCCACATAGTTCTGAATAAACGTCTCTTGCGTTCCGCTTGCGGTTTTTCCGGGGCGAGAGATAAGGTTTTTGGCTTTGCTCACCGCCGCGTTTATCCCTTTCTCCAGATAGCAAAATTCGCCAATGAGCGCGCCAAGGAGTGTCGCCAGTACCATCACCGGTAAATTGGCGCACTTGATAACCAGCAAGATGCCGATGCCCAGCGACGCAAGCCCAAAGATCGACGGCATAGAAGAGCGAATACGTTCAGGTAATCTTTGGCTTAACACCGCACCAAGCACGCCACCCAGTAATACGGCACCGGCATTAATAAAGGGTCCAATAACCAAAATACACTCCTGTTATTTAATCATTGATATTGAATTATTATTACATGATGAAGGCGGAGAGCGGGTAGCTTTCGCTGCCAGAAATGCATAAAGTTTCTGTCTTGCACCTCAAAATAAAAGGTGACATTATTGCGCGAATTTTCTCCTCCAGTCTGGATCTCTTCTCCCCTTGAAATGGGTCTCTACGCCTATGAAATCACTAAAAATTGCCGTCAGCCATGAGCTGGTTTCTACGCTGTCCACGCACCGGGAAGTGGTGACACTGGATAACACCGATTTTACGGATGTGGCGGCAGTCGTCATTACCGTGGCCGAAAGCCGCAGCGGTATTCTCGCATTACTGAAACGCACAGGGTTCCAGCTTCCAGTGTTTATCTTCTCGCAAGAGCCTGTGGATGCTTCAGAAGATGTCGTCACAGTGATAAGCGGCAAAGCGCAAGAGTTCCTGGAACTGGAAGCGGCAGCCTGCCGCTACGAAGAGAACTTACTACCACCTTTTTTTGACACCCTGAGCCAGTATGTGGCGATGAACAACAGCACTTTTGCCTGCCCTGGCCATCAGCACGGTGCCTTCTTCAAAAAGCACCCGGCGGGGCGTCAGTTTTTCGACTTCTTTGGCGAGAACGTTTTTCGTGCCGATATGTGTAACGCTGACGTCAAGTTGGGCGATTTACTGATCCACGAAGGCTCCGCCAAAGATGCGCAAAAGTTTGCGGCAAAAGTGTTCAACGCCGATAAAACTTACTTTGTGCTTAACGGAACGTCCGCGGCCAATAAAGTGGTGACCAACGCGCTGCTGACACGCGGCGATCTGGTGCTGTTCGACCGCAATAACCACAAATCCAACCACCACGGGGCGCTGATTCAGGCAGGGGCTACTCCGGTCTATCTGGAAGCCGCGCGCAATCCATTTGGATTCATCGGCGGAATCGACGAACACTGCTTTGACGATACTTATCTGCGTGACCAAATCCGCGAAGTGGCCCCCGAAAAAGCCCATGACGCTCGCCCGTTCCGACTGGCAGTTATCCAGCTCGGCACCTACGACGGCACGATCTACAACGCCCGTCAGGTGATCGACAAGATCGGCCATTTATGCGACTACATCCTGTTTGACTCCGCATGGGTCGGCTACGAGCAGTTTATCCCGATGATGGCCGACAGCTCACCTCTGTTACTGGAACTGAACGAGAACGATCCGGGAATCTTTGTGACCCAATCGGTGCATAAGCAGCAGGCCGGGTTCTCGCAAACGTCGCAGATCCATAAAAAAGATAACCACATTCGCGGCCAGGCCCGGTTCTGTCCACATAAGCGCCTGAATAATGCGTTTATGCTCCACGCTTCAACCAGCCCGTTTTATCCGTTGTTTGCCGCGCTGGATATCAACGCCAAAATCCATGAAGGGGAGAGCGGGCGCAGGCTGTGGGCGGAGTGTGTCGAGCTGGGTATCGAAGCGCGGAAAGCGATCATCGCCAACTGTAAGATGATCAAACCCTTCATTCCGCCAGTGGTGGCGGGGCGGCCGTGGCAGGATCATCCAACGCACGCGATTGCCAGCGAGCGTCGTTTCTTCAGTTTTGAGCCGGGCGCGAAGTGGCACGGCTTTGAGGGGTATGCCGACGAGCAGTATTTTGTCGATCCGTGCAAGTTGCTGCTGACTACGCCGGGCATTGACGCGGAAACAGGTGATTACACGGAATTTGGTATTCCCGCGACGATCCTCGCCCATTACCTGCGCGAAAATGGCATTGTGCCAGAGAAGTGCGACCTGAACTCGATCCTGTTCCTGCTCACGCCCGCAGAAAGCGCGGAGAAGCTGGCGCAACTGGTGGCGATGCTCGGGCAGTTTGAACAGCATATCGAAGACGATACGCCGCTCGCCGAGGTGTTGCCGACCATCTTCAACAAATACCCGGTGCGCTACCGCGACTATACGATTCGCGACCTGTGCCAGGAAATGCACGATCTGTACGTCAGCTTTAACGTGAAAGATCTGCAAAAAGCCATGTTCCGCAAAGCGAGTTTGCCTGCGGTGGTGATGAATCCGCAGGATGCGAATCAGGCCTATATTCGCGGTGACGTGGAGCTGGTGCGTATCAGCGAAGCCGAAGGGCGAATCGCTGCTGAAGGTGCGCTACCATACCCGCCTGGCGTGCTGTGCGTTGTGCCGGGAGAAGTCTGGGGCGGCGCGGTGCAACGTTATTTCCTGGCGCTGGAAGAGGGCGTTAATCTGCTGCCCGGCTTCTCACCAGAATTGCAGGGCGTCTATAGCGAGAAAGATGCCGACGGCATCAAGCGGTTGTATGGGTATGTTTTACAGTAATGTGCTCGCATTTTTGCCCGGCGGCGCAAGCTTGCCGGGCCTACTAAAACCGTCAAAGCCTGTCGGATAAAACGCAGCCGCCACCCGGTTTTTTTCACTCCGCACTGCGCCGGTACATCCGGCGCGGATGGCCAATCTTCCCGTACAGCATCTCCACGCTCAAAAACCCCGCATCCACGCAGTGTTCCAGATAGCGCCGGGTAGTGGTTTTGCTCAATCCTGTCTCGTTCACCACCTCATCCACGGAGAAGCAGTGCGCCGCCTGGTCGTTAAACAGGGTTTGCACCAGCGCCAGCGTGTTCTCCTCAATCCCTTTACTGCCATTATCCTGGCGGTAATTTTTGGCCTGCAACTGATACAGCGAATCAACGTTCTGCTGATCGACAATCTTCCACACTCGCTGCTGCTCGGCGAATTGCACGAAGCGCTCCAGCGACTGGCTGAGCCGCTTCCATGACACGGGTTTCAGGATGTAGTCGAACGCGCCGTTACGAATCGCCAGGCTACAGGTGTCCATGTCACTGGCGGCGGTAATAAAAATCACCGAGCAGTTGGCATGCACCAGTAAAGGATTGCTAATTAAAGTGATGCCTTTACCGTCCGGCAAATAGTTATCCAGCAGAACGAGCTGCGGCTGCAGACTGGAAAGCAGAGTCTGTGCCTCGGCAAGAGAAGAGGCGATACCCACCAGGCGAAGGCGCGGATGTTTACCGATCAGCTCCGCATGAAGTTGTGCCAGCTCGTTCTCATCTTCAACGATCAGTACGTCGATATGTTCATGTTGCATAGTCAGTATCTTCCAGTTCCTGAACAGGTCGCTTCGGAGTTCCCGTGGCGGGAATAAACAGCGAAAAAATCGTGCCCCGAGGCATGTTATCGGCAACCTCTATGGCACCGCCAGCCTGGGTGACATAACTGTCGATCAGGTACAGGCCTATCCCATGATCGCCACGCGTTTTCGTCGTGATGCCGCGTTCAAAGATCCGCTCGCGGATCTCAGGCTTAATGCCAACGCCCCGATCCGCCACTTCAATAATCAGCTCACGTTCGTTGAGTTTTATTAGCACTTCTACCGGCTCATGTGGAAGCGGGGCACGCTGGGTGGCTTCAATGGCGTTATCCAGTAAATTCCCAATGATGGAAATCAGCTCCGCTTCGAGAAGCGAGGCGAAAGGCTTATCCACCCGGCAGGCGGGATCAAAGTTCAACTCGACGCCTTTCTCTCGTGCTCGCGCGGCTTTACCTAATAAAAGGCCACACAACGTCGGCGAGCTAAAGCGCGAGGAGATAAAGTCCAGCAGCTCCTGAGCGTGTTCTGATTGCGCCTGAATAAAGCCAATTGCTTCTTCGTAGCGCCCCATATGCAACAGCCCCGACAACGTCGTCATACGATTCAACTGCTCGTGGCGCATGATGCGCAGGTTATCGACGTAACGTTTGACCTGGCTTAACTGGGCGCTCAGGGAGTCTATCTCATTGCGATCGCGGAAGGTGATCACCCATCCCTGAAGTGAATCTTCCAGCATGATCCGCACGCGGCTGGCAATCACGGTCAGATCGTTAAAGCGACAAATCTCATCGTGAGTATCTTTCACCAGCATGGTTTGAGGTGAGAAAAACGGGACCGGAGTAATTACCTGGCTAATCGGCTGCCCGCGCAGTTCCCGTGCAGGTTGCGGTAAACCGAGAAGATTACGCGCTGCCTGGTTGATCACCCCGATCCGGTGATTATCATCAATTGCGATTACCCCTTCGTAAATCGACTCCATCATCGCTTTTTGCTGGCGCACCAGCAGGCCGATTTCGCGCGGCTCCAGCGAGAAAATCTGCTTCTTAATGCTGCGTGTGAAAAACCACGAGAAGACAAACAGGGCGATCAGCAGCAGCACCGCAGCAATTAAAATGTTTACCACTTTGCTGACGGTAATGGTGTCGAGATAGCTGGTGAGATACCCGACAGAGACAATCCCCACCACTTCTCCCGCGTCGTTGAAAATCGGCGCTTTGCTGCGTAGCGAAATCCCCAAACCCCCTTTACGGATGGTGGTGGTGCTTTTGCCGTGCAGCACCTCCTCGTTATCCCCGCCGATCAGCGTTTTACCGATCCTGTCTGCAAACGCAGAATGGAACAGGTGCAGACCTTTATTGTCACCAATCACAATAAAGCTGGCATCGCTGCGGGTTGCTATTTGGAACATAAATTCACGAATGGCTTTGATATCCTTTTCTTCAACCTCTTTGCGCAAGGTTGGAATAAGCGCAATCTCTTCCGCCTGTATTTTGGCACGCATGCTCATTTCCTGATAAAGCTGTCTGCTGACGTCGGCATAGTAATATCCGCCCAGTAATGCAAAGAGCACTGAGAAAAAGGCGACCAGCGAAATAAAGAGCTTAATCTGAAACGACACTTTCATGACTATCACGCAGGGTATCAACGGGTTTCGCCAATATATCATCTTTTTTCCGCTTGCCAGGAGCTTTGCCTGAAACTTGTGATCATTTCCACAGCGCGGCTCGCAAAACAAAAATAGATAATTCAGGCTTGTCTTAATGCTAATTTAATTAATGTTATTTGTTTGTACGTTCTGGAAAAGAAACCATAAAAACCACGGCAATAAATCAGGCGTTAATCACATTAAATAAAAGAAACCATTAAAACCATAGAGGCCATTAAAACTTCGGTTTTAATATGCCTTTCCTCACATAAAGTAAGCCTTTGAGACTCTAGGATTAACGCACAAATAACCAAGAGGCTTAATTATGAGCACTACTGACGATTCTTTCTCTGTTACCCACGACCCGATTGAACTTCAGCGGCCGTCGCTTAAAGAGCGCTGGTGGCACATTATGGATACCTGGAAAGTCGGGATCATTCCCCTGCCGCTGTTTGTATTAGCCGGTGCACTGATCGCCATTGACTGTCTGGGCGGAAAACTGCCGAGCGATATCGTGGTGATGGTCGCAACTCTGGCGTTCTTCGGTTTTGCCTGCGGTGAGTTCGGCAAACGTCTGCCGATTGTCGGCAAACTCGGTGCGGCGGCGATTTGCGCCACCTTTATTCCGTCGGCGATGGTCTATTACGGCCTGCTGCCGGATGTGGTGGTCGAATCCACGACGAAGTTCTACAAATCCACCAACATTCTCTACCTCTACATCTGCTGCATCATTGTCGGCAGCATCATGAGCATGAACCGCACGGTGCTGATTCAGGGCTTCCTGCGCATTTTCTTCCCGATGCTGTGCGGCGAAATCGTCGGCATGATCGTCGGGATGGGCGTCGGCATGGCGCTCGGTCTTGAGCCGTTCCAGATCTTCTTCTTTATTATTCTGCCGATCATGGCGGGCGGGGTCGGTGAAGGGGCGATTCCGCTCTCCATCGGTTACGCCACGCTGCTGCACATGGATCAGGGTGTTGCGCTCGGTCGCGTTCTACCGATGGTCATGCTCGGTGGCTTAACCGCCATTATTATCTCCGGCTGCCTGAATCAGTTGGGCAAACGCTATCCGCACCTGACTGGCGAAGGCCAACTGATGCCAAACCGCGCTAATGCCGACGCTAACGTGTCGCAACCGGCTTTCTCCGGCAAAGCCGACGTCACCACGATTGCTTCCGGCGCACTGCTGGCGGTGCTGCTCTACATGCTGGGTATGCTCGGTCACAAGCTGATTGGCCTGCCAGCACCGGTTGGCATGCTGTTTGTGGCGGTGCTGGTGAAGCTCTGCAACGGCGCGTCCCCACGCCTGCTGGAAGGTTCGCAGGTAGTCTACAAATTCTTCCAGACCTCCGTGACCTACCCGATTCTGTTTGCCGTTGGTGTGGCGATCACTCCGTGGCAGGAACTGGTCAATGCCTTCACCGTCAGCAATCTGCTGGTGATTGTCAGCACCGTCTCCGCGCTGGTAGCGACCGGCTTCTTCGTCGGTAAAAAGATTGGTATGCACCCGATTGATGTCGCCATCGTCTCCTGCTGTCAGAGCGGGCAGGGCGGTACCGGCGACGTGGCGATTTTGACCGCAGGCAACCGTATGAGCCTGATGCCGTTCGCCCAAATTGCTACCCGAATTGGCGGCGCGATTAATGTCTCCGTCTCGCTGCTGGTTCTGGGCAACTTCCTCGTCTAAGTCTTCAGGAAAGAACAATGAAACTCGCAAGTTTTCTGTATCAGGGTAAACGCAGCTACGGCATCGTGCAGGCCGATGGCGTCGTGGATTTAGGTCGCCGTCTGGGCGATCGCTACAGCGACCTCAAAGCGCTGTTGCAGGGTAACGGCCTGGCGGATGCCACACGTTATGTCAACGACGTCGTGGATATTCCAATGAGTGCAATCACCTTTTTACCGGTGATTGAGCAGCCGGAAAAAATCCTCTGCGTTGGTATGAATTACGCTGACAAACGCAAAGAATTTGACCAGCACAATCCGGCCCCGACGCTGTTCGTTCGCTTTGCGGATTCCCAGACCGGGCACAACTCACCGGTGCTCAAACCGCGCCACTCCTGCGAATTTGACTACGAAGGCGAGCTGGCGGTGATCATCGGTAAAGGGGGCGAGAACATCCGCCGTGAAGATGCCCTGAGCCACGTCGGCGGATACAGCTGCTACATGGACGGTTCCGCCCGCGACTGGCAGCACACCTGGTTCACCGCCGGGAAAAACTGGCGGCAGACCGGGGCATTTGGCCCGTGGATGGCGACCGCCGATGAAATCCCTGATCCGCACAGCCTCGCGATCCGCACTTGGCTTAATGGACGTATGGTGCAGGAAGACAACACCAGCAGCATGATCCACAAAGTTGCGGAACTGATCGAGTACATCAGCACCTTTACCCGCCTCAGCCCAGGCGACGTGATCATCACCGGATCGCCGGGCGGCGTGGGTAAAAAACGCAACCCGCCGCTGTTTATGAAAGAGGGCGATCGCATTGAGGTGGAGATCGAAAACATCGGTCATCTGAGCAATGTGATTATGGAAGCACCCGCGCAAACCCTGGCGGCAGCGCACTGATTAAGGCGGCGGCATGCACTCGCAACTCCCTATCGACTTTCGTCAGACGATTGTCGCGCAACACCCGGAACGCTTAAGCCAGATTCGCTATTTGCTGGCGGACAGTGGCCTGGGGCTGGACAACGACATTACGCTGTTTGTGGAGGCCTGGTCCGGCCCGCAGTTAGTGGGATGCGCGGGGCTGGCTGCCAATGTCATCAAGTGTGTGGCGGTTGATGAAAAGCTGAGGGGCGCAAATCTCAGCGCCCGTCTGCTGGCCGAAGTGGAAAATGCCGCACTGGCGCGCGGCCATTTTCACCTCTTTCTCTGCACCCGCCCGTGTAACAAAGAGCGCTTCGCCCGCAGCGGTTTCTGGCCGATTGCCCAGAGCGGCAACAACGCGGTGCTGCTGGAGAATACCCCGCAGGGTATCGAGCGTTACTGTCGCTCGCTGCAGCGCAGCCGCAAGTGTGGGGAAAAAATTGGCGCGATTGTAATGAACGCCAATCCGTTCACCCTCGGGCATCGACATCTGGTGGAGCAGGCGGCGACGCAGTGCGACTGGCTGCATCTGTTCGTGGTGCGCGAGGACGCGTCGTTCTTCCCGTTTAGCGACCGTCTGGAAATGGTCCGTGCGGGCGTGGCGCATTTTCCGAATGTCTCGGTGCACGAAGGGTCGCAGTACATCATCTCACGCGCCACTTTTCCGTCCTATTTCCTCAAAGAGACCGGCAAAGTTCAGCAGGCGTGGAGCGAGATCGACGTGCTGATTTTCCGCGACTTTATTGCCCCAACGCTTGGGATCACCCATCGCTTTATCGGCTCGGAACCGTTTTGCGACATCACCCGCCAGTACAACCAGACGCTGCATCAGCTCCTTGCAGCGGAAATCGACGTGGTGGAAATGCCGCGCATCAAGGCGACAGGAAACGCTATTTCGGCGTCAGAAGTGCGCCGTTTACTCAAGACACAGCAGTTTTCCCGCATTCGGGAAATTGTCCCGGAGTCCACTTTCGTGCATCTCGAAGCGCACTACAGCGCGAGCGCGGAAGTCGCATAACTATCAGGAATTTATCATGAATATTGTAAGGGAGGCGCTGGCCGGAACGCAGGAGTCCAGCGACCTGATGGTGAAAATCGCCCCCGCCCACGGCGAGCTGGAGATTGTCATCCACAGTGAAGTGATTAAGCAGTTTGGCGAGCAGATCCGCCAGGTGGTAAACGAAACACTGTGCGCTATGGACGTGCGCCAGGGGCTGATTATCGTTGAAGATAAAGGGGCGCTGGACTGTGTGATCCGCGCCCGTCTGCAAAGTGCGCTGATCCGCGCCTCAGAAACGCAGCAGATCGACTGGAGCAAAATGTCATGAATAAACTCCGTCGCAGTATGCTGTTTTTACCCGGCGCGAACGCCGCGATGCTCTCTACCGCGTTTATCTATCGCCCTGACTCCATCATGTTTGATCTCGAAGACGCCGTGGCTCTACGCGAAAAAGACACCGCGCGCCTGCTGGTCTTCCACGCGTTACAGCATCCGATGTATCAGGATATTGAAACCGTGGTGCGCATTAATCCGCTGAGCACGCCGTTTGGCCTGCAGGATCTCGAAGCGGCGGTTCGCGCGGGCGTGGACGTTATCCGCCTGCCAAAAACCGACACCCCGGAAGATATCTTCGAGCTGGAAGGGCATCTGGAGCGCATCGAGCGCGAGTGTGGCCGCGAAGTGGGTTCCACACGCGTGATGGCCGCGATTGAATCAGCAATTGGCGTGATTAACGCCGTGGCGATTGCTCGTAGCTCGCCGCGCCTGATCGGCATCGCCCTGGCGGCGTTTGACTATGTGATGGACATGCAAACCGAACGCGGCGACGGCACAGAGCTGTTCTATGCCCGCTGCGCGGTACTGCACGCGGCGCGCGCCGCCGGGATCGACGCCTTCGACGTGGTGTGGTCAGACGTTAACGACGAAGCCGGGTTCCTGCGCGAAGTTAACCTGATCCGTAAGATGGGCTTCAACGGCAAATCTTTGATCAACCCGCGCCAGATCGACTTGCTGCACAACGCCTACGCGCCGACTCAGCAGGAAGTGGATCACGCGAAATTAGTGATCGAAGCGGCAGAAGAGGGCGAGCGCAACGGCCTGGGCGTGGTTTCGCTTAACGGCAAAATGGTCGATGCGCCGATTATTGACCACGCGCAGAGGGTGCTGGAACGCGCGGCTGCCTCTGGCGTGCGTCGCTAAGGATGACACAATGAATCAGACAGAACTTCTCCACCTGAATTTCCCCCACCTGCGGGATCTGCAACCCTTTGATACGGCCCATAGCGCTACGCCGTGGCTGGCTGATGTTGAAGAAAAACAGCGTCGCAAGCTTTGCGAAACCGTTGAAGAGGCGGTTAAGCGTTGCGGCTTGCAGGACGGGATGACTATCTCGTTCCATCATGCATTTCGCGAAGGCGACCGGGTGATTAATACCGTCGTCGCGCTGCTGGCTAAAATGGGCTTTAAAAATTTGACCCTGGCGTCCAGCTCGCTGATGACCTGCAACGATGTGCTGATCGAGCATATCCAGAGCGGCGTGATCTCCCGGATCTACACCTCCGGGATGCGCGGCAAACTGGCTGACGCCATCTCTCACGGGCTGATGGACGAGCCGGTGCAGATCCACTCCCACGGCGGACGCGTGAAGCTTCTGCAGGACGGCGAGCTGAACATCGACGTCGCGTTCCTCGGCGTGCCGTGCAGCGATGAGTTTGGTAATGCCAACGGAACTCAGGGTAAATCCTGCTGCGGCTCGCTGGGCTATGCGATGGTCGATGCTCATTTTGCCCGCAAAGTGGTGCTGCTCACGGAAGAACTTGTGCCGTTCCCGAACATGCCCGCCAGCCTGGTGCAGGATCGCGTGGACTATGTCGTGCAGGTCGAAAGTGTGGGCGATCCGGCGAAGATCAGCGTCGGTGCGGCACGCGTCACCAGCAACCCTCGAGAGCTGATGATTGCCCGCTATGCGGCGGACGTGATTGAACACTCTGGCTATTTCAAAAACGGTTTCTCGATGCAGACCGGCTCCGGCGCGGCGGCCACCGCCTGCACCCGCTTTATGGGCGAGAAAATGGAGCGCAGCGGCGTGAAAGCCCGCTTCGCACTGGGTGGGATCACCGGCAGCCTTGTCGATCTGCACGAGAAAGGGCTGATCGAAAAACTGCTCGATACCCAGTGTTTTGACGGTCAGGCAGCGGCCTCGCTGGCGCACAATCCGAATCACGTGGAGATCTCCACCAACGTCTACGCTAATCCCGGCAGCAAAGCGGCCAGCTGCGATCGGCTCGACGTGGTGATCCTCAGTGCTCTAGAAATTGACGTCGCTTTCAACGTCAACGTCATTACCGGTTCCGACGGCGTGATGCGCGGGGCATCAGGCGGGCACTGCGATGTGGCGGCGGCCGCGAACCTGACGATTGTCGTCGCACCGCTGCTGCGTAGCCGTATCCCGACGGTGGTGAAACGTGTGACTACGCGCTTAACGCCAGGTGAAAGTATCGACGTGCTGGTGACCGATCACGGAATTGCTGTCAATCCTGCGCGCCTGGAGATCCGCGAGCGGCTGGAGGCGGCGGGACTGAAAATTGTCGATATCGAGGCGCTATATGCGCGGGCAATTTCGCTCACCGGCGAGCCGAAACCGATTGAATTTACCGACAAAATCGTCGGTGTGATCCGCTACCGTGATGGCAGCGTGATCGACACTGTCCGACAGGTTAAGGAGTCATAATCATGACAATTGCGACACCCGCGCATGCGGGTGTTAGCTTGGCGCAAATGCTGGCGGCGAAAGAGAGCCGCGCGGCACGCCAGGCTGACTGGCTCACGCACTATCAACAACCGGTGATTTCGCTGACCCTGGTCACGCCCGGTGATATCAAAGATAGCCTGCGCTATCGAAACACTATGGGTGTGGCGCTGCAGATGTGCGATCAACTGCTGTGGGAACACCGCTGGCGGGTACTGGATCGCCAGGTGCTATGGCTGCCAACGGGGCCAGAAGCTCTGTGGTGTGTGGAACATCAGGCATCTGAAATCAAAGCCCACTGCGCCGAACTGGAACAGACGCACCCGCTGGGGCGGCTGTGGGATTTGGACGTGATTTGCCCAGATGCCGGACATGTCGGACGACGCTCTCTGGGTGAGAATATGCGCAGGTGTCTTCTCTGCGACGAACCCGCTCACGCTTGTTCTCGCTCGCGTCAGCATCCGGTCGAGCAGGTTGTCGCCCGCGTGGAGAAGATGATCGATGACTGGTTCTCTCGCGACTAAACCGCGCATCAAAGATGTTCCGCTATTAGCGGAAGAGGCGCTATGGCGCGAGTTAGAGCTCACGCCAAAACCGGGGCTGGTGGATAAGATCAACACCGGTTCGCACCGCGATATGGATCATGCGCTCTTTGTTCGCAGCATTGCCGCGATCGCGCCGTGGTTCTCGCGCTTTGCCGAGCTGGGTGCGGAACATGCCGGGAAACCGGCAGCGGAGCAATTGCGCCTGATTCGCCCGATGGGTATGGCCTGCGAGCAGGCCATGTATGCAGCAACGGGAGGTGTAAATACTCACAAAGGCGGCGTTTTCGCGCTGGGGTTACTCTGTTTTGCCGCTGGGCGCGTTAAAAATGTGAATGCGCACACGCTCTGTTGTGAGGTGAGTAACATTTGCAGCGGGCTGGTGGATCGCGAACTGGCTGGGCGTACGGGCAGGGCAACCGCCGGTGAGCGGCAATATGAGGATTTTGGTTTAGCCGGCGCGCGTGGTGAAGCGCAAAGCGGCTTCGCAACGGTTAGAAAAGTGTTATCGCAGTGGAATCGTCATCAATTGCATGACTTGTTATTACGCCTAATGGTGGTGAATCAGGACAGTAATCTGGTATCGCGCGGTGGCATGGAAGGGCTGCGCTATGTGCAGCGATACGCTCAGCATCTCGTGGCTAATGGCTGGGATCGGGCCGCGCTGACAGAGATGGATAACGCGCTGATTGCACGAAATTTAAGTCCAGGAGGCAGTGCGGATTTACTGTCGGTGGGAATGGTGCTGGCAGAGTGTTGCCCGGCGGCACTGCGCTTGCCGGGCCTACAAAAGCTCGAACTGTAGGCCGGGTAAGGCGAAGCCGCCACCCGGCACAGGGGCATCACATCTTAATGCGCGATTGGCTGAGCACCATGCGGAACACGGACGTGTTTGTATTTGAACAGTGCGATGAAGGCGAAGAACAGTACCAGCGAGTAACCGGCGAAGATAAGCCATACAGGCTGCCAGTCGGTAATCCCGTTTGTGGTGTACATCTCAACGACTTTACCGCTCACGACGCCACCGAGAATACAGCCGAAACCGTTGGTCATCATCAGGAACATACCCTGAGCACTGGCGCGGATTTCAGGCTTAACCTCTTTTTCGACAAACACCGAACCGGAGATGTTGAAGAAGTCGAAGGCGCAGCCGTAAACAATCATCGACAGAACCAGCAGTACGGTACCGAACGCCGATGGGTCGCCATAGGCAAACAGACCGAAGCGCAGCATCCATGCAAAGATACTGATAAGCATCACGTTCTTGATGCCGTAACGGCTCAGGAAGAACGGAATGGTCAGGATGAACAGAGTTTCAGAAATCTGCGAAATCGACATCATCACCGATGCATGCTCAACGATAAAACTACCGGAGAACAGCGGGTTGTTATCGAAACTGTGCAGGAAGGTGTTCCCGAACATGTTGGTGATTTGCAGTTCAGCACCCAGCAGCATGGAGAAGATAAAGAAGATCGCCATGCGTTTGTTTTTAAACAGTGCAAATGCGTCCAGACCGAGCATTGAGCTCCAGCTCTGTTTTGCCTGCTGATTCGATACCGGAATGTGCGGCAGCGTCAGGGTGAACAGTGCTAGCAGAACAGACAGTCCAGCACCGATGTAGAGCTGCATATGGCTCAGTTCGAAGCCTGCGAAGCTCACGCCCCACATTGCCATGATGAAGCCGATGGTGCCCCAGATACGGATTGGCGGGAAATCGGTCACGATATCCAGACCAGCGGATTTAATGCGGTAGTAGGAGATGGTGTTGATAAGTCCCAGCGTTGGCATATAGGCCAGTGAGTTAAGCAGGATAACAATAAACATCCCGCCTGGCGTTGTAACCCCTGCCGCCATAAAGAGCGTTCCTGCTCCCACCAGATGGCACAGCGCGTAAAGCCATTTTGCGCTGATCCATTTGTCCGCCACGATCCCCAGAAGTGTTGGCATAAAGACCGCTGCAATACCCAGCGAGCTATATACGGCACCGATAGACGCACCGTCGAACTTGAGCGTCACAAACATGTAGGAGCCGAGCGTGGTTAGCCAGCTACCCCACAGACAGAACTGCAGAAACGACAATATTTTAAGCTGCAGCTTAAGGTTCATGTTACTTTCCTCACAATTGAGCGGGAGATATGTTTTTATGGGAACATTCAGGGTTGTTATTTGATGCAATTCTATCAGCAGGCAACGTTATGTTTTGTTACCTCCCGCAAAAAAATGCAATCCTCATTAATTTGCAGTTTAGATTGTGATGCAAATAACATTTTCGTATGGATGGTGGGGATGAGGTGCGGTTTGTGGCCCTCACCCCGGCCCTCTCCCACGGGGAGAGGGAGAAAAATCGTCCTCAGCGGGGGAGGGAGAACACCGGACCGTCCCCTCTCCCTTTGGGTGTACGGTCCGGGGACATCATGAACACTTGTTCGGGGACATGGTAGACACTTACAACTAAGGCATACGAACCCGTTTTTGGAGTCGCTTATGCCCTGGGATGCGAGAGATACCATGTCATTACGTACCGAGTTTGTTCTGTTCGCCTCGCAAGACGGGGCGAACATCCGTTCTCTTTGCCGTCACTACGGCATTTCGCCCGCTACTGGCTACAAGTGGCTCGCCCGCTGGTCTGAACACGGCGCTGCCGGCCTGGCTGACCGCTCCCGCGTGCCTCATCATTCGCCGAACCGCTCATCTGACGCCATCACTGACCTGCTGCGCCTGGCGCATGCCCGTCATGAACGCTGGGGCGCGCGCAAGATTAAGCGCTGGCTCGAAGACCAGGGACACAGGATGCCCGCTTTCAGCACTGTCCATAACCTGATGGCCCGTCACGGCCTGCTGCCGGGCACGACACCGGGCATTCCGGCCACCGGCAGCTTTGAGCATGACGCCCCCAACCGCCTCTGGCAGATGGACTTTAAGGGCCACTTTCCCTTTGGGGGCGGGCGCTGCCATCCACTGACCCTGCTCGACGACCACTCCCGTTTTTCCCTCTGTCTGGCGCACTGCGACGATGAGCGGCGGGAGACCGTGCAGTCACAGCTGATTAACGTGTTCAGGCACTACGGGTTGCCGGAGCGGATGACGATGGACAACGGGGCACCGTGGGGAGACACCACCGGAGTCTGGACGGCACTGGAGTTGTGGCTGATGCGCCAGGGTATCCGGGTGGGCCACTCCCGGCCTTATCACCCGCAGACGCAGGGCAAGCTGGAGCGTTTTCACCGCAGCCTGAAGGCAGAAGTTCTGCAGGGGAAGTGGTTCGCGGACAGGGGTGAGCTGCAGCGTGCCTTTGACCACTGGCGCAACGTCTATAACCTTGAACGGCCGCACACCTCGCTGGATATGGCAGTGCCCGCTTCGCGGTATCAGCCATCAGCGCGGCAGTACAACAGTCACGCTGAACCCCCGGAATACGACGAGGGCGTGATGGTCAGGAAAGTGGATATCAGCGGAAAGCTGAGCCTGAGAGGGGTAACGCTGAAGGCAGGAAAAGCGTTCAGGGGTGAATATGTGGGACTGAAGGAAGGGGCTGAAGATGGCTGTTATGAGGTGTGGTGGTACAGCACGAAAGTGGGGGTGATCGACCTGAAGAAAAAGTCGATCACCATGGGTAAAGGATGTTAAATAGTGTTCACCATGTCCCCGAACACCTGTCTACCATGTCCCCGGACCGTACATTGGGAGAGGGTTAGGGTGAGGGGAAAACCCTATCTACGACGGTAATTCTTCTGAGCCGTATTCACCTTATACAGATAACGACGAGATTCGGCGGAAGGGTGGCGGGTAGTCAGCGTCGAGTAAACATCCCCTGGTGCCATGCTGTTGATGATGTTTGCGGCCTGGATTTTATCGCTGGAGAACACGCGCAGTACGCTGCCCGCACCGCCGTTGTAAGCGGTGATTACCGCATAGCGACGTGACGTTGGGTTATCAATTCCGCCGAGATAAACATTGTTCAGCATCGCCAGGTAGGCGGTTCCCGTATCAATGTTACTGGCCGGATCGAACAGGAAGCTGCGGCTCGGTGTGCCGGATTTACCCTGCGAACGGAACACATCTTTTCCGGCGCTATGCTGGACAACCTGCATCAGCCCTAAGGCGTCGGAACGGCTTACTGCGTAAGGGTTAAAGGAGGATTCGGTCTGCATGATCGCCAGAATCAACGACTCATCCACGCCATATTTGCGCGACGCCTGACGCACCATGCCCACGTACTTATGCGCACGTTTGTCGAGGTGGTTCGGCACCAGATTGATCGTCACGCTGTAGATAATTTTCAGGCCGTTGCTGCGGCTTTTCAGGCGCGTTTTCAGCAGATAATCAGCGAAGGCGGTGGCGCGTCCTTCCCAGCGGATTGCCTGGCCGGTCTGGTCGACAACTTGTCCGTAAAGGAACGGCTCTTTGGAGATGGTGATATCGTCGGCGTCAGAATAGAGGTCGATTGAACCCGGATCGTCGCCCATCAGCAGGGTTTTGACGATCGCCTGGCGTAAGCGCGCCGCAGGCTCGGTACCGGCGATGGTTTCAATCGTGATTGTACCGTCATCGAAGTTGATGTGGCTACGCGTCTGATAGGCGTCGGTATATTTAACGTAATCCTTCGGTCCCGCGATAAGAACTTCATTAAATCCCCAAATATTCTCGATGTTATGGGCAAACTGCCCCATCAGAATGTCAAAACCGTTCGTGTCCTTTACCCAGGCTTCGTTATAGCTATCGCCTTTTTTACTGGAACAAGACACAAGCAACGGCGCAACAAGGGCTAGCGCTAATAATTTTTTCATCATTCCGGGATTGCGTGTTGTGTTTGCTTTGTCGCGGTTATTGCCGGATGGCGCTGCGCTGACCCGGCCTACCGTCTGCAGGCTCGTGCAAGCAAAGCGCCGCCGGGCATCAGCCCGCGCTGTTATTTTTCTGGCGGCGTGTAGCCTTCAATGTGCACATCTTTGCCTTCGAACAGGAAGTTCACCATTTCCTGTTCCAGCAGCTTGCGGTGTTCCGGGTTCATCATGGTGAGTTTTTTCTCGTTGATGAGCATGGTTTGCTTCTGCTGCCACTGCGCCCATGCCTCTTTAGAAATCTCGTTAAAGATGCGCTTACCCAGTTCGCCCGGATAGAGCTGGAAATCCTGCCCTTCGGCGTCGCGCTGCAGATAGGTACAAAAAATTGTTCTGGCCATTATTATTCCTCGTTGTCTGACCGAAGCTAAACCACGGCTCCGGCACGTAATTGCTTTAACAGGCGCTCCACGGGAGCTGCCAGCCCGACGGATGGCGGTTGCGCTAAGTTATACCAGAGAGCCACGCCTTCATCCATGTAAGAGGCGAAGGAGGACACGGGAAGCCACATGGGCACAATATCCAGATGGAAATGGCTAAAGGTGTGACGAAATGCCGTCAGTTGCTGGAGTTTATCGGCACTAATCTGCCGCTGGGCCAGCCACTCACGTAATCCCTCTTCGTTTTCAAATTGTGGAAAGCAATACAATCCGCCCCACAAACCACTTGGTGGACGCTGAGCAAGGTAAACCCCATCGCCGTGCTGCATTAACAGCATAAAGCCGGTGCGTTCAGGGATCGTCTGTTTCGGTTTTTTGCCCGGATACTGCGCCCAGGAATGATTCGCGTAGGCCACGCAGAGGTTGTTCACCGGGCAGAGTTCGCATTTCGGTTTGGAGCGGGTACAGACGATCGCCCCCAAATCCATCATCGCCTGGTTGAAGCGTTCAACGCCTTTCGCTGGCGTCACTGTTTCGCTGATCTCCCACAGGCGTTTCTCGACCTCTTTCTTACCCGGCCAGCCGCCCACTGCGTAGCAGCGCGCCAGCACGCGTTTCACGTTACCGTCGAGGATCGGGAAATGTTTACCGAGTGAAAGAGAAAGCACCGCGCCCGCCGTGGAGCGTCCGACGCCTGGCAGAGCGGCCACTTCATCGAATGTTTCCGGGAATTTGCCCTGATGCAGCGTCGCTACCTGCTGTGCCGCTTTATGCAGATTGCGCGCACGGGCGTAGTAGCCAAGCCCAGTCCACAGGTGCAGCACTTCATCGAGGGGAGCATTGGCGAGATCGGTTATCGTCGGGAACCGCTCCATAAAACGCTCAAAATAGGGGATAACCGTTGCGACCTGCGTTTGTTGCAACATCACCTCGGAGAGCCATACTTTGTACGGCGTTTTTTCAATTTGCCAGGGCAGGGTTTTACGCCCGTATTTGTCGTACCAGTCCAGCACCTGGGCTGAAAATTGAGAGGCTTGCATGGTCATCGATTCGCATAATCAGGGACGCAGATTGCAACATAGCGTCTTGCGACTGTAAACCGGATCTTTCCCATGCTTGCATACAGGGCTTAACTTTGGATAATGCCCGTTTCCCGAACAATCTCACAAGCAGACTACTCTTTTATGAAAAACGACGTCATCTCACCGGAATTTGATGAAAACGGTCGCCCGCTGCGCCGTATTCGCAGCTTTGTCCGCCGTCAGGGCCGCCTGACAAAAGGGCAGCAACATGCGCTGGATAACTACTGGCCGGTGATGGGCGTTGAGTTCAGCGAACAACCCGTCGACTTCTCCGAGCTGTTTGGTCGCGATGCGCCGATTACGCTGGAGATCGGCTTCGGCATGGGTTCTTCGCTGGTGACGATGGCGAAAGCGCGCCCGGAGCAGAACTTCCTCGGCATCGAAGTTCACTCACCTGGCGTCGGCGCGTGCCTTGCAACTGCGCACGAAGAGGACGTCGAGAACCTGCGCGTCATGTGCCACGATGCGGTTGAAGTGCTGCACAAAATGATTCCTGACAATTCTTTGAACATGGTTCAGCTCTTTTTCCCTGACCCGTGGCACAAAGCACGTCATAATAAGCGCCGTATCGTTCAGGCAGAATTTGCTGAGCTTGTGAAAAGTAAGCTAAAACTGGGCGGTGTCTTCCATATGGCCACCGACTGGGAACCTTACGCGGAACACATGCTGGAAGTGATGTCGTCGCTCGACGGGTATAAAAACCTGTCTGAAAACAACGACTATGTACCGCGACCGGATTCACGTCCGGTAACGAAATTTGAACAGCGTGGCCATCGTCTTGGTCACGGTGTATGGGACTTAATGTTCGAGAGGGTTAAATAATGGCAAACCGTAGCCGTCGTCTGCGTAAAAAGATGCACATCGAGGAATTCCAGGAAGTTGGTTTTTCCGTCGCATGGCGTTTCCCGGAAGGGACTAGCGTCGAAACCATTGATAAGGAAGTCGATGCCTTTATCGATGAAGTGATCGAGCCAAACAAACTGGCGTTTGATGGCAGCGGCTATCTCTCCTGGGAAGGCCTGATCTGCAAGCAAGAAATCGGTAAATGCACCGAAGAGCAGCAGGCTCTCGTGCGCAAATGGCTGGAAGACCGCAAATTCGAAGAGGTACGCGTCAGCGAACTTTTCGACATTTGGTGGGACTAACTAGCAAAGGGCCGGCAAATGCCGGCCCGTTTTGTCTTGAGGGATAATTATGATGCGCAAAACGCTGCTGGCTGTGGCTCTGATGACCACCGCGTTAACTGCCCATGCGGATTACAAATGCGAAGTCACACCGCGCGACGATGTGATTCTCAGCCCGCAAACCGTTCAGGTAAAAGGTGAGAACGGTAATCTGGTGATCACACCAGATGGCAACGTAATGTATAACGGCAAACAATATACCCTGAGCGCGGCCCAACGCGAGCAGGCGAAAGATTATCAGGCGGATCTCCGCTCGGCGCTGCCGTGGATCGACGAAGGCGCTCTGACGCGCGTCGAGAAAGGCCGCGTGGCGCTGGATAAGATCATCGCCAAAGAGGTGGGTGAGAGCAGCAATATGCGCACCCGCCTGACCAAGCTGGATGCCCAGTTGAAAGAGCAGATGAACCGAATCATCGAGCACCGTACGGATGGCCTGACGTTCCACTATAAGGCTATCGATCAGGTGCGTGCCGACGGCCAGAACCTGGTGAATCAGGCGATGGGCGGTATCCTGCAGGACAGCATCAATGAAATGGGTGCGAAAGCCGTGCTGAAAGGCGGCGGTAATCCACTGCAAGGTGTGTTAGGTAGCCTGGGCGGATTGCAAACTTCGATTCAGAATGAATGGAAGAATCAGGAAGCGGATTTCCAGAAGTTTGGCAAAGACGTGTGCCAGCGCGTGGTTACGCTGGAAGACAGTCGTAAGGCGCTGGTGGGTACGCTTAAGTAAGGTGCGGTTTGTTGCCCTCACCCTAACCCTCTCCCACGGGAGAGGGGATCTGTCAGGTGCAGTTTTTACTCCCTCCCTATGTGGGAGAGGGGATCTGTCAGGCGCGGTTTTAGCTCCTTCTCCCTTTGGGAGTGTACGGTCCGGGGACATCATGAACACTTGTTCGGGGACATGGTAGACACTTACAACTAAGGCATACGAACCCGTTTATGGAGTCGCTTATGCCCTGGGATGCGAGAGATACCATATCATTACGTACCGAGTTTGTTCTGTTCGCCTCGCAAGACGGGGCGAACATCCGTTCTCTTTGCCGTCATTTCGGCATTACCCCTGCCACTGGCTACAAGTGGCTCGCCCGCTGGTCTGAACACGGCGCTGCCGGCCTGGCTGACCGCTCCCGCGTGCCTCATCATTCTCCGAACCGCTCATCTGACGGCATCACTGACCTGCTGCGCCTGGCGCATGCCCGTCATGAACGCTGGGGCGCGCGCAAGATTAAGCGCTGGCTCGAAGACCAGGGACACAGGATGCCCGCTTTCAGCACTGTCCATAACCTGATGGCCCGTCACGGCCTGCTGCCGGGCACGACACCGGGCATTCCGGCCACCGGCCGCTTTGAGCATGACGCCCCCAACCGCCTCTGGCAGATGGATTTTAAGGGTCACTTTCCCTTTGGGGGCGGCCGCTGCCATCCACTGACCCTGCTCGACGACCACTCCCGTTTTTCTCTCTGTCTGGCGCACTGCGACGATGAGCGGCGGGAGACCGTGCAGTCACAGCTGATTAACGTGTTCAGGCACTACGGGTTGCCGGAGCGGATGACGATGGACAACGGGGCACCGTGGGGCGACACCACCGGAGTCTGGACAGCACTGGAGTTGTGGCTGATGCGCCAGGGTATCCGGGTGGGCCACTCCCGGCCGTATCATCCACAGACGCAGGGCAAGCTGGAGCGTTTTCACCGCAGCCTGAAGGCAGAAGTTCTGCAGGGGAAGTGGTTCGCGGACAGGGGTGAGCTGCAGCGTGCCTTTGACCACTGGCGCAACGTCTATAACCTTGAACGGCCGCACACCTCGCTGGATATGGCAGTGCCCGCTTGGCGGTATCAGCCATCAGCGCGGCAGTACAACAGTCACGCTGAACCCCCGGAATACGACGAGGGCGTGATGGTCAGGAAAGTGGATATCAGCGGAAAACTGAGCCTGAGAGGGGTAACGCTGAAGGCAGGAAAAGCGTTCAGGGGTGAATATGTGGGACTGAAGGAAGGGGCTGAAGATGGCTGTTATGAGGTGTGGTGGTACAGCACGAAAGTGGGGGTGATCGACCTGAAGAAAAAGTCGATCACCATGGGTAAAGGATGTTAAATAGTGTTCACTATGTCCCCGAACACCTGTCTACCATGTCCCCGGACCGTACAGGGAGAGGGCTGGGGTGAGGGGACCAGACGACTCAAACCGTCCAAAATGGCACCCAACACCCCTTCCTCATTCGTCCTGAATTCATTATTCCAGAAACGAATCACTCGCCAGCCGCTGGCGTTCAAAAACGCCGTCCTGCGTAAGTCATACTCATAATCATCCTGATGCTGGCCGCCATCAAGCTCGACAATCAACCTTGCCTCAAAGCAGGAAAAATCCACAATGTATGACCCTATGGGCATCTGGCGACGAAACTTGAACCCGTAAAAACGACGTCCCCGGAGTAAATACCAGAGGTGAAGTTCTTCGGGGGTCATACATTTGCGGAGTTGTTTAGATTTTTCCATCCCCACACTCTGCCAGCCTTTCCCTTAGCCAGCAGAACGGGATGCAAAATCCTGAAGCTGTCTTCAGGACTCTTCGGCGAGGAACAGCTCAAGCAAGGAGTTGAGGAACAGCTTGCCGTGTTCGGTGATCTGCCAGAACGCGTCGCACTCCGTCAGATACCCCTTCGCCAGCGCTTCATCAATCTGCGGGCGAATCACCGATTGTGGCAAGCCGGTGTAAAGCGCAAATTCCGCACGCGGGGCGGCTTCCAGAAGGCGGAAGCGGTTCATGAAGAACTCGAACGGTTTATCCTCCACTTCCACGTCGTGCTGACGCTCCAGATAACGTCCTTCCATATACCCGCGCGGATGACGGGTTTTGGCGGTACGCAGAATGCGCCCGTCGGGGAAGGTCACTTTGCCGTGTGCGCCGCAGCCAATCCCTAAATAATCGCCAAAACGCCAGTAGTTCAGATTGTGCTGACACTGGTAGCCCGGCTTCGCGTAGGCGGAAGTTTCATACTGCTGATAACCCGCAGCCGTCAGCAACTGATGGCCTTGCTCAAAAATATCCCACAGCGCATCGTCGTCGGGCAGGACCGGCGGACGCGAACCAAACAGCGTGTTCGGCTCGATCGTCAACTGGTACCAGGAGAGATGCGGCGGGTTCAGCTCAATGGCTTGACGCAAATCATCCAGCGCCTCTTCCAGTGATTGATCCGGCAGGCCGTGCATCAGATCGAGGTTAAAACTGCGCAGTCCAAGACCCGTCGCCAAATGGGCCGCGCGTTTCGCCTCTTCCGGGCCGTGAATGCGCCCCAGACGCTTGAGCTTGGGTTCGCTAAAACTCTGGACGCCAATCGAAATACGGTTCACCCCGGCGCGCTGATACTCGACAAAACGGTCGGCCTCAACGGTGCCAGGATTGGCTTCCATCGTAATTTCCGCATCGGCTGCCAGATTCAGACGCGCACGCACGCCGTCCAGCAGCGTCTGCATCGCCGGGCCAGAGAGCAGGCTCGGCGTACCGCCACCAATAAATATGGTCTTAACTTCACGTCCCTGTGCGTAAGGTACGTCGGCATCCAGATCGGTTAACAGATGCTGAACGTAGTCGTCATGCGGCACTTCGCCTTTCAGCGCGTGCGAATTGAAATCGCAGTACGGACATTTCTGCACGCACCACGGGATGTGAATATAAAGACTCAGAGGTGGCAAATTAGCCATTACGTAATGCTTCCAGTAACAGTTTCAACGCGC
Source organism: Lelliottia jeotgali (assembly GCA_002271215.1). Lineage (NCBI taxonomy): Bacteria > Pseudomonadati > Pseudomonadota > Gammaproteobacteria > Enterobacterales > Enterobacteriaceae > Lelliottia > Lelliottia jeotgali. The sequence continues at coordinate 3,680,758 of CP018628.1, read as the reverse complement.
GTCCACGATGGGAAATCGCGCTTTTTTCTTCGCGGGTTAACTCCGCAGCGGTTTTGCCCTCAGACGGGACAAAGAAAATCGGATCGTAGCCAAAGCCGCCGTTACCCGCCGATTCGCGAGCAATCACGCCCGGCCAGCTGCCGTGGCAGACAATCGGCGTCGGGTCTTCTGCATGACGCATATAGACCAGCACGCAGTGGAACTGTGCCTGACGCTGCGCGTCCGGTACGTCTTTCAGGGTTTCCAGCAGCTTTTCCAGGTTTTGCTGATCGGTCGCATCCACGCCGGAGTAACGTGCAGAGTAAATTCCCGGAGCGCCGCCCAGGGCATCGACCGCCAGCCCGGAATCATCCGCAATCGCCGGAAGACCGGTAACCTGCGCCGCGTGACGCGCTTTCAGGATCGCATTTTCGATAAACGTCAGGCCAGTCTCTTCCGCCGAATCCACGCCCAGCTCGGTCTGCGCGACCACGTCCAGACCAAAATCATTCAATAGCGAGGCCAGCTCGCGCACTTTGCCGGCGTTACCGGTGGCGAGAACAACTTTCTGCATAATTTAATCCTGTTGTGACAGTGCCGCGACTTCCGTCGGGATGTTTTGCGGGTTGAGGATTTTTACCTGTTTATGACGTCCCAGTTCACCCTTTTCAATGATGACCTGGCTTTTGGCGACGCGAAACTGTTTTGCCAGAAATTTGGTCAAATGCGCGTTCGCCTGGCCGTCCACGGGAGGGGCGGTAATGGCGACTTTTAATTCGTCGCCATGTAACCCAACGATGCTGTCGCGGCTGGCTTTCGGCTGAATATACAGCCGTAAAACAAGCCCATCGACGCAGGGGCAGACGGCACTCATAGCGCCATCCACAGCCCCGGCAGCAGCATGTTGCCCGTTGACTGTAACAGTTCAGCGATGCCCATGTTCAGGACATACAGCAGCAGAACCAAAATCATCGGCGAAAAATCGATCCCGCCCATCGCTGGCAGCAGATTGCGGATCGGGCGCAGGAGCGGCTCCGTCAGCTGAATCATGGCGTATTCGACCGGACTACGGCCACGGCTCACCCAGCTCATCACCGCCATCACCAGCAGAACCCAGAAGATCAGCAGACCGATGGTTTTCAGCAGAATTAGCACCGCTGCGATCCAGATGATCGGCTGGAAGGTGACCACCATAAACAGCACGATGGCTTTAATAATACTGAGCACAAACGCCACCAGCAGAGAAGCGCTGTCGATCGGCCCCATCGGTGGAATAACGCGGCGCAGCGGCCCAATCACAGGCTGCGTGATTTTCACGACAAACTGTGAGAAGGGGTTATAAAAATCACAGCGGGCCCACTGCATCCAGACGCGTAACAGCAGCGCCATCGTATACAGCTCAATGACCGTTGAGAGCAGGAAAGTCAACGTCTTCATGGCGTTCCTCAGGTTTCCTTATTTTGGGGTGTAATCGCGCGCACCGAAAATAGCTGTGCCGATGCGCACCATAGTGCTGCCTGCCGCGATGGCGGCTTCCATATCGTCCGACATGCCCAGTGAAAGCGTGTCTACGGTGGTGTAGCGCGCTTTAAGCGCCTCAAATGCTACAGCCATTTGCTGTGCTACGGCAAACTGCCTGTCATAACTTGTTTCGGGAGCCGGAATTGCCATCAGTCCGCGCAAAGTCAGACCTGGCAGTTCAGACACCTGTTCGGCCAGCGCATCCAGTTCAGCCAGAGTAATACCTGACTTGCTGTTCTCATCGCTAATATTGATTTGAATCAGAACGTTAAGCGGCGCCATATCGGCAGGGCGTTGATCGCTCAACCGTGTGGCGATACGCAGGCGATCGACCGTATGACACCAGTCGAAATGCTCCGCGACCAGCCGACTTTTGTTCGACTGCAGCGGGCCAATAAAGTGCCATTCAAGGTTCGCCTTCCCGGTTTGCTGGAAATAGCGAATTTTGTCCACACCCTCCTGAACGTAGTTCTCACCAAAAGCACGCTGCCCGGCGTCGATGGCTTCTGCGATGGCGCTCGCAGGCTTGGTTTTACTCACTGCAAGCAACGAAACTTCTTCTGAAGCACGGCCGCAACGCGTTGCAGCGGCTGAGATTTTGTCCCTGACCTGTGCCAGGTTATGCGCAATGTCGTTCATGAGTCCGAGGATGGTTGTATGGATATGGAAGAAATTGTGGCCCTTAGTGTAAAGCATAATGTCTCGGATCTACACCTGCGCAGCGATTCTCCACCGCGCTGGCGTAGATTAGGCAAACTCGAGCGCGCACCGTTTCCCGCGCCGGATGTCGCGCAGCTGTTAAAAACATGGCTCAATGACGAACAGCAGGGGGCCTGGTGGGCGAACGGGCACGTGGATTTTGCGGTGACTTTGCTCGGTGGCCAGCGCCTGCGTGCCAGCGCGTTTGTGCACATTCATGGCGTCTCGCTGACGTTAAGGCTGCTGCCGGTGGAGTGCCCGCAACTTTCGGAGCTTGGTGCCCCGCGCGCAATCCTCGATCTGCTCTCCAGCGACAATGGCCTGATTCTGGTCACTGGAGCGACCGGCAGCGGTAAATCTACGACGCTGGCAGCGATGGTGGATTATCTCAACCACCACACTGACGGGCATATTCTGACGCTGGAAGATCCGGTGGAGTATGTCTATCAAAGCAAGCGATGCCTGATCCAGCAGCGGGAAATTGGGCTGCACTGCACCACTTTTGCTCAGGCGCTACGGGCGGCGCTACGTGAAGATCCGGATGTCATTTTACTGGGCGAACTACGCGACAGCGAAACCATCCGGCTGGCGCTGACGGCAGCGGAAACCGGGCATCTGGTGCTGGCGACACTGCATACGCGCGGGGCGTCTCAGGCCATTGAACGGCTGGTGGATACCTTTCCGGCGGAAGAGAAAGATCCGGTACGTAACCAGCTGGCAGGAAGTTTGCGCGCCGTGCTGGCACAGAAACTGGTGCGGGATGTGCAGGGCGGGCGCGTGGCGCTTTTCGAAATGCTGGTCAACACACCGGGGTCAGCGAATCTGATTCGTGAGGGGAAAACGTGGCAGTTGCCCGGTGTTATTCAGACCGGGCAGCAGGTGGGGATGCAGAACTTCGACCAAAGCCTTGCCGAGCGCAAAGCGCAGGGAAGGCTTTAGCGGAGTTAAAACCCTTGCTCGAAGAAGCTTTCGAGGATAATCACCGCCGACGCCGAATCGACGCTACCTTTGTTCAGGGCGCGGAATCCGCCATGTTCAAACAAACCGGCACGGGCTTCGACGGTGCTCAGACGCTCATCGTGCAGTTTGACGACGACACCAAATCGGCCATGAATCTTATTGGCAAATTTGCGCGCACGGGCGGTGAGCGGTTGTTCGGTACCGTCCATGTTGAGCGGCAGGCCGACGATGACGGCTTCGGGTTGCCACTCTTTCAGCAGGCGTTCGATAAGCGTCCAGTCAGGCGTACCATCCTGGGCTTTAATCGCCGTCAGTGGACGTGCGGTGCCCGTGATGCGTTGACCAATCGCCACGCCGATACTTTTGGTACCAAAATCAAAGCCAAGAAGGGTTCCGCTCATTATGCGTGCCCCGCTACGCCAGGCATGGTCTGGATGTCGATACCAATGAGTTTAGCCGCTTCACGCCATCTGTCGGCAATCGGCGTTTTAAATAGAATGTTCAGGTCAGCAGGGGCGGTGAGCCAAGCGTTGTCGAGAATTTCCTGCTCCAGCTGGCCTTTCTCCCAGGAGGAGTAGCCCAGCGCGACCAGCACTTCGGAAGGCTGATTAAGTGTCCCCAGCGTTTCCAGTACGTCGCGCGAGGTGGTGATAACCGTATTATCGGAGACGCGAATGCTGGAGGAGAAACCCGGAGGCGTATGCAGGATAAAACCACGATCTTCTGCCAGCGGGCCGCCGAGCATCACCGGCTTATCAAGACGGATCTCCGGGGCGCGGTCTTCCGGGGTGATCTTGAGCTTCTCAAGAATGCCCTCGATTTGCAGATTTTCCAGCGGTTTGTTGATGATAATCCCCATCGCGCCGTCTTCGCTGTATTCACAGATATAAACGACCGAACGACGGAAAATCGGGTCCTGGAGAGCAGGCATGGCAATAAGAAAGTGATGCTGTAAATTCATTGTCAGAGGTTCTGATTCCTGGTTTAAAAAGCGACAAGGCCCAGTATGCGGACAATCCTGGGCCTTGTCACTATCCCCGTCATACTTCAAGCTGCATGTGCGTTGGCTGCGCTCGCTCACCCCAGTCACTTACTCTAGTAAGCTCCTGGGGATTCACTCGCTTGCCGCCTTCCTGCAACTCGAATTATTTAGGGGATAAATACTTCGTGATGAGTTCGTTACTGCTTGAGACGTTTTTCGATCGCGTCCATCAGCATGCCGGTAATGGATACCGGGAACTCAGCTTCTATTTCGCGGATACAGGTCGGGCTGGTGACGTTCACTTCCGTCAGGCGATCACCGATGATATCCAGGCCGACGAAAATCAGCCCTTTGGCTTTCAGCATTGGGCCAACGCGGCGGGCAATTTCCCAGTCGCTGTCGGTCAGTGGACGCGGTTCGCCACGGCCACCGGCAGCCAGATTACCACGGGTTTCGCCGCCCTGAGGAATACGTGCCAGACAGTAAGGGACCGGCTCGCCGTCGACCACCAGCACGCGTTTGTCGCCATCCACGATTGCAGGAATGTAGTTCTGCGCCATGCAGTAGCGGGTGCCGTGCTCGGTCAGTGTTTCAGCGATCACACCGAGGTTCGGGTCGCCTTCTTTCACGCGGAAGATCGACGCGCCGCCCATGCCGTCCAGCGGCTTGAGGATGATATCGCCGTGCTTCTGCCAGAAGGCTTTCAGCTGCGCTTTGTTGCGCGTGACCAGTGTTTCCGGCGTCAGGTCGGAGAACCAGGCGGTATACAGCTTCTCGTTACAGTCGCGCAGGCTCTGCGGTTTGTTAACGATCAGCGTGCCTTTTTCTTCTGCGCGCTCAAGGATATAGGTGCAGTAGATGAATTCGGTGTCGAACGGAGGATCTTTACGCATCAGGATCACGTCGAGATCGGCAAGCGGAATATCCTGCTCAGAACCGAACTCGTACCATTTATCGTAATTTTGCTCGACGTTAACGATGCGCGTGCGGGCGCGGGCTTCACCGTTGTTCAGGTAAAGATCGGCCATTTCCATGTAATGGAGCTGGTAGCCGCGACGCTGTGCTTCCAGCAGCATAGCGAAGCTGGAATCTTTCTTGATGTTAATGCTTGCGATGGGGTCCATCACGATGCCGAGCTTGATCATTGTTCTTCTCCGTTAATGCTTCAACCCAGATCGCCAAAACGCACCTGCAGTGCGGTGATGGCAGTGAGTGCCGTTGTCTCAGTGCGCAGAACGCGAGGTCCCAACAGAATATCAGTAAATTGATAACGTGCGGTCATGGCAATTTCATCTGTCGACAGCCCGCCTTCTGGGCCAATCAGCAAACGCACGCGCTCGACCGGCAGCGGCAGCGTGTTGATGCTAGCGCTGGCACGCGGGTGAAGATTGAGCTTCAGGCCGCTCTCTTCTTCAGCGCACCACGCCTCTAAATCCATCGGCGGGCGGATCTCCGGAATACGGTTGCGACCGCACTGTTCGCACGCGGCGATGGCAATCTTCTGCCACTGCTGAATCTTTTTGTTCAGACGTTCAGCATCCAGTTTAACGCCACAGCGTTCAGAAAAAAGTGGCGTAATGAGGCTTACACCCAGTTCGATCGATTTCTGGATAGTGAACTCCATCTTTTCGCCGCGCGACATCACCTGGCCCAGATGGATGTGCAGCGGGGATTCCCGGTCATCCACTTCACCGCGCAGGACGTTAACCTGCACGCTCTTTTTATCGGCGCGGGTGATTTCGGCGTCGAAAACCTGATTGCTGCCATCAAAAAGCTGTATCGCCTGGCCCGCGCCCATGCGCAGTACGCGACCAACGTGGTTGGCGGCTTCGTCACAGAGAGCAATTTCGCTGCCAGCGGCAATCAATTCCGGGTGATAAATGCGAGGGATGCGCATAGTCAAAAATTCCATATAAAGTGCGGTATAAACCAATTGCCGCTAGTGTAGGTTAGCTCTTTTGCGCCTGGCAAGCCCGCTGCACATACGGGTTGTGATTCCCCTGAACTTTGGCGATGCGGCTATCGCGCTCGCATTCCCAGTCGGTAACCGGATACTGTTTATCCCAGGCGTTAAAAAGCTGGGTTTGTTGGCGAGAGAGATTCAGCTCGTAGCGATCGCGCATATAGAAGTAGGTGCGAGCGATGCTGCCGCGCGCACGGGCTGGTGGCTCGGCAACTTTCTCTTTGAAATCGACCTTCATTCCGCACTGGCCGTACTGGCCTTCACCGCCGTTCCACTGGCTGTACATGAAGTTGGCGCGGTCGCCATTCACTTCGCCCACGGCGGGTTGCAAGTTGTGCATGTCACTTTCTATCTGGCGATAGATTGGGTCTTTAGCGCAGTTTTTACGCCCGCCGTCCTGCCAGCACTGGCGCTGATGGCCAAACTGCCATGCCGGAACTACGTGTTCCCATTCGATGCGGTTGGCGCGATTTTCGTTTTTACGCACTTTGTAGCCGCACGATTCGAGGTCAACGACCCCTTTTTTGCCCTGCCAGTTAATTTTGCAGCCGCAATAGAAATCACCTGGCGCATCGGCGTTCACTTTGACGCCTGCGGCCTTGGCCTGAGAAAAACTGTTGATACCGTCGGCCAGCACAGGGCCTGTGAGAACTGTCGCCAGCAGAGCGACAGCGGAAGAATAATTACGGGACATCTCGAACTCCGTGTCAAAACGAGCCCGCAACGTAGCGAAAGATGTTCCAGTATGCAATCAGTCAGATCAGGAAAGTTCCTGATTGTTCAATTGATTATTCTGCGACCAGTGGTTCACCGCATTTGACACAACGGTAGGTGGCTTCACCGCGCACCACGCGATTGTGACGGCGAACAGTCAGCTGATGCTGCTGGCACTGACAGCGATAGGGGAAGGTGTTACGTCGTACCGATTCCAGCTCGAACTGGTGCGTGCGCCGCGCGGGAACGCCGAGTACGGCTTCCATCATCCATTTCCACTCTTTGCCGTGCGGTGCCACGCGGCCAAAGTGTTTCCACACCAGTAAGTGCGCCAACTCGTGCGGGACCACTTCGTCGATAAACGCCTGCTGGTTTTCCATCATCAGTACCGGATTGAGGCGAATTTCGTATGATTCAAGCCAGGCGGTGCCTGCCGAAGTGCCGCGCTGCTGATAGACCACTTTAGGTTCAGGATAGTTTCGCCCAAGCTTCAGGTTGGCTTGTGCGAGTTTATCCCGCAAAGCGTGCATGACGGCTTGCTGGAGGGCGATGGGAAGGCGTGGGGTTTTCATAGGGGCAGAGGATAAAGTGCTAAAAGGTGGAGTGCAAGCGAGAGGTTTTGCCCGGGGCGCTGCGCTTGCACGGGCCTACGTTCAGAGCAACAGTAGGCCCGGCAAGCTTGCGCCGCCGGGCAGGGTCCTTAGTTGCTGGCGCCAATCTCGCGCAGCGGACGACCTTTCATCAGGTTACGTTCGATATGTTCCAGAGAAACGTGTTTAGTTTCAGGAATCAGCCACAGAGTCAGAACAATAAAGAACAGGTTCAGACCGCCGTACACCCAGAAGGTGTTGGCGTTGCCGAGCGTATTGAGCATGGTCAGGAAAGTTGCGCCGACGATCATGTTGGCGATCCAGTTGGTCGCGGTTGAGCAGGTGATACCGAAATCACGCCCTTTCAGCGGCTGAATTTCGGAACACAGGACCCAAATCAGCGGACCGGCACTCATCGCAAAACCGACGATAAACATCAGCAGCATCCCCACGGCAAAGTACTGCGCGGTCGCGGAGTGAATGCCCACATGCATCATGGTGCCCAGCACGCCCATCCCGACAGCCATCACCAGGAAGCCTAAGGTTAGCGTCGGTTTACGACCCCAGCGGTCGACCAGACCGATGGCGATAAAGGTTGCCAGCACGTTGGTCAGACCGACGATCACCGTCCCCCACATCTGTTCGGTGGTGTTGGTGTAGCCCGCCAGTTCAAAGATTTTCGGCGCGTAGTACATGATGACGTTCATCCCGGTGAACTGTTGCATCACCTGGAGTAGTACGCCGAGGAATACCGCGCGACGGAAGTTGCTGTTCTCTTTAAACAGCGCCCAACCGGTCTGTTTGACCTTCAGGCTTTCGCGGATTTCATCGAGTTCGTGTTTGGCTTCGGCACTGGTATCACGCAGGCGCATCAGCACGCGTTCCGCGTCGTGGAAGCGGCGTTTGGCGGCATACCAGCGCGGGCTGTCAGGCAGGAAGAAGACGCCGATCAGCAGCAAAATCGCCGGGATGATAATCACACCCAGCATCCAGCGCCATTCGCCGCTGTAACTGAACGCGGTATCAGACAGGTATGCGCCGAGGATACCGATGGTAATCATCAACTGGTACATGGAGATCATGCTGCCGCGAATTTTCTCCGGGGCAATTTCCGACAGATAAAGCGGGGCGGTATACGACGCCACGCCGACCGCCAGACCGAGCAGTACGCGGGATATAATCAGCACTTCGACGTTAGGCGCAGCGGCGGAGCACAGTGAACCGGCAACAAACAGAATCGCGCCGATCATCAGGCTCTTTTTACGCCCGAGGCGATAGGAGAGCCAGCCGCTGCCGACGGCACCGACTGCCGCACCGAACATCATGGAGCTCACCACCCATTCCTGGGTGTGCGGGCTAATCTGAAATTCATCGGTGATGAAGGGTAAAGCACCGGCAATGACGCCGATATCCAGGCCGAAAAGAAGTCCTGCCAGGGCTGCGAGGAAGCAGACAAAGAATGTCATCGCCTTGTTGGACGTACGCCCCTGTTTTTTATTGTCAGGCATTATGCCCTCCAGTTGGGTTATCAATTTAATCAATGTAAAGGGTAGGTGAGTACGACGTAAAAATATGTGACATATCTCACGTTGGTGTAATCGGTTACACTCGATGCAAACTGTCAGTATTATTAAAGCTATGAAAATATAGTGTTAATTCTGTTGATAAGCATCCCGTTTGGCGCAGTTTCAGACTTAACTGAAATGAAATGTAACAGCAGATGAAGGCAAAACATGCAAAGAGATTAATCTGAAATGAAGGGCTGTAGAGGGTGGTGTAAGCGGTTTCATTTGGTGGTTTTTGTCGGGTGGCGGCTACGCCTTACCCGACCTACAAAACCGTAGCTCGTAGGTCGGGTAAGCGTAGCGCCACCCGACAAAGGCAGCGCACAGAAATGCAAAAGGCCAGCACGAGGCTGGCCTTTTCAAACGCTATCGGTCGATTACTTCAGACCGGCAGCTTCACGCAGCAGAGCGGCTTTGTCGGTTTTTTCCCATGGGAAATGTTCGCGACCAAAGTGACCGTATGCTGCGGTTTCTTTGTAGATTGGGTGCAGCAGATCCAGCATCTGGATCAGGCCGTATGGACGCAGGTCGAAGAACTCGCGCACCAGCAGAGTCAGCTGTTCGGTAGAGATCTTCTCGGTACCGAAAGTTTCGACCATGATGGACGTCGGTTCTGCCACGCCGATAGCGTAGGAAACCTGAATTTCACAGCGATCGGCCAGACCCGCAGCGACGATGTTTTTCGCCACATAACGCGCCGCGTACGCCGCAGAACGGTCAACTTTAGACGGATCTTTACCGGAGAACGCGCCGCCACCGTGACGCGCCATGCCGCCGTAGGTATCAACGATGATTTTACGCCCGGTCAGACCGCAGTCGCCCATTGGGCCACCGATCACAAAACGGCCAGTCGGGTTGATGTGGTATTTGGTAGAGGCATTCAGCCATTCTGCAGGCAGAACTGGCTTGATGATCTCTTCCATCACCGCTTCCTGCAGTGTTTTCAGCGCAACGTCTTCGGAGTGCTGAGTCGACAGTACAACCGCGTCGATACCGACGATTTTGCCGTCGTCATACTGGAAAGTGATCTGGCTTTTTGCATCCGGACGCAGCCACGGCAGCGTGCCGTTTTTACGCACTTCTGCCTGACGCTGCACCAGACGGTGAGCGTAAGTGATTGGCGCAGGCATCAGAACGTCGGTTTCGTTGGTCGCATAGCCAAACATCAGGCCCTGGTCGCCAGCACCTTGCTCAAGCGGATCGGTACGATCAACGCCCTGGTTGATGTCCGGGGACTGTTTGCCAATTGCGCTCAAAACGGCGCAAGAGTTGGCATCAAAGCCCATATCAGAATGCACGTAGCCGATTTCACGCACGGTGTTACGGGTGATCTCTTCGATATCAACCCATGCACTGGTGGTGATCTCACCACCCACCAGAACCATGCCAGTTTTGACATAGGTTTCGCACGCCACGCGCGCTTTAGGATCCTGTTCCAGGATCGCATCCAGCACTGCATCGGAGATTTGGTCAGCGATTTTATCAGGATGCCCTTCTGATACAGACTCGGACGTAAACAGGTGTTTTGCCATGTTATATTTCACCTAAGGAGTATTTGGTAAGCTCAAACTGCTGTGCGCAATGGCCGTAGAAGACGATTCTACCAAGACCTGCAGGTAAATAAAACCGGCAGTCTGAGTGTTAATCAGTATAGATGGATTAACATCTGGACGGCTATTTTAGGTCACTTCTTCGCCCGATTTCCAGTTTTTTTTGACCCCGCTCTCATTGTGCTAAAAACGCAGGTGGAAATTTTTCCTGACGGTGCTGGCAAGGTGCGCATTTATGTTTTGCATTTTGGGAGTTATGTGGGTATAAAACGCGGCGCGCGGCTCATACAAAAAAGCGCTCGATGATGTCATCGTGTCGCCACTTCCAGCCGGGTTGAGCAGTGAATACTTAGCTTTGGCTTGAGGTCCGTCTTCTGAAGGCGGCCGTGGAGGTGATACCCGATAATGAACCAACGTTTTCCGCTAACTCAGTTACGCCGTTCTGGCGTGCGTCTGTTTCCCGCAATCCGCATTTCTAATCTGCAAACCTGCCGATGTTATACCCATTTCGGTGCTTCTCAGGATTCCAGGGCCGGTCATCCGCTTGGTGAAAACTGAACAAGGGCGCTCTTGTTAATTCAGGAGTTATCTCGTGGTTTCGCCGAACCTTGTCATACAGAGTTCGGTTACGTGTTTTACAATGATATGAATAAGAAACCGGTCGCACGGTCTGAATTTCAGCACACTCTGCTGGAAGACGGGGCCGTTTATGGGTTGTTATCGCGGTGTGACACTGCGATAGTAGTCAACTGTTTTACACTTAATACAAAGAGTTGAGGTTCGCTATGTCTGACGACATGTCTTCAGTTTCGCCTTCGTCAGCGGGCGAACAGGGTGTACTACGTTCTATGCAGGAGGTTGCGATGAGCTCCGAAGAGGCCAGCAAGATGCTGCGCACATACAATATTGCCTGGTGGGGTAATAACTACTACGACGTCAACGAACTGGGCCACATCAGCGTTTGCCCGGATCCTGACGTACCGGAAGCTCGTGTGGATCTCGCCAAACTGGTGAAAGCGCGCGAAGCGCAGGGCCAACGTCTGCCAGCACTGTTTTGCTTCCCGCAGATCCTGCAACACCGTTTGCGCTCCATAAACGCCGCGTTCAAACGTGCGCGTGAGTCCTATGGTTACAAGGGCGACTACTTCCTGGTCTACCCGATCAAGGTGAACCAGCATCGTCGCGTCATTGAATCCCTGATCCACTCCGGTGAACCACTGGGTCTGGAAGCCGGTTCTAAAGCGGAACTGATGGCGGTACTGGCGCACGCCGGTATGACGCGTTCGGTGATTGTCTGTAACGGCTATAAAGACCGCGAATATATTCGTCTGGCGCTGATTGGCGAGAAGATGGGCCACAAGGTCTATCTGGTTATCGAGAAGATGACTGAAATCGCTATCGTGCTGGAAGAAGCTGAACGTCTGAACGTGGTACCGCGCCTCGGTGTGCGTGCGCGTCTGGCGTCTCAGGGCTCCGGTAAATGGCAGTCCTCGGGCGGCGAAAAATCCAAATTCGGTCTGGCGGCAGGGCAGGTTCTGCAACTGGTGGAAATGCTGCGCGAGCGCGGTCGTCTGGACAGCATCCAGCTGCTGCACTTCCACCTCGGTTCGCAGATGGCCAACATTCGCGATATCGCCACGGGCGTACGTGAATCCACGCGTTTCTACGTTGAGCTGCATAAGCTGGGCGTGAACATCGAATGCTTCGATGTGGGCGGCGGTCTGGGCGTGGACTATGAAGGCACGCGCTCGCAGTCTGACTGCTCCGTGAACTACGGCTTGAACGAATACGCCAACAACATTATCTGGGCGATCGGCGATGCCTGCGAAGAGAACGGTTTGCCGCATCCGACGGTAATCACCGAATCTGGCCGCGCGGTGACTGCGCACCACACGGTGCTGGTCTCTAACATCATCGGCGTGGAGCGCAGCGAAAATACCGAAGCGACCCCGCCGCAGGAAGATGCGCCACGTGCTCTGCAAAACATGTGGGAAACCTGGCAGGAAATGCATGAACCGGGCAACCGTCGTTCACTGCGCGAATGGCTGCACGATAGCCAGATGGATCTGCACGACATTCACGTCGGTTATTCATCGGGCACCTTCAGCCTGCAGGAACGCGCCTGGGCAGAGCAGCTGTATCTGAACATGTGTCATGAAGTGCAGAAACAGCTCGACCCGAGCAACCGTGCGCACCGTCCGATTATCGACGAACTCCAGGAACGTATGGCGGATAAGATTTACGTCAACTTCTCGCTGTTCCAGTCGATGCCGGATGCCTGGGGTATCGATCAGCTGTTCCCGGTTCTGCCGCTGGAAGGGCTGAATCACGCGCCGGAACGTCGTGCGGTGCTGCTGGATATCACCTGTGATTCCGACGGGGCTATCGATCATTACGTCGACGGTGACGGGATTGCCACCACCATGCCGATGCCGGAATATGACCCAGAGAACCCGCCAATGCTGGGCTTCTTTATGGTCGGCGCGTATCAGGAAATTTTGGGCAACATGCATAACCTGTTCGGGGATACCGAAGCGGTGGACGTGTTTGTCTTCCCTGACGGCAACGTCGAAGTGGAGCTTTCCGACGAGGGCGACACCGTGGCGGATATGCTGGAATACGTGCAGCTGGATCCGAAAAAACTGCTGACTCAATTCCGCGATCAGGTGAAAAACACCGATCTGGACGCCGGACTGCAACAGCAGTTCCTGGAAGAGTTTGAAGCGGGTCTGTACGGGTACACCTATCTGGAAGACGAGTAACCGCTCGTGCCCGGTGGCGCTGCGCTTACCGGGCCTACGGAATACTTGAACCTGTACGAATTAACGGCGATAATTCGCTCCAATATGCAGTTTCCGAATCAATCCCTTCCTCGTCGGGTTTAACGACGCGGAGGGGATTTTTTTTCATCTATTTTCTTGTATCGACTCTACACGAGGTCAGGACATGAGCACTTTAGGTCATCAGTACGACAACTCTCTGGTATCTAACGCGTTTGGTTTTTTACGTCTTCCGATGAACTTCCAGCCGTACGACAGCGACGCTGACTGGGTGATTACTGGCGTTCCGTTTGATATGGCGACTTCGGGTCGTGCCGGTGGCCGTCACGGCCCGGCGGCGATCCGTCAGGTTTCGACCAATCTGGCCTGGGAGCACAACCGCTTCCCGTGGAACTTCGATATGCGCGAGCGCCTGAACGTCGTCGACTGCGGCGACCTGGTGTATGCCTTCGGCGACGCGCGTGAGATGAGCGAAAAACTGCAGGCCCATGCTGAGAAACTGCTGGCTGCCGGTAAGCGCATGCTCTCTTTCGGCGGTGACCACTTCGTGACGCTGCCGCTGCTGCGCGCCCACGCGAAACATTTCGGTAAAATGGCGCTGGTCCATTTCGATGCCCACACCGACACCTACGCGAACGGCTGCGAGTTTGACCACGGCACTATGTTCTATACCGCGCCGAACGAAGGGCTGATCGATCCGAATCATTCTGTGCAGATCGGTATCCGTACTGAATTCGATAAAGACAACGGCTTCACGGTGCTGGACGCCTGCCAGGTCAACGATCGCGGCGTGGACGATATCATCGCTCAGGTGAAGCAGATCGTGGGCGATATGCCGGTGTATCTGACCTTTGACATCGACTGTCTGGACCCTGCGTTTGCACCGGGTACCGGTACGCCGGTGATTGGCGGTCTGACGTCTGACCGTGCAATCAAACTGGTTCGCGGTCTGAAAGATCTGAACATCGTGGGGATGGACGTCGTGGAAGTGGCGCCTGCTTACGATCAGTCTGAGATCACCGCTCTGGCAGCGGCGACGCTGGCGCTGGAAATGCTGTACATCCAGGCAGCCAAAAAAGGCGAGTAATCAAGAAATTGCCCGGCGGCGTAGCACTTGCCGGGCATGTTAATCTTGTAGGCCGGGTAAGGCGTTAGCCGCCACCCGGCTTTTTTATTTAATGCCGTCTGCCGCCATGCGATCGCGGATGTGCTGCGCGCGTTCAGCGGAAGCCGGGTGATCGTCAAACATCGAGCTTTGACGGCCTTCTTCCAGTTTTGCCAGTTTCTCAAAGCTGGTCGCTAAGCCTGAAGGATTGATGCCGCGTTTGCGCAACAGATCGTAAGAGTAGTCATCCGCTTCGGATTCCTGACGCTGGGAGAACTGGGAGTTCACCAGTTTTTCGCCCACATCGCCCAACTGGGATTGCGACAGGCTGCCGACGATACCGCCCGCAGAGGCCGCCGCCGCACGCACGGCGTTGGTGCCGAGCGCCACCTGCATTCCTTTCTTCACGTGACCGAGCGCGACGTGGCCCATTTCGTGGCCGATCACCGCTTCGACTTCGTTATCCGTCATCATATCCATCAGGCCGCTGTAGACGCGGATGCAGCCGTTAGCCATCGCAAACGCGTTCACATCTTTCGCCATGTAGACTTTGTAGTTCACCGGCTGACCGTTGATGTTATCGCCGAGTGCAGCGGCAATCTTGTTCAGACGCTGTGCGTAAGTGCTACTGGCGGGGGCGATGGTCGCTTTAGCGTCCATGTCTTTGCACGCCTGATCGCTCAAGGCTTTGACCTGCGCATCGCTAAGGGAATAGGCCTGGAAAGCCTCTGCTCCAGAGCTCATCAGACCGTTTGAATCCATATTCTGACAGCCGCTCAGCAGCAGCGTCGTACCCAGGGCCAGCACTATTGCACGCATTTTCATGATGTTGCTTCCGTACTCGTTAACTGAAAAAAGTCTGAAAAATGCTCCGGCAGCGAAGCCGCAGTCGAGCTAAGTATAAGGAATATCTGGAGGCCCGGGCGAGTAGATTGCGCAACATGCGAGCATGATCCAGAGATTTCTTAAACGGCAAAAGAATGCTCCATGTACATGCTTTGTCGCTTGGGTTACATTGTTGGCACTTTTTTCTGGCATAGCCCAAAACGCGCTGTCGTCAAGGGCACGGCCTTTAACAGTCCGATCTGGAGTTAAAATGTCCTCACGTAAAGAGCTTGCTAATGCTATTCGTGCGCTGAGCATGGACGCAGTACAGAAAGCCAAATCCGGTCACCCGGGTGCCCCTATGGGTATGGCTGACATTGCCGAAGTCCTGTGGCGTGATTTCCTGAACCATAACCCTCAGAACCCGTCCTGGGCTGACCGTGACCGTTTCGTACTGTCTAACGGCCACGGCTCTATGCTGATCTATAGCCTGTTGCACCTCACAGGTTATGCGCTGCCAATCGAAGAGCTGAAAAACTTCCGCCAGCTGCATTCCAAAACTCCAGGTCACCCGGAAGTGGGTTACACCGCTGGCGTTGAGACCACTACCGGTCCGCTGGGTCAGGGTATTGCGAACGCGGTCGGTATGGCGATTGCAGAGAAAACGCTGGCGGCACAGTTCAACCGTCCAGGCCACGACATCGTTGACCACTTCACCTACGCCTTCATGGGCGACGGCTGTATGATGGAAGGCATTTCTCACGAAGTGTGCTCCCTGGCCGGTACCCTGAAACTGGGCAAACTGGTTGCGTTCTACGATGACAACGGTATCTCCATCGATGGTCACGTTGAAGGCTGGTTCACTGACGACACTGCTAAACGTTTCGAAGCCTACGGCTGGCACGTTGTACGTGGCGTTGATGGCCACGATGCTGCTGCGATTAAACGCGCAGTAGAAGAAGCGCGCGCTGTGACTGACAAACCGTCTCTGCTGATGTGCAAAACCATCATCGGTTTCGGTTCTCCAAACAAAGCCGGTACCCACGATTCCCACGGCGCACCGCTGGGCGACGCAGAAATTGCACTGACCCGCGAACAGCTGGGCTGGAAATACGCGCCGTTTGAAATTCCTTCTGAGATCTACGCTCAGTGGGATGCCAAAGAAGCAGGCCAGGCGAAAGAGTCCGTCTGGAACGAGAAATTCGCTGCTTACGCGAAAGCCTTCCCTCAGGAAGCGGCTGAATTCACCCGTCGTATGAAAGGTGACATGCCGGAAGATTTCGCGGCGAAAGCGAACGAAATCATCGCCAAACTGCAGGCTAACCCTGCAAAAATCGCCAGCCGTAAAGCGTCTCAGAATGCGATCGAAGCCTTCGGCCCGCTGCTGCCAGAATTCCTCGGCGGCTCTGCTGACCTGGCACCGTCTAACCTGACCATCTGGTCTGGCTCTAAAGCGATTAACGAAGATACCGCCGGTAACTACATCCATTACGGTGTGCGTGAATTCGGTATGACCGCGATTGCCAACGGTATCTCCCTGCACGGCGGTTTCCTGCCGTACACCTCTACCTTCCTGATGTTTGTGGAATATGCACGTAACGCCGTGCGTATGGCTGCGCTGATGAAACAGCGTCAGGTGATGGTCTACACCCACGACTCTATCGGTCTGGGTGAAGATGGTCCGACTCACCAGCCGGTTGAGCAGGTCGCGTCTCTGCGTGTGACCCCGAACATGTCCACATGGCGTCCATGTGATCAGGTTGAGTCCGCGGTTGCGTGGAAATATGGCGTTGAGCGTCAGGACGGTCCTACCGCGCTGATCCTCTCCCGTCAGAACCTGGCACAGCAGGATCGTACCGAAGAGCAGCTGGCGAACATCGCTCGCGGTGGTTACGTGCTGAAAGATTGCGCTGGTTCGCAGCCGCAGCTGATCATCATCGCGACCGGTTCTGAAGTTGAACTGGCGGTTGCAGCGTGGGATAAACTGTCTGCCGAAGGCGTGAAAGCGCGCGTGGTCTCCATGCCGTCTACCGACGCGTTCGACAAGCAGGATGCGGCTTACCGTGAATCCGTACTGCCGAAAGCCGTGTCTGCACGCGTTGCAGTGGAAGCGGGTATCGCTGACTACTGGTTCAAATACGTGGGCCTGAACGGCGCTATCGTCGGTATGACCACCTTCGGCGAGTCTGCACCTGCAGAACTGCTGTTCGAAGAGTTTGGCTTCACCGTTGAGAACGTAG
This sequence comes from Lelliottia jeotgali, assembly GCA_002271215.1. Classification (NCBI taxonomy): domain Bacteria; kingdom Pseudomonadati; phylum Pseudomonadota; class Gammaproteobacteria; order Enterobacterales; family Enterobacteriaceae; genus Lelliottia; species Lelliottia jeotgali. The sequence continues at coordinate 3,663,285 of CP018628.1, read as the reverse complement.
TCGCGAAAGCGAAAGAACTGCTGTAATCGCCGCTTATGGGGTGTGTGCGGCCTGATGCCCTCACCCCAACTCTCTCCCACGGGAGAGGGCGCAAACATCAAAAACGGTAACCTATGGGTTACCGTTTTGCTTTTCCCTCCACCCGGTTTTTTTGTATCCGCTATTCCTGATTCATGTAACATCCCTGTGAATTATTCCATTGAAAATGTGACGCATGTCATATAGCTGGCTTATTGCTCCGGGCGAACGTTCCTTTTATTCCCCGTTTCGCTTATTCTTGCTGAAGCGTTTCAGTCGATTAAATGTTCGACAATTGACCAATCAGTCGCAGTTTGTGACAGGCAAGGATTCCCCTCTGAGCGTAGCTGGATTACTCTTTCAGCCACTTCAATTCAGGGATAGCCTTGCAGGAGACCTATGACCGTACGCGTAGCGATTAATGGCTTTGGTCGCATCGGACGTAACGTGGTTCGCGCTTTATATGAATCCGGACGTCGGGCGGAAATCACCGTAGTGGCTGTCAATGAACTGGCAGACGCGGCGGGTATGGCGCATTTGTTGAAATACGATACCAGCCATGGGCGCTTTGCCTGGGATGTTCGCCAGGAAAGAGAGCAACTGTTCGTCGGCGATGATGTGATTCGCGTCCTGCATGAGCGCAGCATTGAAGCGCTACCGTGGCGTGAATTGGGTGTGGATGTGGTGCTTGATTGTACCGGCGTGTACGGCAATCGCGAACACGGCGAGGCGCATCTGGCAGCAGGCGCGAAGAAAGTGCTGTTTTCCCATCCCGGTGGTCACGACCTCGACGCCACCGTCGTCTACGGTGTGAACCATCTTGAGCTGCAAGCTGAACACCGTATCGTCTCCAACGCCTCCTGCACCACAAACTGCATTATTCCGGTCATCAAACTGCTAGACGATGCGTATGGCATTGAATCGGGCACAGTCACCACGATTCACTCCGCCATGCACGATCAGCAGGTTATCGACGCGTATCACCCGGACTTACGTCGCACGCGCGCGGCGAGTCAGTCAATCATTCCGGTGGATACGAAACTGGCGGCTGGGATCACCCGTATTTTCCCTCAGTTTAACGATCGATTTGAAGCCATTGCGGTCCGCGTGCCGACCATAAATGTCACCGCGATTGACCTCAGTGTTACCGTGAAGAAACCGGTAAAAGCTAATGAAGTCAACCTGTTGTTGCAAAAAGCGGCACAGGGTACATTTCATGGTATAGTTGACTATACGGAATTACCGTTGGTCTCAGTAGATTTTAACCACGATCCGCACAGTGCCATTGTCGATGGTACACAGACGCGGGTCAGCGGTGCCCACCTCATCAAAACGCTGGTGTGGTGCGATAATGAATGGGGCTTTGCTAACCGGATGCTCGACACCACGTTAGCCATGGCCGCAGAAGGTTTCAGGTAGGGCGCAAAGTGCGCATGCAAAACTTTAAGAATCAACGAGAGGATTCACCATGTCTGTAATTAAGATGACCGATCTGGATCTGGCAGGTAAACGCGTTTTCATCCGTGCCGATCTGAACGTACCTGTTAAAGATGGCAAAGTGACCAGCGATGCACGTATTCGTGCCTCCCTGCCAACCATCGAACTGGCACTGAAACAGGGTGCGAAAGTGATGGTAACCTCTCACCTGGGTCGTCCGACCGAAGGCGAGTACAACGAAGAATTCTCTCTGCTGCCGGTTGTTAACTACCTGAAAGACAAACTGTCTAACCCGGTACGTCTGGTTAAAGACTACCTGGACGGCGTTGAAGTGGCGGCAGGTGAACTGGTTGTTCTGGAAAACGTTCGCTTCAACAAAGGCGAGAAGAAAGACGACGAAGCACTCTCCAAAAAATACGCTGCCCTGTGCGACGTATTCGTAATGGATGCATTCGGTACAGCTCACCGTGCGCAGGCTTCTACCCACGGTATCGGTAAATTCGCAGACGTCGCTTGCGCAGGTCCACTGCTGGCAGACGAACTGGAAGCACTGGGTAAAGCACTGAAAGAACCAGCGCGTCCAATGGTTGCTATCGTTGGTGGCTCTAAAGTTTCTACCAAACTGACCGTTCTGGATTCCCTGTCTAAAATCGCTGACCAGCTGATTGTTGGCGGTGGTATCGCGAACACCTTCGTTGCTGCTCAAGGCCACAACGTGGGTAAATCCCTGTACGAAGCGGACCTGGTTGACGAAGCAAAACGTCTGCTGACCACTTGTGATATCCCAGTCCCAACGGACGTTCGCGTGGCAACTGAGTTCTCTGAAACTGCAGCGGCTACCCTGAAATCTGTTAACGACATCAAAGATGAAGAGCAGATTCTGGATCTGGGTGACGTTTCTGCACAGAAACTGGCTGATATCCTGAAAAATGCGAAAACCATTCTGTGGAATGGCCCGGTTGGCGTGTTCGAATTCCCGAACTTCCGCAAAGGCACTGAAATCGTGGCTAACGCAATCGCAGACAGCGAAGCGTTCTCCATCGCAGGCGGCGGCGATACTCTGGCGGCAATCGACCTGTTCGGTATTTCCGACAAAATCTCCTACATCTCCACTGGTGGCGGCGCATTCCTCGAATTCGTGGAAGGCAAAGTTCTGCCAGCAGTAGCTATGCTCGAAGAGCGCGCTAAGAAGTAAGCCATTCATGGGCAGGGAAACCTGCCCAAATTTCAGCGTGCTTATTAGAGCTCGCACCTTTTCTAACGGCCGAAGATACAGGACTACGTAACATGTCTAAAATTTTTGATTTCGTAAAACCTGGCGTGATCACTGGTGATGACGTTCAGAAAGTGTTCCAGGTAGCTAAAGAGAACAACTTTGCTCTGCCAGCAGTTAACTGCGTGGGTACCGACTCCATTAACGCCGTACTGGAAACCGCTGCAAAAGTTAAAGCGCCGGTCATCGTCCAGTTCTCTAACGGTGGCGCAGCATTCATCGCCGGTAAAGGCGTGAAAACTGACGTTCCTCAGGGCGCAGCAATCCTGGGCGCAATCTCTGGTGCGCATCACGTACACCAGATGGCTGAGCACTACGGTGTTCCAGTAATCCTGCATACCGACCACTGCGCGAAGAAACTGCTGCCGTGGATCGACGGTCTGCTGGACGCTGGCGAAAAACACTTCGCAGCGACCGGTAAGCCACTGTTCTCTTCCCACATGATCGACCTGTCCGAAGAGTCACTGCACGAAAACATCGAAATCTGCTCCAAATACCTGGCGCGTATGTCCAAAATGGACATGACCCTGGAAATCGAACTGGGTTGCACCGGCGGTGAAGAAGACGGCGTGGACAACAGCCACATGGACGCTTCTGCACTGTACACCCAGCCAGAAGACGTTGATTACGCGTACACCGAGCTGAGCAAAATCAGCCCACGTTTCACCATCGCGGCATCTTTCGGTAACGTACACGGCGTTTACAAGCCAGGTAACGTGGTTCTGACTCCGACTATCCTGCGCGATTCTCAGGAATACGTTTCTAAGAAACACAACCTGCCGCACAACAGCCTGAACTTCGTCTTCCACGGCGGTTCCGGTTCTTCTGCTCAGGAAATCAAAGACTCCGTAAGCTACGGTGTAGTTAAAATGAACATCGATACCGATACCCAATGGGCAACCTGGGACGGCATCCTGCAGTACTACAAAACCAACGAAGCTTACCTGCAAGGTCAGCTGGGCAACCCGAAAGGCGAAGACCAGCCGAACAAGAAATACTACGATCCACGCGTATGGCTGCGTTCTGCCCAGACCTCTATGATCACCCGTCTGGAGCAGGCATTCAAAGAACTGAACGCGGTTGACGTTCTGTAATTTGAGCTGCTTTTAGCGCTAAAGAGGTCCGCATTTGCGGGCCTTTTTTTATGCCTTTTCAACGGGCTGCATTGGCGGATTTTGTGATCTGTTTGGCATAATCCGCGCTTTTTGTTTACCCTTTACTAACCTGCCTGTCTCCCAAGTGAGATGGATTTTTTTGTCTGGATTAGAAAAGGAAGAATGAATGGATGATCTCGGTGTAGTAGATGGCATTAATAACGCAGGCACCTGGCTGGTGCGCAACCAGGCGCTACTGCTGAGTTATGCGGTAAACATCGTGGCAGCAATTGCGATTATTATCGTCGGGATGATCGTGGCACGCGTGGTGTCCAATGCGATCAACCGCGTGATGCGTGCGCGTCAGATTGACGCCACGGTAGCCGATTTCCTCTCTGCGCTGGTGCGCTACGGCATTATTGCCTTTACGCTTATTGCTGCGCTGGGGCGCGTCGGGGTGCAGACGGCTTCCGTCATCGCGGTACTCGGTGCTGCCGGTCTGGCTATCGGTCTGGCCCTGCAGGGTTCTCTCTCAAACCTGGCGGCAGGCGTGCTGCTGGTGACTTTCCGCCCGTTCCGCTCCGGTGAATATGTTGATTTAGGTGGCATTGCCGGGACCGTACTGCAGGTGCAGATTTTCTCCACCACCCTGCGCACCGTTGATGGCCGTATTGTGGTGGTGCCAAACGGGAAAATTATCGCCGGGAATATTATTAACTTCTCCCGCGAGCCGGTACGTCGCAACGAACTGTTGATTAGCGTCGCATACGATTCTGATATTGATCAGGTTAAAGCGCTGCTCACCCGCATCATTGAGTCGGATGAGCGCATCATCAAAGACCGCGAAATGACCGTGCGTCTGAATGAGCTGGGGGCGTCGTCGATCAATTTCGTGGTGCGCATCTGGAGCAAAAGCGGTGACCTGCAGAACGTTTACTGGGACGTGCTGGAGCGTATCAAACGTGAGTTTGATGCCAACGGTATCAGCTTCCCGTATCCGCAGATGGACGTGAACTTCAAGCGTGTGAAAGAAAACGCGAGCGAGTAAATCCGCCCGGAAAGACAACGCCCGCTGGGAGAACCCGGCGGGCGTTTTTTTATCTTATGACGTCGTTAACAATGGTGCTGACACCCTTCATCAGCAGGCCAGCATCCGTTATCCCTTTGCTTTCCTGCTGAGCCACCCATTCGGCCTGCACCTGCTGATATCCGGTGGCGGTTTGCCAGGCTTCTAGCTCCTGATTCGTCAGGTAGTGAATGGATGCGCCATCTTTTTTCATCTGGTTTACCATCTCAAGCAGATTTGCGTCTTGCGCTGCCCCGAGACGTCTTTGCGTCGCGGCGGCTGCCCGTTTGATGGCACCGCGATCCTTCACGTCGAGACCATCCCACACCGTTTTATTCATCACCAGAAGATAAACGTGCCCGAGCCACAGGGAAGGGGAGAGCTGAATATGCGGAGCTGCACGCTCGGCATGAATATCGTGCCCGCTGTCGAGGTTAACCATCAGGCCATCAAGTTGCCCGTCCGCCAGCGCGTCGGTGATTTTGTCATTCCACGGCATACTCACCGGCACGCCACCCGCGTTGCGTAAAAATGACTGATGCCAAAAGCTGGCAGTTCGCCATTTGCTGCCGTTCAGCTGATCCAGTTTGACGTTGGGTTGGGTGGTAAAAAAACCGACCGGATAGCCGAGGAAAAATTGCAGGTTAACGAGGTTATTTTTTTCCAGCTCGTTGTCGAACTGGCGATACTCACTGAAAATGCGCCGAAACGTCGCCACCTGCGCATTACCGCTGGCGGGCCCGAGAGGGAAGCTCTTGAAAATCTGGTGTCGCGGGAGCAGGTCTGGCGTGTATTCGGGAACTACAATCCCGATATCCGCGACATCGCCCCGGCTAATCGTTTTTAAGGCGTCATAGCTGGTGGAGAGCTCGCCGTTCCAGTGCGCCTCGATTTTCAGGCGGCCGATCGATTCGGTCTCAATCGCTCTAAAAAAGGTCTCTTTGATGAGCCGGGTGCGCATGTTTCCGTACGGTTCATGATCCGTATAGCGCAACGTTGTGGTCGCGCTGGCGGTGGCGGCCCACACACTGGCAACGACCCATCCGGCACAGAAGAGTAAAGCCTTCGCGTTATGCTTCATATCCATTCCTTTGGTACGGTTGCTGGTACCTCCAGCATACGCTAAATCCGCAATGAAAACGTTTGTCGTAATCCCAATCCACTACTATTAGCCATACTTATTAGGGATTAAAATTATCAATTTCCTCTAATGAAGATCTCGCAGTATAGTCTGCCGTAACGACAATCCTGTGAGATTATTTTCCATGTTATCTTATTATTTTCAAGGTCTTGTGCTTGGCGCAGCCATGATCCTTCCGCTCGGTCCTCAGAATGCATTCGTCATGAACCAGGGGATTCGCCGTCAATATCATTTAATGATTGCGATGCTCTGCGCCGTCAGCGATTTAGTGCTGATTTGCGCCGGGATTTTTGGCGGCAGCGCACTGCTGATGCAGTCTCCGTGGCTGCTGGCGCTGGTGACCTGGGGCGGAGTGGCATTCCTGCTGTGGTACGGTTTCGGCGCACTGAAAACTGCCATGAGCAGTAATCTCGAACTGGCCAGCGCCGAAGTGATGAAGCAGGGGCGCTGGAAGATTATTGCCACCATGCTGGCGGTGACCTGGCTTAATCCGCACGTCTACCTGGATACTTTTGTGGTGCTGGGCAGCCTCGGCGGTCAACTCGATGTTGAACCCAAACGCTGGTTTGCTCTGGGAACGGTAAGCGCGTCTTTCCTGTGGTTCTTCGGTCTGGCGATCCTGGCCGCCTGGCTCGCTCCGCGTTTACGTACTGCCAAAGCACAGCGAATCATTAATACTCTGGTCGGTGTGGTGATGTGGATTATCGCCTCCCAGCTGGCGAAAGAGGGGATTAATCACGTGCAGGTATTGTTCAACTAAGCGTTGTCTTATGGACAACTGAAACAGACGCGCTAAGCTTGCTGGCATGCGCCCTTCGGTGGGCACTTCGCAACATGGAGGAATAACAGTGAAGTTTAAAGTGATGGCCCTGGCGGCATTAGTAGGTTTAAGCGCAGTGTCGGTACAGGCAAACGAATTGCCAAATGGTCCGCACATTGTCACTTCCGGTACCGCAAGCGTGGATGCGGTTCCCGATGTTGCAACGCTGGCGATTGAAGTGAACGTCGCGGCAAAAGATGCGGCGTCAGCTAAGAAACAGGCTGACGATCGCGTTGCGCAATATCTCTCTTTCCTTGAGCAGAACGGCGTTGCGAAAAAGGACATTAACTCCGCGAATCTGCGCACTCAGCCGGATTACGACTATCAGAATGGCAAAAGTATTCTGAAAGGTTACCGCGCGGTGCGTACCGTTGAAGTCACGGTGCGTCAGCTGGACAAGCTGAACTCGCTGTTAGATGGCGCGCTGAAAGCGGGGCTGAACGAAATCCGTTCCGTCTCGCTGGGCGTTGCGCAACCAGAGAAATACAAAGACGAAGCGCGTAAAGCGGCGATTGACGATGCCGTGCGTCAGGCTGAGCAACTGGCATCTGGCTTCAAATCGAAGCTTGGCCCAGTGTATAGCGTGCGCTACCACGTCTCTAACTATCAGCCAAGCCCGATGGTTCGTATGATGAAGGCGGATGCTGCACCGGCTTCCGCACAGGAAACCTACGAGCAGCCGACCATTCAGTTCGACGATCAGGTTGATGTGGTGTTCCAGCTTGAGCCTGCACAGGGCCAGCAAACGGCACCAGCACCTGCACAACAATAATGAAAAAGCCGGGGAAACCCGGCTTTTTTTAATCCTGCCTCAACACCTTATGGCCGTAAGCCAGCAGTGCATCGGTGACGTTGCGCATCATGCGGCTTTCCGGCGCAAATCGGTGCCAGTATAACATCCGACGCTGATACAGCCCCGGCGTTAAGTCGATAAGCTCACCGCTCTTCAACTCTTTCTCAATCTGCAAATGCGGAATCATGCAGCAGGTGGTTCCCTGACGCGCCAGCTGCACGAAGGCTTCCGACGAGTTCACGATATGACACGGCACGCTGCCCGGCGGCAGGTCGAAGTTCTGCTGTAAAAATGCCTGGTGCATGTCGTCGAGATGGTCGAACGCCACCGCGGGCGCTTTCAGCAGCGCGGCGCGGGTGACACCATTCGGGAAATACTTGTCGGCGAACTCTTTTGAGCCAACGAACAGATAATCGAGCGCACCCAGTTGATCGACCAGACAGCTTGGCAGCGCCTGCGGCTGGATACTGACGGCACCCACAACTTCGCCGCGACGCAGACGCTCCTGAGTGCGGGTTTCATCTTCCACCTGCAAGTTGAGGCGAATCGGTGAGTCAGCCAGAACAGTGGAAAGAGCAGGCAGCAGCCAGGTTGCCAGACTGTCGGCGTTCACCGCCAGCGACAGCAGCAATGGTGTGGAGCCAGTCTGTTCATCGCCCAGCCACTCCTCTTCCAGCAGCTCAACCTGACGCAGCAGGGCGAGCAGCTTCTGCCCTTGCTCCGTCGGACGTGGCGGAACCGTACGTACCAGCAGCGGTTGTCCGAACATATTTTCAAGCTGTTTGATTCGCTGTGACACGGCGGATTGAGTGATGCACAGCTTTTGCGCCGCGCGCTCAAAACCTCGTTCACGAATGACGGCATCAAGCGCCTGTAGTGTTCTGTAGTCCGGACGTTTCATTGCGGGGTGGTGCTCCTGAATTTTGCTGATTCTGCACTATGACACAAATTTACCTTTGTGACAGACCAAATCCGACCACATCGGATCTGTCAGGGCTTTGCTCGTTAATGTGACACCGGTCACAGGGACATTCCCCGCCCGCATGTTCTATAATGCGCCCTGAGTTTTCACACCACAGGCAAAAGATCATGACGCAGGATGAACTGAAAAAAGCAGTAGGATGGGCCGCTCTCCAGTACGTACAACCCGGCACTATTGTTGGTGTAGGGACTGGCTCGACCGCCGCACACTTTATTGATGCGCTCGGTACGATGAAAGGGCAGATCGAGGGCGCGGTATCCAGCTCTGATGCCTCCACGGAAAAGCTCAAAAGCCTCGGCATTACTGTCTTCGATCTGAACGAAGTGGATCGTCTGGGGATTTACGTTGATGGTGCCGATGAGATCAACGGCCATATGCAGATGATCAAAGGCGGCGGCGCGGCGCTTACGCGCGAGAAGATCATTGCTTCCGTGGCGGATAAGTTTATCTGTATCGCGGATTCTTCAAAACAGGTGGATATCCTGGGCAGTTTCCCACTGCCGGTAGAAGTGATCCCGATGGCGCGCAGCGCAGTCGCTCGCCAGTTGGTGAAGCTGGGTGGTCGCCCGGAATACCGTCAGGGCGTCGTGACGGACAACGGTAACGTGATCCTCGACGTTCACAATCTGGAAATTCTGGACGCGGTAGTAATGGAAAATGCCATTAACGCGATCCCAGGCGTCGTGACCGTAGGGCTTTTCGCCAACCGTGGCGCGGATGTGGCGCTGATCGGCACCGCCGATGGCGTGAAAACCATCGTAAAATGATCTGACGGGGGGAGCACTCCCCCCGCTAAATATTTTTCAAAAGCCAAATTCGGTGACTTGTGTCACGTTTTTTCGCCTGATCTGACGATCCTGCCGCTTTCCTGATTAACCACAGCATTTTCCTCTGACATTTTGCTCTGGATGACTTTTCTTCAGAGTGCCGACGCAAACGTTCATATTGCTGCAATAGTTTTTTTTGATATGTTGGCTAGAGCGGATTTAAATCCAGCACAACATCAGTTCAGACAAAACAGGGTCGGGTAAATGGCAAAGGTATCACTGGAAAAAGACAAGATTAAGTTTCTGCTCGTCGAAGGGGTGCATCAGAAAGCACTGGATAACCTTCGTGCAGCAGGTTACACCAACATCGAATTCCACAAAGGCGCGCTGGATACAGAGCAGCTGAAAGAATCCATCCGTGATGCCCACTTTATCGGCCTGCGATCCCGTACCCATCTGACTGAAGACGTTATTGCCTGCGCGGAGAAGCTGGTGGCGATCGGTTGTTTCTGCATCGGGACCAACCAGGTGGATCTGAATGCGGCGGCCAAACGCGGCGTACCGGTCTTTAACGCGCCGTTCTCCAACACCCGTTCCGTGGCGGAGTTAGTGATTGGCGAGTTGCTGCTCCTGCTGCGCGGCATTCCTGAAGCCAACGCCAAAGCCCACCGTGGCGTGTGGAACAAACTGGCCTCTGGCTCGTTTGAAGCGCGCGGTAAAAAGCTGGGGATCATCGGCTACGGCCATATCGGTACGCAGCTCGGTATTCTGGCGGAATCTCTCGGGATGAACGTCTTCTTCTACGATATCGAAAACAAACTGCCGCTGGGTAATGCGACCCAGGTTCAGCATCTGTCCGATCTGCTCAACATGAGCGATGTGGTAAGCCTGCATGTGCCAGAAAACGCCTCTACCAAAAACATGATGGGTGCAGAAGAGCTGGCGCTGATGAAGCCGGGTTCGCTGCTGATCAACGCCGCGCGCGGTACGGTGGTAGATATTCCTGCCCTGTGCGAGGCCCTGCGCAGTAAGCATCTGGCGGGCGCGGCTATCGACGTCTTCCCGACGGAGCCGGCGACCAACACCGATCCGTTCACCTCTCCGCTGTGTGAATTCGACAACGTGATCCTGACGCCGCACATTGGCGGCTCGACTCAGGAAGCGCAGGAAAACATCGGTCTGGAAGTGGCGGGCAAACTGAGCAAATATTCCGATAACGGTTCTACGCTGTCTGCGGTGAACTTCCCGGAAGTGTCTCTGCCGCTGCACGGCGGTCGTCGTCTGCTGCACATCCACGAGAACCGTCCTGGCGTGTTGACGGCGATTAACCAGATTTTCGCCGAGCAGAGCGTCAACATTGCCGCGCAGTACCTGCAAACCAACTCGCAGATGGGCTACGTGGTGATTGATATCGAAGCGGATGACGATGTGGCGGAGAAAGCGCTGCTGAGCATGAAGGCGATTCCAGGCACGATTCGCGCGCGTCTGTTGTACTAATTCTGCGGTTTACTGTGTCGGGTGACGCTGTCGCTTACCCGACCTACAGTTTCAACAGGTTCAGCGTGTTTTTGTAGGCCGGGTAAGGCGTAGCCGCCACCCGGCTTTATTATTTCACCACTCCCACACTTTCGACGGCGTCACTACCGCAGGCAGCGGAATATCCCATTTCTCCACCGGCAGCGCTTTCACACCCTGACAATCATGGGCATAACCCACCGGCTGCACACCGTACTGCTGCCAGTTCTGCAGCGTGCGATCGTAAAATCCGCCGCCCATCCCCAGACGCTGACCGCTCTCATCAAAAGCCACCAGTGGCGTAATCAGCACGTCCAAATCCTGCAAGGGCAGAACGTCGCGCACATCGAGTTTAGGTTCGGTGATTTTCAGGCGGTTCACCACCAGTTCGCTGTGCGGATGGTAGTGCAAGAACAGCAGATTGCCCGGACTGAACGGGTGCAGCACCGGCAAATAGACTTTTTTTCCAGCGCGCCAGAGTTGTTCGATCAGCGGTTGCGTATCAAGCTCACCATCAAACGACAAAAACAGGGCAACCGTATTCGCCATCACGACGGGCGGATAGGCCATCATACGGGCGGCAGCAGTTTGTGCGAAATGAGCTTGTTGTTCGGGCGAAAGCGCTCGACGAGTTTTACGGATTAGCTGACGGATGTCTTGTCGGGAAGCAGGGACTTCAGGAAATTGAGTCATGATGCTTGAAGGTAGTAAAGAAGGGGAATCTCCGAGATGCCGCCGCAGGCTGTAACCCTTGAACCCTTGGTTCAAGGTGAATGTGTCGTCATAGTCTTAAGGCTTCTCGGACGAACCGAGCATGCTCACCGACCATGGAGCGCCACATTCTTGTGGTATGAAATATCGGCTCAGGGGACTGGCCCGCTTGCGAACATCTCAGAGAAATTTTGTCTTCACAGTCACTCTACCATAGTCAACTGCAAAGTGTTATTCAAACTTTTGTCCCGGTCTTTCGGGAGTGCGACCCTGATCAAGCAACGCTTGTTCGATGGTCTGCTGGAGCATTTTAATGCGTTGCTCCATGCTCGCCGCGTAGTCGCGGGTCTTCGCTTTTTCCTGAGTTAATTCATAGCTGATGTTCAACGCGGCGATGAAAACCAACTGCTCAGTATTTGTGACTCTAGTGCGTTCTTTTAGATCTTGCAACCGCTGATTCAAATCGTCCGCAGCCTGGCTCAAAGCATCTCTTTGCTCAGGCGGACAATTCACTCGCAGCGAACGGCCAAAAATCTGGAGATCGACGGGTTGTGCAGACATGCCACCTTCCTGCTGATTGACTGCGCGACCTTCGCTCACGGCCCTGGGGGCTGCGAAGGGGCGACACTATAGCTACCATGATATGAAGATACAAGCCCTTTTCTGGTATCTCCAGTGTCCAAAGTGGTAGCATATCATGAATATTCCTCCCAACGATGACGAATGCGCATGTCTATACAGAACGAAATGCCTGGTTACAACGAAGTAAGCCAGTTACTTAACCAGCAGGGCGTGGGTTTGACCCCTGCTGAAATGCACGGTCTGATCAGTGGCATGCTGTGCGGCGGAAACAGCGACAGCTCTTGGCAGCCGCTGCTTCACGACCTGACGAACGAAGGCCTGGCCTTTGGTCACGAACTGGCGGAAGCGCTGCGCAAAATGCACTCGGCGACCAGCGACTCTCTGGAGGATGACGGTTTCCTTTTTCAGCTTTATCTGCCTGATGGCGACGATGTTAGCGTCTTCGATCGCGCCGATGCGCTGGCAGGCTGGGTAAACCACTATCTGCTGGGCCTCGGCGTCACGCAGCCGAAACTTGATAAAGTGACCGGTGAAGCGGGTGAGGCTATCGACGATCTGCGCAATATCGCCCAACTGGGCTACGACGAAGACGAAGACCAGGAAGAGCTGGAAATGTCCGTTGAAGAGATTATCGAGTACGTTCGCGTGGCAGCATTGTTATGTCACGACACCTTTACTCGCTCGCAGCTGACAGCACCGGAAGTACGCAAACCGACCTTACATTAATAAAAAGAACGCACAGGAGGGTGTCATGACTCAGCAGGAGTATCTTCGCCGCCGTCAGGCGCTGTTAGCCAACATGCAACCGGGCAGCGCGGCACTGATTTTTGCCGCACCGGAAGCCACGCGCAGCAACGACAGCGAATATCCTTATCGCCAGAGCAGCGATTTCTGGTACTTCACCGGGTTTAACGAGCCAGAAGCGGTGCTGGTGCTGATTAAAAGCGATGACACCCACAACCACAGCGTTCTCTTTAACCGTGTTCGCGATCTCACCGCCGAAATCTGGTTTGGCCGCCGCTTAGGGCAAGACGCCGCACCGGAAAAACTCGGCGTCGAACGCGCGCTGGCCTTTAGCGAAATCAACGAACAGCTCTATCAGCTGCTCAACGGTCTGGACATGGTCTATCACGCTCAGGGCGAATACAAATACGCCGATGAGCTGGTCTTTACCGCGCTGGATAAACTGCGCAAAGGCTCGCGTCAGAATCTTTCTGCGCCTGCGTCCATCACTGACTGGCGTCCGCTGGTGCATGAAATGCGCCTGTTTAAATCGCCGGAAGAGCTGGATGTGATGCGCCGCGCGGGCGAAATCAGCGCCCTGGCCCACACCCGTGCAATGGAAAAATGCCGTCCGGGGATGTTCGAGTATCAGCTCGAAGGCGAAATTCTGCATGAGTTCAATCGCCACGGCGCACGTTTCCCGTCCTACAACACCATTGTCGGCGGTGGCGAAAACGGCTGCATCCTGCATTACACCGAAAATGAGAGCGAACTGCGCGACGGCGATTTAGTGCTGATCGACGCGGGGTGTGAATACCGCGGTTACGCGGGTGACATCACCCGCACCTTCCCGGTGAATGGCCAATTCAGCCCGGCACAGCGCGCGGTTTACGACATTGTTCTCGAATCACTGGAAACGGCGCTGACCCTGTTCCGCCCCGGCACTTCTATTCAGGAAGTGACCGGCTCGGTGATCCGCATCATGGTCAACGGCCTGGTCAAACTCGGCATTCTGAAGGGCGACGTGGAAGAGCTGATTGCTGACAACGCCCATCGCGCGTTCTTTATGCATGGTCTGAGTCACTGGCTGGGGCTTGATGTGCACGATGTCGGCGTCTACGGCACAGATCGTTCCCGCACGCTTGAGCCGGGCATGGTGTTAACCGTCGAGCCGGGCCTGTACATCGCGCCGGACGCGGATGTCCCTGCCGAATATCGCGGGATCGGGATTCGTATCGAAGACGACATTGTGATCACCGAAAGCGGCAACGAAAACCTGACGGCGTCTGTCGTTAAAAAAGCCGATGAGATCGAAGCCCTGATGGCGGCGGCACGCGCATGAGCGTGGTAATTGTTGGCGGCGGCATGGCGGGCGCGACGCTCGCCCTGGCGATTTCACAGTTGACGCGCGGCCAGCTCTCGGTTCATCTGGTCGAGGCCGTCGCGCCACAGACAACGGAACATCCAGGCTTTGACTCCCGCGCGATTGCGCTGGCGCAGGGCACCTGTCAGCACCTGTCGCGGCTGGGTATCTGGCAAGCGATTGCCGAGTGCGCAACCTCCATTAATACCGTTCACGTCAGCGATCGCGGCCATGCCGGTTTTGTCACACTCGATGCGCAGGATTACCACATTGATGCCCTCGGGCAGGTGGTCGAACTGCACGACGTCGGGCAGCGCCTGTTCCGTTTATTGCAGGATGCACCCGGTGTGACGCTGCACTGTCCGGCGCGCGTCGCCAGTTTCACCCGCAGTGCAGAGAGCGTGAGCGTGACGCTGGATAACGGCGATGTGCTGGACGGAAAATTGCTGGTGGCGGCGGACGGTTCCCGTTCCGCGCTGGCGACTCAGTGCGGGATCGAATGGCGGCAACAGCCTTACGGTCAGGCGGCGGTGATCGCCAACGTTTCGACCGCAGTGGCCCATCAGGGTCGCGCCTTTGAACGTTTTACCGAACACGGCCCGCTGGCAATGCTGCCGATGTCTGATGGTCGCAGCTCGCTGGTCTGGTGCCACGCAGTAGACGCGATGGATGACGTCATGGCCTGGTCAGATACGCGTTTTTGCGACGAGCTGCAAAAAGCCTTCGGCTGGCGTTTAGGGCGCATCACCCACGCCGGAAAACGCGCGGCGTATCCGTTGGCGCTGACGACTGCATCACAGTCAGTTTCTCATCGCCTGGCGTTAGTCGGCAATGCGGCGCAAACGCTGCATCCGATTGCCGGGCAAGGGTTTAATTTAGGTTTGCGCGACGTTATGAGCCTGGCTGAGACGCTGGCGCAGGCCTTGCAGGACAGCGAAGACTGCGGTGCGTATTCCGTGCTTTGTCAGTATCAGAAACGCCGTCAGGCAGATAAAGAGGCCACCATCGGCGTGACCGACGGTCTGGTGCATCTGTTCGCGAATCGCTGGGCACCGCTGGTAGCCGGGCGCAACGCGGGGCTGATGGCGATGGAACTATTCATTCCGGCACGCGACGTGCTGGCGCAGCGAACTCTCGGTTGGGTCGCTCGTTAAGGAGTTACTAAGTGCAGAATGTTGATGTTGCCATTGTTGGCGGCGGAATGGTGGGGCTGGCCCTGGCCTGCGGTTTACAGGGCAGCGGCCTGCGCGTGGCGGTGCTTGAGAATAAACCGCCGCAACCTGTTTCGCAGGACGCGCCGCCAGAGCTTCGCGTATCGGCCATCAACGCCGCCAGCGAAAAGCTGCTAACGCATCTTGGCGTCTGGTCTGATATCACGGCGTTACGCGCCAGCTGTTATCACGGGATGGAAGTGTGGGACAAAGACAGCTTCGGCTATATCGCCTTTGACGATGAAAGCATGGGATACAGCCATCTCGGCCACATCGTCGAGAATGCGGTGATCCACCACGCCCTGTGGCGCAAAGCGCAAGCCTGTTCAGACGTCACGCTGATGGCTCCCGCTCAAATTCAGCAGATTGCCTGGGGCGAAAACGAAGCCTTTCTGACCCTGCAAAGCGGCGACATGCTGACCGCGCGGCTGGTGGTAGGCGCCGATGGTGCCAACTCGTGGCTGCGCAATAAAGCCGATATCCCGCTGACCTTCTGGGATTACCGCCACCACGCGCTGGTAGCGACGATCCGCACGACTGAGCCACACGGCGGCGTGGCGCGGCAGATTTTCCACAACGATGGTATCCTGGCGTTTCTGCCGTTAAGCGATCCGCATCTTTGCTCTATCGTCTGGTCGCTGGTGCCGGAGAAAGCGCAGCAGATGGAAGCCGCCACCCCTGAGGAGTTTAATCAGGCGCTGTGCATGGCTTTTGATAACCGTCTCGGACTGTGCTCGCTTGAAAGTGAGCGCCAGCTGTTCCCGCTGACCGGGCGCTATGCGCGCCAGTTTGCCTCGCACCGAATGGCGCTGGTAGGCGACGCGGCGCACACCATTCATCCGCTAGCCGGGCAGGGCGTTAATCTCGGGTTTATGGATGCCGCAGAGCTGATTGACGAACTGCGTCGTCTGCACCGCCAGGGCAAGGATATTGGTCAGCATCTTTATCTGCGACGTTACGAGCGCAGTCGTAAACACAGCGCGGCGATGATGCTGGCGGGGATGCAGGGCTTTCGCGAGCTGTTTGCCGGAAACAATCCGGCGAAAAAACTGCTGCGCGACGTTGGTCTGAAACTGGCGGACACGCTTCCCGGCGTTAAACCACAACTTCTGCGTCAGGCGATGGGCTTAAACGATCTCCCCGAGTGGCTGCGTTAAGCACAAAACGTTAAATTAGACCCCCATCACACTTTCCTCTCCCGGCCTTTGTGCCGGGATGTTTCCCTCGTTTGAAATATTCTAATTTCACACTTCTTTTCGCATTAGATTATCTAATGTCGCATTTTTTTCATGACGGAAAATAGGCGCGTTTTTCCGCAGGAAATATCAGCCTGTGCTAAATATTGTGAAATTTAAGTTAATTTTATGCGGGGTAAATCGCATTTTTCCAGTGAATAACTCTGTAGGCTTTTTAGCGTTTTTTGGTCATAAGCTAATGTGATGACCCGTTTTACCTTATGGTTAATCGCCGGGTTCGGTGGTAACTTCAGGGAAAAGAGAACGTTTGCGTCGACGTCCTGCAGTGATGCCGACGCCGGGTTTCGTGGTAAGAAATTTCGCGCGAAACGCAAGATTGCCCTGCACTGCTTAATCAACGAGGACAAGATGGCTCAACAGACTCCTTTGTACGAACAACACACGTTATGCGGCGCGCGCATGGTCGATTTCCACGGTTGGATGATGCCGCTGCACTACGGCTCGCAAATCGATGAGCACCATGCAGTGCGCACCGACGCCGGGATGTTCGATGTCTCCCACATGACCATCGTCGATTTGCGCGGCAGTCGCACCAGGGAGTTTCTGCGTTATCTGTTGGCGAACGACGTCGCCAAACTCAAGACGCCAGGTAAAGCGCTCTACACCGGGATGCTTAACGCCTCCGGCGGCGTGATTGATGACCTGATCGTTTATTACTTCACTGAAGATTTCTTCCGCCTCGTTGTTAACTCCGCCACCCGCGAAAAAGACCTTTCCTGGATTTCCGAACACGCCGCCAAATATGCCGTTGATATCACCGTTCGCGACGATCTTTCCCTGATCGCCGTGCAGGGGCCAAACGCGCAGGCCAAAGCCGCATCTCTGTTCAACGATGAACAGCGTAAAGCTGTAGAAGGCATGAAGCCGTTCTTCGGCGTGCAGGCAGGCGATCTGTTTATCGCCACCACCGGATACACCGGTGAAGCGGGCTACGAAATTGCGATGCCGAACGAGAAAGCCGCTGATTTCTGGCGTGCGCTGGTCGAAGCGGGCGTGAAACCGGCAGGTCTGGGCGCGCGCGACACGCTGCGTCTGGAAGCCGGGATGAATTTGTACGGTCAGGAGATGGATGAAGGCGTCTCTCCGCTGGCGGCCAACATGGGCTGGACCATCGCGTGGGAACCGGCAGACCGTGATTTCATTGGTCGTGAAGCGCTGGAACTGCAGCGCGAGAAAGGCACCGAGCAGCTGGTCGGCCTGGTGATGAAAGAGAAAGGCGTGCTTCGTAACGAACTGCCTGTGCGCTTCACCGATGCCAGCGGCAATCTTCACGAAGGCATTATCACCAGCGGCACTTTCTCACCGACGCTGGGCTACAGCATTGCGCTGGCGCGCGTCCCTGCCGGAATTGGCGAGACTGCCGTGGTGCAGATCCGCAACCGTGAAATGCCGGTCAGCGTGACTAAACCGATTTTTGTTCGCGCCGGTAAGCCGGTCGCCTAATCAATTTATTATCAGGAGAATTCCAATGAGCAATGTGCCAGCAGAACTGAAATACAGCAAAGAACACGAATGGCTGCGTAAAGAATCTGACGGGACTTACACCGTGGGTATCACCGAACACGCGCAAGAGCTGCTGGGTGACATGGTGTTCGTTGATCTGCCAGACGTCGGCGCAACCGTGAGCGCGGGCGATGATTGCGCCGTGGCAGAGTCTGTGAAAGCGGCTTCTGACATCTATGCCCCGGTCGGTGGCGAAATCGTAGCGGTAAACGATGCACTGAGCGACTCCCCGGAGCTGGTCAACAGTGAGCCGTACACCGGTGGCTGGATTTTCAAAATCAAAGCCAACGATGAAGCAGAAGTTGAAGCGCTGCTGGATGCGACCGCGTACGCAGCACTGTTAGAAGACGAGTAATTGCTTTTCACCCTCTCCCTTTGGGAGAGGGCAGGGGTGAGGGCGCAAACTTCCCCTCACCCTAACCCTCTCCCAAAGGGAGAGGGGATCCTAATATCACCGCAAGCTCAGGAACCATCGCTCATGACACAGACTTTAAGCCAGCTTGAAAACCGTGGCGCTTTCATTGAACGTCACATTGGGCCGGATGCTCAGCAACAGCAGGAGATGCTGAAGACAGTTGGCGCGGATTCGTTAAACGCACTGATCGGCCAGATCGTGCCCAAAGACATTCAGCTCGCCACACCGCCGCAGGTGGGTGATGCGACCACTGAATACGCCGCGCTGACAGAGCTGAAGGCGATTGCCGGCCTCAACAAGCGCTTTAAGTCTTACATTGGCATGGGCTACACCCCTGTGCAGTTACCGCCAGTTATCCTGCGCAACATGCTGGAAAATCCAGGCTGGTACACCGCCTACACCCCTTATCAGCCGGAAGTGTCTCAGGGGCGTCTGGAAGCGCTGCTGAACTTCCAGCAGGTGACGCTGGATCTGACCGGTCTGGATATCGCCTCTGCCTCGCTGCTTGATGAAGCGACCGCCGCCGCCGAAGCGATGGCGATGGCGAAGCGCGTCAGCAAGCTGAAAAACGCTAACCGCTTCTTCGTGGCTGCCGATGTTCATCCGCAGACCCTGGACGTGGTCCGTACCCGCGCGGAAACCTTCGGCTTTGACGTAATTGTTGATGACGCTGAAAAAGTGCTGGATCATCAGGATGTGTTCGGCGTGCTGTTGCAGCAGGTCGGTACCACCGGTGAAGTCCATGATTACACCAGCCTGATCGCTGAACTGAAATCCCGCAAAATTGTGGTCAGCTTCGCCGCTGATTTCATGGCGCTGGTGCTGCTAACCGCTCCAGGCAAACAGGGCGCGGACATTGTCTTCGGCTCTGCGCAACGCTTTGGCGTGCCGATGGGCTACGGCGGCCCGCACGCGGCGTTCTTTGCGGCGAAAGATGAATTCAAACGCTCCATGCCTGGCCGTATTATCGGCGTGTCGAAAGACGCCGCTGGCAACACCGCGCTGCGCATGGCGATGCAGACTCGCGAGCAGCATATCCGCCGCGAGAAAGCGAACTCCAACATTTGTACTTCTCAGGTGCTGCTGGCCAACATCGCCAGTCTGTATGCGGTGTTCCACGGTCCGGTAGGCCTGAAACGCATCGCCACCCGTATTCACCGTTTCGCCGATATTCTGGCGGCCGGTTTGCAGCAGAAAGGGCTGAAGCTGCGCCATGCGCACTACTTTGACACCCTGTGTGTGGAAGTGGCTGATAAAGCTGGCGTGCTGGCTCGCGCCGAAGCCGCAGAAATTAACCTGCGCAGCGATATTCTGAACGCGGTTGGCATCACTCTGAACGAAACCACTTCCCGCGAGGATATCCAGACGCTGTTCAACGTTCTGCTGGGCGATGCCCACGGTCTGGACGTCGATTCTCTGGATAAAGACGTGGCGCACGACAGCCGCTCGATTCAGGAAAGCATGCTGCGTGACGACGCTGTCCTGACCCATCCGGTGTTTAACCGCTATCACAGCGAAACCGAGATGATGCGCTACATGCACTCTCTGGAGCGCAAAGATCTGGCGCTGAATCAGGCGATGATCCCGCTCGGCTCCTGCACCATGAAGCTCAATGCCGCCGCGGAAATGATCCCGATTACCTGGCCTGAGTTCTCTGAACTTCACCCATTCTGCCCGGCAGATCAGGCGGAAGGCTATCATCAGATGATCGGTCAGCTTTCAGACTGGCTGGTGAAACTGACCGGCTACGACGCACTTTGCATGCAGCCGAACTCGGGTGCGCAGGGGGAATACGCGGGCCTGCTGGCGATCCGTCACTATCACGAAAGCCGCAACGAAGGGCATCGCGATATCTGCCTGATTCCAAGCTCCGCTCACGGCACTAACCCAGCATCTGCGCAGATGGCGGGAATGGAAGTGGTGGTCGTGGCCTGCGATAAAAATGGCAACATCGATCTTGCCGATCTGCGTGCGAAAGCCGAACAGGCGGGCGATAAACTCTCCTGCATCATGGTGACTTACCCGTCCACTCACGGCGTCTATGAAGAGACGATCCGTGAAGTGTGCGAAGTGGTGCATCAGTTCGGCGGTCAGGTTTACCTCGACGGTGCGAACATGAACGCCCAGGTGGGAATCACCTCTCCGGGCTTTATCGGCGCGGACGTATCGCACCTGAACCTGCACAAAACCTTCTGCATTCCGCACGGCGGTGGCGGCCCGGGTATGGGCCCTATCGGCGTGAAAGCACATCTGGCTCCGTTTGTTCCGGGCCACAGCGTAGTGCAGATTGAAGGCATGTTGACCCGTCAGGGTGCGGTCTCTGCGGCACCGTTCGGCAGTGCGTCTATTCTGCCAATCAGCTGGATGTACATCCGCATGATGGGCGCGGAGGGATTGAAACAGGCGAGCCAGGTGGCGATCCTGAATGCGAACTACATCGCCACACGCCTGAAAGACGCCTATCCGGTGCTCTACACCGGTCGTGACGGTCGCGTGGCGCACGAATGTATTCTCGATATTCGCCCGCTAAAAGACGAGACTGGGATCAGCGAGCTGGATATTGCCAAACGTCTGATCGACTACGGTTTCCACGCGCCAACCATGTCCTTCCCGGTGGCGGGTACGCTGATGGTTGAGCCGACCGAATCGGAAAGCAAAGTTGAGCTGGACCGCTTTATCGACGCAATGCTGGCGATCCGCGGTGAAATCGACCGTGTGAAACAGGGCGAATGGCCACTGGAAGATAACCCGCTGGTGAACGCCCCGCATACCCAGAACGAGCTGGTGGCGGAGTGGAATCACGGTTATACCCGTGAGCTGGCGGTCTTCCCGGCAGGCGTGGCGAACAAGTACTGGCCGACCGTGAAGCGTCTCGATGACGTATACGGCGATCGTAATTTGTTCTGTTCTTGCGTGCCAATGAGCGAATATCAGTAATACTTAAGCTCTGAACAGTAGGCCGGGTAAGGCGTAGCCGCCACCCGGCTTTTTTATTGGGAGAAAATCAATGGCAATCGCACTGGTCACCGGCGCCAGCCGGGGCATTGGCAAAGCGACGGCGCTACAGCTGGCGCAAGAAGGGTACACCGTGGCGGTGAACTATCACCACAACATCAAGGCCGCGACGGATGTGATCAATCATATTATCGAGGCGGGCGGCAGGGCGTTTGCCGTGCGCGCGGATATCAGCGACGAATCTCAAGTGCTGGCGATGTTTGACAGCATCGACCGCGAGGGCGAACCGTTAACGGCGCTGGTGAACAATGCAGGGATTTTGTTTGAGCAGAGCACCATCGAGAATCTCTCCGCCGAGCGTATCAACCGCGTGCTCGCAACCAACGTCACGGGCTATTTCCTCTGCTGTCGAGAAGCGGTGAAGCGCATGTCGTTTAAACATAACGGCAAAGGTGGGGCGATTGTGAATGTCTCGTCGGCGGCATCGCGTCTGGGCGCACCGGGCGAATACGTTGATTATGCTGCGTCTAAAGGGGCGGTGGATTCGCTGACAACGGGCCTCGCGCTGGAAGTGGCGGCGCAGGGCATTCGTGTGAACTGTGTGCGCCCTGGACTGATTTATACCGATATTCATGCGTCAGGCGGTGAGCCAGGGCGAGTGGACCGGGTGAAATCCGCATTACCGATGCAGCGCGGCGGACAGCCGGAAGAGGTCGCGCAAGCTATCGTCTGGTTGCTTAGCGAAAAAGCGTCGTATGTGACGGGGAGTTTTCTTGAGCTGGCGGGCGGGAAATAGTGTTAATGCCCGGTGGCGCTGCGCTTGCCGGGCCTACGAGACTGTAGGACGGTGTAAGCGAAGCGCCACCGGGCAGTCGGTTTAGATGTTCTCGCCGTTGCTGGCAATCACTTCTTTATACCAGTTAAAGCTCTTCTTACGGGAGCGAGACATATCGCCCGTACCGTCGTCGTGCTTGTTCACATAGATAAAGCCGTAGCGTTTGCTGTACTGGCCGGTAGTGAACGAGACGCAGTCGATGCAGCCCCACGGGGTATAACCCATCAGATCCACACCATCATAGGTGACCGCTTTCATCATCTCTTCCACGTGCGCACGCAGATAATCGATACGGTAGTCATCGTTGATGCTGCCGTCTTCTTCGACTTTATCGTAAGCGCCAAAGCCGTTTTCCACGATAAACAGCGGTTTCTGATAGCGCTCATACAGTTCGCACAGAGCATAGCGCAGGCCAACCGGGTCAATCTGCCAGCCCCAGTCGGAGGCTTTCACATGCGGGTTCGGCACGCTGCCTTCGAAGCCGGAAATGGCGTCGCCGGTGCCGCCTTCGGCTTTGACGGCGTTGGTCATGTAGTAGCTGAAACCTAAGTAATCGCAGGTGCCTTCACGCAGGATCTGCTCGTCGCCCGCCTCCATATGGATGGTAAAGCCACGGCGCTCCCACTCGTTCAGGACGTAGCTTGGATAGTAGCCGCGCAGTTGAACATCGGTAAAGACATAACGCTCACGCATGGATTCCTGGGCAAACATCACGTCTTCTGGCTTGCAGGAGAACGGATAGAGCGCCACCATCGCCAGCATACAACCGACTTTCATTTCCGGGTTGATGCGACGCGCGGCTTTTACCGCCAGAGCGCTGGCAACGAACTGGTGATGCAGCACCTGATACATGGTCTCTTCCGGGTTTTCATGTTCGGTGTAGACCACGCCGGAGCAGCAATACCCGAACAGCGGGGCGCGCCAGTTACGCTGGTTGTTGATTTCGTTGAAGGTCATCCAGTATTTGACCTTGCTCTTATAGCGCTCGAAAACCACTTCCGAGAAACGGACGAAGAAATCTACCACTTTGCGGTTGGTCCAGCCGCCGTATTCTTGCACCAGGTGCAGCGGCATTTCGAAGTGGGAGAGGGTGATGACCGGCTCAATGTTGTACTTCAGCAGTTCATCAAACATGTCGTCGTAGAACTTCAGCCCTTCTTCATTCGGCTGAGTTTCATCGCCTTTCGGGAAGATACGCGTCCAGGCAATAGAGGTACGGAAACATTTGAAGCCCATCTCGGCAAACAGTTTGATGTCTTCTTTGTAATGGCCGTGGAAGTCGACGGCTTCGTGGTTGGGATAGTATTTCCCTTCAATCACTTCCTGAGTGATTTCACGCGGTACGCCATGCGCGCCGCCGGTCAGCACGTCACAAATGCTTGGGCCTTTGCCGCCTTTATTCCAGCCGCCTTCAACCTGGTGCGCCGCCACCGCGCCGCCCCATAAAAAATCTTTTGGTAAGGTGAGTTTTTTCATGTTTGCTACTCTCGTCTTATGATCTATTGTTTTCGAGTCTAGCAAAGCACAATTAAATGTCACGATATAACAATTTGGCGATAATGTAATATGTTACATCAAAAAAACAGGGCGTTTTATTCCGCCAGTTTCTTCGCCAGTTTTCGCCCGATAGATTCGAGAATATAAATAACCGGGATCTGCGTCGTAATATCGTAGACTCCGCCGATGCGGGTTTGAGGAACATGCCAGGAGAGATTAAAATCGGCCAGCTTGGCCAGGCGAGAATGCTCGTGGCTGGTGATGGATAGAACCTTGCAGTGGTGCAGGCTGAACTGGCTGGCGAAGCGCAGGATCTCTTCGGTTTCGCCCGAAACGGACAGCACGATCGCCAGCGCATTTTTCGCCATATCGTTGGTCACCGGGAAATAAGGGTCGTCGATATGGTTACTGAATTTTCCGATATTTGAGAAGAATCGTGCACCATATTTCGCCAACGATCCGGAGGTGCCCGCGCCAACAAATATAATTCGCTCGGAGGATAATATAATATCGACGGCGTTATCTAATAATGCGTCAAACTCTTCATTATTGACGCTTTTAAAAAAACTGATAATTTCACTGGTGCCAAAATTCGCCTGCTGGGGTTCGTTTTGTTCCAGATATAATTTAAAGCGCACGCGGAATTCGGAATAGCCATCGCAGTTCAGCTTGCGACAAAAACGTAGCACTGTGGTGGTAGACACACCCGCCGCATCCGCCAGCTCGCGGATGGTCATATAGGTCACTTTGTCACGGTTTTTAATGACATAGTTGTAGACCATCATCTCAAGATTGTTGAGACTGGCAATGGCGGAATGGGAGAACATGCTCACAGTGGCTAAACTCACTCATCAGACTTCATCTACAGGGAATAATAACATGCAGCCTAACGACATCACTTTTTTTCAGCGTTTCCAGGACGACATTCTGGCCGGGCGCAAAACCATTACTATCCGTGATGAGTCTGAATCGCATTTTAAAACCGGCGATATTTTGCGCGTCGGGCGCTTCGAGGACGACGCCTGGTTTTGCACCATCGAAGTGGTGGGAACCTCGACAGTGACGCTGGATACGCTGACGGAAAAGCACGCACAGCAGGAGAATATGTCCCTTGCGGCGCTTAAAGAGGTGATTGCGGAGATCTACCCGAATCAATCGCAATTTTATGTGATTGATTTTAAATGTCTTCACTCTGACTAACATCTGTTAGGTGAAAATATAATTCAAAATAATGATTTTTAAGGACTAATCCTGAAGTTGGATTTATTTTAGCTAACAGGTGTTCACTGGAATCATTCTCAGTTAGCATAGTCAGGCGATACATCATGATCTTATGTTCTCCCGGAGTCCTCTTATGGTTAGCAAACCATTTACTGCGCAGGGATATTCACTGGCCGAGGAAGTAGCCAACAGTATCAGCCACGGTATTGGCCTTGTTTTTGGCATCGTGGGCCTGGTGTTGCTGCTGGTTCAGGCGATAGACACCAACGCTAATGCGATGGCGATCACCAGCTACAGTCTGTACGGCGGAAGCATGATCCTGCTTTTTCTCGCCTCGACGCTTTACCATGCCATTCCGCATCAGCGGGCAAAACGATGGCTCAAGAAATTCGACCATTGCGCTATCTATCTCTTGATTGCCGGGACCTACACCCCATTTTTACTGGTGGGATTAAACTCTCCGCTGTCGCGCGGGCTGATGATTGTCATCTGGAGCCTGGCGCTGCTCGGGATCTTATTTAAACTGACCATTGCGCATCGCTTTAAAGTGCTGTCGTTAGTGACCTATCTGACGATGGGCTGGCTGTCGCTGATTGTGGTTTATCAGCTGGCGGTGAAACTGGCGGCGGGCGGCGTGACGCTGCTGGCGGTGGGCGGGATTGTCTATTCCCTCGGCGTGATTTTTTACGTCTGTAAACGCATTCCGTACAACCATGCCATCTGGCACGGCTTTGTGTTAGGCGGCAGCGTGTGTCATTTCCTGGCGATTTATTTGTACGTTTGATAGCGGGTGCGGCCTGATGACCTCACCCCAACCCTCTCCCACGGGGAGAGGGGGCAAAAACTAAAAACGGTAACCCAAGGGTTACCGTTTTGCTTTTACCTTCCGCCACCCGGCGATTCCTACCAACTAAAACTACTCTTCTAACGAATACGGCAGGGGTTCAATGCTCAAGGTGCCGGCATCGTCACGCACGCGGAATACGCTGTCCGGCTCCATGTCGTTATTCATTACTACCTGCACCAGCAGACGACCATCGTCCAGCTGAACGGCAGCTAAAATGGTGCCGGTACGACGCCAGTTGTCGCCCATCTTCAGTTCGAGATCTTCCCCGGCTTCTGGTACGCGGCTGGCATGGCCTGCCAGATACCACAGGGCGCGTTTATTAGCCCCACGGAATTTGGCCCGCGCCACCATCTCCTGACCGGTGTAGCAGCCTTTCTTAAAACTGATGCCGCCCAGCGCCTGCAGGTTTGTCGCCTGCGGGATAAACTGCGCGCTGTTGGCTGCATCAATAACCGCTAATCCGGCTTCAATGTTCAGGGCTAACCACTGCTGGCTGTTGTTCAGCTGCGCTTCACCGCGCAGGGCTTCCGTGACGCGCTCTGCGGTAGCCACGTCGGTGACCAGCAGGAAGCGCTCGGCAGGTTGCTCAAACCACAGAATCGAAGTTGCGCCTTCGCTGACCAGCTGTTTCTCGGCATCCGGTAGTTCGCTGAACAGGTTTTTCAGCGCGGCGCGTGCCTGGAAACCAGCCACGCCTAACAGAACATGCTCGTCATCCGCAGCGATGGTGACTTTGGAAAACACCGCGTATTTCTTCAGTTCAGTCAGCTGCGCATCGCGCAGACTGCGGCGTTCAATCAGGGCGAAACCGTCCTGACGGCGGAAAAGACGTAGATTGCTCCACATCTTACCTTTCGGATCGCAATGCGCCGCCAGCAGATGCTGGTGCTCAGTCATCTGGCTTACGTCTGCGGTCACCTGGCCCTGCAGATATTTTTCGGCATCTGCACCGACGAGGGTCGCCAGCGCCCAGTCATCAAGAGAAATCAGCGTCAGCGGCAGACGCGCGGAGGCGACGGGCTGGCGAGGAGGAAATGGGTTAAAAGCCATAATGATGTCCTGAATTGCATAACGCTTCGGTAATGCCTAATGGTAAAAGAGACTGTAGTCATTGCAAGCGCTTTCAGCAGCCCAATTGTGCCTTATCGCCGTTCTGCGTAGCGCCACGCAGAACAGAGTAATCCCCTTTGATTGCAGGGATTATTCTGGAAGCGTGCTTCCAGTTGCTGATATTCCAGTAATGAAACAGCAAAAAACACGTTACACTAGAAATCGTCCCTCTTAGAGGTAGAAGAAACGTTTAGCAGGAAATCGACATGGACATTAACAACAAGGCCCGTATCCACTGGGCGTGCCGTCGCGGCATGCGTGAACTTGATATTTCCGTCATGCCCTTCTTCGAGTATGAGTACGACAGCTTAAGCGATGATGATAAGCGTCTGTTTATCCGCCTGCTGGAGAGTGACGATCCTGATTTATTCAACTGGCTGATGAATCACGGCAAACCCGCCGACAC
Organism: Lelliottia jeotgali; assembly: GCA_002271215.1. Taxonomy (NCBI): domain Bacteria; kingdom Pseudomonadati; phylum Pseudomonadota; class Gammaproteobacteria; order Enterobacterales; family Enterobacteriaceae; genus Lelliottia; species Lelliottia jeotgali. Next base: position 3,635,744 of record CP018628.1, on the reverse strand, counting down.
CGAGTTGCAGCGGATGGTGCAATTAATTCAAACACGGAATCGGGAACGTGGTCCTGTGGCAATCTGATCTGCGCGTCTCGTGGCGCTCACAGTGGATGTCTCTTTTGCTCCACGGCATTGTCGCAGCTTTTATTTTGCTGATGCCGTGGCCTCTTAGCTATACGCCGCTCTGGATGCTGTTACTGTCGCTAGTGGTGTTCGACAGCGTGCGCAGCCAGCGACGTATCAATTCCCGTCAGGGTGAAATCAAACTGCTGATGGATTCGCGCTTGCGCTGGCAGGGCACAGAGTGGGAGATCGTCGGCACGCCCTGGATGTTAAACTCGGGGATGATGTTCCGTCTGCGCAAAGAGGAAGGGGCACGTTGCCAGCATTTGTGGCTGTCAGCAGACAGTATGGATGCGAACGAGTGGCGAGATTTGCGTCGGATGGTGATGCAGCAACAGCCGACGCCGTGATGCCAGGGAATTAACTAAATTTTTCCGCCATTTCGCCCAGAATTTGCTCGCACCAGTTTTGTAGGCGCTCTTCGCTTAAGTCGTACTGGTTGGTTTCATCCAGCGCCAGTCCGACAAACAGCTGGCCATCCGCGATGATCGGTTTTTGACTTGTAAATTCGTAGCCTTCTGTCGGCCAGTAGCCGATAAAGGTGACGCCTTTCGGGGCGAGTTTATCGTGCAGCATACCGAGCGCGTCGAGGAACCATTCGCCATAACCCAGCTGGTCGCCCATGCCGTACAGCGCAATGATTTTGCCTTCAAGATTAAGCGAGTCCAGCTGATCCCAGATGGCTTCCCAGTCTTCCTGTAATTCACCAAAATCCCAGGTCGGAATGCCAAGAATCAGAACGTCGTACTGCTCCATCTCTGTGGGCGCGTCGTCTTTCAGATTGTGCAGAGTCACCAGTTCCGGGCCAATAATGTCGCGAATTTTCTCCGCGGCCATCTCGGTGTAGCAGGTGCTGGAACCATAAAACAGACCAATATTCATCGCGTAAACTTCTCAATACTTGCTTTGACTTTAGGCGTAGTGTACCAGAAACCTGTACCATTACGTCATAATGGCCGATGGCAGAATCACAGGAGCAGACGTGGAAAAGGATCTCGCCCTCATCGAACAATTTCTCGATGCGCTGTGGCTGGAAAAGAATCTGGCGGAGAATACGCTCAGCGCTTACCGACGCGATTTGACCATGCTGGTGGAGTGGCTCGACCATCGAGACTTGTCTCTGGAACAGGCGCAAAGCGACGATCTGCAGGCACTGCTGGCCGAACGCATGGACGGCGGCTATAAAGCCACCAGTTCCGCGCGCTTGCTGAGCGCAATGCGTCGGCTGTTCCAGCATATGTATCGTGAGAAGCTTCGCGCTGACGATCCCAGCGCACTGCTGGCGTCGCCTAAGCTGCCGCAGCGTTTGCCGAAAGATCTCAGCGAAGCGCAGGTCGATCGCCTGTTGCAGTCCCCGGCGGTTGACCTGCCGCTGGAGTTACGCGATAAAGCCATGCTTGAAGTGTTGTATGCCACCGGGCTGCGCGTGTCGGAACTGGTCGGTTTGACGATGAGCGACATCAGCCTGCGTCAGGGCGTGGTGCGGGTGATTGGTAAAGGGAATAAGGAACGGCTGGTGCCGCTTGGCGAAGAGGCGGTGTACTGGGTTGAGAATTACCTGGAACACGGAAGACCGTGGCTGCTGAACGGCGTATCGATTGATGTGCTGTTCCCGAGCCAGCGCGCGCAGCAGATGACGCGACAAACCTTCTGGCATCGCATTAAACATTACGCCACACTGGCGGGCATCGACAGTGAAAAACTTTCGCCGCACGTTCTGCGTCACGCCTTTGCGACGCATCTTCTGAATCATGGCGCCGATTTGCGCGTGGTGCAGATGCTACTTGGGCACAGCGATCTTTCGACGACGCAAATCTACACTCATGTAGCAACAGAACGCTTGCGACAGCTACACCAACAGCACCACCCACGAGCGTGAGTGCCGATAAAATAGTGATAGGATTGAAAATGAAAAAATCTTTAGTGCTGTTCTCCCTGCTGGCCGCTTCTTTTACCGGTTTTGCCCATGCAGATGATGCTGCGATCAAACAATCGCTGGCGAAACTCGGCGTGGCCAGTACGGATATTCAGCCAGCACCGGTTGCCGGAATGAAAACCGTGCTGACCAACAGCGGCGTGTTGTATGTCACTGAAGACGGCAAGCACTTCATTCAAGGCCCGATGTACGATGTCAGCGGCGCGCAACCGGTGAACGTGACTAACCAGCTGCTGATGAAAAACCTGAACGCGCTGGAAAAAGAGATGATCGTCTACAAAGCAGCGCAGGAAAAACACGTGATTACGGTGTTCACCGATATCACCTGCGGCTACTGCCACAAGCTGCATGAAGAGATGAAAGACTACAACGCGCTCGGAATCACCGTGCGTTATCTGGCGTTCCCACGTGCGGGCGTGCAGAGCCAGCCAGAGCAGGACATGAAAGCCATCTGGTGTGCCAAAGACCGCAATAAAGCCTTTAATGACGCGATGAACGGCAAGGGCGTGAAACCCGCCTCCTGCGATATCGACATTGCCAATCATTATGCGCTGGGCGTGCAGTTTGGTGTGACTGGTACTCCGGCGATTGTGCTGAACAACGGCTACGTCGTGCCGGGCTACCAGGGGCCGAAAGAGATGAAAGAGTTCCTCGACGCGCACCAGAAACAGACTGGCGGTAAATAATTCGCGTGAAAGCCAACACAACATTACGCCGCCGCGAGGTGGATGAAAGCGTTGATTTACCTGCCGATCTATCTCCGCTCCTGCGCCGTTTATACGCCGGGCGCGGCGTTCGCGCGGCCACAGAGCTGGAGCGCAGCGTCAAAGGGATGCTGCCCTGGCAGCAGCTCAGTGGCATCGAAAAAGCGACGGAAATTCTCTATGACGCACTGCGCGAAGGGACGCGGATTGTCGTAGTCGGTGATTTCGACGCCGATGGCGCGACCAGCACCGCTCTAAGCGTCCTCAGCCTGCGCGCGTTGGGCTGCGATAACGTCACCTATCTGGTGCCGAACCGTTTTGAAGACGGTTACGGCCTCAGCCCGGAAGTGGTCGATCAAGCTCACGCTCGCGGGGCGCAGTTGATCCTGACGGTTGATAACGGGATCTCATCTCATTCTGGCGTCGATCGGGCGCATCAGCTTGGGATCCCGGTCGTGGTCACCGATCACCATTTGCCCGGCGACACGCTGCCAGCGGCTGAAGCCATCATTAACCCGAACCTGCGCGACTGCGATTTCCCCTCGAAATCGCTTGCGGGCGTAGGCGTAGCGTTTTATCTGATGCTGGCCCTGCGTGCGTTGCTGCGCGATAAAGGCTGGTTCGAGGCGCGCGGAATTGCAGTTCCTAATCTTGCCGAATATCTCGATTTAGTCGCGCTCGGCACGGTGGCAGACGTGGTGCCACTCGACACTAATAACCGCATTCTGACCTGGCAAGGGCTGGGCAGGATTCGTGCGGGGAAATGCCGTCCGGGGATTAAAGCGCTGCTCGAAATCTCTAATCGTGACCCGCTTAAACTCGCGGCAAGTGACCTCGGGTTTGCCCTTGGCCCGCGTCTCAATGCGGCAGGGCGACTGGATGATATGTCCGTCGGGGTGGCGCTGCTGCTCTGCGACAATATCGGCGAAGCCCGCGTGTTAGCCAATGAACTCGACGCGCTGAATCAGACGCGCAAGGAGATCGAGCAAGGGATGCAGGCTGAAGCCCTGACTCTGTGCGAAAAACTTGAGCGCAGCACCGACACGCTGCCAGGCGGCCTGGCGATGTACCACCCGGAGTGGCATCAGGGCGTGGTCGGGATTCTGGCGTCGCGCATCAAAGAGCGTTTTCACCGTCCGGTGATTGCCTTTGCCCCGGCGGGCGACGGTACGCTTAAAGGCTCGGGTCGTTCCATTCAAGGGCTGCACATGCGCGATGCACTGGAGCGTCTGGACACACTCTATCCTGGGCTGATGATCAAATTCGGCGGCCACGCGATGGCGGCTGGTTTATCACTAGAAGAGGCGAAATTCGACGAGTTTCAGCGGCTTTTCAGCGAGCTGGTTACCGACTGGCTGGACCCGGCGTTACTGCAGGGCGAAGTGGTCTCTGATGGCGCGCTGTCTGGCGCGGAGATGACGATGGAAGTCGCGCAGATGCTGCGCGATGCCGGTCCGTGGGGGCAGATGTTTCCGGAGCCGCTGTTCGACGGTCGATTCCGCCTGCTGCAACAGCGTCTGGTGGGTGAGCGTCACCTGAAGGTGATGGTCGAGCCGGTGAACGGTGGCCCGCTGCTGGATGGAATCGCCTTTAACGTCGACACCGCCATCTGGCCGGATAGCGGTGTGCGTGAAGTTGAACTGGCCTACAAACTGGATATTAACGAGTTTCGCGGTAATCGCAGTTTGCAGATTATCATCGATCATATCTGGCCAATTTAGCGGCACTATTCTCTATAAAAAAGGGCGTGGATTGGGTACAATCCCGCTCTTATCACCGCATTTTGACTAGTCCAATAAAGAAAACAGACCATGTTTGAAATTAATCCGGTAAAAAACCGCATTCAAGACCTCACCGAACGTTCCAACGTTCTTCGGGGGTATCTTTGACTATGATGCCAAGAAAGAGCGTCTTGAAGAAGTAAACGCCGAGCTGGAACAGCCCGACGTCTGGAACGAACCTGAACGCGCACAGGCGCTGGGTAAAGAGCGTTCCTCCCTCGAAGCCATCGTTGAAACGCTGGATCAAATGACTCAGGGGCTGGAAGATGTTTCCGGTCTGCTGGAATTAGCCGTCGAAGCCGACGACGAAGAAACCTTTAACGAAACCATCGCTGAACTCGACGTGCTGGAAGAGAAACTGGCGCAGCTCGAATTCCGCCGTATGTTCTCTGGCGAGTACGACAGCGCCGACTGCTATCTCGACATCCAGGCCGGTTCTGGCGGTACAGAAGCGCAGGACTGGGCGAGCATGCTGGCGCGTATGTATCTGCGTTGGGCAGAAGCGCGCGGCTTCAAAACCGAAATCATCGAAGAGTCTGAAGGTGAAGTGGCGGGTCTCAAATCCATCACCATCAAGATTATTGGTGATTACGCTTACGGCTGGCTGCGTACCGAAACCGGCGTTCACCGCCTGGTACGTAAGAGCCCATTCGATTCCGGTGGTCGTCGTCATACCTCTTTCAGCTCTGCGTTTGTCTATCCGGAAGTGGATGAAGATATTGATATCGAAATCAATCCGGCCGATCTGCGCATCGACGTTTATCGCGCATCCGGTGCGGGTGGTCAGCACGTTAACCGTACAGAATCGGCGGTGCGTATTACCCACCTCCCGACCAATACGGTAACGCAGTGCCAGAACGACCGTTCGCAGCATAAGAACAAAGACCAGGCCATGAAGCAGATGAAAGCGAAGCTTTATGAACTGGAAATGCAGAAGAAGAATGCTGAGAAACAGGTGATGGAAGATAACAAATCTGACATCGGCTGGGGCAGCCAGATTCGTTCTTACGTCCTTGATGACTCCCGTATCAAAGACTTGCGTACCGGGGTTGAAACCCGTAACACGCAGGCGGTGCTGGACGGCAGCCTGGACCAATTTATCGAAGCAAGTTTGAAAGCAGGGTTATGAGGAACCAACATGTCTGAACAACAAGCACAGGGCACTGACGCGGTAGTCGATCTTAATAACGAACTGAAAACCCGCCGCGAGAAGCTGGCTGCGCTGCGTGAGCAGGGTATCCCATTCCCGAACGATTTTCGTCGCGATCATACCTCAGACCAGCTGCACGCTGACTTTGACGCGAAAGAAAACGAAGAGCTGGAAGCGCTGAACGTTGAAGTGTCCGTTGCAGGCCGCATGATGACCCGTCGTGTGATGGGTAAAGCGTCTTTCGTGACGTTACAGGACGTCGGTGGCCGTATTCAGCTGTACGTTTCCCGTGACGATCTGCCAGAAGGCATCTACAACGAGCAATTCAAGAAGTGGGACCTGGGCGATATCCTGGGTGCGAAAGGCAAGCTGTTCAAGACGAAAACCGGCGAGCTGTCCATTCACTGTACCGAACTGCGTCTGCTGACTAAAGCACTGCGTCCGCTGCCGGATAAGTTCCACGGTCTGCAGGATCAGGAAGCGCGTTATCGTCAGCGCTACCTGGATCTCATCTCTAACGATGAATCCCGCAAAACCTTCAAAATCCGTTCCCAGATTATGGCGGGCATCCGTCAGTTCATGGTTGGCCGTGATTTTATGGAAGTCGAAACGCCAATGATGCAGGTGATCCCAGGCGGCGCGTCTGCCCGTCCGTTCATCACCCATCACAACGCGCTGGACCTGGACATGTACCTGCGTATCGCGCCGGAACTGTACCTGAAGCGTCTGGTGGTTGGCGGTTTTGAGCGTGTGTTCGAAATCAACCGTAACTTCCGTAACGAAGGCATCTCCGTACGTCATAACCCAGAGTTCACCATGATGGAACTCTATATGGCGTATGCGGATTACAAAGATCTGATCGAACTGACCGAGTCTCTGTTCCGTACCCTGGCACACGATATTCTCGGCACTACTGAAGTGCCTTACGGCGAAGAGGTGTTCGACTTTGGTAAGCCGTTCGTCAAACTGACCATGCGCGAGGCTATCAAGAAATACCGTCCAGAGACCAATATGGCTGACCTGGATAACTTCGATTCTGCGAAAGCGATTGCTGCAAGCATCGGTATCAAAGTTGAGAAGAGCTGGGGTCTGGGCCGTATCGTGACCGAGATCTTCGAAGAAGTGGCCGAAGCGCACCTGATTCAGCCAACCTTCATCACCGAATACCCGGCTGAAGTGTCTCCGCTGGCACGTCGTAACGACGAAAACCCGGAAATCACCGACCGCTTTGAGTTCTTCATCGGTGGCCGTGAAATCGGTAATGGATTTAGCGAGCTGAACGATGCGCAGGATCAGGCGCAGCGTTTCCAGGATCAGGTTAACGCGAAAGAAGCGGGCGACGACGAAGCGATGTTCTTCGACGAAGACTACGTCACCGCGCTGGAGCACGGTTTACCACCGACCGCAGGTCTGGGTATTGGTATCGACCGTATGGTTATGCTGTTCACCAACAGCCACACCATCCGTGACGTGATCCTGTTCCCGGCGATGCGTCCGGTAAAATAAGCTATTACTAACTGAAAAGCCCCGGCGTTCATCGCGTCGGGGCTTTTTTTATGGCTTGGATTCGAGGGCAAATTGCCTGAGCTTTTCGTGCGCTAGGGCAACCTGGGAAACCATCCACGGGCTAAATGCCCACGGCGTAGCCTCGACTGCACCGATTAACGATTCCAGATCAACCCACTGCACTGCCATCACTTCATCAGGATTGAGGGTCAGCGTGCCGACGAGCTTTGCCGCATACACAGGGCAAATTTCGTTTTCGACGATCCCAGAAGGGTCGGTTTCGCAGTAACGAAAATCCATAGCAACAGGTGTCAGATGGGCAATTTCTGCACCGATTTCATACCTGCAGCGGCGAACAAGCGCGTGCTCGGTACTTTCGCCGGTTTGTGGGTGACCACAGACGGAGTTGGTCCAGACGCCGGGCCAGGCTTTTTTACTCAATGCGCGGCGGGTGACGAGGCATTCACCCTGGGCGTTAAACAACCACGATGAGAAAGCCAGATGCAGCGGGGTATGCGTTGTGTGGGCGGCGTACTTTTCCTGAGTGCCGATGACCTCTCCCTGGTCGTTAACCAAAATGACGTGTTCTTGTGTGCTCATTCCGACTCCAGTACCCGAACGACGGGATGGTGACATTATATCGCACTCTTTGGCTGGTGGGGTGGCTCCCTGCGCCGCAAAGAGACTTTACAGCAAAGATTGGCAACAGATTTCAGGCTGCTATCATAGGACGCCATTTACGCTGACCGAGGAGCCGCTTTGTTTGCAGGAAGCCTGACAAGAAATCCCCTGATTGCCCTGTTTTGCCTGATGCTAACGTTAATGTTGGCAGGGTGCTCGGGCAGTAAACCAGGCTCTGATGGAAGCTACAGCGGCTCGGTATATACCGTCCAGCGCGGGGATACTCTCTCCAAAATTTCCCGCATGACTGGCACCAGCGTGCGCGATCTGGCACGTATGAACGGCATATCGCCGCCGTACACCATTGAAATCGGGCAAAAGCTCAAGGTCAATGGCAGCAGCTCGTCAGGCAAAAAATCCTCATCCAAAGGCAAAACGGCCAAAGTGACGCCGTCTTACGCGGTGCCGCAATCGTCATGGCCACCGGTCGGACAACGCTGCTGGGTATGGCCTGCCAGCGGTAAAGTGATTGCACCGTACTCCACCTCAGAAGGGGGTAACAAAGGCATTGATATCGCAGCAGCACGCGGCACACCCGTTTACGCATCGGGTGCAGGCAAGGTGGTTTACGTGGGAGATCAATTGCGCGGTTACGGCAACCTGATCATGATTAAACACGGCGAAGACTACATCACCGCGTATGCGCATAACGATACGCTGCTGGTGAACAACGGACAAAACGTGAAGGCCGGACAGAAGATCGCGACGATGGGTAGCACCGGAGCCAATACGGTCGCGCTGCATTTCCAGATTCGCTACCGCGCTACCGCTATCGATCCTCAGCGCTACCTTCCGGCACAGGGCAGTAAACCGAAATGCTAAGCGGTTAATAAATCACCGGTTAGCTGTCTTGAGGCTTGTGCGAACAAGCGTAAGGTCTATAATGCCTTACGCACCTCAAAGCGGGCGTAGTTCAATGGTAGAACGAGAGCTTCCCAAGCTCTATACGAGGGTTCGATTCCCTTCGCCCGCTCCAGATCTTCCCTCAACTATTCATTTCTCATCTTATCTTCACGCAATACACGCGACGGCTCTCGCAATGCTCTTGCAAAGGGGTCATTCATTATTCGAAAATTGCAGCATCCTTCGGCCTGGTTACTTGTGTTTCCTGATATAGTCCGATAAGAACTGCTCAAGCTCCTTATCGTTTCTGACGGATACGAGAACTTCAGCGACGGCTTTCATGGCATTAGTTGCATTACTGACGGCAACAGCATCTTCATTGTTAATGATTGCATTATTAGCAATCTTATTTATCGAGCTATTGGCTTCTTCTTCGCTAATTTTAGCCGCAATTATCGAATCAAATATTGGGTAAGCCTCAGTGGCATATTGGCTAAAGCGAACATCATCAAAATTAGACGCCAGCGTTAATTTAACTTGCCGGGTATAAACCGCTCGTGTCGTTGTTGCCAGCAGGTCTTGCGGGGTTTCGCATGCCGCAGTGCTGGTGTTCCCTTGAATCATTCCCTTTTTAAAGAAACCAGCCACAATACTGTCTATCTCATCGTGCATAATTTGGCTAAAACCAACCACAGCCTGGGTACCCGTGAATAGCATTCTATAGTTTTCAAGTTGATAGGATGCGCTAGCCGCTTCACCTGTTTGGGTGGCGTTACACGCGTAACGATAACCTTCATCTAACTTTTGACTGAGTTCTTCCGTATTAGCTGCGAAAGTAGCAAGGGGAGAGCTAAGTAAAATAAACAAACTGAATAATGATTTAATATTCATGACATTCGTCGCCAGAATCGCAAATGAACTATTACATACCTGCCTGACAGGTCTGATAAACCAGGGCTTCCACTTCCTGAGGGGATTTATCAGCCATATCCTGATAAACATAATGGGTTAAGTGGTGCGAGAATGTAATGTTCTCTTCCGAGATGCCTGGTTTGCCTCTAAGTGATTCAAATCGCTGGTCGTACACGGACATTGGGGTATGTTCATCGCGCCCGGTCGCCATATTCTTCGCCAGCGTTGACCACATGGTGCAAACGGAGTCGTTGGCGTCTCGCTTCAGTGAGGTTTCCAGAACCTTGTCACCTGCAATGGCGTGTTGCGCCCATGCGGAATTATTGGCGACAAACTTTTTAGAACCGGTGGTAATCCCATATTCAATGCGGATGCCATTATCGTGATAACTGCCGTCAGCATCTTTAGTCGCCAGCTTTAATGAAATCCGACAACCGGGAAGCGTTTTTCTTTCCTGTACTGAAACGATAACGGTATCGGTGTCGCAATCGGCAAAGCTATATTCAGGATTAACATAAGTCCCTGTTTTAATCAGCAGGCCGGTTAAACCGTTTTTGTAACCCTTTGCTGGGAGACTTTTGTAGGCGTTACGATCCCCTTTTTTAATCGCTTCCCGAAAATTATCCATGCCGATTCTTGTTGCCAGTTGATCGATATTTTCAAGAGCATAGGAGGCGGTTGAGGTTGCAAGGATCGTAGCACCTAACATCATCTTGCAAATGAGTTCTGTTTGCTTAAGCTGTGTTTTTAACATGTCAAAATTTCCTAAATTTCACCTCTGCGGTGTTTCTTACTGCATGATAATCACTTGGTTTTAAATATCACGAACAGAGCGTGAGTTTTAATGGATACCTACGTAAATTAAGGGGGAATTATCCCTGAGATGTGCGTCCATGTGTTTCCTTTTCACCGCGCAGTTTGGCCCAGTGACAACATCCACAACCCCGTAGAGTTCTGCGAAACGGTAGAGAGATAGCTCCTTGTTTCTATCAGCGCTATGCTTATTCCGAACGTATAAAAATAACAGAGGCAATGTCATGGATAAGGATTTACTGGAAGCGGGATACCGGGCGTATACCGGGGAAAAGATTGATGTCTACTTCAACACGGGCATGTGCCAGCACTCAGGAAACTGCGTGCGTGGCAGCAGCAAGCTGTTTAATCTGAAACGTAAGCCGTGGATCATCCCGGATGAAGTGGATGTCGATACGGTCAAGAGAGTGATTGATACCTGCCCGAGCGGTGCGCTGAAGTATCGCCAAAAATAAGCGAGGAACCATGAATATTCTGGAAGGCCACAATAAGTTCTACGTCAATGATGCGCAGGGGAATCAGGTTGCCGAAATTGTATTTGTTCCGACCGGCGAGCATCTGAGCATTATCGAACATACCGATGTGGACGAGAGCCTGAAAGGGCAGGGCGTGGGCAAAAAGCTGGTGGCGAAAGTCGTCGAAAAAATGCGCGCTGAAAACCGCAAGGTTATCCCGCTGTGTCCGTTCGCTAAACACGAGTTTGATAAGACGCGCGAATATGATGATATCCGCGCCTGAAAACAAAACACCGGCTTCTGCCGGTGTTTTGTTATCTGAACTGCCCGTAAATCAGGAGCAGTGATATCACCACCATTATTCCTCCGGAGGCGATGCTGACTCTGCGCGCGGCCTGCGGGCGGGCGGCTAAGATTGCCCGCGAGCCGTAGCCGACCAGCAAATAGATTAACGTGCAGGTGAACAAGTGCATCACAGCCAGCGCCGACATTTGCAGAGGCACCGACCAGCTGCCTTTAGGATCGGTGAATTGCGGGAGTAGAGCCAAAAACAGCAGAAATACTTTTGGATTAAGCCCGCTAATACACAACCCTTTAACCGCCCATGTGTTCCAGCTTCCCGTTTGCTGCGTACCTGCGTTGACCGTAGCAGGATGGCGTAAAATCGTGATGCCCAGCCACAGTAAGTAAAGCGCACCTGAAACGGTCAGCAGTGAAAGCGCCAGCGGATGTCCGGCGATTAACACCCCAACCCCTGCGACCACAATCACCGTCGCCAACAGATGCCCAGACATCAATCCCATCACCGCCGGGATCACCCGGCGTCCGTTGATTCCCGCGCTAATGGCGTATGCCCAGTCGGCACCCGGGGTGATGATTAACAGAAAAGAGACTACCCAGAACCCGACGACAATACTCATTTCCATTCCCGTAACACCCTTCACAAATGTATTTAATGGAAAGAAAGAATATCGACATCAGGGCGAAATGAGCTTCCAATGTTATGCTGAAAGAAGAGTGATAATGAGAAAATCTTCCAAATGGATAGCATAGATCGAAAAATTCTTGCTGAGCTACAGCGGGATGGGCGTTTGTCGCTGACCGAACTGGCAGAGCGTGTCAATTTAAGCCTTTCACCGTGTCACCGGCGCGTACGGGCGCTGGAACAAAGCGGCGCGATTACCGGATATCGCGCGAATCTGGACCCGACTAAAATGGGTTTCAATTTTGTGGCCATCGTCTTTGCGACGTTAAAAGAGGGCGACAAGAAAGCCGTTAGCGCCTTTGAAGCCGCCGTGGAAGAGATTCCACAGATCGTGCTCGCGCAGCGCTTGTTCGGCGATCCTGATTATTTGATGCACGTGGTCACTCGCGATCTATCTGCGTTCCAGAAACTCTACGATGACAAATTGTCGGCGATGCCGGGGGTGCAGCATCTGCGATCGACGCTGGTGATGAAAACGGTGGTGCAGGACAGACCGTTCCCGCTGGAAACCCTAAAATAAGGATAATACGATGATTAAGACGCCACGACTGACTCTCCGACAGTGGTCATCAGACGATCTTGCCCCTTTCGCGGATCTTAACGGCGATCCCGAGGCGATGCGATTTTTCCCCGCAACCTTAACGCGCGAAGAAAGTGACACGCTTGTCGCGCGATTCCGCGAGGGTATTACCGAACGCGGCTGGGGATTTTGGGCCGTTGAATTAACACAAACCGGCGAATTTGTTGGGTGCGTCGGTTTGCATCCGCAGCCGGATAAATTTCCCTTTTCGCCCTGTATTGAAATCGGCTGGCGTCTGGCGAAATCATTCTGGCATCAGGGCTTTGCGCAAGAAGCAGCAACGGCCTGCCTCACATATGCAGCGAATGAATTACACCTCGACGAAGTGGTTTCATTTACCACAATTCACAATCTCCCTTCTGAACAACTGATGCAGCGTCTGGGCATGGAAAAGCGCGGTGAGTTTTTACATCCTGCTTTACCTGCCGAACATCCGCTGGCGCGCCATGTCCTCTATTCCATCAGTTTGACATAAGTCATTGTATGTAAAAGACCTGTTAGTTAGTACGATAATTAATTGTTAATGCTAATGATCTTGATATTAATTATCATTAGCATTAATGTTTGCTCGTTGTTTACACGATAAAACGGGTGAAACCTTCATAATAGAAGGTAACTGATTAATTATTATGAAAAATTTAAAGTTTATTACGGTATCTCTGCTGTTAATCAGCTCTCTGGTCTTAACTGCCTGTCAAAGCACTAAGCCGACAACAGCGCAACTGCCCCCGGCTACGCAGATTAAAAATGCGCAAACGGGGGCAACGCTCACGCCAGAAGAATTACTCACGATTCTGAGTCGCACACCGCAGGTCATTGTGGGCGAAGAGCACACTAACGTTGCGCATCACACCATTGAGCTGTGGCTGCTGCAAAATCTCCAGCGCAAACGCCCGCAGGGCAGCGTGCTGATGGAGATGATTACCGCCGATCAACAGCCCGCCGTTGATGAAGTCCAAAAGGCGCTGAAGAGCGGAGCCTCGATGCGCGATCAACGCATTCAGGAATCCCTGCGCTGGAACCCTGGCTGGCCGTGGCCGCTGTATGGCGAACTGACGAAGACGGCGTTGATGGGCGATTATCCGCTGCTGGCCGCCAATATTCCCCGTGCTCAGGTGAACGCTATCTATAAACAACCCGTTTTCCCGGCGGGTGAGCACAGTTCGCAAAAAACAGTTCGCAATGCGCTTTCCGCCATTATTTATCTGATGCACGGGGGCGAAATTGCGCCCGAACAGCTAACAGCAATGGTGGCGATTCAGCAAAACCGCGACCGATTTATGGCGCAGCAACTGCTTAATGCGCCAAAACCCGCGCTGATGTTTGTCGGGGGATATCACGCGGCTAAGGATGTTGGCGTCCCGCTGCATCTGCAGGATCTCAACGGTCAGGCCCCGATTGTGGTGATGCTGACGACCGAAGGGGCGGCCCTCAGCGCGAAACAGGCCGATTACATTTGGTCAGTTCCGGCCATTAAAAAATGACAGCCGTAGATATTCACCCTTCCTGGGGCAAAGGTGTTGCTGTCAGCGTCCTGGCACATCTGACTGTGGCACTGGCGTTTATGCTGCATTTCACCTCGCCGCCACCGATCGCCTCCCCGGCGGCGGTGATGGTGGACTACTCGCCCGAGCTGGAGGTTTCCCTCATTCTGCCGACGCTGCCGCCGGGGATCAGCCAGCAGCGTAAGGTGGAAGAGATGAGTACCGAAGAGACGCCGCAGCTTAAAGAAATGCCAAAGCTGCCGACGGTGGAAGAAGCTGAGCTGCACATGGCCGCTCACAAGCCGGTGCAAAAGAGCGTCAAAAAACCGGAGAAGAAAAAGGCACCGCAACAGCAGCGTGCTGAGAAGGGGAACGCGACGGTGACTAGCCGTGCGGCTCCGCCGGTTCAGGCGATTGTCAGCCAGCGAAACGCCGCGCCGCTGGATACGGATTCCACCCGAATCAGCAGCAGTAAGATCAACTGGGAATCGCTGGTGAAAGGCAAAATTAACCGGATGCGCAACTATCCGGAAGATGCTCGCAAGCGCAAACGTACGGGCACGGCAACCATCGCTTTTAGCGTGAATAACCGGGGTGAAATCGTCGCCAGCCAACTGGTGGATTCCTCCGGCACGCTGTCGCTCGACAGGGCGGCGCTGGCCGCGCTGCAAAAAGCACAGCCGCTTCCGCAACCGCCAGCGGAATTATTGCGTAACGGCATCCATAAAGTCACTTTGCCCGTCGAGTTTAATTTGCTCAGGATTTAGAATTTAAAGGACGAAAAATGAAATACCTTGGGTTTATGGCCTTTAGCGTTCTGCTAACGGCACAGGGCGCTATTGCCCAGAATCTGCCACAAGCACCGGTTGCGAATAAGGTTTCTCAGGTCTCGGAAAACCACGGCGATACACGTCAGGATAATTACGCCTGGCTGCGTGATGATTCCCGTCAGAATGAAAGTGTGCTCAATTATCTGCGCCAGGAAAATACCTATACTGAACAGGTCTCCGCGCAATGGAAAGAGTTGAAAACCCAGGTTTATCAGGAGATGCAGTCTCGTCAGGTACAGGACAATTATGCTCAGCCGGTACGTCAGCATAATTATCTGTATAAATCTGAGTATTCGGCTCAGGCTAATTTTCCGCAAATTATGCGTAAAAAGGATGGCGAAACCGTCTGGGAAACCGTGATTGATACGGTCACCCGCAGCGAGGGAAAAGCCTATTATTCTCTGGGGCGTTACGCCCTCAGTGAAGACAATCGATTTATCGCTGTGGCGGAAGATTATACCGGCGATGGACAGTATCAGATTGCGGTGTTTGATATTGAACATAAGCAATGGCTGAAGGTGACTATTCATCAGGCGTCGGACGATATCGTTTTCAGCAATAACGGTAAGCAGCTCTATTACGTTCAATTGCATCCGCAAACGCAGACGCCTTATAAGGTTATGCGTTACGATCTGAACACTGCCAAAGCCCAGACAGTCTGGCAGGAAAATGACGGGCGCTTTTATACCGGAATCGCCCGCTCGGCGTCCGAGCAGTTCCTGCTTATTACCGCAAGCGCCAATGACACTTCCGAGGTGCGTTATCTCTCATTAGAGGATTCGCAAGCGCCTGTGAAGTTATTACGCCCACGCGCGACAGGCACGGAATATTATGCCGATCACGCAAACGGCTATTTTTATATCCGCAGCAATCATGAGAGCAAAAACTTTGCCCTTTATCGCGCGAAGGTTAATGAAAACTGGCAAAGCGTGCTGGCTCCCGACAGCGAAAAAGAGCTGGAGGGTTTTACCCTGTTTGCCCGGGCGGTGGTGGTTTCCCAACGTTATGACGGTAAAACACACTATCGAAAACTCGGTTTTGCCAGCCAGCAGTGGCAGGAACTGAGCTTCCCTGACCCAACCTATATGGCCCGCACCGGCAGCAACGGCGACGGAAACGCCACAGTATTTAACTATATCTACTCGTCTCTCGACACTCCGCTCGGCTATTACCAGTGGGGTCTCGAGAGCGGGAAAAGTACGTTGATTCACCAGAAAGCTGTGCCGGGGCTGGTAGCGGGCACTTACACCAGCAGGCTGATTTATGTTAAAGCGCGGGATGGCGAGAGGGTTCCGGTGTCGCTTATCTGGCGCAAAGACCGCTTTAATCAGGGCCATAATCCACTGCTGGTGTATGGCTACGGCGCGTACGGGATGAGCCTCGACGCAGCGTTCAGCGCACCGCGCATGAGCCTGCTGGATCGCGGTTTTGTCTTTGCTCTGGCGCACGTGCGCGGTGGCGGAGAGAAAGGAGTTGCCTGGTATCTGGCGGGCAAAAAAGAGCATAAGCAGAATAGCTTTAACGATCTGATCGACGCCACGCGCGGTCTGGTGAAAGAAAGCTATGGCGCTGCGGATAGGGTTTATGGAATGGGCGGCAGCGCGGGCGGTTTACTGCTGGCGGGAGCGGTCAATCAGGCGCCTGAGTTATTCCGCGCGGTAGTGTTGCAGGTGCCGTTTGTCGATGTGCTCAACACCATGCTGGATAAATCTCTGCCATTAACGCAGCAGGAATATAGCGAGTGGGGCAATCCCAACGTTCCGGCGGAATATGCCGCCATAAAAGCATGGAGCCCGTACGACAATATTCATTCGCAAGCTTATCCCACCATGCTGGTGACCACCGGGCTATATGACTCCCGCGTTCCTTACTGGGAAGCAGCGAAATATGTCGCGCGTTTGCGTGCGGCTAATACGGATAAAAATACTCTTCAGCTGCTCAGCGTCAATATGAATTCCGGGCATAGCGGTCGCAGCGGTCGTTATTCCCGTCTTGAGGATTCTGCTCAGGCATTTAGTTTCCTCATTTTTGTTGATAGCCAGAAAAATAAATAAGGGGTTTATTTTGAGAAGTTCACACAAGGTTGGCTATTTGCTGACAGGGTGTCTTATTGTTCCCGGTACTACCTTCTCCGCTGAGAATGAAGGGGAATCGGTATTTTCGACATTGACCATTACGGATAACGCCCAGGCCGAAACCAATCATCCGGGCTCGTCGGCGGATACTTACACGCGCCCAGGCGCGTACAGTTCGCGCATGCTGAATGAGAATCTGCAAAGTCTCGACGCGTCGCTTCGCAGCATGGCCGGAACCTATACGCAGATCGATCCGCTGCAGGGGACGGTTAACGTCAACATCCGTGGGATGAGCGGGCTGGGGCGCGTCAATACTATGGTCGATGGCGTGACGCAGACCTTTTACGGCATGGCGCCCAGCAGCTATCACTTTGGGCCGAGCAACAGCGCGGGCGTGTTGATTGATCCTAACTTCCTCGCAGAAGTGGATGTGTCGCGCGGCAGCAGTGCGGGTTCGCAAGGAGTCAATGCCCTGGCCGGTAGCGCCAATATGCGCACCATTGGTATTGACGATCTGGTTAAAGAAGGACGCCAGACCGGCGTGTTATCCCGTTTCTCCGTCGGTGATAACGGGCTGGGACGCACCGGAATGGTGGCGGTGGCGGGCAAAACCGATCCCTTTGATAACGGCGGAATGCTTGGAGCGCTGGTGGGGATCAGCGGCACTCGGACCTACGCCACCTATGAAAACGGCGGTGGTCAGAGCAGCAAGGAGTTCATGGGGGAAGATACAAACTACATGCGCCAGGAGCCTCGCTCCCAGCTGTATAAAGTGGATTTCAATCCCGACCAGTACAACCATATCGAGTTCGCCGGACGTAATTACCAGAACACCTTCACCCGCCGCGATATCACCAGCGATGATTACTACCTGCGCTACAACTATTCGCCGCTGTCCGAACTGATTGATTTCAACGTGCTGGCGAGTACCAGTCGTGGCAATCAAAACTATCAGATTGAGTCGCTGTATAACTTCAGCAACGCTTCCACCACCAACAAATCAAACGCCGTAGATGTGAGCAACACCAGCCGCTTTACCTGGGCGAGCGTTGATGTTGAGTATCTTTTGGGCGGTAAGCTGATGGACACCCGCTATACGCGTGGCTTTGAACAGGATAACGAAACTGACCGCAACGCGTTCTCGCCGTCCGGTAAGCAAAAGATTGCATCGCTCTACACCGGTTTAACCTTAAATAAGAGCATCTACCAGCTCGATTTGAATTTGAACTACACCCGCAGCCAGGTGCAGGGTTTCAAACCGGCCTGCGCGGATAACGAGAAATGTTTCCCGCAGGGCGAAGCGAATCTCGATTTGGACGACAAAGCGCTGAACCCGTCAGTGACACTTTCCGCGCAGGTTACGCCGTGGCTGCAGCCATTTGTCAGCTGGAGCCGTTCGTCTCGTGCGCCTAACGTGCAGGAGGTGTTCTTCGCAAATGAGGGGGGAGCATCCATGAACCCGTTCCTGAAACCGGAAAAGGCCGATACCTGGCAGGCAGGTTTCAACCTCAACAAAGAGGGGCTGCTGAGCGAACAGGATTCGTTCCACCTGAAAGCGCTGGCGTACGAGTCGCGGATTAAGGATTACATTAACAGCGAGTCTTTCTTCCTTTGCTACGACGGATCGCGCTGCAAGGATATCGATAACTCTTCCGGCGGCTTTAACGCCAATATTTACGTCAACACCCCTTCACCGGTGACGACGCGCGGGTACGAAATCGAGGCGGGGTATGACATCGGATATGCCTACGTTAACCTGACATGGAGCAAGCAGCACACCAATCAACCGACGTCGATTGCCAGCAGCAGCACCAGTTTTTCGTATGACGACCTGAGTGATTTACCGGACAGCTACGCAACGCTGGACGTTGGCGGGCGCATGTTCGATCAAAAGCTGGTGGTCGGCAGCCTGTTTAAATTCACCGGCAAAACCAAGCGTTTAAGCACCTGGCCGGATGAAAACACCAACACCATGAATAAAGACGAGATGCCGAATATTCCGACGGTTATCGATCTCTACAGTTCATATCAGCTGACGGATGATGTGAAGCTGCGCTTGAGCGTGCAAAACGTCACCGACAAAAACTACGCTGATGCGCTGAACCGCATGAACCAGAACGGCATGGAAAATGAAGGATCGTCCTCGGTTACCACCACGGCGCGCGGTCGTACCTGGGTCTTTGGCGGGGAGATTCGTTTCTGATGAAGGACGGTGTTCAGCAGGGAGCTGAACACCGTTTTTTTAGCCGACAAACATTACCGACACGCACAGCACGCCGACAATCAGCGTCAGCAGATTGCCGAAAGAGCGGTACGGTTTTAGCGCCGGAATGAGGTAGGTCGAGAGCGTCGGCATGATGAACAAAATCATGGCGATCAGCGGCCCGCTGATGGCGTAAATCATCGAAATTGCGTTCGGGTTGATAAAGCACACCACAAACGTAATGAACGACACCGCCATGATCGACAGGGCGCGGTTAAAGGCGCGGCTCTTCTTGATGCCCACCTGATTCAGCGACGATTTGACGATCTCCGTCGCCCCTTCAATCACCCCAAAATAGGTGCCGAGGAACGATTTCGACATTGCCACAATCGCCACCGCAATCCCGGAAATACCCAGCCAGGCGGGGGAGGACGGCATCATCGAGAGCGCAGAGAGAATCGTTACGCCTTCCTCTTTGGCCGCCACGATGTACGACGGCGGAATCGACAGCAGGCAGCTGAAGACAAAGAACAGCACGCTCAGGCAAATGATCAGGTACGCGACCTTCATGATTTTTTTGCATTTACCCATTGCCGCATCGCTGTACTTTTCGCGTCTGTCGACGGCAAACGTAGAGATGATCGGCGTATGGCTAAAAGCGAAAACCATCACTGGAATAGAAATCCATACCTGGTGCAGCGTGTGCTGATCAAATGCCATCTGGCTGGTCAATAGCGACGGCTGCCAGCTGGTGGTGAGGTACAGCGACACAAACAGGAAGTAGGCGATCAGCGGGAAGACCAGGAACCCCATTACCTTGATAGTGACGTGGCGGCCGGTCAGGAAGATCAGATTCAGCACCATCACCACGCCGAGACTCACCAGCACGCGCACGGTAGTGTCGACAGTCAGATGCTTCGCCAGCTGTTCAGTGATCGAGTTGGTGATCGCCACGGCGTAAATCAGCACCACCACAAAGAAGGCGACAAAGTAGAGCGTGGTGATCAGATTGCCGATCTTTTTGCCGTAGTAGTGCGTCACCGCGCTGGTGATCCCTTCACTGCCTTTGGCGTTCGACGACAGGATAAACTGGGCCAGCGCTTTGTGCGGCCAGTAGGTTAATGGATAAGCCACGAGGGCCGTAATCAGCAGGACAATCGCGCCTGCGGAGCCGAGCTGAATGGGCAAGAACAGCGTTCCTGCGCCCACGGCAGTGCCATAGAGGGCGAAACTCCAGAGAGTCTCTTCTTTTGACCAAATTTTCGACATTAGAGCAACGTATCAACTATAAAACGAACAAAAAGAAGCGTAATTTACCATAATTATGCATGGAAGGCGCAGTTGACGTCGCGGGAAGGGGCCGGAAGAAGCTTCCGGCCAGAGGGGGATCAGTTCGCCAGGGCACGTCGTTGCTGGCGTCGCTTGATAAATTTCTCGCGCAGGGTGTCGTACGCCCAGTTATAGAACATGGTGTACGGCAGGAAGAACAGGAAGAAACCTATTTCCAGGGTGAATGCCTGTAGCAGCGTCACTCCGAGCAACGCCGAGACGATCGACACCCCGATCACAATAAAGCCGCATTCAAAGCCCAGAGCATGGAAGGCACGCACTTTCGCGGTACGGGTGACGCGGTGAACCGGCCAGAAACGGTCAAAACCAAAGTTATAGATAATGTTCCAGACCATCGCCGTCGTCGCCAGAATGATGGTTAAACCGCCCATTTCCATCACCGAACGCTGCATTAACCAGGCGGCTGTCGGGGCCAGGATCGCCGTCGCAATCCCCTCGAAGCACACCGCGTGGAAGATGCGCTCCGGCAGTTTTCGTTTGTGTACATCGTGTTGCATAACCTGACCTCATGAATTCGCCGGAATGGGCGTTGATGGCGCCTATTTTTATCGTTATTTGTGATATATAAAAGATACTATCCATCGATAAAATAGATACTTCATGCGCTACTCTCCTGAAGCTTTGTCTGCATTTGTTGAAACCGTCGCGACCGGTTCATTCTCGGCCGCCGCGCGACGCCTGCGCAAAAGCCAGTCCACCGTCAGCACCGCGATTGCCAATCTGGAAGCCGATCTCGGTTTTGCACTGTTTGACCGCTCCGCGCGGCAGCCGGTTTTGACCGAGCAGGGCGAACAGGTGCTGGGTTATGTGCAGTCGATTCTGGCCGCCAGTGCGCGTCTGGATGAGCTGGCAGTTTCGCTGACGGCGCAGACCGAAGCCCGGCTGACCTTTGTCCTTTCTGACACGCTCAACCCTGACGTGCTGGAGGATTTAATGATCCAGTTCGACAAGCGCTTTCCACACACTGAGTTTGAATGTTTGATTGGGGAGGAAGAGGACGTTATCGATCTGCTGCAAAAAGAGCGTGCGCAGATTGGCCTTACAGAGGCGCGCGACGTTTATCCCACCGGCATCGGCGTGATTCGCCTGCCGATGCAAACCCAGATGGCAATCTACGTGGCGACGAACCATCCGTTAGCGGCTCAGGGAAGGGTGGAAGTCGATGAGCTGCACGGCTGGCGCGAGCTGCAGCTGAGTACCTATCTGGAACGCGAGACCACCCACGTGCGCGGCCCGATCTGGTCCGCGCCCAACTATCTGTTACTTCTGAGCATGGCGGTGCAGGGCTTCGGCTGGTGTGCACTGCCCTGTGCGCTGGTGGAGGAGTTCGCCGCCGCCAAAAGTCTGGTGCAAATCAACGTTCCCGGCTGGCCGCGCTCGGTTGCTATCGATCTTCTGTGGAACAAACGCAGCCCGCCAGGCGTCGCCGGAAGCTGGCTGCGACAGTATCTGCAGGACGCGCGTTAATCCTGTGACAAAACTCACTTTTTTTAAACAATTACGTTAATTGTTGATAACAATGCATCTACTATCAGCGGTGTCATTTTGCGCAGAGGTAGAGATGAAAGATGTCGTGATAGTGGGTGCGTTGCGTACGGCTATCGGCTGTTTTCAGGGGGCTTTGGCACGCCACTCGGCGGTGGAACTGGGGAGCGTGGTCGTAAAAGCCCTGGTCGAACGCAGTGGAATTGCCGCCCATGAAATAGATGAAGTGATCCTCGGCCAGGTGCTGACGGCGGGCGCCGGGCAAAACCCTGCGCGTCAGGCGGCGCTGAAAGGCGGGCTGCCGAATACGGTCTCGGCGATCACCATCAACGACGTCTGCGGTTCGGGACTGAAAGCGCTGCATCTGGCGACGCAGGCGATTCAGTGCGGAGAGGCCGACGTGATCATCGCCGGCGGCCAGGAGAACATGAGCCGCGCGCCGCACGTTCTCACCGACAGCCGAACTGGCGCACAGCTCGGTAACAGCCAACTGCTCGACAGTCTGGTACACGACGGCCTGTGGGATGCGTTCAACGATTACCATATGGGCGTGACGGCGGAAAATCTGGCGCGTGAATATGGCATCAGCCGCGAATTGCAGGACGCCTACGCGCTCAGCTCTCAGCAAAAAGCACGCGCCGCGATCGATTCCGGGCGTTTTCGCAATGAAATTGTCCCGGTGAATACGCTGCGCAACAACGGCGAGCTGTTGATTGTCGATACCGATGAACAGCCGCGCACCGACGCCAGTGCAGAAGGGCTGGCGAAGCTCAATCCCGCTTTTGAAATGCTGGGATCGGTGACCGCCGGTAACGCTTCCTCGATCAACGACGGCGCGGCGGCGGTATTGATGATGAGCGAAAGCAAAGCCGAAGAACTCAATCTTCCGGTGCTGGCGCGGATTAAAGCTTTTGCCAGCGTTGGAGTCGATCCTGCCCTGATGGGGATCGCACCTGTCTATGCTACGCGTCGCTGCCTGGAACGCGCGGGCTGGCAGCTTAGCGAAGTGGATCTGATCGAAGTGAATGAAGCCTTTGCTGCGCAGGCGATTTCGGTCGGGAAAATGCTGGAATGGGACCCGAGCCGGGTGAACGTCAACGGCGGCGCGATTGCGCTCGGCCACCCGATTGGTGCATCCGGTTGCCGTATTTTGGTCTCTTTGGTGCATGAAATGACCAAACGTAACGCGCGCAGAGGATTAGCGACGCTATGCATTGGCGGCGGGCAAGGCGTGGCGTTAGCCATCGAAAGATAGTCCGCAAAAAATAACATTTTTACAAAGCCTCCTTATTGGAGGCTTTTTTGTATCTGTCTGAAATCTATTTTTACGCTTATCAGATGATTCTAAAGGCTCCAGTTAAATCCAAAAACTTCGTGTTCTGATCAAATACCCTCTTTATGTGATCTTAAACCTGAAATTCCCTTTTAATGCCCTGCGTTTGTTGATGGGTGTCACGTCGATCTTTGCCAAAAAAAGTGAAACAAATAATTACGATCTCGATCACTAAAATATCGTTAGCTAAAAAATAAAATGCAATTTCATAAAAACGAAACATCATTTTATTTACTTGAGGGTTTTTGCATGTTTAAGAAATCTCTGGTCCTTGCTTCTCTCGTTGGTGCGTCTTTTGCAGCTCAGGCTGTTACCGTTGACTTACGTCATGAATACATCGACAGCGGCTCTAACGCCGACCGTGTATCCGTGTCACACCGCTTCGCCAATGGCTTAGGGTTCTCCGTTGAAGCGAAATGGAAATCAGGTGGCGATAAACAGGATCAGCCGTTTGCTGATGTCGTCGGAAACGGCCATGAAGACCAGATTAGCTGGCGCTGGAAAGCCACTGACAATATTGCGTTAACACCAGCCTTTACCATCGAAAGTAATGACAGTCGTACCATTTATAAACCGAATCTTCATTTGCAATATAGCTTCGACAGTGGCTTCTATGTCGCCGCCCGTTATCGTTATGAATATACCCGCTACCCATCAAGCTCAAATAAAGATGACGATAAAGTCAACCGTGGCGATGCGTGGGTAGGCTGGGTGATGGGTGATTTCCGTACCGAGCTGAATTATGTTTATGCGAAGAGTTCAGAAGGGATGATTCGTAATAATAATAAAGATTATTCCAACGAATATAATGCCAAACTGGCCTACAAATGGGATAAAAACTGGGCACCGTATGTGGAAGTGGGCAACGTGGGCGTGAAAGATACCGACGAGCGTCAGACCCGTTTCCGTTTAGGTGTGGCGTATTCCTTCTAAAAAATAATAAGCAGTACCTCCGGGAAAAAGCCGGCTCCATTGTGAGCCGGTTTTTTTCGTTCATATCAAACCTGTTTTGTAGGCCGGTGCAAGCGCAGCGCCGCCCGGCAAAAGCGCCCGATGGCGCTTCGCTTATCGGGCCTACAAAACAAGTCAAATTCGCCAAAAAAAAGCCCTCCAGGAGGAGGGCAAGGCCAGTTACAGAAACACTAACTAAATCATGCTTGCAACATTACAGGTTGCTCGGGGAGTTTCGCGATATAGAGAGCCGGTTTGCCGTCTTTATCCGAACTGAACAGAACCGCTTTATCATCCGGGGTAAAGGATGGATGCGGATGGGTTACCTGGCGGCTGTTTGCCACAGTAGCCCAGGAAGTATCATGGCGGGCGATACGGAAGTGCGCTTTTTTCGCCACATCAAAGGCGTACAGGTAAGGATCGTTATCGATCGTATACCCGCTGGTGTCTTTTACGTCCACCGGCGTACCCGAACCGTCGCCGACAAACAGAGTGCCGTCGAAGTTGCTCATCAAATGCGAACACGCTGGCATTTGCATCACCGCTTCGTTGATCCCGGTATCCGGGTTGAAGCTGTAAATGGTGCGGCCCTGTTGGCCTTTAAGATAAGAGACATACACCAGTGCGGAGCCGTTTGGCACCCAGAACTCGTGTGTGCAGCTTTCGCCCTCGGCGTGCTCTTTCACTTTGCGCACATGACTACCGTCTTCGTTCACCATCCACATTCGCGCATCAACCAGATCGTGCGGTCCTTCGTGGCAGAAGGCGACGGTATTGTCGTCGAATGGACGATAAATCGGGTGGCCGAGCCAGTTTTTCTCTTCATGAATGGTCGCGCTTGCGCCGGTTTTCAGATCTACGCGCAGCAGGCGGCAATGCGGCCCTTTATGGAAGAAGTCATGGAAAATCTTCCAGTCGTTCAGCGGCGTCCAGTCACTTTTTGCGATTTCAATTCCCACCAGTTTGGTGCAATCGCTGTTGGCGACCCATGTACCGTACCCGACCCATTCGTCAGAGACGCGATAAACTTCGCGCTCGACCAGCGTCTCGAGATTCACTTCCAGCAGAGTACGATCGTTTTTGACATAGTAGAGGGACTTATCGTCCGGCGACAGAAAACCGCCAAAGGTGTTGTCACCCGCGCCTTCCGTCAACTGCACCGCTTCGGCTTTTTTCAGATCCAGCAGGTAGTAGTTCCAGTTGCCGTCGAACTCCCCAGCAAAGAGCAGGTGACTGCCATCATTAAAGAAGCACTTCTGATAAAAGTAGTTACGGTGACACGTTACTTCCGGTGGGGTCAGGCGGGTAATTTCCACGCCTGTATCCGGATCGCGGCTGACGTCATAATTCAGCTTGACCCGCATACCTTTAGCCATAATGCGCTCCTTGATGAGATAAGTTAAAAACTGAGTGATAAATTATCAAAACATCGTTTCAATGTGTGTGACTGATGGCGCACTTTGTAAGATTAATTGTCCGGAGTGATGATTATCTTTGATTTTTAACCGCGAATGTTTTCTCTGCTGTCAAAACTTAAAGGTTTTATAATTTATTGTTTACTATGATAAATGTTCTGCGCTGTTTTCTCTTCTTTACCCTTTGCGGCGGCGTCAACTCTCAACAATCGTGATCCAAACTACACTTCTGTCATTAAGATGCAGAAAAAGTGAAACAACGTTTTAAATGTAATTGAAAACCCATTTCGCAGCGGATACTATGTGCCCATCGAGAAAACGGAACGTTGTTTCGTTAAATATCCTGGCCCTCGGGCACGATCAATTCTGGAGGTAAATGTGGACGTCAGACAAAGCATCCACAGCGCGCACGCTAAAACACTGGATACTCAGGGGCTGCGCGATGAGTTTTTAGTTGAGAAGGTGTTTGTTGCTGATGAGTACACCATGGTGTACAGCCACATCGACCGCATCATCGTCGGCGGCATTATGCCAGCCAGCAAAACCGTCTCCGTGGGCGGCGAAGTGGGCAAACAGTTGGGCGTGAGCTATTTCCTGGAGCGTCGCGAGCTGGGTGTGATTAACATCGGCGGACCAGGCACGATTACGGTTGACGGCCAGTGTTTTGAAATTGGCCACCGCGATGCGCTGTATGTCGGAAAAGGCGCGCAGGAAGTGGTGTTCGCCAGCATTGATAGCAGCAAGCCGGCGAAGTTTTACTACAACTGCGCCCCGGCTCATACCGCTTATCCGACCAAAAAAGTGACGCCTGCGGACGTCGCGCCGGTCACCCTGGGTGACAATCTCACCAGTAACCGCCGCACCATCAACAAATACTTCGTTCCCGATGTACTGGAAACCTGCCAGCTCAGCATGGGCCTGACCGAACTCGACCCGGGCAATCTGTGGAACACCATGCCGTGCCATACCCATGAGCGCCGCATGGAAGTGTACTTCTATTTCAATATGGACGAAGACGCCTGCGTGTTTCACATGATGGGGCAGCCGCAAGAGACGCGCCATATCGTGATGCAAAACGAGCAGGCGGTCATTTCGCCAAGCTGGTCCATTCACTCCGGTGTTGGTACCAAAGCCTATACCTTCATTTGGGGTATGGTCGGTGAAAACCAGGTCTTCGATGATATGGACCACGTCGCTGTTAAGGATCTGCGCTAGTCGCGGGCAGTTGAGCATAAACCTGCCTGTTCGTGACAGGCTCTGAAAGATTAAGGAACAAACATGATTCTGGATTCATTTTCTCTGCAGGGTAAAGTAGCGGTCGTCACTGGGTGTGACACCGGTCTGGGCCAGGGTATGGCGCTGGGTCTCGCGGAAGCGGGCTGCGACATCGTCGGGATCAACATTGTTGAACCTACTGAAACCATCGAGCGCGTCACCGCGCTGGGCCGTCGCTTCCTGAGCCTGACCGCTGACCTGCGTAAAATCGATGTGATCCCTGAATTGCTGGACCGCGCTGTGGCAGAATTTGGTCATATCGATGTGCTGGTTAACAACGCGGGTCTGATTCGTCGCGAAGACGCGATCAACTTCAGCGAGCGCGACTGGGACGACGTAATGAACCTGAACATTAAGAGCGTGTTCTTCATGTCTCAGGCGGCGGCGAAGCACTTTATCGCCCAGGGTAACGGCGGCAAGATCATTAATATCGCGTCGATGCTCTCCTTCCAGGGCGGCATCCGCGTACCGTCTTACACTGCATCAAAAAGTGCAGTGATGGGCGTGACCCGTCTGCTGGCGAACGAGTGGGCCAAGCACAATATCAACGTCAACGCGATTGCGCCGGGCTACATGGCGACCAACAACACCCAGCAGCTGCGTGCGGACGAAGCGCGTAGCGCGGAAATTCTGGATCGCATCCCGGCGGGTCGCTGGGGTCTGCCAAGCGATCTGATGGGGCCGATTGTGTTCCTGGCTTCTCCGGCATCTGACTACATCAACGGCTACACCGTTGCGGTCGATGGCGGCTGGCTGGCGCGTTAATTCACGCCCTTTGAAGAAACCTCTGCCTGGTGCAGAGGTTTTTTTTGGCTCAAAATCGCCTTGTCCATATTCATAAAGTCATAAAATCCATAGTGAAAAGCCAGCATGGATATGCATCACAACTTTATGGCTTATAAATTAACGCATTAACAATAAATGGTGATTATTTACTCTGAGTTGAAATTGTAATGTCCATCACAGAACGTTGCTGCCCAGCCAAATAATCCATAACTTCGCGTTTTACAGCCTGACACTTTCTCTGGGTTTCTCGTAATTTCATACAACGTCTTTCGCTGTTCAGGCAGGAAATTATGACCTCGATTAATGACTCTACCTTTATGCCCCGCGCGCTGCGCGATACCCGCAGAATGAACCAGTTCGTCTCTATTTCAGCTGCGGTAGCCGGTTTGCTGTTTGGGCTGGATATCGGCGTGATCGCCGGTGCGCTGCCGTTTATTACCGACCACTTTACGCTCAGCAGTCGTTTGCAAGAATGGGTAGTGAGCAGCATGATGCTTGGCGCAGCGCTGGGCGCACTGTTCAACGGCTGGCTCTCGTTCCGGCTCGGGCGAAAATACAGCCTGATGGTCGGTGCAGTCCTGTTTGTCGCCGGTTCGCTCGGTTCCGCGTTTGCGACGGGCATCGAAGCCTTGCTGCTTTCCCGCGTGCTGTTGGGTGTGGCGGTGGGGATTGCATCCTACACGGCGCCGCTTTATCTCTCAGAAATGGCGAGCGAAAACGTGCGCGGCAAAATGATTAGCATGTATCAGCTGATGGTGACGCTCGGGATCGTTCTGGCATTCCTGTCGGATACGTATTTCAGCTACAGCGGCAACTGGCGTGCGATGCTGGGCGTGCTGGCATTGCCCGCTGTCGTGTTGATGGTGCTGGTGATTTTTCTGCCGAATAGCCCGCGCTGGCTGGCGCAAAAAGGACGTCACGTCGAGGCGGAAGAGGTGCTGCGTATGTTGCGAGACACCTCGGAAAAAGCCCGCGAAGAACTCAATGAAATTCGTGAAAGCCTGAAGCTGAAGCAGGGCGGCTGGTCGCTGTTTAAAGCCAATCGCAATGTGCGCCGCGCGGTGTTCCTCGGCATGTTGTTGCAGGCAATGCAGCAGTTTACCGGGATGAACATCATCATGTATTACGCGCCGCGCATCTTCAAAATGGCCGGATTTACCACCACCGAGCAGCAGATGATCGCAACGCTGGTGGTGGGCCTGACCTTTATGTTTGCTACCTTTATCGCCGTCTTTACCGTCGATAAAGCTGGGCGTAAACCGGCGCTGAAAATTGGCTTTAGCGTGATGGCGCTCGGGACGCTGATCCTCGGCTATTGCCTGATGCAGTTCGATAACGGTACGGCGTCCAGCAGTCTTTCGTGGCTTTCCGTCGGCATGACGATGATGTGTATCGCGGGCTATGCGATGAGTGCCGCGCCGGTGGTATGGATTTTGTGCTCGGAAATTCAGCCCCTGAAGTGCCGTGATTTTGGTATCACCTGTTCGACCACCACCAACTGGGTGTCGAACATGATTATTGGCGCGACTTTCCTGACGCTGCTCGACTCCATCGGCGCGGCGGGAACTTTCTGGCTCTATACGGTGCTGAATGTGGCGTTTATCGGCATCACATTCTGGCTGATTCCTGAAACTAAAAACGTCACCCTGGAACATATTGAGCGCAAGCTGATGGCGGGAGAGAAGTTAAGAAATATTGGCGTGTGATATTTTCCCCTCACCCCGGCCCTCTCCCAAAAGGGGAGAGGGTGAAAACCGCACAATGCAGTCCCCCCTCCCTGTGGGAGAGGGTGAAAACCGCACAATGCAGTTCCCTCTCCCTGTGGGAGTGTACGGTCCGGGGACATGGTAGACAGGTGTTCGGGGACATGGTGAACACTATTTAACATCCTTTACCCATGGTGATCGACTTTTTCTTCAGGTCGATCACCCCCACTTTCGTGCTGTACCACCACACCTCATAACAGCCATCTTCAGCCCCTTCCTTCAGTCCCACATATTCACCCCTGAACGCTTTTCCTGCCTTCAGCGTTACCCCTCTCAGGCTCAGCTTTCCGCTGATATCCACTTTCCTGACCATCACGCCCTCGTCGTATTCCGGGGGTTCAGCGTGACTGTTGTACTGCCGCGCTGATGGCTGATACCGCGAAGCGGGCACTGCCATATCCAGCGAGGTGTGCGGCCGTTCAAGGTTATAGACGTTGCGCCAGTGGTCAAAGGCACGCTGCAGCTCACCCCTGTCCGCGAACCACTTCCCCTGCAGAACTTCTGCCTTCAGGCTGCGGTGAAAACGCTCCAGCTTGCCCTGCGTCTGCGGGTGATAAGGCCGGGAGTGGCCCACCCGGATACCCTGGCGCATCAGCCACAACTCCAGTGCCGTCCAGACTCCGGTGGTGTCTCCCCACGGTGCCCCGTTGTCCATCGTCATCCGCTCCGGCAACCCGTAGTGCCTGAACACGTTAATCAGCTGTGACTGCACGGTCTCCCGCCGCTCATCGTCGCAGTGCGCCAGACAGAGGGAAAAACGGGAGTGGTCGTCGAGCAGGGTCAGTGGATGGCAGCGCCCGCCCCCAAAGGGAAAGTGGCCCTTAAAGTCCATCTGCCAGAGGCGGTTGGGGGCGTCATGCTCAAAGCTGCCGGTGGCCGGAATGCCCGGTGTCGTGCCCGGCAGCAGGCCGTGACGGGCCATCAGGTTATGGACAGTGCTGAAAGCGGGCATCCTGTGTCCCTGGTCTTCGAGCCAGCGCTTAATCTTGCGCGCGCCCCAGCGTTCATGACGGGCATGCGCCAGGCGCAGCAGGTCAGTGATGGCGTCAGATGAGCGGTTCGGCGAATGATGAGGCACGCGGGAGCGGTCAGCCAGGCCGGCAGCGCCGTGTTCAGACCAGCGGGCGAGCCACTTGTAGCCAGTAGCGGGCGAAATGCCGTAGTGACGGCAAAGAGAACGGATGTTCGCCCCGTCTTGCGAGGCGAACAGAACAAACTCGGTACGTAATGACATGGTATCTCTCGCATCCCAGGGCATAAGCGACTCCAAAAACGGGTTCGTATGCCTTAGTTGTAAGTGTCTACCATGTCCCCGAACAAGTGTTCATGATGTCCCCGGACCGTACAGGGAGAGGGTTAGGGTGAGGGCTCCAGACCGCACAAATTCAAACCCGCGCCAGATACAACGCCGGCATCCCTTCCTAATCCGACGTATACAGCACCCATTGATTGTCCGGCGAAAACGATGGATGCGGATGCGTCACCTGGCGGTCACCGTCCAGCACTTTCCAGCTGGAGTTGTGCTGGCAAATCGCCGTTTGCGTTCCCGCCCGAATATCAAACACCCAGATAAACGGGTCGTTCAGGCTGATATCACCGGTATTATGCGGAGCGCCGTCGCCGACAATCAGCGACCCGTCGTGGTTACTCATCAGGTGCGAACAGGGCGGGATTGCCATCAACTGACGATTATCCAGGGTCTGCGGATCGGCGCTGAAAAGATAGCGCTGCGGATCTTTCTCTTTATGCGCGACGTAATAGAGCGCGGAACCATCCGGTACCCAAAACTCATGGGTAAAACTCTCACCCGGCGCGTGCTGACGCACTTTACGCAGGCCGCTGCCATCGGGATTGATGAGCCACATTCGAGCGTCGATCGCATCGCGTGGGCCTTCGTGGCAAAACGCCACGGTACTGTCGTCAAATGGGCGATAGATTGGATGCCCCAGCCAGCGTTTCTCCTGCAAAATCACCTGCTGCTTGCCGGTGCGCAGATCGATATTAATCAGGCGGCATTCGGGTTGGGTAAAGTAAAACGCGCGGAATTTACCCCAGTCGGTGAGCGGCTGCCAGTCGCTCTTTTTAATTTCGATGCCAACCAGTTTTGTGCAATCTGAATTCGCGACCCAGGTGCCGTACGCCACCCAATTGCCATCCACTTCATACACAATCTGCTCTTCGTAGTTTTCCAGATTTACGCAACGAAGTTCACGGTTGTTCTTTACGTACCACAGCGATTTATCGTCATCTGATAAGAAACCGCCAAAAGTGTTATCGCCCGCTCCTTCGGTGAGCTGGGTGGCCTGCTGCTTTTCGATATCCAGCAGGTAATAGTTCCAGTGGCCTTCGAACGCGCCGCCGAAAACAATTTTGCTGCCGTCCTGGGTAAAACATTTTTGATAGAAGTAGTTACGATGACAAATGATGTGCGGGGGCGTCATCCGTATCACCTCGTGCCCCGTTACACTGTCCTGGCGCGTGCGAAAATTTAGCGGGATGATTTTGCCTTTCATAGCGTGTTCTCCGGATAAAAAAATACCCTGCCACCGGAAGTAGCAGGGTAGGGTTCGGTCACAGGGATTAGCGCATCGCGCGTTTCAGAATACGTTCAGCCTGACGCTGGAAGTCAGTTGCCGTCTCTTCCACGGATTTCTGGCCGTAGTCGATGTATTGCAAAGAGGTGCCGAACTGCGCAACGATCTGTGGATCGTCAAAGTATGGCGACACGGAGAGTTTGGCTGGCAGAGACTGCGCCAGACGCAGGCCAGCAACCGCCGGATCGTTCTCTTTGATGGTGCCGTCTTCCGTCAGGTATTTTACCGCCACTTTGCTCAATGGCACGCCGCGCTCCAGGCCCAACGTATCCACACCTTCTTTGCTGTTCAGCAGGAAGTTAATCACTTTGGCTGCCGCTTCCGGGTTTTTGCTCGATTTACCGATGGAGAGCATCTGCGCCGGTTTAAAGAACAGGCCCGCATCCGTTGCACCTGGCAGCATTGGGTAGTTACCCAGCGCCAGTTTTGCTGGTGGCTTCAGGTTGTCGGAATATTTATTGATGGTGGAGTTCCACATGTAAGTGCCGCCCCATTCACCCTGGATCCACGGCTTCATTTCGTACATGTTGCTCTTGCCGAAGGACGCATAGTATTTGGTGTCAGGCATCACGTGGCTATCCACCAGATCTTTGTAAGTCTGGAAGAATTCCACCCACTGCTCTTTGCTGTAGGAGAATTTCTTGGCTTTTTCGTCCACCGCTGGAATGTTGTATTTCTGAATCATGTAAGAATTCAGCAACGCCAGGGTGTCCTGATGTTCCAGAACCACTGGATAATACTGTTTACCCAGTTTGCTCTCGAATGCTTTACCGGCTGCCTTTAACTCATCCCAGGTTTTCGGGTAATCAACGCCCGCTTGTTTCCAGGTCTCGTCGTTAAAATAGAATACGCGCGCGGTAACGGAGATAGGAATACCGTTCAGTTTGCCGTTAACCGTGGTGGACTGAAGCTCTTTCGCATCGAATTGCGACAGATCGATCACATCCTTCATTTTGTTCAGATCGTAGAAGCCGTCGCCGGTTTTCGAGAAAATCGGCAGCCAGTTCCAGTTAGTCTGCATCACGTCAGGCTCAGTGCCGCCTGCAATCTGGGTGGTCAGACGCGACAGGTGGCCGTCCCAGCCGGTGTATTCGGCTTTGACGGTGATGTCCGGATTCTGTTTGTGGAACTCTTCTAACGCTTTCAGTGTGACCTGATGGCGGCCATTACCACCCCACCAGGACATACGTAAATCAACATCTTGCGCCATCGATGGCAAAGCAGTAAGACCCAGGGTAGCGGAGATTGCTGCGCTTAAAAGCACTTTTTTCATTCTTATAAACTCCAGTTAGATTGAGATGTTCAGTTCAGTTTTTGCGTCAAAAATGTGGCACTTATTCATATCAAACTTAAAATACACCTTACGATGAAGGCCTTTATCAATCATGGGCTTAGCTTCATCGGAAGGAATGCGGGCCGTCAGTTCGTAATCTGACACCTTCAGGTACATGAAGAACTCGTGTCCCATATTTTCCACACGTACCAGTTCACCGCTGCAGCTGCCTTCGGCGAATGGCTCATCGGATACCGACACAAATTCAGGGCGAATGCCGTAGAAAGTGTCTTGCGCCTGATGGCCGATCACTTTGTCGTGCAGCGTTTCGCTTAACGGCATGGTTTCATTGCCGATGCTCAGTGCCAGGCGGCCCTGCTGATCGACCAGTTTGGTGGCGCGAATATTCATCTCTGGCGCGCCGATAAAGCCCGCCACGAACATGTTTTTCGGTTTGTGATACAGGTTGTCCGGGGTATCCACCTGCATGATGTGGCCGAGTTTCATCACGCAGATGCGGTCGCCCATAGTCATCGCTTCCGTCTGATCGTGCGTCACGTAGACAGTGGTTGCCGGTTTACCGGATTTTTTCAGCTGCTTATGCAGGTCCGAAATACGGATGCGCATCGAGGCGCGCAGCTTTGCATCAAGGTTAGAGAGCGGTTCATCGAACAGGAACACGTCGGGCTTTTTCACAATCGCGCGACCGACAGCCACACGCTGAGCCTGACCACCGGAGAGCTGGCGCGGCAGACGGTCGAGCAGCTCATCAAGCTCAAGGATTTTCGCCGCTTCATTTACCTGTGCTTCAATCTGGTCTTTCGGCATCTTGCTCAGCTTCAGGCCGAAGGCCAGGTTTTCACGCACGGTCATGTGCGGGTAGAGCGCATAGTTCTGGAACACCATCGCAATTCCACGCTCTTTTGGCGCGAGATTGTTGACGATCTTCTCGCCGATACGCACTTCGCCGCCGCTGATGGTTTCCAGTCCTGCGAGCATACGCAGGGTGGTGGATTTGGCGCAGCCGGATGGCCCGACGATCACCATGAATTCCCCTTCAGCGATTTTCAGGTCGATAGCATGTACCGCTTTGAAGCCGTTGGAGTAGACCTTTTCCAGTTTGTTGAAAATAACTTCAGCCATGATATTTCCCTCTTAACCTTTAATTCCGCTGCTGGTTACGCCCTGTACGAAGTAGCGCTGTGCCAGGAAGAAGACAATGATGGATGGCAGAATGGAGATGCTCGCCATTGCCAGAATTTCGTTCCACGGTGCACCTTCGGTGACGTCGATGGACATTTTCAGAGCCAGTGCAATCGGGTATTTATCCACGCTGTAGACATAAATCAGCGGCCCGATAAAGTCGTTCATTGACCACATAAACTGGAACAGAGCGACGGAGATAATGGCCGGTTTCAGAATCGGCACCACCACGTACCACAGCACCTGAATCGAGTTACAACCGTCGATCTGCGCGGCTTCTTCCATGTCACGCGGAACACCGCGCAGGAACTGAATCAGCATGAAGACGAAGAACCCCTGAGTAGCAAACGCCAGCGGCAGGTACAGCGGCATATAGCTGTTCAACATGCCCATTTCGCGGAACATCAGGTACTGCGGGATCAGCAGGACTGTGCTCGGCAGCAGCATGGTGGTGATGAGCGTGGCGAACCAGAATTTCTTCCACGGGATCTCGAAGCGAGCAAAGCCGTACGCCACGATGGTGGAGGAGATAATGGTCAGAATCACTTTCGGAATCACATACTTAAAAGTGTTCAGCATGTAATGACCGAAATTGTATTCGGTGCCGGTTTTCCAGCCGTTAATGAAGCCGTCCCAGGTGGCGTGTGCGGGCCACAGGCTCAGGGTGGTGAAGATTTCGTGGTTCGGTTTGAACGACGCCGAGAACATCCACACCAGCGGATAGAGCATCAGCAGGCCAACGAACAGCAGGATCACATAGCGAATGCTGGCGTTGATCTTCTCTTTGCGCAGCGTGCGAGCCACCTCGCGTTCCGCGATGCTTCTCGCCGTGGAGAGTTCCTGAATATCAGCCATTTTTGCCTCCCTTATCGGCGGAGTAGAACACCCAGTATTTCGAAGACTTAAAGGCGATGGCGGCAAAGACCGCGACGACCAGGAACAAGACCCAGGCCAGTGCCGCGCCATAGCCCATATCAAAGTATTTGAAGGCGGTGTCGTAGATGTAGAGCGAGAACAGATAGGTCGAGTAGGTTGGTCCACCGCCCGTTATCACGTACGGTCCGGTAAATTCCTGGAACGCCTGGGTGGTCTGCATAATGAAGTTAAAGAAGATCACCGGCGTAATCAGCGGCACGGTCACTTTCATGAACATCTGCCATTTAGAAGCGCCGTCGATCATCGCTGCTTCATACTGAGACTGCGGTACGTTTTGCAGTGCGGCCAGGAAGATAACCATCGCCGAACCAAACTGCCAGACGCGCAGCAA